>JAZSEQ010000005.1:0-28499 GCA_045531765.1 Candidatus Cryptobacteroides sp. | reverse complement strand
TACCTGGCATCCGAGACGCCAGTTGGCTGCAATCTGCTTGCGGTTGAAGAAGCCTACCTCGGTAGGGAGGATTTCTCCGCCACCCTCGGTCACGCGGCACTTGCACTGTCCGCATGCTCCCTTTCCACCGCATGCTGAAGGAAGGAATATCTTCTGTTCCGCAAGGGTAGAGAGAAGGTTTCCGCCAGGTGTGACCTCAACGACCTTGCTTCCCTCGTTGATGTTTATCTTGACTGTTCCTGAAGGTGTCAGCTTCGTCTTGATGAAGAGGAGAAGCGCAACCAGGATGAGTGTGACGATCACGAAGACGATCACAGCAAAAAGTATAGTCATCTGCATAGTCTTTTCCTCCTATATTAAAGCTGAATACCCATAAATGTCATGAATGCGATACCCATCAGACCCACAGTGATGAATGTGATTCCAAGGCCTTTCAGTCCTGCTGGTACGTGTGAATATGCCATCTTCTCGCGGATTGCCGCAAGAGCCACGATGGCGAGCCACCAGCCGATACCTGAACCGAGAGCATAGACAACCGGCTCACCAATGCTTACGAAATCTCTTTCCTGCATGAAGAGCGATCCTCCGAGGATTGCACAGTTCACTGCGATAAGCGGAAGGAAGATTCCGAGCTGCGAGTAGAGGTTCGGAAGAAACTTCTCCACCACCATCTCCACGATCTGAACGATTGCAGCGATGACTGCAATGAAGATGATGAAGCTGAGGAAGCTCAAGTCAAGGCTCGCATATTTCTCGCCCATCCATGCAAGAGCGCCCGGCTTGAGGATGTACTCGTTGAGGAGCCAGTTTACAGGAAGAGTGATCAGAAGCACAGCGATTACGGCTATACCGAGGCCGTTTGCAGTCTTCACATTCTTTGATACCGCCAGGTATGAACACATACCAAGGAAGTAGGCGAATATCATATTGTCGATGAAGATCGACTTTACAAATAAGCTAATATAATCTGCCATAGTTTTCTTTAGTTATGTGTTATTTTTCCTGAAGGTCCTTCTGGATTGACCTCTGTACCCAGATGACGCATCCTAGGAGGATGAGGGCCATCGGTGGGAGGATCATCAGACCGTTATTCATGTATCCAAGGTCGTAGAAAGCCTGTGGGATGATCTGGAATCCGAAGAGGGTTCCGCTTCCGAGAAGTTCACGGAAGAAGGCCACAATTACGAGAATCATAGCATAGCCAAGTCCGTTTCCAAGACCGTCCATCAGAGATGCGAAAGGCTTGTTGCCGAGAGCGAAAGCCTCGATACGTCCCATCACGATACAGTTGGTGATGATGAGGCCGATGTACACAGAGAGAGTCTTGCTTACACTGTATGCATATGCCTTGAGCACCTGGTCCACAAGGATCACCATCATTGCCACAACTACAAGCTGCACGATGATACGGATTCGGTTAGGAATCGTGTTCCTTAGAAGTGAGCATATAAGGCTTGAAATTCCTGTTACTATTATTACTGAAAGGCCCATCACTAACGCACCCTTCAGCTGTACAGTAACTGCAAGTGAAGAACAGATACCGAGGACAAGGACAGAAATCGGATTGCCCTTGAATATCGGATTCAAAAATGTTTCCTTGATGTTTCCCATATCTTATTCCTCCACTGTTATTACTGGTTCAACATTGATTACGAGGTCCTTCACGTCCTCTGCAGATATTCCGTTCTTTGCGAAATAGTTCTGATAGAATCCGAACCACTGGTTGAGTGTCCTTCCGAGAGACTGACATGTGATTGTCGCTCCGGAAATAGCATCCACTCCGTTGTTTACGGTCTGGCGGTTAGCCGGTTTCGTCACCTCGAAAAGGATTTCACCCGTGCCGACTGTCTTGCCTGCAAATGATTCGGCGAACCATGGCTCGTCTGCAATCTTTGCACCCAGACCAGGAGTCTCTCCCTTGTGTCCGAAACGTACAGCCTTGATTGTGTTAAGATCCTTGTCGAATCCGATATATCCCCATATCGGGCCCCACAGGCCGGCTCCGTAGCATGGAACCACTGTTATGCCGTTCTTGAATATGTATACCGGAAGTTCCTTGTTATCTGCTGCAATCTGTCTCTTGAGCGCAGAGTTGTCATATACTTCACAACTCTCGATGTCGAGTTCACCGACCTTGTTTCCTTCTATGTCTACGAGGATGGCAGCCTCGATCTCCTCCTTGTATGTTGCAAGAATGTCATCTCCTTCCACCGTTGCAGCCGTAAGGATCTGACCGATGGTGTCCTTCTTGACATTCGCATCCTGAGTCGGCTTGAGGAACATTGCCGCAAAGGCAAGAACCGCAGCGACCACCACTACAAGGATGATCGAATATATCACTGTATATGTATTACTGTTTGTATTCATACCTTTATATATTAAGCGATTTTTACCTTTTTGTTCCTTCTCTTTATGGAGCCCTCGATCACGTAGTGGTCGATAAGCGGAGCAAATGTGTTCATGAGGAGGATGGCAAGCATCATTCCTTCAGGGTAACCAGGATTCCATATGCGGACTGTGACTGCAAGAGCACCTACAAGGAATCCGTAGATCCACTTTCCGCATTCTGTCTGGGCAGAAGTTACAGGGTCGGTAGCCATGAATACGGTTCCGAAAAGGAAGCCACCCATGACAAGCTGATAGTAACCAGGGAGGTCTGTGGCTCCTACTGCATATCCGAGATATCCTATTGCGAGTCCGCCGAGGACGGAGGATGCCATGATCTTCCAGCTTGCGACACCTGTCCAGATGAGGAGGATCGCTCCCAGCAGGATTGCGATTACGGAAGTCTCGCCCACAGAGCCTGGGATTGTACCGAGGACCATATCCATGAACTTAGGCTCGAGATTGGCGAATGTCGGGTCTGCAAGAGGTGTCGCTCCAGAGAACCCGTCCACTGCTGCAGCCTTGTCAAGACCTCCTACCCATACAGTGTCACCGGACATTTTGCTCGGGTATGAGAAGAACAGGAATGCACGTGTGAGGAGTGCAGGGTTCCATATGTTCATACCTGTGCCACCGAACACTTCCTTTCCGATGATGACCGCGAATGCTACAGCGATCGCCAGCATCCAGAGAGGAACATCCACCGGTACGATAAGCGGAATGAGCATACCTGAAACGAGGTAGCCCTCATTCACTTCATGGCCCTTGATCTGAGCAGATACGAACTCGATGCCGAGGCCCACGAGGTATGATACGAGGTAAAGTGGAATCACCTTGATGAGACCATAGAGGACGATGTCCCAGAAGCCCCATTCAAGGCCGAAAGCGAGGCTGTGCTGATAACCGGTGTTCCAGATACCGAAAAGCATTGCAGGAACAAGGGCAAGCACTACCATGATCATGACTCTCTTCAGATCGACGCAGTCCCTTACGTGAGCGCCGCGGCGTGTCACGGTGTTGGGAACGAAGAGGAATGTCTCGAAAGCGTCGAATGTCGAATGAAGGAATCCGAGCTTGCCGCCTTTCTCAAAGGTCGGCTTGATTTTATCTACAAAATTTCTTAATCCGTTCATATTCTTAGCTTTTTAGCACATTTCCTTTAACATGAGAGCGATACCGTCTGTAATGATCTGCTGGATGTAGATCTTTGACGGACATATATATTCGCAGAGGGCGAGGTCTTCCTCAAGCACCTCATAGATGCCGAACTTCTCCATCTTGTCGATGTCGTTTGCCAGACATGCCTTGAGCAGGTATACAGGATAGAGGTCCATAGGAAGCACCTTGCTGTAGACGTCGTTCAGGACGAATGCGCGCGGACCTCCGTGAAGGTTGGTGTCCATGTCATACTTCTTCTTAGGGGTGAGCCATGAGAAATATGTGCGTGATGAACTGAACTGACTGCATCTTACAGGCTTTGCCCATCCGAGAAGCTCGTACTTGTTGCCTTCTTCGAGGATGGTGACCTGATTGTCAAAGAAACCGAGGTAACCGTCGGCACCTACATTTGTACCTGTGAGGACATCTCCACTGACAAAACGCAGGTTCTCCTGAGCGTTATAGAACTCAGCCAGATCCTTGATCGCGATGCCGGGATATCCTTCCACGTATGCCGGATTGATTGCCTTAGGACCGGTTACGGCGATCTTTCTCTTCAGGTCATACTTGCCGGTATTGAAAAGCTTTCCTATGGCAGCGAGCATGAGAAGGGAAACTGTCCACACTGTCTCTCCCTTGCGGATCGGTGAGATATGATGGATCTGTATACCGACGTTTCCTGCAGGATGCTTGCCTGTGAA
This sequence comes from Candidatus Cryptobacteroides sp., assembly GCA_045531765.1. Classification (GTDB taxonomy): domain Bacteria; phylum Bacteroidota; class Bacteroidia; order Bacteroidales; family UBA932; genus Cryptobacteroides. The sequence goes on along the minus strand of JAZSEQ010000005.1, from coordinate 24,255 downwards.
GGTGTGCTGGATTGCATTCTCGATCCTGTGGAAAGGTGTTCCGGAATAGTTTTCGGAGTTGAGCGAAAAGTGAACGCCTCCGTCTGTGAGCTTTCCGAGAGCATTGATCGCAGTCTGGATATGCTCAAAGTCTTCCCTGAGGACATACTCCATGTCTGCTGCAAGAGGGGCGGTGTTGAATGCTGATACGAAGATGGCCTTTGGCTTCACTTCAGGATCGGCTATGATGCCGTATGGTCTCTGAGTGACGGCTGGCCAGAGGCCTGCAGCGAGAATCGCCTCCTTGATCTGCTCTGCAGTCATTTCGGCAACCTTCTTCACTCCGAAATCAACATACTCCTGCTGTGCATCGGCCTTGATGCGTACCTCAAGCAACTTTCTCTTTTCGCCTCTTACAACCTCGGCCACAGTTCCGCTTACCGGAGAAGCGAAGAGGATGTTCTGAGACATCTTGTCTGCCAGAACCGGTGTGCCGGCGAGGACCTTGTCGCCTTCTCTTACCAGAAGTTTCGGTACGACACCTCTGAAATCGGTAGGCTTCACGGCCACAACGTCAGGAACGATCACCTTTCTGGTGGTCTGGGCTGCCGTTCCATTTATCGGAAGGTCAAGACCCTTTTTCAAATAGATGTTGTTTGACATTATATAAACCGTTTTTGAGTAAAATTTCAAAATGCGCCCGCGAAGTTATACAATTTTTGGGTATTTACGAAGTAAAATCCGCCTTTTTTACCAGCATGAATCTTTTTGCAAAAAGTTTATTGTAATTGCGATGTTTTATCTATTTTTGTCTCCGCTATGGAAAAGAAGGATACAGCTGTTTTAGAGGGTCTGAACAGTGAGCAGAAAGCCGCTGTGTGTTGTGTGGAAGGACCGGTGCTTATAGTTGCAGGTGCAGGATCGGGAAAAACAAGGGTCTTGACCAGCAGGATTGCATATATACTTTCAAAAGGCGGAGATCCCGCCAGAATACTTGCATTGACATTCACAAAGAAGGCTGCCTCCGAAATGAAGGAGAGGATCGCCCTGATGGTCGGAGAAAAGAGGGCCAGAAGGCTTTACATGGGCACATTCCACTCAGTCTTCATCAGGTTTCTCAGGGAATTTTCCGAGTCTTTGGGGTATCCCCAGTCATTCACGATATACGACACGAGCGATTCTGTCAGCGCGATAAAGACCTGCTTGAAGGAGCTTCAGCTCGATGAGAAGGTGTATAAGCCGAAGGATGTGCTCTCGCGCATATCCATGGCGAAGAACAATCTGGTGACTCCGTCAGCATATCGTCGCAGCGCCACGGCGCTTCAGAATGATGCGGCTGCAAAGAAACCGCGCATTGTGGACATATACGAGAGGTATAATGAGAAATGCCGCCAGGCAGGGGTCATGGATTTCGATGACATCCTGTTGAATATGAACATCTTGCTGCGCGATAATCCGGCTGCCCTAGAGTCTATTGCCGGACGTTTCGACTACATTATGGTGGACGAGTATCAGGATACGAATTATTCGCAGTATCTTATACTCAAGAAACTCAGCCAGTTCCATAAGAACATCTGTGTGGTGGGTGATGATTCGCAGTCCATCTATGCTTTCCGCGGAGCCAAGATCGAGAACATCCTTAACTTCAAGAAGGACTATCCTCAGCATCACATCTTCCGCCTGGAGCAGAACTACCGTTCTACCAAGGTGATCGTGAATGCTGCCAACTCGGTGATAGCCCGAAATTCTGCCAGAATTCCCAAGGAGTGCTACTCGAGGGGCGACGAAGGTGAGAAGATCCGGCTTATCAAGGCTTATACTGAGCAGGAGGAGGCCATGATGATAGTTTCAGAGATTCTTGCTACGGTAAGGTCTGAACATTCTGAGTATCAGGATTTCGCTGTTTTGTACAGGACGAATTCCCAGTCCCGTGCGCTTGAAGAGGCCCTCAGGCGGCGCAATGTGCCTTACATGATATATTCGGGTAACTCTTTCTTCGAAAGGGCAGAGGTAAAGGATATGATGGCCTATTTCAAACTGGCTGTCAATCCTAATGATGACGAATCGTTCAAGAGGATAGTAAACAAGCCGGCCAGAGGAATAGGTGATACTTCTATGGCTGCTCTCATTGCGGCTGCATCTGTTCATAAGGTGTCACTTTTCAAGGCGGCTTTTGCAGACGACCTTGATACATTCGGTCTGAAACAGGCTGCTATAGGTAAGATAAGGGACTTCTGCCAGAAGATGAATTCATTATGTGTTCGTGCTCAGAAGGAGGATGCATATGTTGTCGCTCAGGCGCTGGCCATGGATTCCGGATTATTCATGCTTTATAAGAGTGATACGAGCATTGAAGGCCAGTCAAAGGCCGGGAATGTCGAAGAGCTGCTGAATAGTGTGAAAAACTATGTTGATGAGCGTCATAATGAGATGTTTGAGGAAATGCAGGCTGACGGGCAGGTCGCAGATGGAGTGGAATTGACGGAATCTGATCTGCCTACTGTGTATCTGAATGATTTCCTTGAGAATGTGTCACTTCTCAGTGCCGTGGATGTAGATGATGACGAGAGTTCGAACAAGGTGGCTTTGATGACAGTGCATTCATCCAAGGGGCTTGAGTTCCCTTATGTGTTTGTGGCCGGACTGGAGGAAAATATTTTCCCTTCGGGAGGATTCCTTGCATCAGAGACTGAAGTGGAGGAGGAAAGGCGTCTTTTCTATGTTGCCATGACACGCGCCAAGAAGATGCTGCAGCTGTCCTTTGCACAGACCAGAACCCGAAACGGAAAGCATGAGTCCAATTCTCCGAGCCGCTTTGTACGGGAGGTGGATCAGAGTTTTATTGCCAACCCTCTTGATATGCAAGAAGATGAATCGCAGTTTGAAACTGGATCCTCATCCGGTTATTGGGGAAGAACATCCGGGAGTACTTTCAGATCCGCCAACCGGTACGGCCAGTCTTCAAGACCGGAGGTTGTCCGTCGTTCAACAGGGCAGCCACCTTGTCCGGCGCAGCCGTTGCAGCATAAGACGGAGCCGACTCCGATGCGACGTCCTCAGATAGTTCCTCAAAGAGTTTCCGATGCAGATTTTGTTCCTACCCCAGTGCTTCAATTACGTGCAGGACAGCGCATTGAACATAACCGTTTCGGTCTTGGAAAAATTCTGGAGATCTCTGGAAATCCTGCCGATCTGAAGGCAAAAATAGCCTTTGACGCACATGGAGAAAAGATTCTTCTGCTGAAATATGCAAAAATTAGGGTGATTAATGTTGAAGGATAATATAAAATGCTTATATTTGCACTGAAGTTTTTCATAGTTTAAGTTTAGGTTAAGTAGCGGGACAGTCGCAGTGATGTGACTGTCCCGTGAATTTTTTTTAAACATGAGCAATGGTACCGTGTCATGGGCTCAAGTCGCACAAGCGGATCAACCTGAAATCGAGCTTATTTATGGACACAAGGTTTCATGCAGATTTCCCTGTGCCGTGTCAGCGAGTGTCAGATACGAGGTCCTGCAGGCAGCCCTATCCGACGACTGCAGTATTTCTCCATGTGACGACCGCTGTGTCATTTTTGCGCCTGAACTCGTCACAGTAGTGGCGATAATCCTCGGATTTGTGTGTTTTACGGTACCACTGTGTCGTTTCGGGGCTGAAACTCGTCACAGTGGTGCCGATCCTGTATCTGTAGTCCTGCGCAGTTTTCGGGCTACAAATCCGCACAGTGGCAGTAGCAAGGTGTACACGGGAGATTGTGTCACCCGGACACTTGGAGAAATAGATAATGAGGCCCGGATCATGGGGTGGAAATTCCGGGTGATGGACAGGCGACAGTCAAGTCGGAGCTGGCCTTGCAGGTAAGTACGGGTCTGCACTTGATCTGCAGTCACCGGAGGCCGTATGTTCCGATGACGGTGATGCTTGCAAGTCGTGTCGTCAGATATGGTCAAGATAAGAATTCAGTTGGAAAAGGAGGTGTTCCGATATTAGTCTGATGGAAGAAGTTCTTGATAGCGACGTCAAAGAAACCGGGCTTTTATTGACGACAGGTGGCGTTTTTCTGTCCAAATGACCTTCTTCGGCCTGCACCAGGTGCTCGCCCCATGGTTACACGTCATCTTATAACATTTTTCTCGAGACAGAGGATAAAAAAAAGAAAAATCGAACATAAAAAAGAGAAATAAAATCTTTTTCTTTTTTTTAAAATGATTGTCGTTGTCTCATGATACATTTGTCTGTCCGCAATGTTGCGGAGAAATGTAAATGAGGAGAACGATATGAAAAGGAAAAACTTATTGCTTGCCGTTCTGGTCTGGCTGCCGACGACACTGTTTACCGGTTCCTGCGATATTCTCGGAGGAGCTGATTCTGGAAACGGGGAGCTGCGCATATCCTTCAGTGGGGATAGTGCACCTTACACCAAATCTCAAAGTGAAATCCCGGACACAAGTGACTTTATATTGAGTGTGACCGACTCCAAGGGAACGGTTGTGTATGAAGGTGCGTATGGTGATGCACCAGAGTCGATGAGTGTAGCGGCCGGGAGTTATACTGTCAGTGTGGCTTCATGTGAATTCAACAGGCCGGCCTTCAGTCAGCCTCAGTTCGGTGACGAACAGTGTGTCGTTGTGAAGGCAGGAGGGTGCGTGGATGTGAGGCTGTTATGTGTCCAGATGAATTCCGGTATAAGGCTTCGGACCGATCCCGGATTCCTGACAGCATACCCGGACGGAATACTGATGCTTAAGTCGGCGGAAGGCAAGCTTGTGTACGGTTATTCAGAGAAACGTATAGCCTATTTCAAGCCGGGGAAGGTGTCGCTGGTGCTGAACTCTTCCGGCAAGGATGAGGTGCTCGCCACCCGTGTTCTGGGCAGTAACGAGGTCCTGACCCTCAAGGTGGGTGTGTCTTCAAGCGAATCATCGCGTCCTTCGGGCGGGATATCAGTCTCGGTGGATACTGCAAGAAATTGGATATCAGACTCCTATGTCATAGGGGGCGCTGATTCGTCAAAGGGAGCCTCCAAGTCAGACGCCCTGACTGTCTCGCAGGCCATGGCTTCTTCTGGAGAACAGGATGTGTGGGTGTGCGGCTATATAGTAGGTGGTGATCTGACCTCGTCTTCAGCTTCTTTTGAGGAACCTTTCAAGTCGAGGACCAATCTCCTTCTGGGACCGAAGTCAAGCACCGTGTCCCGTGAGTCATGTATTGCGGTACAGCTGCCCACAGGGACAGTGCGTGACTGGCTTAATCTTGTGGACAATCCGTCCCGGCTTGGTGAGAAGGTATATCTGAAAGGTGATATTGTGGAAGCGTATTTCGGGCTCACAGGCTTGAAGAATGTTTCAGAATATGAGCTGCTATGAGAGGGTTTGCAGGCTTGCTGGCTGCCATGCTTCTGGCGGCATGTGTCAGGGAAAGTGCTCATCTTGAAAAGAGGGTGAGTGCTGCAGAAGGACTCATTCCTGTGAAGGTGAGCACCTCGATAACAGGGGAGGAACCAGGCCATGCTACCCGCAGCATTCTGGATGAGGATTCGATAGAGACATTGGTTACCGGTGTCACACTCGCTTCGTATTCCGCCGAAGGTAAGTTGATTGATGTGTGTCATTATCAGGACGGAGTGCCGGATATGGAATTGTGGGTAAATGCTGCCGGAGGCAACACCATATATGCTCTTGTCAATATGGGGGACATGACGGGAAGGTTCCCTGTAGATGAACGTGAAGTGGAGAAGATGACCTACAGGCTGGCTACGTTTGATGAGGTGGCTCTTTCTGGAATACCGATGTGTGGAAAAGCCGTACACGTAGGGGCTGATGACCTTCCTGTCATGGTGGATGTGGAGAGGTTGTTTGCAAAGGTGAGGATAAGGATACTTCATACGATGCTCGAAGGAGCCGGTTCGGGTCTGTATGCTTACAATCTGTGCAACGAGAGCATATATATGCGCCAGGCCAACAGCCTTCTTTGTCCTTTCGGACCTCAGGGAAGCAGGGCGGCGAGAAGGGATGATGTCTGGGAAGAGTCCGATTATAATCCGGATCTTAATGACAGGGATGCGTATCATGGGTCACTGCCTGTATCCCAGTTTGGACCGGGTCCGGGATACTTTCAGGATACCACTCTTGTGTTTTATCTCCCCGAGAATAATCAGGGTGCACTTCTTCCTGATAATGAATATCCTGCTGCAAAGGTGTATGACAGCATATCGCTCATCGATGGAGTTCCATACGGCGATCTGTGCACATATGTGGAGCTGAATGCCAGACGTGAAAATACGGGAAACGGATATTCCGGAGACCTTACCTACCGTTTTTATCTCGGTTGTGACAATACGTCTGATTTCAGTCTGAAGAGGAATTCCGTCTATGATGTTATCCTTAACCTTTCGGAAAGGAATATGTTGAGTGATTGCTGGGAGGTCACAAGAGGGGAGAACTGGAAGGATACCCGTGTGCTCAAGTTTCTGGAAGGACCGTATGTGATATACCAGGGACAATCGGAAAAGGTAATGGTCCATTATCATAAAGCGACATCAGGGGTTACTTCTTCACAGCCTCTGCCGGATGACTGGAGCATGGAACTGGATGAAGAAGCCCTTGAGAGTGCCGGGCTGAGCTATGTGTTCGACCCGGATGTCCTGGTGAAAGGGGAGAACGGAATGTCTGACTTCTGCCTGGAATTCCATGCTTCTGCAGATGCTCCTGTCGGCAGTGTCCTCCCATTGAAGATTGTGTCCTGGGACGGTGGGCTCGTCGATCATTCCACGGTTACGGTTGCCCGGCTTGGTGTAATGACTGCAGGCTGGGATATCCCTCCGAAATACGTTTCCCAATATGGAATGGTCACTGCACGTGGGGTGCCTGATTCAAAAAAGCCTGTCAGCCTTAATTGCGATGTGGACGGCAAGGTGGAAGTCGAGAGGGTCAATGATACTACTTTCCGTGTTGTCGCCAGATCTGCCGGATGTGTGACTCTGGCATTTTCAAATGCTGACGGCTCTCAGAGGTTTGAAACAGAACTTGATGTCATGCCGCCTCGTCTTGAAGTTACTCCCGGAGTGATAAATCTGAATCCGGACGGTGGATTTCAGAGACTTTCCTATGCTTATCTGGACAATGACGGAAACAGATTGGAAAATGTCGATAGACAAGTTTGTGAAGAGGTGCTTTGGCCTGTCGTGACTGGCTCGGAATATATCATAAGTGAGGCGTCTGAGGGAAGACTTGATGTGGGTATAGGAAGGCTGTCCTCTGATGGCGTGTCGCTTGTGCCCGGGAACATGTACAATGTAGAGGTGAGGGCACGTGGATGCAGTCAGGTCAATGTGTGCTCGCGTGTATTCCATGTTGAAGATCCTTTTAAATCGATAGTTTCCATGGATGATTATGGCAGGATTGATGATTACACCTTGTTCTCCTTGCCGGGAGTGGAACAGAGCGTCCGCGATTGTTATGAAGACAGAATCTGGACTGATGACGGACGTGCCATACCGGCTCCTGTCCCGGAAGCTTCTTCAGAATGTGTGTCCGCGGAAATGCGTCCGGTTTGGAAGGGAGGATACAGTTCTGATAATGAAGTGTATATGCTTGATCAGACTTTAGAGGCAGGAGTCAGGTGCTGGAGGATAAGGATGTGTGCTCCTGATGTCGGCACATGCCATTCTGCAGGACTTCACGACGTAGTGCTTTCGGTCCGTAACCGTCATTCCGGTGAATGCTGGGAGAAGATTTGCGGTACGATGCAGATATATGTTCATACTATGCTGGGAGCGACAGCATCTTTCGGGTATGAAAGGGGATATAAGGCGGCGGCTGACGGGAGGACCATGGCCCAGGTCTATAATTCTCTGGCAGGAAGAGAAATATATCGCCCGGATTCCTATATGTATTACATGGACGTCCGTATGGATTACCTTACTCCGGTCGATGGTGTCAGACTGCTGTCTGTGTTGCGGTCCTCTGCAATGTCCAATACCAATTCATATGATTCGCTCTATCTGATCCAGCCTTCGTCAGACGACGGCCATATTGATGCTGCTACAGATCTGCTGTATTCTGTAATGTCCGACGATCCTGCCCGGATATCATTAGGAGAGCCTTATGGCGTCAGGTCCGGAATAGGCAACATACTGTACCGTGCGTTCAAAATGAAGAACTGCACTGCGCCTAAGTCGGATTCTGAGATAAAAGCGGATTTCCTCGGGTATGACGGAAGGACCGTCTCATATATGTATCGTCCGAGATATTCCATCCACGATGTCAGCCTGGGTTATGATGATCAGTCCAATGTTGTCGATGTCGGTAAGGAATATGGCTTCTCTCCTTCATCTTTTGCATCATGTGTTGATAGCCATGGCGATGGATATTATGTGCTTCATTTCCTGGACAAGGAAGTTCCGGATGTGGCCGGATGGACGGATCTGCTGTAACTTTCTGAAGAAGGTGTATTCTGAGACTTTTCCAAGGAATACACCCTCTTTTATTATTGAAGCTATGGTTTTTTAGATGGAATTACACTATCTTTGCGCGCTTTGAAAATAACGTAACCCAATGAATTATATGAAGAAACTTTTTGTCCAGATCCTTATGGTCTTCGCTTCAGGACTCGTGGCTGATGCACAGTCCCTTGTGAAGGTCAGCGGAGTGGTGACTTCAGCCGATGACGGGCTTCCGATGATGGGTGTTGCTGTCATGGCAGGCCCTTCGGATGGTGTTATTACCTCTCTGGATGGAGATTATCTGATTGAGGTAGCTCCAGGTACGCTGCTGACATTCACAAGTATCGGATTCAGGGATGAGACAGTGACAGTGCCGGCAGTCGGTGAATTTGTCCATAATGTGGTGATGCAGTCCGAGAGCATGACTCTTGACGATGTGGTGGTCATAGCCTATGGTGTGCGTAAGAAGGGTACGGTAGCCGGTTCTGTATCGACTGTCAAGTCTGAAAAACTGGAAAGCACGCCTACAGCAGCTTTCGATCAGGCCCTTCAAGGTCAGGTGGCCGGTCTTACCGTCCTGTCCAATACAGGAGAGCCAAGTTCTTCCGCTTCAATGACAATACGAGGAACCAATTCCATCAATTCCGGAACATATCCTCTCTATATCCTTGATGGTGTGGAGATTTCCGCATCTGACTTCAATACGATCAATCCTGCGGATATCGAGAGCATGTCTGTGCTTAAGGACGCTTCTTCAACATCCATTTATGGCGCCCGTGCAGCTAATGGTGTGATTGTAATTACCACCAAGCGTGGACGTAATATGGATCGCCCTAACATCAGTTACAGGATGCAGATGGGATGGTCTGCAATAGCTCATGGAAACTGGGACCTTATGAATACAGCAGAGCGTATCCGGTATGAAAAGGAAATCGGAATGACTGCAGGACAGAACTATAACTATCTTTCTACAATTGATGTAAATTGGATGGATGTGGTATTCAATGACTCTGCGATGCTCCAGAGTCATGAAGTGGCTGTGTCGGGTGCAAATGAGAATACGAACTATTATCTTTCAGGAGGTTATTTCGATCAGGAAGGTATCGCACCGGGTTCTCTTTTCGAGCGTTATTCAATGCGTTTCAACTTCGAGCACAGGATGTCTGAATGGCTTAAGATGGGAACCAACACGATGCTCAACTTCCAGAATATCCAGCAGGCTGATGAAGGAGCTTATGCACTTGTGACACCTATATCGGCTGCCCGATTCATGCTTCCTTACTGGAATCCGTATATGCCGGACGGTTCGCTTGCATCCGTTAATGATGGCTCATGGAAGGGTCAGGGACAGAACCCTCTTGAGTGGCTTGAAAACAATCCGGTGTCTTACAAAAAATATAAGCTTTTCTCGACTGTGTTTGCTGAGTTCAATATATATAAGAACCTGTTATTCAAGACACAGTTCGGTATCGACTACTCACATTCTACCGGTTTCGGTCAGTCGTTCCCAAGTTATGCGCCGAATCTTGGCGAGGGCACAGCATCTCGCAGTTCGACAGATGGAATGAATCTTCAATGGACCAATACGCTGACATACCGTTTCAATGTCGATGATATCCATGACTTCAATTTCCTGTTGGGCCATGAGTGGCAGGACTATCATTATGAGCGTTTCAGCGTAGTTACCAAGGGGCAGACCAATGATAAGCTCACAGATATCTCTATGGGAACCAGAGCTACTTCATGGGACAGTACAGCAGCGTCTGATTATTCGCGCATGTCTTTCTTCGGCCGTGCCGAGTATAACTTCCTGGATAGGTATTACGCAGAAGTTTCTCTCCGTACAGACGGGTCGTCACGTTTCGGATCCAACAACCGTTGGGGTCTTTTTGGTGCTGTAGGATTTATGTGGAATCTACGCAACGAAGACTTTATGGCTGATAGCCGTGATTGGCTTACAAACGGTCAGATCTCTTTCAGTTCAGGTACTTCAGGAAATTCTGAAATTCCTAACTATGAGCACCTTGCACTTATTGCCGGCGGAGCCGACTATGGCGGGGATTCTGGTGTTGCTCCTGCTCAGCCAGGTAACGAGAGCCTTACATGGGAGAATACATGGACAAATAACCTCGGATTCCACTTCGGCTTCTGGAGCCGGATCAATGCTGATCTGGAGTTCTATGCGAAGAGGACTACCGATATGCTTATGATGGTGCCGATGTCCTATGCTCAGTCTAACGGTTTCGGCTATAAGTGGGACAATGTAGGTACTATGGTGAACATGGGCGTGGAACTCAATGTAAATGCAACTGTTCTTCAGGTGAAGGATTTTACATGGAACATCAATGCCAATGTAGGATATAATGCAAACGAGATCGTTGAGCTTTATAACGGAATCCAGGAGTATGAACTTTCCAACACAAGTACAAAACTTGTTGTCGGTCATCCTCTTGGCGAGTTCTATATCAACAGGTACGCAGGTGTGAATCCCGCAAACGGTGATGCCCTCTGGTATGACAGGAACGGAAAGATTACCAACGAACTTCGTGACGAAGACAAAGTGTTGATAGGCAAGAGCTATCATGCTCCATGGCAGGGCGGTTTCGGAACAGCACTTTCATGGAAGGGGCTCAGCCTCAGCGCTCAGTTCAGCTGGGTTGCAGACAGGTGGATGATCAACAATGACCGCTATTTCGATGAGTCGAACGGACGTTTTGCATCATATAACCAGTCGCGACGTCTTCTTGACCGTTGGAAGAATCCTGGCGACATTACTGATATACCTCGCCATGGAGTATATACCGAGTTTGACAGCCGTCTTCTGGAGGATGCTTCATTCCTCCGTCTGAAGAATCTGATGCTTTCATACAATGTTCCTGCAGATTTTCTTAAGAAGACAGTGGTGATCAGGGGACTCAGGGTATATGCCCAGGCTCAGAATCTTCTGACCTTTACAAACTTCTCCGGTCTTGATCCCGAAGGAACAAGCAACCTTTATGCGGCGCAGTATCCGATGTCGCGCCAGTTCACATTCGGACTCGACCTGATGTTCTAACAGATGCAGTAAATATGATGAAGAAAATATATAATATATTGTTAAAGGTCTCTGCAGTCATTGCCATGACTTCGTGTCTGGCATCATGTCTGGAGAAATTTCCAGATGACGCCATCCTTGAAAGCGAGGGCATGCAGACCTTCAAAGATGCCGAGCAGACACTTACCGGTATCTATTCAGCTTTGATGAGCGGCTCCCTATACAGCGGATATCTGACCTTGCTGCCGGATATCCAGGCTGATCTCGTGTATGCCGTTCAGGGAAATTCAAATACTTATGGAAATCATTGGCAGTGGGATATCCGTTCTACAAATTCGGAGATATCATCTGTCTATGGGTCACTCTATTATGTGATCGGATGCTGTAATTTTTATCTCGACAAGGTAGGCTCCCTTCGTGAATCTCTTACAGATGACAGTGAGATTACATATCTGGACTACTACACAGGAGAGGTATATTGCGCCAGAGCAATGGCTTATTCGGAACTCATCAAGTGCTTCTGCAAGACTTATAAGGATGATGAGTCGGCTTCCAATGAACTTGGTGTGGCTCTTGATTCCACATACTTCGGAACCAAACCTCTCAAGCGTTCAAGCCTTAAGGATTCGTATGCATTTGTGATCCGGGACTTGAAGAAAGCTGAAGATCTTCTTAAGGATGCGGAATACGGATATAGCGCACCATATTTTACATATGCTTCTGCGAATGCCCTTCGTGCCAGAGTCGCGCTTTATATGAATGACAGCAAGACAGCCATCGAGTATTCTTCAAAGCTTATCGATGATGAACATTACGCTCTCTCGACATCGTCTTCATACACTTCCGGCGTAAGCCCGATTACAGGTGCTCAGAAAGTATATAATTTCGTGGATTATATGTGGACTAATGACCTTTCCACAGAAATTATCTGGATGGTGGATTATACTATCACTTCTTACGGAGGTTATCTTGGTCAGGTCTTCCTTAACTTCAATACGGACTATGTGTATTACTATCCGGACTATGTTCCGTCCGACTGGGTGCTGAAGCTCTATGCCGGCAACGATGCCAGATATAATGCATATTTTACGAATCTTTCCACAGGTTATGCCCATGGACTTACATGGCCGCTTCTGACCAAGTATTTTGGAAACGAGACATTCATAACTAATCTGATCTATCATGTCAGCAAGCCTAAACCGTTGCGTCTTGCAGAGCAGTATCTGATTCGTGCCGAGGCTTATTGTATGGAAGGAGAGTGGGCAAAGGCGTCTGCAGACCTTACAGCATTGCGCAGTGCAAGGCACAGTGGCGGTGCAGCAGCATCAGTCAATGCCGGTAATTGGATCCAGACTATTTCAGATGAGAGAGTAAGGGAACTTTATATGGAAGGCTTCCGTCTTCAGGACCTCAAGCGATGGAATATGGGATTCGAGAGAAAACCTCAGACTTCATCTCAGCCGGAGGGAAGCTCACTTAAGATAGATGCCGGCAATCCTCTGTTCGTCTGGCCGATTCCTAAGAATGAACTTGAGGCTCCCGGCTCACAGATCCAGCCTAATGAAAGCAATAGATAAAACATGAGGATATGAAGCAGATAACTATATATATTACATCATTATTACTCGCAGCGGCATCATTCAGCGGTTGTAAGGAGCAGTATGTGACATACAATGATGCGGAGTATGTCATGTTTGCCGACACCATGGCTGTGTATCCGGTACAGAAGGATGTCGAATGGTTTCCGATACCTGTGGTATCTACGGTAGTGCGTGATTATGACCGTACTTTTGGAGTTGAGATCATCGACAAAGGAAACAATGCGATAGAGAATCTTCATTACAGCCTGAAGTCAAACACTATAACGATTAAGGCAGGAGAGAACCGTGCCGATGTGCTTGTTCATGGCTATTATGATAATATCGAGTCTACGGATTCACTCGGATTCCAGCTTCGTCTGGTCATGAATGATGCTCTTGAGATGCCTATCTACGGCAAGGATACCAAGGCTGTGCTGATGAAGAGCTGTCCGTTTGATATCAATGAATTCACAGGATATTGTGTCCTTACATCAATGTTTCTTTATAATTATAGTCCTACTGGTGCGTATCAGAAGCTTGTCTATACCGAGAAGCATCCTACCGAGGAAAATATGATCATATGCCGCAACTGGATAAATGCCGGCTATGATGTCACAATGACATTCCATCCGGAGGATCCGATGCTCCCGATTGTTACAATGGAGAAGGACCAGGTCGCTACAGACGAAGGCTCGTTTTTCGGAACAGTCCATGGTGATGACAGGATTCTTGTAACGAACAGTTCGTTCTACGATTCTATATTTTATCCATGCGGAAGCTATCTATATATATGGACTGAGATGTATGTGGAGAATCTCGGAAATCCTGTGGGAACGGTGGGACATTTCTATAATATAATGGAGTGGGTGAGTGATGAAGAGGCTCAGCGTCTTATAAGGGAAGGCATGCCATACTAATAAATACTGAATTATGAAAAGAAATAATATATTCAAATCATTCGCTGCCCTTGTATTGGGATGTGCGCTCTTTGTGAACTCATGCCAGGGTACTAAGGAAGAGTCAGAAAATCAGAAATCTGTAGAGCCGGTCTTTCCGGCTATGGTGGAGGACTATAATGTGGTTCATGGAAGCACATTGACATTGAATTTCGAGGTCAATATGGACTGGACCCTTTCCATCTCTGACAGCAATATGAGGTGGTTCTGGATCGAGGATAATTCCTTCAAGGTGGACAAGATCTCCGGAAAGGTCGCGACAAACGGAGTTCCGGAGAGTGTGACCGTGCATATTGGTGTTTCCGACACAGAAGAGTTCGATAATAATCGTGAATGCACGCTGACCCTGACCATGGGAGGCAAGTCCCAGGATGTCGCAAAATATATGCGTCCGGCAAAGAGCAGGACGATTGCAGTCAAGGTGGCGAAGGTGGAAAACGGCGCATTCGTTAAGGATGCTTCCGGTGCATATATATATGAAGAGACTGAGGCTCAGACTATGACTCTTTTATGGTCTGAGGAAGATGCTGATTTCAGGATGCCTGTCGAGGTAAATGCCAATTTTGAATGGACTGTCAGTGCTCCGGAGTGGCTTAAGTTCCAGGAACCGGACAAGACTTCCGGTGTTGTAGAACTTGTCTTTACTGCCATGTCTGTCAAAGAAGTTTCCGGAAAGGTGGCCTTTATGCCGAAAGGATCTGATTCCGAACTCAAGAATATCGGTGTCACTGCTCCAAGTTGTGGCGAACTTGATGTCTATGCTGTGGCCCTTGATGAGAACGGGGAGTTCCTATTCACAGAAGATGGAGGGTATCTTTATTCGGAGAATCCTGTAGATGCAATGAGTCTTGTATGGACGGGAACGGATTTCCGTATGCCTGTAATGATTGTGTCTAAATGCAACTGGACTGTCGAGCTACCTCAGTGGCTTACCATACAGTATCCTGAAGATGTCGTAGATAATACAAGAGGAACTATCTGCTGCACTCTTCTGGGTAACCCGAAATATTATCCTTTGGAAGATTCTACAGCTGATATGGTCTTCAAGTTTGGAGAAGAGACATTGAAGAGTACTGCTGTAACCATCCCGGGAGTGCAGAATCTATTCTCTTATGGAATTGAAATGGGTCTTGCTTCGTGGGAGTTCAATGCCGCTGCAGAGCTGATGACCGCCGTGGGATATCAGGAACTCGATGCTTCAGCATATATTACCGGTACCAAGGATGCATGCGTGGTTGCCGTGGAGATGAAGGACGGCAGACGCGTTACTGATAATCCTGATTGGCTTAAGATTTCAGTAGATCCGTATGTTACTGGAGAGGATGTCCTTCAGACCAGGTCTGTTGTTGTGAGACCCGACAAGAATGAGGGAGAGAATAGGGAGGCTGTAGTCCTTTTTATTGACAAGGCCTATAAGGCAGATGACTGGTTCACTGCAGACGGTAACCTTACAGAAACTGCTCAGAAGCATGCCGTGACACTTCTTCAGCATGGCCTCGACATGGATTATGTTACAATGATCGCTTCTGAGTCGGAGCTGGCTTCTGCCGGTGCGACATTTGATGTTAATACCAATCCTCGTCTTGATACATATTTCGGACCGACGAAGTATAAGTATGACCTTACATACTCCAATATCTATGCGAGGGATAAAGCACACATGTCTCTGGCAAAACCTTATGCGTCATTTATGATTTTTGATGCGGCGCGAAAGGATAAGACTTCTGATACAGGTTTCTGGCTAAGATTTACAGGTGACGAGAAGAAGACTACTGGAGTGGTCGACATGTATTTTGGAGAGGGACAGACTCCTCCTACGGAAGGAAAGTTTGAGGGATATGTGGTCTTCTATGATACAGATTCGTCTGTGCTGGCTATTATTCATTGTATTTACAATCCTGTAGTTGTTGTTGAGGAAGTAGTTGTAGAGTTTACCGAGGAGTCAGCCCAGTATGCCCAGATGACAGGAGCAACTTTGGAAAAGCTTGTAGATGGACCTGTATTCGACGCTTATTATGACGGTATGAGTACAATATATCATCTTACTTATAAGATGGAAGCCATGCCGCTTAAGATAAGGATACCGGCTTCAATCAAGAAGCATGACGTCAATCCGGTGGCATACAAGTCGTTCTTTAAAGTCAATAACCTCGTTTATGATGAATCTTTCGGACCGGAAGATATTCTTGGTGAGGTAGAACTTGATGATCAGGGAGCTGTTGAAATATACATGAATCGTCCTGAAACTGTTGTGTCGCCGGAAGGCCTTACACTTCCTGAAAATGTATATATGGCTAATATCAATTTCAGGAACCGTGCAGATGAAATGGTGTTCATACTTGTCTGCACCCTTGATCTGTCGGAGTAACCCTTTTGAAAACGAAAATGTTATATATGAGATCATTAAGTAAATTCATACTTATTGCCGTGGCTGCAATCATGGTTCCCGGTCTTTGGAGCTGCTCCAAAGTTGATGAGCCGGACTACCGTGAAGCGGTCTACGGATATGTACAGTTCAAGCTGTACAAGGCAGCTTCATATCCTGGTACGAAGGCTGATGCTTTGGAGTATCTCGGAGATGTAGCCAAAGTCAAGGTCACTCTCCGATATGGAGGGAACAATATCTCACAGACCCTTGTTACAGAGGCGTCTGGCAAGGAAGCGGCGGAATTCGGCCTCAGGAGCGACAAACTGAAACTTCTGGCGGGGGAGTACAAGGTGCTTACATATGTGCTGTATGATAAGCTTGACAATGTCGTATATGAAGATATTCCTTCTGAGTCCCACTCATCATTCGAGATTGTGGCCGGAGGACTTGTCCAGCATGACCTTCTCGCGTCTGTAACTGAACGTGGAAAAGTACGATTCTCGCTTGTGAAGGATATGTCGGATTTTAAAGATACTCCACAGACCAAGGCTGTGGTAAGAGGATACACCTTCGATGAGATTTCATACGTGACCCTTACCGTGAAGACTGGAAATACATCCACATCCTTTGAGCAGCTTCCGACGGATTTCTCTATCCACTTCGATGAGACTGACGATGTGGAGGACGGGTACAGGACTTCCTCTTTTGTGTGTGATACTCTTCTTAGTCTTCGTGCGGGCCATTACACAATCGAGTCGTATCAGCTATATGACAGCTCCAAGAAACTTCTTGAGACCTCTGACAAGGTTGATGCTTCTTTTGATGTTCATGACAACAAGACAACCGAGGCTGATGTACCTGTGAAACTTCGCGAGGCTGACGAGTATATCAAGGACTATTATGCTCTTTATGAGATCTGGAAGTCTCTGAACGGTCCCCACTGGAAATATATCGGTGAAGACTATCCCGCAGGCTCGAATTGGGATTTCAATAAGGATCCTGACCTTTGGGGTGACCAGCCTGGTGTATCACTACACTCTAACGGACGAGTAGCTCTAATCAATATCAGCGGATTCGGTTTCTATGGAGACCTTTCTCCGGCTATCGGTCAGCTGACCCAGCTTGTGGAACTTTATCTCGGAACCCATAATGACAGCAATCTGCTGAACCACGACCCTTCCATCGCTCCAGGCAAGGGAACTGCAGACAGAATGGAAAGGCATAAGGCTTACCTGAAAGCTATCCATCCTGCGACGCAGGCGTCTGAACCTATTGCCCGTGCGCTTGCAGAACATGGTATAGTGATACCGGAGACCGAGATGTACAATACGATGCAGGAAGCAGAGATTATCGACTTCAAGACCGGCGAGATGCGTATCAAGCCTATGGATATGGTGCACGGCAAACTCTGTAACGGACTCACCAGCATTCCTGCTGAGATCGGCAAACTTACCAAGCTTGAGCAGCTGTTTATAGCAAATGGAGAGCTTGCTTCGCTTCCTGCTGAAATGTCCAACCTTGTATCATGTACAGACGTTGAGATTTACAACTGTCCTAATATGAAGGAATTCCCTATGGCTCTCACCCAGATGCCACAGCTTGTGACATTAAACCTTGCGAACAATGCACAGTGGAGTCCGGAAGAGGCACTCAAGGGACTTAAGGCCATTGCTACAGGTCCGTCTGCAGAGAAGCTGCAGCTTCTGTATTTCAATCAGAACAACCTTGAGGTCATCCCTAAGGAAATCAAGAATATGAAGAAACTCGGACTTCTGGATTTCGCCTCTAACAAGATACACACAATTGAAGAGCCTTGGGGAAATGATATCAAGCCGGTGCAGCTGTATCTTGACAATAACAATCTGTCATCATTCCCAGTGGATGAGAACGGCGTGTTCTGCTTTATGGATGACGCCGAGACATTCTCCGTGCGCAACAATAAGTTTACCGAGTTCCCTGATATATTTGACGCGAAGTCGATCTATACCATCAACTCGATAGATTTCTCATATAACGAGATTTCCGGATTCCAGAATGGTGAGAATTTCAAGGGACTGAAGGTGAATACATTGACTCTTGCCAACAACTCTCCTTTGACAAAGTATCCGATAGAGATTGCAAAGTCCAATTCTACCGTTGCATATATCATCCTTCGTGGCTGTAATATCAATGAGATTCCTAAGGGGTCGTTTGAATATGAGAACTCTATTTCTCTTGCTTCTCTGGATCTTTCATACAACGATCTTGACGATATCCCATGGGATATGCATGCCGGTAACCTTCCGTATCTTTATGGAGTGGAACTTTCTTTCAACCGTTTCAAGGAATTCCCTTGGGAACCGCTTGACAGTCAGGGACTGACCGTCTTCGCCATCAGGTCTCAGCGAGATGAGAATGGAGAACGATGCCTTTCGGACTGGCCTGAGGGCATATATAACCACCGCGGTCTGAGAGGATTTTATATAGGGTCGAACAACCTTGGCAGGATTCAGGATACTATCTCGACGCTGTGCTATTATCTGGATATCAGCGACAATCCTGAGATTGTATTCGATGCTTCTGATATCTGCTATGCAATCCAGCAGGGAGCCTATATCCTTATCTATGACAAGACTCAGGATATAAGGAATTGTGACATTTTGCTTAATTAATGCTGGAGGATATTGAAATGAGAATGAATACTTATAAAAAGATATATATGCTTGCAGCCCTTCTGGCTGCCATGTCATGTGAGCCTCAGGCAGAGATTGAGTTCAATGTGGACCAGTCAGTGATAGAGATAGAAGCTGTCGGAGGTGACAGGACATTCAAAGTGTCTTCAAGCGGAAGCTGGGTTGCGATGACCGAGTCTCCATGGATTACCATATCTCCGGCAAACGGAAGAGGAACGCAGGTGTGTACTGTAAAGATTGACTCTACAGTGCTTTTTGATCAGCGCAAGGGAACTGTGCGTATCCAGAGTCTTGACGATGAGACTGAAAAGAATGACTTTGAGGTAATCCAGAAAGGCTTTGATTACCAGATTTCATTAGATGACACCCAAAAGGAGATCGAAGAATATGCCGGCTTCGGAGAACGTTGGTTTGAGGTTAAGGTGAAGTCTAATGTGGATTTTGATGTTGTTCTTCCTGACGGAGCCGGATCATGGCTTACATATAAGAAGGGAAAACTTGAACTTGACAGGGGCTCAAGGCCACGTGAGGTCACAGTACGTTTTGACTGGAAAATCAATTCGCGTGATATCCGGAGAAGCGCTGATATAGTGTTCCAGCCGAAGGAAGATGTGCAGATGGGGAAACATGATGCTCTTAAGGTTGTGCAGAAGGCGGCCCTCCCTATACCTGTCGGTACTGCCGCCGGTGACTCGCTTTCACTCATCGCAGTCAGTCGCGCGCTTGGTATCTTTAATGAATGGGATACAACTGAAAAGATGGAGCACTGGACTAATGTGAAAGTATGGAAGGACGGTCCTAATAAAGGACGCGTGAAGTCTGTGAGGTTCTTTATGTTCAAAACTCAGGAGGCAATCCCTTACGAAATACAGAATCTTACGGCAGCAGAGGAAATTAACATTTTTTCTAATGCGAATACTTTCCTTCTTAGTCTGGATACAGGTGAATATATTACAAAACTTCCAGACCTGAAGAGGCTTACTATCGGCTCATACGGTCTTGTGACCCTGCATCCGGATTTTGTGAATCTTAAGAATCTTGAGTATCTCGACTTGGGCTCCAATAATTTTGAGTCGATTCCTGAGATCCTTACTCCAGAGAATTTCCCTAATCTCCGCACTCTTATTCTGAATGCAAATAAGCGCCATGAAATCTATGACCTTAGTAATAATCAGAGAGAGAACCTTGGAGGTTTTATTAAGGATAATCTTTCTACTCCAGAAGGTATGGAGTCTTTCAAGAGACTTCTCAAGTGGAATAGACTTGATACTCTTGTCCTCTCAGTGAATTATCTTCAGGGTGAGCTTCCTGATATGAAGAATGAAGGACTCCCGGTCTGGACTTTTGAGGAACTTAAGGATTCGCTAGCAACAGGACTTACTGCACTTCCTGAATCATTGCAGGATCTCCCTAAGGTGCTTCCGAATACCAAGCTCCTGACTCTCAATCACAATCGTTTGACAGGAGAAATTCCGGACTGGTTGCTGAAGCATCCGAAACTTGATCATTGGGTTCCTTTCTCACTTGTGTTCGCACAGGAAGGAAAGACAATGGATGGCAAAAACACAGGATTCAGCAATGAACCGGCAAGCCTTGATTACTACTACAATATTTATGTAAACAAGAAGTATAACCCGAATAACCTCGTAGAAGAATAATGAGACTTATAAATAAGATATGGATTGCAGCTGCTATTATAGCCGGGCTGGCTGCATGTGCGCCGGAGGCTGCTTATGAGGATGTGAAAATGCATCCGGAAGCTTCTGCTGATGCGGTTCCAGGGCAGCTTCTTGTACGTTTTGATGCTCGTGTTGCAGATGTGCTGGAGAAGGCAGGAGTGACCAAGAGCGGCCCTTCCATGCCGATGACCCGTTCCGGAATTCTTAGTGTGGATGAAATACTTGATATGGTAGACGGTTATCAGATCGAAAGAATTTTTCCGGTTGATGTGCGCAGTGAAGAAAGAGCACGTCAGGATGGACTTCATCTCTGGTATGTCGTGCGTTTCAATGAGGATATCCCTGTGGAGAAGGTTGCTGCCGACCTTGCAAGACTTGGAGAAGTCAGTCGTGTGGAGTTCAATCGCACTCTTAAGAGAGCCAGCGATAAGAAGGCAGTGCCTCTGACAATTGAAAAGGTACGCCAGCTCGCATCTCAGTCTCGTACAGCTTCTTTTGACGATCCTCTTCTTGCTGAGCAGTGGAACCTGGTCAACAATGGCGATCTTCGTGACACAAAGTTCATAAAGGATGCTGACGTCCAGGTGGAGAAGGCATGGAACGAGCTAGGTTGTACCGGTGACCCTTCTATCATCGTAGCTGTGCTTGATGAAGGTGTTGATGTGTCTCATCCCGACCTGAAAGCCAGCATGTGGGTGAATGAGGGAGAAGTATGGCGCTCAGACAAGGATAATGACGGCAACGGATATGCCGGTGACTATCACGGATATAACTTTGTTCAGAAGACAGGTGTCATTGCTGCAGATAACCGTAATGACACAGGACATGGTACCCACGTGGCAGGTGTGATAGCAGCCGTCAATAACAACGGTATAGGCATCAGCTCGATTGCCGGAGGTAACGGAAGCACGCCTGGTGTGAAGATAATGTCATGTCAGATATTTTCCGGAGCTTATGCGGGTACAGTGCTTGAAGAAGTACGTGCCATCAAGTATGCGGCCGACAACGGCGCCGTAATCCTCCAGTGCAGCTGGGGATATATTTCCGGTGCCGCGAATCCATACGAATGGTCACCTCAGTTCTCGACTGATGAGGAATGGGAGACATACAATATACTTGAGAAAAAGGCTTTGGACTACTTCATCCATAATGCAGGTTCTCCTTCCGGCGTCATCGACGGAGGTATAGCCGTGTTTGCAGGCGGAAACGAATCCGCAGCTGCTGCAAGTTATCCGGGTGCATATCCGGACTTTGTGGCTGTGGCGGCTACAGCGGCTGATTTTACCCCTGCTGTTTACAGCAACTATGGCCCGGGTACTACTATATCGGCACCTGGTGGAGACCAGGATTATTACTGGGAATATGCTGATGATGATCACTGGGTAGGTGAGATAGGCTGCATCCTTTCAACATTGCCTAAGAATGTGAGTGAAAGCGGTTATGGCTATATGGAGGGAACATCAATGGCTTGTCCTCATGTGTCAGGAGTAATTGCGCTCGGTCTTTCCTATGCAGCTCAGCTGAGACGTCATTTTACTGCAGAGGAGTTCAAGGCTCTCCTGTATGAGACTGCGACACCTATCGACCAGTATATGAAGGGCACAAAGCAGTATAAGAGATATGTGGCTGACCTATTGGATTCAGCCCCTATGATGACTCTTGATATGGACGATTTCAAGGGAGGCATGGGACATGGACAGGTCAATGCTTATGCTCTTCTGAATGCTGTTAAAGGTTCTGGAATGGAGATGAAGTTCCCTAACCTGTTCATTGCTGTCGGTGCCCAGACCACTGTGTCTCCATTCATGTATATGGATGGCCAGTCATTTACCGTTAGTGTTGAGGACCCATCTGTCGCTTCTGCTGCGATCGTTGACGGTATGATGATCGTCAAGGGACTTAAGGAAGGTCAGACAAAGGCTACCGTCACCGGCAGCCGGACTGATAGTTTCGTGATAACCGTACGTGCTGCAGCCAATGGCAGCGGATGGCTCTAAATGAGGCTTAGCAGAATCATATTGCTGTTATTGGTCGTCTGTACCTTGACTCAGGAGGCTCAGGCACAGCTGCGGATGATTCCCAGAGAGAGGGTGGAGTCTGTAGCCTTTCCTGAGCATTCGTCGGATTCTGCCGCCATGCAGTTTGACAGGAAGCATATCAATGCAGGGACGATGAATGAGGATGACGCTCCCAGTACCTTTGTATACAAGTTCACTAATGTGGGGAAGGAGACACTCGTGATAAAGAGACTGACATCTTCTTGTTCATGCGTGTCAGCTGTCTGTACGGTGAGGGAGGTCACTCCAGGAGCTTCGGCTGAAATCTCGGTCAGATACAATCCTAAAGGACACCCTGGCAGGTTTGAAAGGCGTGTCTTTGTGTATACCCAGGATGGAGATTGCCCGTCTGCCATTCTTAGTCTTACGGTGGATGTGTCGGCAGGGAAGGATATGTCGCGTGAATGGCCGGTGCAGATGGGCAAGATACGTATGAGGCGTTCTGAGATCACTTTCAGTGCCTCTGAGAAGGGGGTGGAGAAACTGCGTTTTATCAATGTAGGCAGGACACCTGTGAGACTGGACTTTGACAAAGCATTTCTTCCTGAATGCCTGTCTGTGCGGTCGGAACCGGAGATAGTGGCTCCCGGAGCTGTAGGAATGATTGTGGTTGCGTTAGATCCATCCCGTACCGGAGTCCGTGAGACAATGAAGGTGATTGTCGGAGGCCTTGGCGTTCCTCCAAGCCAGTCATCGATTACCGTCACTTATATACCTAATGACAAATAAACTCAAAAATATGAACAGAACATTAAAGACAATAATCCTCTCAATCCTGGCCCTTTCGTTATATGCATGTCAGGACAAGAATGACACTAAGCCGGTAGAGATCCAGCTTGAAGTCAATTCCAACAATATTTCCGGCAAATGGGAGCTCATTGATTGGAACGGCCAGGCACCAGCCGGCGGCACTTATGTATATCTTGACATTGTACGCAATGACGGGACATACTCTATGTATCAGAATATGGATACAGCAAAGCCACGTCTGATCACAGGGTCATATTCAATTGAGATGGATCAGGAACTCGGGGCGGTCATCCATGGGTCATATGACCATGATTCCGGACTGTGGTCGCACCGTTATATTGTGAAATCCCTGACATCAGACCGCATGGAGTGGGTGGCAAAGGATGACGTTTCCTTTACTCAGATTTACAAAAGGGTATCTTCAATACCAGTAGCTGAGTAACTGATATATCATCATAAAACGAGGAGGGTGACTAATAAGTGTTAGTCATCCTCTTTGCGTATATAGTTACATGTAGGAGCGGAGATAGGGTAAGTTTGGCCCGGTTCCGTCGGAACAAGTTCCGACTCCATCCCTCCCACCGCTATCGCGGCGGGCCCCTCTTTTAGATTTGCACCGTGATTCCAATATGGGGTTACGGTGTTCTTTTATTGTACCTTTGACATAGGTCTGAATGATGTGAACTATGGGCCCCTCTAGGTATTCCCTTTAACGGGTATCAGACATGTTCAGGCT
>JAZSEQ010000030.1:0-15244 GCA_045531765.1 Candidatus Cryptobacteroides sp. | reverse complement strand
ACTGTACGAATCTGCGTAACTACACATGGACCAGCCTCAATAACGGTGCATGGAATATTCTTTCCATCGGCACCGAAAACGGAAGTCATTCCGATTTTCTTTCCAATTAATCCAGGCATTGGTTTGTTTAATTAATTGATTATAAATAATTTACATCCCGCAACACACTTTTGCGGGCTGCAAATATACGATTATTATTTTAATTTTCAACAATTTACGGCAAAAAATTGTTGATAACTTTTAATTGATGAATGCCTGGACACAAGCCTCAGCGACAGTCGCCGATATTTTGGCGGATAATCATTTAATTGCTAACTTTGCGCGGATATATAATATAGGTATTATGTTGCTGGCGATTTTCGGATTCCTGCAGATGTCATTTGCGGATATTCTGGACATATTGTTGCTCGGACTCATGATATTCATCGTATTCAGATGGATCAGGGGTTCGTCTGCCATGAGTATTTTCGTGGCCATCATTTCGCTATACCTCATCAGGGTAATCGTGTCGGCATTCAACATGAGGCTGATGACGGCGATCATGGACATGGTGCTGGACGTCGGAGTGATCGCGCTGATTGTGATCTTCCAGCCGGAAATCAGAAAGTTCCTCATCAGACTCGGCAACAGGTACATGCAGAGCGCACAGGGCAAGGTGATCTTCGACAGGCTGTTCGGTAACTCAAAGAAGGCCGGGACAAGCTCCAGCGAAGAAGCCAACGATCTGACCGAGGCATGCAGAAGGATGTCAGAAGACAAGACCGGAGCGCTGATAGTGATTGCACATGACACTCCGCTGGATGAAGTCATCAACACCGGAGACAGGATAGATGCCGGAGTACACAGGAGGCTCATAATGAACATCTTCTTCAAGAATTCCCCTCTGCATGACGGAGCTGTGGTGATTTCAAGAGGAAGAATCGTTGCTGCAAGATGTACTCTGCCTATCACGGAAAAGACTGACATCCCCGCAAGCTTCGGAATGAGGCATAAGGCGGCGATCGGCATCACGGAAGATAGCGATGCGGATGTGATTGTGGTGTCTGAGGAGACCGGAAGGATATCCTTTGTAAAGGCCGGCAAAGTCACTCCGATACAGAACATTAACGAACTCAAGCTGCTCCTGAACACATCATTGGGAGAGTAGCTGCACATATTGGACAGGAGAAAAAGAATTGGAAGGAAAGACTAAAGCGATTGACTGCAGATTGGAGCAGAAGCTAGGATTCGACAGAATCCGACAGATAATATCAGACAAATGTTCCACCGCCTATGCGGCAGAGAGGACAGCGACTGAAACCTTCTCCACAAAGCCCGCCGAAATACGGAAGAGACTTCTTCTGACAGACGAGATGAGGTTGATTATGATGTTCGAGGACAGTTTTCCGTCGGGAGGCTTCATCGACTGCATTGATTTCCTCAAGCCGTTGGAAAGAAATTCGGCGGCCATCGACCTGATATCCCTGCGCAAGCTGCGCACCATGCTGGAAACTCTGCGGAAGGTCACATCCTTCTTTGAGGGGATAAAGGACGGAGTATATCCCAACTTGAAAAGAATGTCTGCCCACGTGCTTACATTCCCTCAGATACAGCATAGGATCGAATCCATACTGGACCGTTATGGAGATGTAAAGGACACGGCATCCGACCTGCTGTATGAAATACGCCGCTCTTTGAGGGAGAAGGAGGGAGCCATCTCAAGAAGGATGAGTGCAATCCTGAAGAAGGCTCAGGAGGACGGTATCGTGGACGCTGATGCCGGCGTGTCTGTAAGGGATGGCAAGATGCTGATTCCGGTCAGCGCCGCCAATAAGAAAAGACTTCCGGGATTCATCCATGACGAGTCCGCGACGGGTAAGACAGCATTCATAGAGCCGGCGGAAGTGGTGGAACTGGACAACCAGATAAAGGAGCTCAAGTTCTCCGAACAGCGTGAGATACTTAGAATCCTGCTTGAATTCACGGACTTCCTGAGACCATATCTGCCTGAACTTCTGGACGGGGCGGAATATCTTGGAGAGATTGACTTCATCGTGGCCAAGGCCCAGACTGCCCTTGACTTCATAGCAGGAATGCCCGTCATATCCGAAAACGGAGAAGTAAACCTCCGCAAGGCACGTCATCCTCTTCTTGAAAGGACACTGAAGAAGGAAAGGAAGGAGATTGTGCCTCTGACCGCGACACTGACCCCGCAGAAGCACATATTGCTGATTTCCGGTCCTAATGCCGGAGGAAAGTCAGTATGTCTGAAGACCGTGGGACTGCTTCAGTACATGTTCCAATGGGGCATGCTGATCCCGACTTCAGAGACATCCGAGATGATGGTCTTCGACCGCATCATGGTGGATATCGGAGACGACCAGTCGATAGACAACGACCTCAGTACATACAGTTCTTTCCTGGCGAACATGAGGGATATGCTGGACAAGGCGGACTCCCGCACTCTTGTGCTCATCGATGAATTCGGCTCCGGAACAGAGCCTGCTGCAGGAGGAGCCATCGCAGAGGCCATCCTCAGCGAGCTGGACTCAAGAGGTGTGTACGGAGTGATTACCACGCATTATACCAACCTCAAGCTGTATGCGTCCGGAGAGACAGGAGTGATGAACGGAGCGATGATGTTCGACGTGAAGAATATAGCGCCTATGTTCAAGCTGGAGATGGGACTTCCCGGCAACTCGTTCGCCTTCGAACTGGCCCGCAAGATGGGCATGCCGGAAAGCATAATCAAGGATGCGGAGGCACGTGCGGGCGAAGAATTCGTGGGTATAGAGAGAAATCTTCGCAAGATTGCACGAAACAGGAAGGCCCTGGATGAGAAGCTCGAACGCATAAAGCACACAGACAGGACTCTGGAGAACATCACGGACAAGTATCAGAAGGAGCTCCAGCAGATCAAGCAGCTGAAGAAGGATATACTTGATGAGGCGAAGAAGGAAGCCGAAGCCATCATAAAGGGAGCGAACAGGCAGGTGGAGAACACCATAAAGACCATCAAGGAGTCGCAGGCTGCCAAGGAGGAGACCCAGGAGGCCAGGAAGGAACTTCAGGACTTCATGTCTGTACTTGCAGCAAGAAAGGAAAGGGAACAGAAGGAAAAGGACGACTACATAGAGCGCAAGATCCGCCAGATCGATGCAAGACGCGAAAGGCAGAAGCAGCGCAAGGCTCAGAAGAAGGACCAGGCGGAGCAGGCACAGATGCTTGAGCAGCAGGCGGAGCAGGCACGTGTCGAGGCCTTCAGGTCGGCTCCTCTGAAAGTCGGGGAGAAAGTGCGCATCAAGGAGAACGGAATGGTGGGAGAGGTGACCAAGGTGTCTGCAAAGGCTGTGGTCGTGATCATAGGCAACATCAGCAGCAAGATGCCTTTGGACAAGGTGGAAAGGATCACTTCCAACGAGTTCAAGAATGCTGTGAAGGAAACCGCCAGACCTGTCACATCAGTCAGGATGGACTCCTCCATCTCCGAGCGGAAGCTCAACTTCAAGACCGAAATGGACCTCAGAGGTGAAAGGCTGAACGACGCATTGGAAAAGGTCATGCATTATGTGGATGACGCCATAATGGTGGGGGTACCAAGCGTGAGGATAATACACGGCAAGGGCACAGGCGTGCTTAGGGACGAAATACAGAAATATCTGAGGACCGTTCATGGTGTGGCATCCGTCAGAGATGAGCACATACAGTTCGGAGGTACCGGAGTGACTATTGTAACTTTTGATTAGGACATGGACAGAAAAATCATCAGGTACTCGTTTATGACGGGATTGGCCATCGGAGCCATTGCAGCTGTAATGGTGCTCACCGGAAACAGGAACGGAGGAGAAAGAGCCATGACTCCGGAAGAGGTTACGGAAACATTCTGCAGGGCTGTCGCATCCGGAGAATTCGACACGGCATACGGGATGTGCGATTCCCTGGCTATGTCCGGCTATATTGAAGGATGCAGAGGCATCTGGAAGGAGATCGAGGAGAATGACAGCACCACGGCAGCCATTGCCAGAGGTATCCTGGGAGGAATTGTCTTCACGGTAGATGAGACTTCAAGGGAAGGCAGTTCGACAAAGGTCTTCTTTACAATGACATCACCGGAAGGACAGGACAGGGCAAAGACGGCATTACTTAAGAAGGAGGAGGGAGAATGGAAAGTGGAAAGGATTACAGACAGACAATAGGCAGGCTGGGAGAGGACATGGCATGCCGCTTTCTGGAAAGCAACGGACACATGGTCCTGGAAAGGAACTACAGGAGCGGGCATCTTGAGATTGACATAATAACACAGGACTCCAGAGGAATACATTTTGTAGAAGTAAAGACCCGCCGCAGAAATGTGCAGGCTCCGCCTCAGGACAATGTGGACACCGGAAAGCAGAGAAGGATTGCAACTGCAGCCAAAAGGTACATGAATAAGGTCCGGCTGCCGGATTTTGAAGAGTGTTTCTTCGATGTGATTGCAATCACATTCGACGGCGATGAGGAATGCATAGAGTGGATACCTCAGGCATATATACCTATATATTTATAAAGGATACAAACACATAATCATAATACTGATGAACAAGAACAATTGCTATTGCGTCATAATGGCCGGAGGCTCAGGAACGCGGTTCTGGCCTGTCAGCAGGGTAGCGAAGCCAAAACAGTTTCTTGATGTGGCGGACACAGGCAAGACTTTCATAAGGCAGACTTACGACAGGTTCCTGAAAATCCTTCCTAAGGAGAACATCCTGATAGTCACGGCCGAGAAATACCGCGACCTTGTCATGGAGCAGATTCCGGAGCTGGACAGGAGCAACCTGCTTCTGGAACCATATGCCAGAAATACGGCACCTTGCATCGCATATGCCACCTATAAGCTGCTTCAGAGGAATCCGGAGGCGACGATGGTGGTTTCCCCCTCAGACCACATCATAGAGGATGAGGCGACATTCACGGACACAATCAACTACGTGCTTGAATATGTTGATTCACACGATGTGCTCATGACACTTGGAGTAGTACCTACCCGCCCCGACACAAACTACGGTTACGTGCAGGCATGCGGAGGCAGGGAAGCCTTCAACAGGAACGAGCCTGTTGAAGTGAAGACATTCACGGAGAAGCCGGACAAGGAACTTGCAAAGGTGTTCATGAGCACCGGGGAATTCTTCTGGAATTCAGGTATCTTCCTATGGAAGGCCAGAACCATCCGCGAAGAGATGGAAAAGCATCTTCCTGAGGTTACGGGTCTGTTCAAAGGATGGGAAAAGACCATGGGTACCGCAGTTGAAAGCGAATTCGTAACCAGAGCGTACACCGATTCGCTCAACATCTCCATCGATTACGGAGTGATGGAAAAGACCGACAGGGCATGGGTATATCCTGCGAAATTCGACTGGCAGGATATCGGAACCTGGGAGTCGCTCTACAACTACATGCCTTCCGACCATCTGGGAAACTCCATCAGTGCAGGAAAAATGCTCGTCGAAAACTGTCAGAATACAATGGTAGTGTCCCCGGAAAAGAAGAAGCTCATTGCCATCAAGGGACTCGAAGACTACATGGTCATAGACACGGAAGATGCTCTGGTCATCTGTCCGAAGGATGACAGGAAATTCAAGGAATTCATATCAGGCATAGCAATGCCGGAATACGAAAAATACAGATAATTATGGAAAAGAGGATACAGGCCGACATGGTTGCGGCAATGAAGGCGAAGGACAGCGTGAAACTCGCATCACTTCGCGCCATCAAGGCGGCTATAATGCTTGCGAAGACAGCTGAAGGAGCCAGCGGAGAACTTACGGACCAGGACATCGTGAAGATTATCCAGAAGCTGGTGAAACAGCGCAAGGAAAGCGCCCAGCAGTATAATGACGCAGGACGTCCTGAACTTGCGGAAAACGAACTTGCAGAAGCCGCCGCTATGGAAGTATACCTTCCGAAGCAGCTGAGCGAGGCGGAAGTGGAAGCGGAACTCGAGAAGATCATTGCGGAGGTGGGTGCAAGCCAGCCTTCCGACATGGGAAAGGTCATGGGAGTGGCTACAAAGCGCCTTGCGGGACTTGCAGAAGGACGTCTGATATCCACGCTGGTAAAGAAGCTTCTGAGCAGATAGTCAGATGCTGACTTCAATCCTGCGAAACGACAATCATCTCCATTTCGCAGCCCCAGAACACCGATGGCATGGATTCCGTCTCCGTGCCATCGTTCTTTATAAGGGCCACATGTCTTATTGTCGTCTCATAGGTCCCTTCCTTCATATACTGGAGGGTTACCCTCCGGGCCTTTGATCCCAATGTATTCCTGTCGAAATAAACAGTGGCGGAAGCGTCGCTGAAGGAGGCGTACTGTTCCTTGCCGTCGCTTTCACCGTACACCTTTACAGAAAGGTTGCCGTTCACAGGAGCCTTATCAAGTTCGAACCTGATTCCCTTGTACAAGGACAGGTCAAGGGTTGAAGAATTAAGGTTGGCCTCTGACCAGATCTGTCTGTAGGTGACCTTGAAATCCAGATCGAAATTGTCGAGTACCGGTATTTCAGGAATAAATCCTTCACCATGATAAGCCTTTACTATAGACTCGGTCAGTTCAGGATGGCTGAAGGCTGGAAGTGAACGGTAGAATCCGTCGGAAAGGTTCATCCAATGGAAGGTGGCCATTCCGTATTGCTTTGCCTTGCGCACGAAAAAGTCGGCATAATGGCAGAAGTTCTCCAGCGAAGGATTTTCGCTGAATGTCCCCCACTCTCCTATTATCACTGGACCTCCCTTAGAGACCAGATGCCGGTCCAGAAGGCTGAACATCTCCGACACCTCCGCCTCCATGGCAGGCAGCTCGTCGATGAGAGGATAGGCATGCACCTGGAAAAGGATATGGTCCTTGACCTTGTCTGAAGGCATCTTCATGTATATCAGCGGATCCGGCAGATGAGGATTCCATGTACCCGATCCGTTGCATGCACCATAAGTATTCACAACAAGGTTCCTCACGGCATTGTTGCCACCTGTGGCACGGACCACGTCCACAAAACTCTGGGCATAGGAATTTATGGCGTCATAGGCCTGGGCCGCAGCAGCAGCATCATATCCCGGATTCATTGAAGCATAGCACCATGAGCGGCTTTCATCCAGCATTTCGTTGTATGACTCAAAAAGAAGACGCTGGTCATATGGCTTGAATCTTTCGGCTATCTGTCTCCACAGGCCTTCATACCTGGCCTTTACATTTTCATATATTACAGGCTCTGCCACCAGCCAGGCATCTGGATCCGCACCGGTGTCGTGGTGGATGTTGATTATGCAGTACATGCCCGCGTTGAGAACATAGTCCACGATTTCATTCACCCGGTCCATCCACTGGTCGAACACCTTCCCGTCAGCATCCATATGCACTCCCCAGGTCACAGGGACGCGGATGGCACCGAAGCCTGCCTTCTTCATCATAGTCATGAGTTCCGGCTCAGTGACCGGCTGTCCCCAGCCTGTTTCCCACGCCCTCCAGTCACGACCATCAGTTCCTCCTGTCCACCACACTGCATCAAGGGTATTACCGAGATTCCAGCCTACTCCCATGCTGCGGATGGCGTCGTAGGAGGACTCGAATGCAGGGAGGTCCGGGGTCGGGTCTGGTTCCGGATCTTCATCGGACGGCTTTTCAGGTTCCGGATCAGCTGGAGTCTCCACTACGGGTCCGTCGTTCTCGGAAGGGGTCTCCACAGGAGAACATGACAGCATCACACCTGCCATGCATACCGCCAGAAATACATATATCTGTCCGGACCTTTTCATAATCTTTTTTTAGTCAAACCACTGTGTCACGAAAACAGCAAAACACGTCACAGTAGTACGCAAAATTATTTAAAACATCACTTTTCGGGCACCACTGTGTCATAAAATCGCTCAAAAGTGTCACAGTGGTCTATCCCAGAGTCACCACCACCTTGTGCCCGCCAGGAGTGTGAGGAATCCGATTACCATCGAGGGTCACTCCATCGACGACAAGGGATTTCACGCCGTGGCAGACTCCGTAAGGATTCCGGACGGTGATCTCGTATAAGGAACCGCGGAAACGACGACGGACCGTATATTCCTTCCAGTCCG
The DNA here is from genome assembly GCA_045531765.1 of Candidatus Cryptobacteroides sp. Lineage (GTDB taxonomy): Bacteria > Bacteroidota > Bacteroidia > Bacteroidales > UBA932 > Cryptobacteroides. Next base: position 7,163 of record JAZSEQ010000030.1, on the reverse strand, counting down.
GACATATGCACGGGTCTATGCAGAGGCAGTCATACGCAGGCTTCACTCCAAGGATATACTGCGTGACGGCATACCAGTTCCATGCGGCTGTTCCCGTGAGCCAGCTGTTCTTCGCTTCGCCAGGTCTCGCGGCGTCCTTGCCCGCTATCATCTGGGAATATACATACGGCTCCACCTTGTGCAGGGCACAGTCTTCTATATATGACGGACATGTCTTCCTGTAATATTCCCATGCGCGGTCACCGCGACCTATGACGGTCTCGCCAATAATCACCCAAGGATTATTGTGACAGAATATGCCGGCGTTCTCCTTGTAACCTGCCGGATATGAGGATATTTCGCCATATTCCACAAGATATCTGGTGAAAGCCGGATTGTTCAGGACGATGCCATGCTCGCAGTCAAGATGTTCCTTGACAGAGTCAAGCGCCCGTCTGACCATTCCATCTTCCAGACCGATTCCGGCCATCGAGCACCAGCCCTGGGACTCTATGAATATCTTGCCCTCTTCGTTTTCATGTGAGCCGACCTTACGTCCGAAATAGTCATATGCACGGAGGTACCAGTCGCCGTCCCAGCCGTGGTTCTTGACCGCCTCGACCATATCATTGACAAGGCTTTCTGCACGGTCCGCCTCTTCGGAGTAACCCAGATGACGGCAGAGTTCCACATAGTCACGCCCGCATACGACAAAAAGTCCCGCAATCATAAGTGACTCAGCCTTAGAACCTTCAGTCTTGTTCTCAGTGGTCTGGAACGACTCGTTCGGATCCCATGAGAAGCAGTTCAGGTTAAGGCAGTCATTCCAGTCTGCACGGCCGATGAGAGGCAGCATATGCGGACCGAGATTATTGACCACATGGTCGAAGGATATCCGCAGATGCTCCATCAGAGACACTTCCGAGCCCGGCCGGTTGTCAAAAGGCACCGGCTCATCCAGTATTCCGAAATCACCTGTCTCCTTTATATATGCCACGGTTCCGAAGATCAGCCACATAGGGTCGTCGTTGAAACCGCCACCGATGTCGTTGTTGCCGCGCTTGGTCAGAGGCTGGTACTGGTGGTAGCAGCCTCCGTCCGGGGACTGCGTGGAAGCTATGTCTATGATACGCTCACGGGCACGTTCAGGAATCTGATGCACAAAGCCCACAAGGTCCTGGTTGGAATCCCTGAAGCCCATTCCACGTCCGATGCCGCTCTCGAAGAACGAGGCCGAACGGGACATGTTGAAGGTGACCATGCACTGATACTGGTTCCAGATGTTTACCATCCTGTCCATCTTCTCCTCCGGGCTCTTCACCGTATATATATCCAGCAGGGCGTCCCAATAAGCCTTGAGCTCGGCAAATGCGGCATCCACCTTTGCTGTAGTGTCGAATGCCGATATGAGCCTGCGTGCCTTTGTCTTGTTTATGACCGGTGAACTTCCGCTGTGCTTCAGACCCGGCACATCAAAGACGAGATTGCCCTGAGCGTCAGTGAGAAACTTCTCTTCCTGAGAGTTTTCCACATATCCCAGCAGGAATATATAGTCCCTGCTTTCTCCTGGCTCGAGTCTCACCTCTATACAATGCGAGGCTATCGGGCTCCAGCCATGAGCTATGCTGTTGCCGGAAGTGCCAGCAAGCACCTGCTGAGGGTCTCCGAAGTCGTTATACAGGCCTATGAAGGTCTCCCTGTCGGTATCGAATCCGTCCACGGGAACATTCACGCTGTAGAATGCATAGTGGTCGCGTCGCTCCTTATATTCCGTCTTATGATATATGACCGGACCGTCCACCTCGACCTCGCCGGTAGAGAAGTTTCGCTGGAAGTTCTCCATATCTGTAGCAGCATTCCACAGGCACCACTCGGCAAAAGAGAAGAGCCTGAAGCTTTTCGGGGCGTCCGAGGTGTTGCGCAGGGTGATCTTCTGAATCTCTGCCCATGTGTGAAGCGGAACGAAGAAAAGCACACTGGCCTCGATGCCGTCCTTGGCTCCTGTGATGCGGGTGTAACTCATCCCATGACGACATTCGTAGAAGTCAAGCGGAGTCTTGCACGGTTTCCATCCGGGAGACCATACTTTACCTCCGTCATTGATATAGAAATATCTGCCGCCGCTGTCCATCGGAACATTGTTGTAGCGGTAACGTGTGATACGACGGAACTTGGCGTCCTTGCAGAAGGTATATCCGCCCGCCGTATTGGAAATCAGCGAGAAGAAGTCCTCGTTACCCAGATAGTTTATCCAAGGCCACGGGGTCTTGGGGTCTGTTATCACATATTCACGGTTCTCGTCATCAAAATGGCCGAATTTCTTCATAATACCGTTTTTCTTAACTATTTGATAATCATTAACTTCCACAAACGTCCCTAGTAACTGGGGAGGAAGGACAAAAGCTTAAGTCTCTATTGTTCAGCAAGATAGAGAACACGGCTTGACCAGTCGTCCTGCCTGTGATAGTCCACCTTATGCTTGAGAGGGATTTCCAGACCCGTCTCCATCAGGAACCTGCCGCTGAACGACAGACCTTCGTATGGAAGTGGTTCGTTGTCTATGCGGTTGAGCTCGCGAACGGTGTAAAGGCGCTCAGGATCGAGACCTGCCATCTTCACGCGTGGCAGATGGTCATCATAGAATGTCTCGGTCTTCCACCAGTAGAAGACTGCTTCCGACTTTTCCGGAGAAACGTACATCATAGAAGCCATGTTGTGTCCGTCATATGGAGAAACAAGTCTGTAAATGTCACCCAGCTGCACCACAGGGCGTATTTCCTTGTATTCCTCTATGGCCTTGCGGCAGAGAGCCTTTTCTTCTTCACTCATGTTCTTAGGCTGGATCTCCATGCCGAGGCGGCCGCTCATGGCTACGTCTATGCGATATTTCAAGGATGTGGTGCGGAACACCGTGTGGTTAGGAGTGGCGCTTATATGTGATGCCATTGCTATCGCAGGGAAGAAATATGAGGTTCCCCACTGCATATGGATACGCTGCAAGGCATCTGTATTGTCGCTCACCCAGAACTCGTCAAACCAAGGCATTACACCCCAGTTTGCACGTCCTCCGCCTGAAGCGCAGGCCTGGATAGTGAGGTCAGGGTACTTTGCACGTATCCTGTCGCACACTTTGGCAAAGCCACGATGGTACTCTATATAGAGATGGCTCTGCCTGTCCTTTGGAAGATACTGGGAGCCATGATTTACAATGGACATGTTCGCATCCCACTTGATATAATCTATCTCAGGATTCTCAGTCATAAGGTCATCCACAATGCTGAACACGAAGTCCTGTACCTCAGGATTGGAGAGGTCTAGCACCAGCTGGGTGCCGCCACGTCCAGTCACAACCTCACGTCCAGGAGCCTTGATGACCCACTCCGGATGTTTTTCATAGAGTTCGCTTGTAGTATTGGTCATCTCAGGCTCTATCCATATACCGAACTTTATTCCATGCTTATGAGCCTGCTCCACAAGCCAGCCGATACCGTTCGGGAGCTTTTTCTCATCCACCTGCCAGTCCCCCAGAGCACAGTTGTCGGTCAGGCGAGGGTATTTCACACCGAACCATCCGTCATCCATCACGAAGAGTTCTCCACCCATTGATGCGATATCCGCCATCATCTGGTCCATTCCCGGTTCATTGATGTCGAAATACACTCCTTCCCAGCTGTTAAGGAGAATTTTACGCAGTTCGTTTCCATGAGCCATCTTATATTTGCGCCCCCATCTGTGAAAATTGCGGCTGGCCCCGCTCAAACCCTCGTCCGAATATGTCAAGGCCAGTTCAGGAGTCTTGAACACTTCCTTGGACGCCAGGGTGTAGGCTGAATTATCCGGATTGATACCAGCATAGAACTGATGCCAGTCAGTGTCGCGGGTATCAATACGAAGTTCGTAGTTGCCGCTGTAGCACAGAGCGGCCCCTATGACACGGCCATAGTTTTCCTGAGGCTTGCCGTCAAGCGAGAACATTACTTCCGCATGATCCGTATGGGCATTGCGCACTCCGTCCTTGTTCTTTATCGTAAGCATGCCGCGTTCCAGAGGCTCCTGAGCCAGACGGCCCTCATTTGCCCATGTGCCATACAGATGACTCACCCATACGTCTCCGACGCGGATAGGGAGATATCCCGAATCGAAGCGGGTCAAAGTAACAGGCTTCTTTTCCAAGTTCTCGACCTCTGTCCACATCTCTATCATGTCTACATCCTGATATGCACGATAGCACACTGTGACATAGAACGGATACACGGTGTCTTTCAGACGGACTCTTGTCACCTTGGCAGTCGGTTCCTCAACTGTCCGGATTCCCTCGACATTCAGAACGGTGGACATATTACCGTCCGCATGGGTCACCCCAAGAGCTGCCTCAGAAGCACACCAAAGGCCGTATGGAGGATAGGCATTATGGTTCGGAGCACCTGCTGCCTGAAGGTTTGCAACATCTGCATCGCAGAGTCTGCTTCCGAAATATACGATCTGGAGTTCCTGACCCGGCTCTGCCTTGAGGATGAGTTCTGTGTTCGGAGTTGCCACGCGCACCTGTGCCACGGCCAGGGTCGCGACCATCAACGATACCAACGATAATAGAGTATTCTTCATCAGTCAATCCTTTATATATTGAGCGTTACAGCTGTTCCTTCACGAAATGTCCCCACGGACGGAGATCGGTATCGGCCCAAGGCCCCTCTGACGGAGCAGACGGCAGGAGCATCGAACAGGTCTCCTCCTTGTCGGAGACAGACCAGAAAAGATAGCTGATGTCGTTTTCGTCCATCCAGTCAATCCATGCCTCTGTCGATTCCACATCTATAGGTCCCTGACCGTCGGCATTCATTCCGCCGCACTCGGTCACGAAGAGGGCCAGTCCCTTGCTCATCGCATAGTCACCTTTCTCACGAAGCCACTCCTTATGGGTGCCTGCATAGAAATGAAGGGTGTACATGAGATTGTCATAACCTATGATCGGATCATTTGCGGCATCGTCCACATTCTGTGACCACCTCGGCGTACCGACAATGATTACTGCGTCCTTCTCGATGGCTCGGATCGCCTTGATCACTTCAAGGGAGTACTCCTTGATTTCGGCCCAGGTGTAGTCTATCTGCTTCTCATGGTCCTTATACGAAGGCTCATTCCATATTTCGTATATTACATTTGGAACACCCTTGTATTTTTCGGCCATATATGTAAAGAACTCTATGGCTGCATCGGTATGGAGTCCATGCGCATGCCAGTCCACAAGCACGTAGACTCCGTTGTCTATGGCAGCATCTACAATAGTACATGCACACAGCTTTCCGAAATCCGGATCGTCAAGATAACATTTCGCCTGATTCTCGCCGGCACGAAGTTCCACTCCGATCGCTGCACGGACAATCCCGGCATCCCAGTCCTGAACCACATGGCGGACTGCACCGGCATTATAGAAACGTGGCCAGAGACAGTTCCAGCCGAAACTCATTCCCTTGAGTTCAACTGTGTCGCCCGACTCATTCATCAGGGCTGTGCCTTCCACATGGAGACGTTCAACTTTTGGGGTAGGGGTTGTACACATGACCGACAACACTACAGCTGTCAGAAGTCCAGCAAAACATCTAATCTTCATAATATCAATCACTTGTAAGTATACGCCTGGGACATTTACCCCAGGCGTATAAACATAAAACACTGTTATTCAACACTTTCCGCAGCACGGCGTGTAGCCAGTTCATTCTGGACTGAGGCCATCTTCTTCTTGGTGAGAGGGTAGAACCAGACCACAAGTATGGAGAGTGCGGCAACCGCTGCAGGGACCCAGCTCATAAGGATACGCAGGCCGAGGATGGCGGTCTCTGTCTGGACTGCACCGGCAACCGTACTGTATCCGAAGGCGGCAAGCAGCCACATCACGGCAGATCCTCCGAATGCTCCACCGAACTTCTGGGCCATGGAGGCAGAAGAAAAGATGAGACCTGTTGATGCCGTTCCATCCTTGAGCTCGGAATAATCAGCCACATCGGCATACATGCTCCACACAAGAGGAGAAATAACTCCTGTAAACACAGATATTATAATCTGGAATGCAAGCATCGCCCAATAACCTCCAGTGGTGGCAGGGAGGAAGAAGAACAGACCGCTCAGGATAACGAGTGCAGCCATGGACAGCATATAGGTTGTCTTCTTGCCAAGATGCTTCGACATAGGCACGGCAAGTACGACTCCGACCATATTGGCTATCTCACCGATGGAAAGGAAGATTCCTGCAGACACGAGGAAGGCCCATTTACCGTCAAGCGAAACCAGCTGCTGTATATAGTCTGCAAAGAAATATGCCGTGGTAGTTCCTCGTATTGTGTTGAACAGGTTGGATGCAAGGGCTGCACCTATGAGAAGCCACCATGGCTTGTTACGGAGCAGGAGGCTGAGGTCCTTTCCTACTGAAACTGTAGATTCGCTCCTCACATGTTCCTTTGTAAAAAGGAAACATAGGATAAATAGTACAAGGCAGCATGAAGCTATCACGATCATCGCATTCTGCCATGCTGCAGGAGAGGTGGAGATAGATGCCAGGGAGCCCGCTCCTTCCACTACAGTTCTCGTCTTGTCGAACATATTGCAAAGAGGCTCCCATGCAAAAAGGGCTATGAAACTTCCTCCGTAAGCAAAGAACATCCTGTATGAAGAGAGAACAGACTTCTCATCCGAATCTGAAGTCATGACATTCAGAAGAGAGCCGTACGGTACGTTGATACCCGTATAGACTGTCATCATCAGCAGATAGGTCACATATGCCCAGACCACCTTACCGTTTTCAGGAGTTGTGAACAGCAGGACGCCGCACACTGCAAACGGAATCGCAAAGAACAGCAGATAAGGGCGGTACTTGCCCCAGCGGGTCTTGGTGCGGTCTGCAATGATTCCCATCATAGGATCTGAAACGGCATCCCAGACACGGGTCACAAGCATAAGGACTCCGGCATCAGCCAGACTCAGGCCGAAGACGTTAGAGTAGAAGAACGGAAGGAAGTATGAAAAAAGTTTCCAGAACATCGACGATGACATGTCGCCGAAGCCGTAACCGATTTTTTCGCTTAGTTTCATTGTTGGCTATTGGTTTTCTTTTGGTTTATGGATCCCCGATCAGGTCGGGGATGACGTTGTGGTCAGTGATGACGTTGTGGTCAGGAATGACGTTGGGG
>JAZSEQ010000032.1:0-39109 GCA_045531765.1 Candidatus Cryptobacteroides sp. | reverse complement strand
TTCACAACCGTAGCTTGTCCTTTTATGATCATAATATATATCTTCTTGGGAAGGCGTGACACAAATCATCTGTTTCATGTCACACCGCACTGTTTTTTCATCAAAATTGTCTTGTTTTCAATAGCGGCGTATCAAGTTTTCACATTCCCATGTCACACCAGTCCGTCCGCAACGCAAAGAAAAAAGCAATTGAATTGCAAAGATAAAGAATTTCCGTTTTTATCATTACCTTTGTGGGATATAGAAGCAACATTATGATTCAGGAAAACCATATCGACTCAGCCATCAAGGAACTGTTCGGCAATCTGACCTTCACACAGGAGCCCCGCGGGCTCTATGACCCGTTGAGATACATGATGGAGATCGGCGGAAAGCGCATCCGTCCGCGTCTCTGCCTCACAGCCTACGCCCTTTACAAGGACGCATTCTGCGAGGAGATCCTCTCGCCCGCTGCCGCCATGGAGGTCTTCCACAGCTTCACGCTGATCCATGACGACATCATGGACAAGGCGGACGTAAGGCGCGGAGTGCCGACGGTGTACCGCAAGTGGGACGAAAACACGGCTATCCTTTCCGGCGACGTGATGTCCATCGAGAGCTACAAGCTGATCGCAAAAGCGCCGGCAGAAGTGCTTCCAAAGGCGCTGGAGTTGTTTTCAAAGACAGCAGCGGAGGTATGCGAAGGACAGCAGTACGACATGGATTTCGAGGACATGGACTTCGTGCCTATGGCCGATTATCTGAAGATGATCGGGCTGAAGACAGCAGTCCTGATCGCCTGCTCGGCAAAGATGGGCGCGCTCATTGCAGGCGCATCTGACCATGAGGCGGATCTGCTTTATAAATATGGATACGACCTCGGAATCGCATTCCAGATCGCTGACGACTGGCTTGACACTTATGGAGATCCTAAGGTGTTCGGCAAGGCGATCGGAGGTGACATCCTCAACAACAAGAAGAGCTGGCTGATGACCAGGGCTTTTGAGAAGGCATCAGAGAAAACACGCGCCAAGCTGCTTGAGGCCATGGCCATGCCGATAGCCACCGATCAGGAGAAAGAGGCTAAAATAGCTACTGTCAAGGCGATCTACGCTGAGCTTGAAGTAGGAGAAGAGGCAAAGCAGGAGATCATCAGGAAGCACAGCCAGTCGCTCTCGCATGCAGCAGCCCTCAACCTGCAGCCTGAAGCATACGCGCTTCTTGAAAACTATGCAAAGAAACTTATCGGAAGAACAAAATAATGAAAAGATTGCCACGTCGCTACGCTCCTCGCAATGACGTAGGGAGACAACGGCTGGGACAGAGGAAGACAACGGCTGGGACAGAGGAAGACAACGGCTGGGACAGAGGAAGATGACGGCTGGGGCGTAGGGAGACAACGGCAATGACTATGATGACAATGGAAAAAAGAAAACTAGAGATAATGGCCCCTGCGGGCAATTTCGAATGCCTGCACGCAGCCATTCAGGGAGGTGCTGATTCGGTTTATTTCGGAGTGGAGAAGCTGAACATGCGTTCGCATTCGGCGAACAACTTCAAGATGACCGACCTGCAGGAGATCGTCGACATATGTTCAAAATATGGTGTGAAGACCTACCTGACCCTCAACATCGCGCTCTTCGGAGAAGACCTTGAGGACATGAAGCGCACGCTGGATGCGGCCAAGGCTGCAGGCATCACCGCAGTGATCGCCTCAGACATGGCAGCCATCATATATGCCCGTCAGATAGGCGTGGAAGTGCATATTTCCACACAGCTCAGCATCTCGAACGCAGAGGCTCTGAGATTCTATGCACAGTTTGCCGACGTCATCGTGCTGGCCCGCGAGCTCAACCTCGGACAGGTCAAGGACATCAAGGCCATCATCGACAGAGATCAGATCTGCGGTCCTTCGGGACGACTTGTCGAGATCGAGATGTTCGCTCACGGAGCGCTCTGCATGGCTATTTCAGGCAAATGTTATCTCAGTCTGCACGAATACGGAGCATCAGCCAACCGCGGCTCATGCTACCAACTCTGCCGCCGCGCATACAAGGTGGAAGACAGGGAGACAGGCATGCAGCTGGAGATAGACAATAAATATATAATGTCACCAAAGGACCTCTGCACCATAGAGTTCATGGACAAGATCATCGACGCGGGAGTGACCGTGTTCAAGATCGAGGGACGCGCACGTTCGGCCGAATATGTAAAGCGCGTGGCGTCATGCTACCGTCGCGCTGCTGACGCCGTCTGCGACGGCACATACACGCCGGAGCTCGGTGCATCATTCAAGGCAGAGCTCGAGGAAGTGTTCAACAGAGGATTCTGGGACGGATACTACCAGGGAGCGCGCCTCGGCGAGTGGTGCGACGTATACGGAAGCACAGCCACACGCAAGAAAGCATATTGCGGAAAGATCACCAACTGGTTCGGCAAGCTCGGAGTGGCAGAGATTCTTGTGGAGTCAAACACACTCAAGGTCGGTGACAAGATACTCATCATAGGTCCTACTTCAGGATGTATCGAGTACACTGTTCCCGAGATCCGAGTAGACCTGAAACCTGTCCAGGAAGCTGTCAAGGGCACATATTGCTCGATTCCGATCGACTGGAGCAAGGTCGTCCCGGGAGCACGCGAAGAGGCGCTCAGCCTCTGCGGCGACGGCTGCAGCGAGCAGGCCTGCCGCGCCATAGAGGAGACCCGCCTGCGCCGCAGCGACAAAGTCTACATCTGGCCGGAAGTCTAGGCGAAGAGTTCGCGGAGGACTTTGAGGGAGTTTATATTCACTGCAGATTCGGTGTGAAATTCGATATAGCGGAGGATTTCCTCCGCTATTTCATTTCTCACGACGCCGTTCAACGGAATCAGCATGGACTCGACAAAAGGAAGCGACATGAAACGCTTCACCACCGGGTAGTTGTCTCCGACAAACGGCATTATGTCGTGGGACTGAGGGCTGAAACCAAGATTCACGGCAAGCTCCAGAAGAAAACGGATATGGAAATTGCTGAAATCGGAACTGATGGCATCCAGCACCATTATGCTTTTTTCACACCATTGAAAGAGTCCCGGTTCATTGCACTCCTCCCGGATGACCCTGTAGAGCACCTCACTCATGAACATGGTCATGGAATTCTTGAACATGCTGTTACGTATACCATTTAGAGGATACTTCACTGACATGTTCCTCATCGTGAACAGAGACGACCTGGTACTTTCGATGATATCAGCCTCAAGGATATTCAGTGGCAGAAACATGGACATCTGACGTTTTCCGGCTCCCCGCGCAAGAAAACTCCGCCTGCCATAGTCCCGGCTGAGGGTATGGACAACGATTGAATTCTCTCCGAACTTTGTGGTGTGGAGAACTATCAGTTCCGTGGTTGTTGTCATGACCGGTCATTTAGATTCCTCGACTTCGCTCGGAATGACAGAAACTTCGCTCGGAATGACAGAGACTTCGCCCGGAATGGCAGAGCGGAGCCATTCTGCCATCTCGCGCAGGGCTTTGCCTCTGTGGGAAATCGCGTTCTTCTGCTGTTCGGTTATATCTGCCAAAGTCTGTCCCGGATACTCGTCTGCTATGAAAATCGGATCATAGCCAAAGCCTCCGTTACCGGATTTCTCCCTCGCAATCACTCCTTCCAGAGTACCGTTGAAGAAATGTTTCTCTCCATTGAGAATCAAGGTTATGACGCTTCTGAATCTCGCCTTTCTTGAAAAAGGCTTGACCTTGAGTCCAAGACCGGCAGCCATATTTGCCTCGCATTCAAGCACCTGAAGTTCACGAAGCACTTTATCCATATTGGCATTGAAATCCTTGCCTTCACCTGCATATCTGGCGGTATAGACGCCGGGAGCGCCACCGAGAGCATCGACTTCAAGTCCTGTATCATCGGCAAAGCAGTTGCTTCCGCATTTGTCAAAAAGATATTTGGCCTTCTGCAATGAATTAGCCCTCAATGTATTACCTGTTTCAGGAATATCTTCCACAATTCCTACTTGTAGCGGGGTAACGAGCTCAAACCCCTCACCTAGAATTTCTGACGCTTCACGCAGTTTGCCGCTGTTGCCCGTTGCAAAAACCAATTTCATAAAACTGCTGTTTAATCATTACTACTAAAAACCTCTGCAAAGGTAGAAAATATTTCGTACTTTTGTGGCATGGATTATGCCGGGGCTGCTTGTCGGAAGAATCATCCGCATGAAATCAAGTCCCGAACCAATATTGCATATATGAAGAAGATTGTTTTCATCATGGCTGCAGCCATGATTTTTGTCGCTTATCAGGTCTCAGAAGCCCAGTCCAGGGATTTCAAGCTCGGACAGTGGGTGGAAATCCAGAATTCCATCATCAAGGAACTTAACCGCTCATACGTGGACACGCTTCCTGTGGACCGCATAATGAGGGCCGGGGTGGACGCAATGCTGAAGGAGCTGGACCCGTACACCATCTATATCCCGGAGGAGGAGAATGAAGACCTTGAAATGATGCTTTCAAAGACATATGGAGGCATCGGAGCCATCATACATAAGAAAAAGGAAGAAAACGTGGTTATAAACGAGCCGTATTTCGGTTCACCCGCCTATAAGAACGGACTCGTATGCGGAGATGAGATTCTGGCAATCGACGGAGTGCCGACAAAGGGTCTTGAGACCAAGGAGAGCAGTGACAGGATGAAGGGCAAGCCGGGCACACAGGTCGTGTTCAAAGTCAAGAAAGTCCGCACCGGAGACACTCTTGATGTGCCCATAATACGTGAAAGGATCCATTTCCCTGACATAGAATATGCAGGAATGCTCGACGACACCACAGGATACGTGCTTCAGAGCAGTTTCACAAGGAACGTGGCAAAAGACCTCAGAAAGAAATTCATCGAACTCAAGGACAAGGGTATGAAAAGATTCGTGCTCGACCTCAGGGGCAATGGAGGAGGACTCATGCAGGAAGCCATAGAGATCGTGTCACTCTTCGTACCGAAAGGCTCGCTGGTCGTTTCTTCGAAAGGAATGATCGAGGGCAGTGAAAACAGGTATTACACCGAGAGCGAGCCCGTCGATGCACAGATGCCTCTGATCGTGATGATAGATTCCGGTTCCGCATCATCTTCAGAAATTGTGGCAGGAGCGCTACAGGATATGGACCGTGCTACAATCATGGGAAAGAGAAGCTATGGAAAAGGTCTCGTGCAGTCGATAAGGCCATTGCCTTACAACGGCCAGATGAAGATCACCACATCGAAGTACTACACTCCAAGCGGACGCTGTGTCCAGGCGATAGATTACTCAAACCGCAACGAGGACGGAAGCGTGGGCCAGATTCCTGACTCACTCACCAAGGAATTCAGGACAGCATCCGGAAGGATAGTAAGGGATGGAGGCGGAATCACTCCTGACATAGATATAGAAGCCCCACAATACAGCCGTCTCGTCTACTCACTGGTGCTGGGTGGAGTGATAGACCAGTACGTCCTCAAGTTCGCAAGAGAACATGACAGCATCGCGCCTGTCGATGAATATCACTTCACGGACAAGGATTTCGAAGACTTCATCTCTTTTGCAAAAACCCAGGAATTCGACTACAGAAGCAGTGCCAGGACCTACTACGACTCCATGAAGAAGGAACTCGAGAAAGATGGGCTTGCAGAGTCAATGAAGGACGAACTCGCTGCTCTCGAGAAGGCCCTGGAGATGGACAAGGAACGGTTCATAAGACTGAAGAAGGAGGAAATAATCCCGTTCATCGAAGAGGAGATAGCCACACGTTACTGGTATCAGGAGGCCGGGGTGAAGATCCGCCTGAGATATGACAAGCAATTGAAAAAAGCATTAGAGAGAGGCATGACATCCTCTCTCTAATCCGCTTATAGTCGGTTCAGTTCCACATTAAGCCATCCGAGACGGCGTTTATAGAATTCCTTGAGGTATTCCAGTTCCTTCTCATATGAACCGAGGGATGGGAACTTAACCCAGTCCACTGACTCCCATATGCTCCATTTCTGGAAATTCCTATCCTTGGCCTTATCAAGATAAAGAGCCTGAAGATCAATGAATTCCGGCACCTTGGCAAACTGGGGATAAAGTTCAGCCCAACGTGCCTGCAACCTGTCCACAAAGGCAGGATCCCTGAAGAGATACGGATACCATCTGTCCCTCTTGATCCAATAATTCTCATATCCGTTTCCAACTTCAGCTCCAAAATATCCTGCATTACCAAGCGTCAGGTCAAAATCCCACAGATGATACATTTCCATCCTGCCGCCTTTCTCTATGGTGATGAAGGAACTCTTGCGGAGATTACCGTCAATATTCTTGGTAAGTTCCTGAACTATATAATAATCGATGAACGAATCCACATCGATATATTTCGGATACCCTGTCGATTCTGAATAATCGTTGTTACGAAGGGCAGATTCGAAATCATTGAACATTTTCTTAGTGGCTTCAAGCACCTGGGCTGAAGGCTCTTCAGGATCGCTGAACATCATAGGTACCCCCATACCGGTCCACCAGCATGTGGTCTCGTCCTGTTGTTCTTCTATCTCAAGATAAAGGTCACCGCCGTCCACATCAATATTCACCCTGTCTGCAGAAACCTTCTTATGCTCGCAGAGGGTATAGACCCCCTGATAGGAATTATTCAGATACACCTCGACGCTGCGCATACGCGGTGTCCATGAGAAACCGCAGATTTCGGAAAGATGCATGGCCGTAATGTTACGCAGGAGAGTGCGGTCGGCATAATTTGCCAGAAGCGCCCATTCCTTGTCGGCTGGCATTCCCAGAAGCGAGGCAGCTTCCTTCAGCTTGACCTTCCAAGGCTTCTTCGGGAAGCTCCATGTGGAATTGCCGCGCCCACGGATGCCCATCTTTGCGGAGAACTCCGCATTATCGCTATAAAGCTTCTCAGGATCCTTTATCGTTATGGTGCCGTCCACATAATTATCCTTGTCATATATTCCCTTTCCACCGGTGTCTATGTATATCACAGGGATGTTCTGTCTACGGGCGATCTCCTCCTTCTGTAACTTCTCATCTTCAAGCACACGGCTATTGAAGTCCAGTATATGGGTGTTGCTCAGATGGAGATGAAGGGTCTTGCTGTCATACCATGCATAGACAGGGGCAGCTTCCTCATCAGACAGGCTCATGTCCACCATAATGCCGTAGACAGTCCCTCCTACAGCCCACCAGTTTCCCTGCCTGGACACTTCTGCAGGAGAGGTATTACGACAGTCATGGATTCTGAAAGCCTGATGCGGCACCTCCACCACGATATCCTCCTCAAAGAAGACGGCATCCGAGCTCTGCCGGACATCCACCGAGGTGAAAATCCTGCCTTCCCTGTATGCCTTCACAAGGGCGAGATATGCAGAATTATCCTTCACGCCATCCCCGGACTCAGGAGTCTCTTCCGGCTTGCATCCTGCCAGAAGGGATACTGCCACAGCACAAAGTAAAAACCACAGACGTTTCATATAACTCTATTTTACAGAAAACCTGACAGCGTCACCTGAAGCCGAATCACCGGCTATCCATAGCTGGAAATCACCAGGTTCCACAACATGATCCATATCTGCATTCCAGAAGGCAAGGTCAGCCACAGGCAGGTTGAATTCAACCGTCTTCGACTCACCCGGATTCAAAGTCACCCTCTCGAATCCCTTGAGTTCCTTTACCGGACGTACAACCGATCCGACAAGGTCTCTGACATAAAGCTGAACCACTTCTGTGGCTGCATGTCTGCCGGTATTGCGGAGCTCCACGCTTGCACGGATAACATCATCCTGACCAAGTTCAGCTTCGGCAAGACAAGGTGTGCCGTATTCGAATGAAGTGTAGGAAAGTCCGTAGCCGAAAGGGAACAACGGGCCGTAGCCTGTGTCAAGATAGTATGAGGTACATCCGAGAGATGTCTGGCCAGCCTCGATCGGAATGTCATTCAGAAGGGTCTCCGTCCCATTGCATGGACGACCTGTGTTGTTGTGGTTATAATAGAACGGAGCCTGTCCTGCATCCCGAAGGAAAGTCATAGGGGTCTTACCGGAAGGGACGGACTTACCTTTGATGAGATCCGCTATCGCCGGACCTCCCATGGTGCCCGGGTGGAACGCATAAAGCATTGCGTCACAATTCGCAAGGTCACGTTCAATAGTGAGAGGACGTCCTGCAATGACGACCACCACGACAGGTTTGCCTGCCTTGGCGACTTCTGCAATAAGCTCGCTCTGAGCACCCTGCAGATTGAGATTTGAGAGCGAATGTGCCTCTCCTGAAAGAATCGCCTCCTCTCCCACAAACACGACAGCTGCATCTGCCTTGGCTGCTGCACTTCTCACCTTTGCGAACGAAGAGGTATTCCTGTCGCGGCTGTAGGCAAGCCCCGGTTCCCATATGACATTATATTCCTTGCGCAGGGCAGCAAGAGGAGTGACGCTATGCTCCTTCTGACCGTCAAAGGTCCATGTTCCCAACTGCTCGTATGGAGCATCTGCAAGAGGACCGGTGACCAGAATGGTACTTGCATTGTCAAGAGGAAGGACATTGCCCTTGTTCTGAAGAAGGATGGCAGACTCCAGGGCACACTGCTTTGCCGCAGCAAGATGCTCAGGTGCATAATCCACCTTTGCCGGTGCCTCCTCATCCACATAAGGGTTTTCAAAAAGACCAAGGTCGAACTTGAGCTTCAATATATTGCGTACTGCACGGTCTATTTCCTTCTCAGAGACCTTTCCTTCACGCACAAGCTCCTCCAGATGACTGATGAATCCATATGACATCATATCCATGTCCACACCGGCATTCACTGCCTGTTCTGCCGAATGCTTCAGGTCGCATGAATATCCATGAGCTATCATCTCACCTGCCGAGTTCCAGTCTGTCACCACCATTCCTTTCCATCCCCACTCATTGCGAAGGACATCCTTGAGCAGCCATTTGTTACCGGTGGACGGCACTCCGTCTATCTCGTTGAACGAAGTCATGAGAGTGGCGGCGCCGGCATCGGCAGTAGCCTTGAAAGCAGGGAAATAAGTATTTCTCAGAGAGCGTTCGGAAATCATGGTCGTGTTGTAGTCACGTCCTCCTTCCGCCGCTCCATAACCCACGAAATGCTTGATGCATGCAGCCATTGACGTAGGATCGGACAGGTCTTCACCCTGATAACCCTTTACCATCGCCACACCCATAAGCATGTCAAGATAAGGGTCCTCACCGGATCCTTCAGCGACTCTTCCCCAACGAGGGTCGCGGGCCACATCGAGCATAGGGGAGAAGGTCCAGCGCACTCCGCTTGCCGTAGCTTCGACAGCTGCTACACGGGCCCCTCTTTCCACTATCGCGGGATCGAAGGTGGCAGCCTGACCAAGCGGAATAGGGAATATTGTCCTGAATCCATGGATGACATCCCTTGCTACCAGCACAGGTATCCCGAGACGGCTTTCTTCAACGGCAGCCTTCTGGACGGCATTGATTTCCGACGGGTCCACACAATTCAGAATGGAACCCACTTCGCCTTTTGCAGCCTGAGCCGCCAGCCATGCACCGCCTGAAAGCTGGTTCATCTGACCGATCTTCTCACGCAGGGTCATCTTGCTCAGAAGTTCATCGACCTTGCGGTCAGTCTCGCTCCTGGAGGCAGAGCATGACACCAGTAGTACGGACAATGCTGCAAGCATTGCAATTCTAAAAATCCTGTTCATATTCCGATTTGCTTATTTGTCAAGGTTTCTGAAATACACGTACGTAATCTATCTCATAGACGGCTGGAAGGCATGATTCATCAACTCCGTACATTCCTCCCCAGTCTCCACCCCAGGCAAGATTCAGCTTGAGCTGGAACGGTTTGTTGAACGGCCAGGTGTCAGCCGTCCTTCCAAGTTCATAATTGTCCGGGTTATAATGGAACAGCAGTTCTCCGTCCACATAAGTCCTGATATATTCCGGAGTCCATTCAAGAGCATATACATGGAACTCGTCCATGACCGTGGATATCTTCCTTGCCGCCGTCTTCTGGGTGTTGATGGCGTGATAATATGCCTTGCAGTGGATCGAGGACGAGACTTCGGTAGGTACGCAGCCCACGTGTTCCATTATATCTATCTCCCCTCCTTCAGGCCAGCCTGACCACACGGTCGGCATCATCCAGAATGCCGGCCATGTCCCCTTGCCTTCCGGCAGCTTGAGTCTTGCCTCAAAGTAGCCGTATGTCCATCCTTCGTGAGTATTGACACGGGCTGAATAGACTCTGTTCCCGTCCTTGATTGCGCGGATCTTGAGCGTACCGTCACTTACTTGTGCCGTAACGATGTCGCCCTTGCGTCCCGCGATATATGTCTGAAGTTCATTGTTCACCCAGCCAGGCTCTGCAGTCTCGTACCACCATTTACCGGTGTCCGGAAGGCCTGTAGCCGTTGCGTTGAACTCCTCCTGCCACACGAGAGAATAACCGGCAGGAGTCGGTATTTCCGGTTCCACATAACGGGCAGCATCAGGTTTGCTGAAACCTGCACCCGGCTTGAAGCCAGTCCATACCATTATCTGATCGAGAGAGTCGTTGTCTGTAGCGTCAAAATACTCAAGATTGACAAGAAGGGATATGTCCAGGGATGTCAGATTGTTCCCGGAACAATCAAGTCTGGTCAATCCCGTGAGTCCTGTAAGGTCAAGTTCCGTCAGGTCGTTGTCCGAACAGTCCAAAGATTTCAGAAGCGGGAACTTACCGGCAAGACCCGTGATCGTGCCTATACCTTTGCCCGCCACATTGATTTCAGTAATGGAAGCCGCCTCCTTCGTACTCAGGATTCCGTCTCCATCGGTGTCATATCCTGAAACCAGAGCATCGCTGAAGGCATTGTCACGCACGTTTACAGGGGTAACCTCGTAATTCTGGCGAAGCGGTATCTCCAGACTCCCTCCGGCATACCGGACAACAAGCCTGGTCTGTCTCGGTTCCCATGAAGAATTCTTGGAAACCGTGACCTTGACCACAGTCTCACCCTTGATTCCTCCCGTCGGAGAAACGCTGACCCAGCTCCTGTCTTCCGGAGCAATCGACCAGTCACAGTCAGAAGTCACCCTTAGAGTCTCCACCACGGCAAGGGAAGACACTGATATGGATTCTCTGTCAGCGTTCACTTTTGACTCGCTGCGGATGACTTCCGGCTCTCCACATGAGCATGAAAACACGAAAAGAGCAGCAAGTTTCCAAAAATTCAATACCTTCATATCATTGTTGTTTTTTAAAAGGGCAAAGCCATAGGACTTTGCCCTTGAATCATCAAAACATCGGGTTTATTGTTCCAGGTGTTCCTGGATGGTAATCTCCTTGATCTGTATCTTCGATCCGGCAACACCACCCGGCATGTCAAGAATCAGCATCATGTTGCCGGCAGCGACACCTGTCACCTTAGAAACCTTGAAGACTACATCCTCGCATTCAGGAAGCGGTTTACGGCCGAAATCATATATAGCCGGGCCTTCAGCCTTTTCACCTTCAGCAGGATTCGGATTATATACAGCAAACTTTGCAAGAGCTCCAGGGTGAGCCTCGGTCGAATGAAGCACTATCATGAAGTCATACTCCTTGGATGCGTCCATCGCTATACCAATATTGTTGAATGCCATCTGGCCTTGCCAATCAGAACTACCTGCTCCCTCAGGAATGATCACTGTATGCTTGAGAGCCTTATATTCTCCGACTTCCTTTACTTCTTCCACCTTATATACAGGATCTGCAATCTGTGCCCAATCATTATTTGCAAAGAAATATGATATTTCACTCCAATTGCCGGCAAGAGCAAGATTTGTCTCAGCGTATGGCTCCCATACCGTCATATCAGGAGGCGGAGGACCAGGAAGGTCTGTTTCCCGTAAGGCGATGTCATAGAACTCGACCTGTGAGCCTGCAGCCCCGCCACCGAAGTCAAGAACCATCTTGGCATTGGTAATGTCCACTCCTGCTACCGGACCTGTCTCATACACATATTCCTGACCTGCAGTCAGCACATGCCTTTTTTCGAAGAAGAATATGCCGTCATTATCCTGCTGGGTAAGCTTGATTGTCACACCCGGATGGTCTGCTGTAGATTTGAGCTTCATAGTGAAGGAATAACCCTTCTCGGAGGTGGTGTTCAGTCCTGTGTTGTTGAACACGAACTGACCCTGCCACTGCTGGCTACCGATACCCTCAGGTATTATTATCTTATGATAGTTACCCTTAGACGAGTATTCAGGATCCGCTATCTGACCCCAAGCCTCATCCGCAAACCAGAATGACACTTCAATATTCGCATCCATCCAGAGGTTTCCTTCATCGGAAACATATGGCGCATGGTCGTCCTGATGTTCCGAGAATACAATTTCCTTGATAGCCACAACAGTACCTGCCTCATTGCCTCCGAAGTCAAACACGAGCTTAAGGTCGGCAATATCCTTTCCTTCCATCTCTGTCATTGTGTAGATGTAATTGGAACCGGCCTTGAGAGGATGTCTGTCTGCAAAATAGAACACATTATCATCATTGGTCTGGGTCAGCTTGACTGTGACTCCAGGATGGTCCTTTGTAGAATTCAGGATAACCTGGAAGTCATAGGTCTTACCTGACTGAGTGGAGATGCCGAGTTCATTGAATGCGAACTGAGCCTGCCACTGGTCCGTGGTAGCTTCAGGCAGGGTCACCGTATAGCAATGCCTGCTGTCCTCCACCACTGGATCTGCGATCTGAGCCCAGCCCGGAGCATAGTAGTATGAACGGTTGGAGGTATTGGCGGTAAGCCACTTGTTTGTATCCTCGGTATTGTTCCACCAGATGAGTCCCTTGTCATAAGGTATCTCATTCTCGAATGAGAACTTCACCTGCTGTGAGCCCAGGGAAATACCATAAGAGTTATAAGCCTTCAGTTCCACAACGTGCTCTCCCTTGTCGTTGAACACCAGGGTGGTAGTTCCTTTGTAGATTTTATCGCCATTGTACTTGCCGTTGATGGCGACATCACCAGGAATCCAGATCGGAGTGACATCAGTATTCTCGATGGAGAGAGTCACTTCATTCGTTTCCGGATTCGTAGATATCACAGGTCTAAGTTCAGAAGCCTGAGGGAGTTTGTTCTGATCGACCTCCAGCACCTCCGGATAACAGCCGAAAACTGCCACGGAAGCTGCTATGAGTGCTATATATCTGAATATATTTCTCATGATCTGCAAATTTAGTAATTATTCTGAACGATGTTCGGGTCCTTATCGCGCTCTGACTGAGGTATAGGCCAGTATTTCTTGTTCTGGGTCCAGCTCTCAGGACGATACGCATGAGCGGCAGAAGTAAGGACTGTTTCAGCCTTGCCTGTACGTACAAGATCCCAATAGCGCTTTCCTTCACCGAGGAACTCCTTGCGGCGCTCCTTGATGATGGCATCCAGGTCGGCACCTGTATCGGTACATTTAGCACGTGCGCGTACCATATTCAGGTATGCGGCTCCTTCGCCTCCGACGGTCAGAGAAAGTTCTGCTGCATTGAGCAGACACTCGGCAAAGCGGTATACGCGGTCGTTGTTGCCGAAATTGAGGTTAGGGTCACCGATATAACCTGTATTGCCGCCCTCACGCGCCATATACTTGAGGTTGAAATAACCGGTAGACTGCCAGCGTCCCTTGTTCTCGGTGATATATGCAGGATCTTCCGCAAGATGGTTATAGATACCTCCGTCACGACGGATGTCACCTTCAGCATACATCTCATAAGCATGGGCAGCAATCGGTCCGAAGCCCCATCCTTCAACAAACTTTCCCGGAATGGCTGTAGGTATGCCGATGAATACAGGAGCCACCGTTCCACCTGTGAAGATAGGATTATCCCAGTTACGTCCCTGACCCTTAGGAGTGAAGTTCACCTCCCAGATCGATTCCGCGCACCACTCTCCGCTTTCCGCCCAGATGCCTGCGAAGTCATCCACGAGAGAGTATTCTCCTGAATTGATGATCTCCACCATCCAGTCATAAGCCTGCTTGTATCTCCTGGTATCATTCTGATACATCACAGCCTCAGCATAGAGCATATAGGCCATAGCCTTGGTCACACGGCCCTGAGAGCCGGCAGCAGCCTTCATAGGAAGCACATTCATCGCCACAGCTTCCTCGATCTTGCTTACGATGTTCTCATAGACCTGATCGGCATTAAGCTGAGGTGCAGTATAAGGTGCCTCAAGATTCACATCATAATAAGGTACATTGCCCCAGAATTTCCAAAGGACATTGTAATAATAGGCCTTAAGGACAGTGGCTTCAGCCTTATAGAGGTTCTTGTCCGCATCACTCATCCCAGGAACGGCATCGACACGCTCAAGAACGTGACACGCCCTGTTCACTCCGGAATAAGCTACAGTCCAGATCCTGTCACATACGTCCGTAGGAGTGGCCTGATAATAATGCGCCTTCACGAGAACAGGCTGGTCTCCCTCATTGGAACCACCGCAGTAAACATCGTCAGCCATTATGTCGGACACAAGCCAGAGCGGAGTGTACTGGTAGAAGTAGTTGAACCACTGAAGCGGGTCATAAGCCGCGACGAGCGCTTCATATGCCCTTGACTGATTGATGAAATACTGGTCAAGCGGCTCTGAGGAATTGTGCTTGACTGTCACAAAATCCTTCGTGCACGACACGAGAAGGACAGCCAGAGAACAGATTGCAATTATTGTCTTTTTCATGATATTCATTCCTTATAGATTAGAAAGTAAGATTAAGACCTACAGAGAAGGTTCTTGCCTGAGGATATACACCGCGGTCAATACCTACTTCTGTACCGAATCCGTTACCTCCGGTAACTTCAGGGTCGCATCCTGAATAGCTGGTCAAGGTGAACAGGTTCTCTGCCTGAGCATAGATTCTGAGTCTCTGGACAGCCACCTTTCTTGTCAGGCTTGCAGGCAGAGTATATCCGAGCTGGGTTGTGCGGGCGCGCAGGAATGAAGCGTCCTCAAGCCAGAGGTCAGACACCCTGTAGTTCTCATTAGCTGAAGAGAACTCGAATTTAGGATACTTGTTGGTGGATCCCTCGCCGGTCCAGCGGTTCAGGATAGTCCTTGGAAGGTTGATGTAATAGAGGTCCGTACGACGGGTCACATTGAAGGTCTGAGCTCCAAGCTGGCCCTGAAGGAGCATACTGAAATCAATGCCCTTCCATTCGAATCCGAGAGAAAGGCCGAATGTCCAGTCAGGAATACCCTTTCCTATATAAGTACGGTCCTTGTCAGTGATCGATCCGTCGCCGTCGAGGTCCTTGAAGCGGAGGTCACCAGGAGTGGCCTTCGGCTGGATAAGGGCGCCGTCCTTATTTACATAGGCAGCCACTTCTTCATTATTCTGGAAGACTCCGTCTGTCACATATCCGTAGAAGAACGGGAACGGCATGCCGATCTCACCACGTGTAAGCTGGCCGATCTTATGGTTGGATCCATAAAGGTCAGTAGCGTCATCTCCGAGATATGTGAGTTCGTTCCTGTTATATGTCGCGTTCGCTGACACATGCCAGTTGAAGTCGCCGTAAGAGTCGCGATATCCTATTTCAAGCTCGACTCCGCTGTTTACCATGTCACCAAGGTTTCCTGTAGGAGCAGAGTCTCCTGCATAACCTGGAACAGGCATCGAGAGGAGCATTCCGGAAGTCTTCTTTGAATACCAGTCTGCAGTGAGGGTGAGGCGGTTGTTGAAGAAGGCCGCATCGACACCTATGTCGGTCTGATGAGACTGTTCCCATCTTACGTCAGGGTTGGCAAGGCCTGAAGGCTTGGTTCCCTGAACCATGCTTTCGCTGCCGTCCGCACCGGAACCGAAGACGTAGTTGTTGCCGGAATTCATATATACAGCGTAAGTGAAGTCACCGATGGCGTCATTACCGTTTATACCGTAAGATGCACGGAGCTTCAGGCCTGAGAGCCAGTTCACATCCTTGAGGAAGGATTCGTTCTTGATATTCCAGCCAAGAGACACTGAAGGGAAGGTTCCCCACTTGTTATTGTCACCGAAACGGCTGGAAGCATCGCGGCGTACCGTCACTTCAGCCATATAGCGCTCGGCATAGTTGTAAGAAACTCGTCCGAAATAAGAAGCAAGCCTGTAAGGAATGGAGTTCCATGAGCCCCATCCGTCCCTGTCACCGTCAGGACGCTGTCCCAGAGTGTTATTGACGGATATCATGTTGTTGTCATATGGATATTTCACTCCCATTGCCGAGGCTCCCACATTCGAAGATGAAGAAGACATCGCGGACTGGCCGAGGATCGCAGACACATGGTGCTCTCCGAACTGCCTGTCATAGGTAAGGATATTCTCCACCTGCCATGCAAGCGAACGGTTCATCGACTGCCATGCAGATGTTCCATAGTTCATCACATCGGTCTTGGTCTCTGTACCAGCCTTGTCATAGGTCACTTCCTGAGTGATCTTGTCGTAGCTTGAATCCTTTGAAGAAAGGAAATATTCGATAGAGTGGCCGTGGCTGCCCCAGAACGCCATGTCTACACCGATCTGACTGCGGAACTTCAAGCCGTCCCAAAGCTGGAGCTCGATGTTGCCGTTAGCGACGAACTTGTCAGTAAAGTACTGTTCGCCCGGCATTTCAAGCATTGCGAGCGGGTTCTTCTGCTCATTATATACTGCACCGTCAGCCACTGAATATGTGCGGCCCTGAGCATCCTTGATCAGATACTGGAATCCTTCCGGATAGAGAGTCTTGTATGACTCGATCATGGCGGCATCAGCATAGATAGGTTCGAGAGGAGACATTCCGATTGCAGAACCGAGTGGAGAACCATACTCAGAGTTGGTCGAGATACCTGTAGAATTGATGTGAGAGTAGGACAGGCTTGACTGTATGGTCATCTTGTTGAGCCAGTTCCTTTCAGAAGACTTGTCAAAAAGAGTAGCATTCAAGGCCTGACGGAGAGTGAAACGGTCGTAGTTTGCACGTCCGAAGTTACCTCCGATCGTTCCCTCGCGGGTGAGGTAGCCTGCTGAGGTAGAATACTGCACCTTGTCATTTCCTCCGCTTATATTAAGGTCATGCTTCATGACGGGAGCATTCCTGTTGAATATCGCATCCACCCAGTCGGTTCCCTTTCCATATGAATAAGGGTCGTCATAACGGGGAACATTACCATTATTGATATAGCCCTCATTCATCATTATGGCATATTCGGTTGCATCCAGAACCTGAGGCTTGCGCCATGGATTCTGCCATCCGAACGAGAAGTCATAATTTACGGTTGTCTTGCCTTTTGTTCCCTGACGGGTTGTCACCAGGACCACTCCGTTTGCAGCACGTGCACCGTAAACTGCGCCTGAAGCCGCATCCTTGAGGACTTCGATACGCTCTATGTCAGCAGGATTGAGATAGTCGATGCCACCGACAGGCATTCCGTCTACCAGATAAAGAGGATTGGAGTTGTTGATGGTACCGATACCACGGATACGGATCTGTGATCCGGCATCCGGAGCTCCTGATGTCTGGGTCACGGTCACACCCGAAGTCATACCCTGAAGAAGGTTGTCCACGCGCGTGTGAGCCGTCTTCTTGAGATCATCCGAAGTGATTGAAGATATGGCTGCGGTCACGACACTCTTCTTCTGCACGCCGTATCCGACAACCACCACATCCTCAAGCATTTCAGCATCTTCCTTGAGGATAACGTCCACAATGCCTTTTCCTGCAGGCACCTTCACGGTCTCATACCCTATTGAAGATACCACAAGAACAGCGTCAGCTGGAACTGGTGAGTTAAACACGAAATTACCGTCAAGATCCACTGTTGTGCCGTTCGTGGTCCCTTCCACCACTACAGCAGCACCGATGACCGGCTGGCCGGCCGAATCCTTGACTGTACCTTTCACTTGCTGAGCAAACGCATTTGCGCAGCTCAGACCCATTATCGCAAAGATAAGGGCAATTCGATAAGTAAGGTGTTTCATGGGTTAGTGTTTATGTGTTAATAATGTGTTACGAATCGAGGTTCGTGTATCAAAATTAACTAAAAACAAAACCGATTTTACACGTGTGTGTACCCATGTAGGAAATTAGTGGGATATGTCCAGCTAAAGCATTACATATCAAATACTTGACCTTAAATAAACGTGTTAAAAAAGTGGATTGTTTCTAAAGTTCGCTGATGCCGGAAGAAAAAAAGTGGACACCCTTTCGGATGTCCTGACTATATACGATTGATTATCAACAAGATATGTCAGCGGCTCAATTGCCCCAAAAGTGGAAACATCATCTTCTCGCCCCTATCTTGCAGACCATACTTTCGAAGTTTTCCCTGTCAGAAAGAGCGGAATTCTTCACCTGCGCCCTATAGTTATAGATAGTATTCACTGAGTACCTCAACAGGGATGCGATGTGCGAGGATTGAGTGATTCCAAGTCTTATAAGGGCAAAGACCCTCAACTCAGTGTTGAGCAGTTCACCGTCCTTCAGGGTAATACGACAATCTTCCTTGAGCAATGAGTTGAAATCCTCTACGAATGTCGGATACAGACTTAGGAAGGAAGTATCGAAAATCTTGTAGAATTTCTTGAGTTCAGCCTCATAGTCCTCTCTTGAAATATGTTTCTTCAGCTTGTCCAGATAACGTGAGCACATCGAAAGGAAGAGTCCGAGGTATTCTTCCTTGGCGGCGTTTGCCTCCATCAGGTCAAGGTTGGTCTTCCTCAGACTGTCTTCCACAGACACGATCGACTCCATGGCTTCTCCAAGCTGGATGTTCTTTGATTCGATTTCCAGAGCAGTCTTCTTCTGTTTCAGATATATCTTCACAGTCCAGCAGCATATCAGAAGGAGAAGAATTGCCACCAGAGATATGATGACCAGGTATCTGCTGCGGTCAGCTATCTGCTCTTCCTTGCTCCCTCTATAGGCTTTTTCAATCCATGGGAGTGTGCCGGCTATCTGAACTTTACGAAGTTTCGCATTATAGAATATCGCATCGTCCAGAGATATCCTGACATAGCGGAAAGCCCTGTCCGTATCGTCCGGGTGAGTCAGCTTGATGGCAACGGAGCAGAGGGCGGCATTGTCCTTGATCGCAGCCTTGACATCACATATCGCAGAACGGATCCACCATTGGAGGACCTCTTTCTCACGATAAAGATTTTCACATATATACCCCTGCCAGTAAGTCTGGACCGCATATTCACGTGTACCCGGATTAAGGACACCGATGATCTTCAGATTTTCACGATAGGCCTCATCGAATTTTTCTTCCTCAATAAGACGAAGCACACGTATATGTCTGTTCAGAGGCGAGTCCTCCGTGGTGTTCTCCAGTATCTGGTCCTGATAATATTTCTTCTTGTCAGCATCCTTTATGAATATGCCGCTGCTCTTGACATATTCCTGATAATCATGCAGGAATTTCTGACGTGCGTCATACCAGTCCACCTTCTGATGATAGTCGAAAGTGAGGGTGTCCAGTCCTGCAAAGACATTGCTTGCCTCCAGGAACATTCCTGCAGAAGTTAAAAGATGCGCCTTGTGGATCCTGGCAGAATTGGAAAGCGAAAGGTCATCAAGTTCTTCCGCGATTGCAATCTGACAGTCCAGTATCTCATTGGCCCTGTCAAACTGAAAGGCTACATACTCATCATACAGCTGTCCGTATATGACATATTGCTGACGTAACGGCATATCTCCAGCCTGAAGCAGGCCTTCGATTGTGGCTATCTTCTGCTCCTTTACCCTTACATACTCATCTGAAATGGCAAGGATGGCATCCAGCTCCTCCAGTTCCGCTATATGGCTTGTCTTGGGTGGGGAGACACACGAAGCCACGACAGACAACGCGGCAAGAACGATCGGAAGTCTTTTCATAGAGGTCATATTAAATCCTTACAAAGTTAGCATTAAATTCCAATCCGACTCAATGTGTCTATCTGATTTTTGTTTTAACTTTGCATGACACTATAGAATATGACTTATGAACATCAAAAGATTCCTTAACATCTGTCTGGCCGCTGCCATGATGCTGTCTGCCTGTGAAGAAAATCCTTATGGCCCTACAGGGCACACTCCTCCGGGTCAGAAACCGGAAGATCCGGTGGAAGCCGGGGACTTTGCCAAGGGAGCCGACATAAGCTGGCTCACAGAAATGGAAAAGGACGGTCAGAAATTCTACAATGCCGCCGGTCAGGAAAAGGAATGCACTGCGCTCATGAAGGAACTGGGATTCAATTCCATCAGACTGCGCGTGTGGGTAGATCCGGAGGGAGGATGGAACGGCAGGGAGGACGTGCTGGAGAAGGCAAAACGAGCCCAGACCCTCGGGATGCGGATCATGATCGATTTCCATTACAGCAGCACATGGGCAGACCCTTCCAACCAGAAGACTCCTGCAGCATGGGCAGACCTCGAACTCGAAGAACTGGCCTCCGCTCTTGAAGACCATACGAAAGAGACGCTCAAGCTCCTGAAGGACAACGGCATCGATGTCGAGTGGGTGCAGGTCGGCAACGAGACAAACAGCGGTATGCTGCATCCGGCAGGAAAGATAGTCAGCTCCGCTGATGATTTCGCAGTCCTGGCGAACAAGGGATACGATGCAGTGAAAAGCATCTATCCTGAAGCAAAGGTGATCATTCACAGAAGTGAGGGTCATAAGGCAAACGAGTGCACATGGCTCTTCAACCTGCTGAAAAACAGCAGAGTAAAGTATGATATTATAGGACTTTCACTCTACCCTTCATGGTGGGAGAACGACGGGTGGTGCGAGTGGAAACCGAATGTTGATGCATGTATCGCAAACATCAGGAGCCTTGCCTCCGCTTTCGGCAAGCCGGTGATGATATGCGAGATAGGGATGCCGGTGTGGGAACCGCAGATGTCCAAGGAGGCAGTCGGATACATCCTTGAACAGACAAAGGCGACAGAAGACTGTCACGGGGTATTCTATTGGGAGCCGCAGACAGACGGCGTGTGGAAACCTTCCAGCTACAACACCCTGGGATGGAACGCTTATGACAAGGGAGCATTCAGGGACGGGAAAGCCACTGCAGCTCTGGAACCGTTCGGAAAATAAACGATGAGGAAGATGAAGAAACTGTTGATGCCTTTTGCTGCCATACTGATGGGAGTGCAGGTCTTTGCACAAGGCAGCCGCGATGAAATAATACTTAAGGAATGGGAATTCCGCAAAGATCATGAAGCAAAGGCCACTGAAGGCTGGGAAAAAGTGAATGTACCGCACGATTGGGCGATATACGGGCCTTTTGATAAGGCAAATGACCTTCAGACAGTGGCTGTCGAGCAGAACGGAGAGACGGTCCCTACGGAGAAGACTGGACGTACCGGAGGACTTCCTTACATAGGCAAGGGAACATACAGAAGAGCTCTGGAGATCGGTGCAGGCCAGCTTGACGGACGCAGACACATACTGATGTTCGACGGGGCGATGAGCGAGGCGCAGGTCTTCGTAAACGGAGAAAAGGTCTGCTTCTGGCCATACGGATACAACTCCTTCCATTGTGATGTGACAGACCTGCTCAAGGAAGGTGCCAACGATCTGGCCGTACTTCTTGAGAACCGTCCTCAGTCATCACGCTGGTATCCTGGTGCAGGGCTTTACAGGAAGGTACGTCACATCACACTTCCGAAGATACACGTTCCTATATGGGGAACATATGTGACGACACCGCACATAGGCAAGGATAAAGCTGTCGTCAAGGTCAGGACCAAGGTGAAAGGCGTCGCAGACGATACCGCAGTGACACTCATCACCCGGATCAGGGACATGAAAGGTCAGATTGTAGCGGAAGATATCCACACCGCTCCCATACA
The DNA here is from genome assembly GCA_045531765.1 of Candidatus Cryptobacteroides sp. Lineage (GTDB taxonomy): Bacteria > Bacteroidota > Bacteroidia > Bacteroidales > UBA932 > Cryptobacteroides. Next base: position 17,307 of record JAZSEQ010000032.1, on the reverse strand, counting down.
TGGAGGAGAGATGACACAGAACATCACGGTCGATGGTCCAGCCCTCTGGTCACCTGAGACACCGGTGCTGTATACAGCTGAGACGAAGATATATACAGGTGGAGCGACCGATACCGACTGGAAGATGGACAGGCCGCAGATAAGCATAAGGCACGGAGAAGATTTTCAGGACAAGGCGACTACCCGCTTCGGCTTCCGCACAATTGAGATTATCCCTGACAAGGGCTTCTACCTCAACGGAGAACTCCGCAAATTCCGCGGAGTCTGTCTCCATCATGACCTCGGCCCTCTCGGAGCCGCAATAAACAAGGCAGCCGTACGCCGCCAGCTTACCATGCTGAAGGACATGGGATGCGATGCCATCCGCACATCCCACAACATGCCGGCTGAGGAACTCGTGGAGCTCTGCGACGAAATGGGATTCATGGTGATGTGCGAGAACTTCGACGAGTGGGACATCGCCAAATGCGGGAACGGCTACCACAGATTCTTCAATCAGGACAGCGGCAACGGTACCATATGGGCAGAAAGGGACATGGTAAACATGCTTCACCATTTCAGAAACAATGCTTCAGTGGTGATGTGGAGCATCGGAAACGAAGTGCCGTCACAATGGAAGCCGGAAGGTCGCAAGGTGGCCGCATGGCTGCAGGACATCTGCCACCGGGAGGATCCCACACGCCCGGTAACCTGTGGCATGGACCAGTACAACGGTGTGGTCATCAACGGGTTTGCAGAGCAGCTTGACATTGTCGGATTCAATTACAAAGTTGATAGGTACATCCCGGCTTATCATATTCTTCCTCAGAGACTTATACTTGGAAGTGAAACAGCTTCGACAGTAAGTTCCCGCGGAGTGTATCACTTCCCGGCAAAGCTGGGAGCCGCAATCATGCATGATGACCACCAGTCATCATCGTATGACACGGAATACTGCTGGTGGTCCAATATCCCTGACAATGATTTCGCGGCAGACGAAGACTATCCTTGGTGCATGGGACAGTTTGTGTGGACTGGCTTCGACTATCTTGGAGAGCCTTCTCCATATGACACAGACGCATGGCCTAACCACTCGTCAGTATTCGGAATAATAGACCTTGCATCCATCCCGAAGGACAGATACTACCTTTACCGCAGCCAGTGGAACAGGACCGACGAGACCCTGCATGTGCTGCCCCATTGGAACTGGGCCGGACGCGAGGGAGAAGTCACCCCGGTCTTCGTCTACACCTCCTATCCTTCAGCGGAGCTGTTCGTGAACGGAATTTCACAGGGTGTGAAGACATTCGCCAAGGCAGACGGGAAGATGCCTTGCCTTGGAGAAGATGCCATGAAACGTTTCAGGCTTATGTGGAACGACGTGGTTTACCAGCCGGGAGAGGTAAAGGTCGTGGCCTACGATGCGGAAGGCAACAAAGCTGAAGAAAGGATCGTCCGGACCGCCGGCAAGGCTGCGGCCCTGAAACTGACTCCGGACCGCAGCATACTGACCGCTGACGGAGAAGACCTTTGCTATCTGAACGTCAGCCTTGTGGACAGGGACGGCAATCCGGTACCTGTGGATAACAGGTCAGTAAAGGTCAAGGTAAGCGGCGCAGGCTCATTCAAAGCAGTCGCCAACGGAGACCCTACCTGCCTGGAGCCGTTCCACAAGCCTCAGATGCATTTGTTCAGCGGCCAGCTGACAGTGATTGTACAGAGCGGCACAAAGCCGGGTGATATAGAAGTGGAAGTAAGTGCAAAAGGCGTCAGAACTTCCAGGATAATTATTGAATCAAAATAAATCATGATAATGAAGAAACTTCTGATGATTGCAGCGCTGGCCATCGTATGCTGGGGTTGTACCAAAGGACATGAGATGCTTACTTCAGCGGAGAATGAACTTGCTGCCAAGCTGGTAGGGAGCACAGAAGGAGAAATCGTCCCTGGAACTATCCTGTTGAAGCTGGACCGGAAGGCTGTCGAAAAGATAGACAAGGGACAGTATGAATCAGTGATGTCGGAACTGTTCACAGACATCACTCCCACCGTCTTCATACCGGCTATACCTGCCAGGCCAAGGAACATGGAAGTGGCCAGGAAATATGGATTGGACCAGTGGTATAAGGCTGTGTTTGAATCCGGTACTTCCACCGGTACATTGGCAGAAATGGCAGCCAGGTCACCTATAGTGAAATCCATCCAATACAGCAGATATAAGACGCCTGTACAGAACGTGAAGGGAGAGTTGTTTATTCCGGATTCAGTTACCAAAAGCACAGGTGAAGCATCAGGATATGACCCTTACTTCAAATGGCAATGGAATCTGCACAACGACGGCACACTTTCCGAAAAAGCAGTTGCCGGCGCCGACATAGGAGCAAAGGACGCGTGGAGATTGGCATCAGGAGATCCAAGCATTATCGTTGCAATATTTGACGATGCTGTATCATACCGCCATGAAGACCTGAAGGACGCTGTCTGGACCAACACATCAGAGATAGAGGGCACGTCAGGTACAGATGACGACGGAAACGGATATATTGATGATAAATACGGATTCAATTTCGTAAATCTGTCAGTCAAGAACGATGGCAATATCATCAAGGACCATGTAGACAACACTCTTGACGGGCAGAAAGGCCAAGTCAGGACTCCGATAAACGGATTTGCTCTGAATTATAACAACGGCTACGGACATGGTACACATATCGCAGGCATTATCGGAGCCGTGAACGGCAATGGCATCGGCATAAATTCAATAGCCGGAGGCAGCGGCAACAATAACGGAGTACGGCTCATGAGTTGCCAGATATTTGATGGAAACGCCTATGCCGTTGATACTGAGACTGCAGCTGCATTCATATATGCCGCTGACAATGATGCATGTATAGCACAATGCTCTTATGGCAGCAATATAGCTCTGACAAATGACAACATTTATATAAACGGAGGAAAGTTTGGAGAAATGACTGTTGAGGCCTCGACATTGGAAAATGCAGCATTACAATATTTTCTGGACCCGGCCAACAGCAATCACGAATCATTGATAGGCAACATAGCGGTATTCGCTGCCGGCAATCATCGAAATCCGTATTCAAGCTATCCAGGTGCCCTGAGTCATGTACTTTCAGTCACTGCATTCGGATGGGACTTCCTTCCAGGTGTATATACCAATTATGGCCCAGGATGCAAGATTGCAGCTCCGGGAGGAGAATGGCATGGAGTATCCGGTGATTATTCTCCGATGATTCTTTCCACGGGTCTGAGATGTTCGTTAGAAAGCGGCTACCATGGAATAGAAGAGGAGAATGGAACCGAAAGCCGTGATTACGTATACATGCAAGGCACCTCCATGGCCTGCCCTCATGTGACAGGAGTCCTCGCACTCGGCATATCCTATGCCAAGAAGCTGGGCAAGAAATTCACTAGGGAAGAGATGACCTCGATGCTGCTTACCTCCGTCAATGACATAGATCAGTTCATGAGCGGAGACTATGTGAAATACAAGGGCAAGATGGGAACAGGAGCCGTGGATGCATGGAAATTCCTGATGGCAATCGAAGGAACCCCATCAGTGATGGTGAAGGCCGGGGAGAAGTGCTTGATCGACCTCTCTGACTTGTGCAACCCTGCCGGAGCATATACACTCAGCATAGACGAAGCCTCAAGGGCATCACTTGGACTTGGCTCAGAACCGGTGATCCGGAATGGAAGACTTGAAATCACATGTTCCAAAACAGGTTCAGGAAAGATCCGCATAGTCTCAGAAGTGGGAAAGGACACGGAGATGAAAGATGGAATAGGAGGAATGGCATATTCACGTGAAATCTCCATTGTGTCACGTCCTTTTGCCACAAGAAACGGAGGATGGCTTTAGAATAATTGCATTATGAAGAAGATCATATACATCATAGCAGCCATGATCCTTATGGCAGCATGTTCAGACAAAGGAGAAGATCAGCAGTGCGGAGGAGCAAGTGAGCCAACGCTGAAAGAGCTGATATGCGGAGAATGGCACAGCACCAGCCTTGCCATTTCTGACTCGGACATATACTTAAGTCTGACAAAGGACTGTTCATTCGCTCTTTATCAGAAGATAGGAGAGGGGGGATACCGCCTTTTCAATGGGATATGGAACATTGAAGGGACACTCCTTACAGGACGATACAACGACGGCGAAGACTGGGGGTCATCATATAATGTAGTGCTGAAGGACGAGACGCTCACCCTGACCTCAGACAACGACGCTGCAGAAGTGAGTACATTCATCAGATGTACGATTCCGGAAGATGTGAAGGATACCCCTTATGTAGAGGTGAAGGGAGGAGCGATACTCTAAACATCCTTGCGGATGCTGAATTCACACCCGCAATACTGCTGATTGTAGAAACCATACTCCTTTATGATCTGAAGCCGGCGTTCCTGGAGACCATCCTTACGCCAGTTCCGGTCCCACCAGAGAGGAGCATCATGGCCGTTGGAATCTCCGGCTGTCATATCACACGCCCAATGTCCGGCCTCATTGATCTGGTCAAGAGACTTCCATCGGGATGAAGCCAGAGTGGTTGTAATGACCTTGATGCCACGTTCGCGGGCATACCTTGCCGTACGCAGGAGCCTCATCTTGAAGCACTTCAGACAGCGGCTCCCTCTCTCCGGCTCGTTTTCAAGCCCGGCCATTTCCGAAAGCCAGTCCTCATGATCGTAATCCGCATCAACAATCTCAAGACCCAATGAACGGGCATAACGGGTACACTCGTTCTTCCTGATTTCATATTCTTCGGCGGGATAGATATTGGGATTGCAGTAGTAGATGACCGGAGTTATGCCGTTTTGAAGCATAGCCTCGATGATGGCGCTTGAACATGGCGCACAGCAGGTGTGGAGAAGAACTGTCTTCTCACCCATAGGAGCCTCTATGATATTCTTTTTCATCCTTGCAAAGATAAGAACTTGTCATGATTTTATGTATCTTTGCGCCGCTTTATTGAATTGATATGGGAAACATAGACAGACAGGACATAAAACCTATGAACGGATGGCTGGCCTTGAGCCCTCTGGTGGTCTTTCTCGTAGTGTACCTTGTGTCATCACTGATTGTGAACGATTTCTACAAGATTCCCATTTCAGCCGCATTCCTTACTGCATCAGTCTACGCAATCCTGATCAGCCGTGGAAAGACGCTTGAGCAGAGGATTGAGACATTCTCCCAAGGAGCCGGGAACAGGAATGTGCTCCTGATGATATGGATATTCGTCCTGGCAGGAGCCTTCGCCTCGACAGCCAAGGAGATAGGAGCGATAGATGCCGCCGTGAATCTGGCAATCAGGATATTGCCCGGAAGACTTATTTATGCAGGACTGTTCCTTGCCGCATGTTTCATTTCCATGTCCATCGGCACAAGCGTAGGAACTATAGTAGCTCTTGTGCCCGTCGCCTCTGGCATTGCTCAGGAACTTGCCCTGACAGGCGCTGAATCCGCTATGGCAAGCGCACCTTTCATTACTGCAATAATTGTCGGAGGAGCCTTCTTCGGAGACAATCTTTCATTCATTTCTGACACTACAATAGCTGCCACAAGGACCCAGGAATGCTCCATGTCAGACAAATTCAAAGTCAATTTCAGAATCGTAGGGCCTGCAGCCGTTGCCGTAACCATACTTTACATCATCCTGGGAAGAGATATGACAGCAGTTCCTGAAGCCGGGCCAGTCAATCTCATACTTCTGATCCCATATGCAAGCGTTATCATATTGGCTCTGACCGGGGTCAATGTCACTGCCGTACTTAGCATCGGTCTCCTGCTTAACGGAATAATCGGCATGACGGGAGGCTGGATATCATGGAGCGGATATCTTGGTGCCATAGGAAACGGCATTAGCGGAATGGGAGACCTTGTCATTGTCACCATGATGGCAGGAGGCATGCTCGAGACAATCAGATCCAATGGAGGGCTGGACTTCATAGTGGAAGGTCTCACCCGCAAGATAAACGGAAAGCGAGGTGCCGAATTCAGCATAGCAGCCCTTGTTTCATTGTCAAACCTTTGTACTGCCAACAATACAATAGCAATAATCACCATTGGGGGAATCGCAAAGGACATAAGCAGACGTTTCGGACTTGACCCCCGCAAGACTGCCAGCATACTGGACACCTTCTCCTGCCTGATACAGGGAATGATACCATACGGAGCACAGCTGCTCATGGCATCAGGACTTGCCGGAATCTCCTCAATATCCATAATAGGTTACCTCTACTACCCTTTCGTAATGGGAATGATGGCCATCCTTGCAATACTTCTGAGGTTTCCGAAGAAGTATTCCTAGTCTCCCTTGAAAAGTGAGCGGCAAAGCGCCGGGACATCAGCCACCTTCACCACCTCAATACCCCTGAGATCCTGGGCTGAAAGCCCTTCCATATTGCTGAACGAAGATACGTAGATACGCTTGAATCCGAGTCTGGCAGCCTCCATGACCCTCCTGTCGGTCTGAACAACAGGACGCACTTCCCCACTGAGACCTATCTCGCCGGCGAAACACACATCAGAAGGGATGGAGATGTCGAAATTGGAAGAAAGCACCGCACTTATCACAGCCAGATCGCATGCCGGATCATTGACCTTTAGTCCTCCCGCCATGTTCAGGAACACATCCTTGACGCTCAGTCTGAAGCCCGCGCGTTTCTCCAGCACGGCAAGCAGCATATTCAGACGCCTGACATCAAAACCTGTGGCGCTTCGCTGAGGAGTGCCATAAGCGGCCGAGCTGACAAGTGCCTGAACCTCTATCAGAAACGGTCTTGTGCCGTCCAGCATGGCACTCACGGCCACTCCGCTCAGTCCTTCCTCATGCATAGGGATCAGCATCTCCGACGGGTTGCTCACTTCACGAAGTCCCTTGCCTGTCATCTCGAACACGGCAAGCTCGGATGTAGACCCGAACCTGTTCTTTATGCTTCTGAGCAGTCTGTATGAGCCTCTATTATCCCCCTCGAACTGCAGCACTACATCCACGATATGTTCGAGGATCTTAGGGCCTGCAATGCTGCCCTCCTTGGTTATGTGGCCTATAAGGATTATCGGAATGCCGGTTTCCTTTGCCAGCCTCAGAAGCATTGCAGCAGTCTCCTTGATCTGGGTGACCGAGCCGGGCGAAGACTCCACCATCTGGGAGAACATGGTCTGGACAGAATCGACTACCATCAGGTCGGGCATCATCTTACGCGCTTCCGCCACGATGTTTTCCATCAAAGTCTCGCTGTAGATCATGCAGTTGGAGTCATTACCTCCAATCCTCGCAGCACGAAGCTTGACCTGTCTCGCACTTTCCTCACCGGTCACATACAGAGTCTTCAGGTTGCCGCAATGCAGCGGAATCTGAAGGGATAACGTGGATTTTCCTATGCCCGGCTCTCCACCGATCAGGACCAGAGACCCCTCCACAAGTCCTCCACCGAGGATCCTGTCCACTTCCCCATTATTCAGAGATATACGGTTCTCGACAGAGGAATCGATGTCAGAGAGAGGCACCGGCTTATGACCGGCTCCAGGAACAGATGAAGAAACCTGCCTGGAGTCTTTCCTTCCGGTCGCGACCGACTCTTCGACCATTGTATTCCATTCACCGCATGCCGGGCATTTGCCCATCCACTTCGGGCTTTCATTTCCACACTCCTTGCAGAACCATACCGTCTTTACCTTCGCTGTCGCCATATATAGTCACTTTTATGCAAATGTAAGCATAAAAAAAGAGATATCGTCAGCATGAGCGATATCTCTTCAAGCATATTCCGTTCCGGATTATTTCTTGCAGCAATCAACGGCTGTGCTGTCGCACTTCTTGCAGCAGTCACCTTTACCGCACTCAGCCTTCTTGTCACACTGAGCAGACTTGTCACAGCCTGCACATTTCTCATCGGAGCACTTTGTCTCGCAGCATGCCTTCTCTTCACACTTCTTCTCGCAGCATTCAGTCTTCTGGCAGCATCCTTCTGCCTTCTTCTCACCTTCGTTGCAGCATGCACATGAACTCATCGCAAACATAGCGGCTACAATAGCCATAGACATCATAATCTTCTTCATAGTCATCAATTTATTAAGTTAAACTTAGCACGAAAGGACAAACTTAAGAAAATACTTCGGCTTTTCCAATACCCTACCTGTCAAGTTCGAAAACTTCCAGGTCATGTATCCTCCCTTCATCTATATGGAACCGCAAGGCAGTACGGACGATGTGAAAGCCTTGGATGCCTGCCGCTCCCGGATTCATAACCAGCATTCCGCCTCGTCCTGTGTCGCGGACCACCTTGAGTATATGTGAATGACCGCAGACAAAAAGGTCCGGACGATACCTGTCGATGAGTTCCCGCGCCTTCGGATCATATCTTCCCGGATAGCCTCCTATATGCGTCATCAGCACCTTGACTCCTTCGCACTCGAAGAAACGATGCAAAGGATGGTCGAAGCGGAGACTGTGATTGTCGCAATTCCCTGCGACTGCGACGAGCGGCTTGAAGGATGCGATCTCCTTTGCAAGATCCATCCCGCCTCCTATGTCTCCGGCATGCCAGATCTGATCCACAGGCTCCAGAAAGCCGCGGAACCGGGAGTCAAAGACCCCATGGGTATCTGAAATGAGTCCTATATACATAACAGCCGCAAATTTACCCATTATTCCTTAATGCCGGCCTCTTATAGTGAAGAAACTTTTGTATGTTTGCAGTCTGAAATTCACAGGACATGGAACTTTTCTTTTCCAGAGATATTGCAGGAGGCATCTGCCGCCTGGACCAGGACGAATCAGGGCATTGCGTGAAGGTACTCAGGCACCGTAGCGGCGACGAGATATCAGTCATCGACGGATGCGGCACCCTCTACAGATGCCGTATCACATCAGACAGCCCCAAAGCAGTGGAGGCAGCAGTCATGTCAGAGGAACATGGCTGGGGAGCGCATGGCTACCGTCTTCACATGGCCGTGTGCCCGACAAAGAATAATGACAGATACGAATGGTTCGCAGAAAAGGCCTGCGAGATGGGGTTTGACGAACTTTCACCTGTCATAGGAGAACACTCCGAGAGAAAAGTGCTGAAGACCGCACGTGTGGAAAAGATTCTTGTGAGCGCCGCAAAGCAGTCGCTGAAGGCAACTGTCCCTGCGGTAAACGAGCCTGTGCAGGTGGCAGAATTCATAAATGCATGGGGGCAGCAGGCCGCTGAAGAGGGGAAGCCACTGCGCCTGATTGCCTACTGCTTTGAAGACGAGAATATTCCGAGAAGAAACATCAAGGAAGTCCTCGAATCCTACGAAGGGACGGACATTATCATCATGATAGGTCCGGAAGGTGACTTCTCCCACGATGAGGCCCGCCTTGCCCTGGAGTCCGGATTCATTCCCGTAAGCCTCGGAGAATCACGTCTACGTACAGAAACTGCCGCCCTTGCGGCAGTGGCGGCAGCATATTTCCGTTATATGTAGGAAATCTATTTTCTGATTATCTCAATGGAATAATCCAGTCCCACCTTGATGATGGATGAGGACCTTCCTGTCGATCCCTTTTCAAGAGCCGGGTCCACGACAAAGTCCACGGCGTCCTTGACCTCTTGAGCGATATCATCGAATTTCTTTGGAGTCGCCTCACCGGAAATATTGGCTGAAGTCGAGACTATCGGACGGCCGAACCTTGAAATCAGAGCAGTGCAGAAATCCATCATAGGAATCCTTATCCCTACTGTTCCGTCTTCAGCAACAGTGTTGAATGCCAAGGCATGAGGATCGGCTTTCATGTTTCCTTTCTCCCCGCAGACAGCGTCCGGATATATTATCGTCATCGGCTTGTCATTGACCTCCACAAGCTGGACTGCCATCTCCGGCACTTCACGGACATAGCGGCATATCATATCCATGTCACCGGCAAGGAGAACAAGCGACTTGCTGTCCTCGCGATGCTTGATTGCATAGACCTTTGCCACAGCTTCAGGGTCTGTAGCATCACACCCGATTCCCCACACCGTATCTGTGGGATAAAGGATAATGCCCCCTCTGCGGAGCACCTCCAACGCTTTCTGTATCTGTCCGTTCATTTTCAACCTGTTATAATTCTATTTCCGTAACTACCGGATAGTGATCCGAGAATGGCAGACGTGGTATTTCATGAGACACAGCTCTGAATCTGTCTGGGAAAAGCACATAATCTATCCTCAACATAGGCCATAGACGCGCAAAGGTCGCCCCAAATCCATATCCGGCCTCGACAAACGCATCCTTCCGCCCCCGTGTCATTCTGAAATATGAGTAGGACATCGGATTGTCATTGAAATCCCCGCATACAAAAGACTCGATCGGACAATTCTCTATATGGGAGAAGACCTTGTCCACCTGTTTCGGACGGCGCGAAATGGAAGCCTTCATCTTGTTTCCTGTCTCAGAGAAGACATTGCCATCGGCATTGAAGATGGCCTTGACTACTCCGGTAAAGGATATGTTGTAGCTCTCGAAATGACAGTTATACACACGGAAACGTCTTCCATGAGCCTCGTAGTCTGTGTAAATGGCCAGGTTGGCGCTTTCCTCAAACTTGATCTTCCCTTTGTTTGTCGAAGGCAGACGGCTCAACGTCATGTTTCCGAATGCGGACCCATCCTTGAGAGGGAAAAGATAATACTCTGCATTATATCCCTTCATGCGCTTCCTGACAAAGGCTCTGACAGCATCCACGTCACGTACATGAAACTCCTGAAGGCAGATTATGTCCGCATCCTGCTCCATTATGAACCTGAACACAGAATCCGCACATTCCTCTCTGGATGAGAAGGGGCTGTCGTGACCTGCAAAGCGTCCCACATTATAGGAAACCACCTTCAAAGTCGGATCTTTGGCGGGCAGTATATCCCGTGACGAGAGCTGCGCATACCGTCCCAGGAATATAAACGACGGCATCAGCGCAAGAAGCGGGATGACGAAGGACCTGGAGCGGCGTTTCAATGCCCACAGCAGGAGGAGGAGATTGACTGCCGAAAGAGGAATGAATAACAGTCCTACAAGAGATATAAGCCACACCTTTGCTGGATTTACGACCACTGACACATAGGAAAGCACAAGCATGAAAGCCACCACGAGCATCAGCATGCGCGAGGTGACCCTGCCGAAGATTCCTTGATGTGTCTTCCTTTTTGCCATCAGTCAAATCTGCTGTACAATATCCTCTTCTTCTTCCAATATATGATGAGAAGGTAGCCGAATATCAGACCTCCCAAATGAGCGAAGTGTGCGATGCCTCCGCCGGTCCCTGTCACACCGGTAAGGAGTTCAATACCCGCAAATATCAACACAAACCATTTGGCTTTCAATGATATAGGAGGGAAAACCAAGGTCATTATCGAATCCGGATAAAGCATCGCATAACCCATCAGAACACCATAGATGGCACCAGAAGCTCCGACAGTCGGGGTCATCTTGAGCATATAGATCGAAGTCTGGGCCTGCATGCTGCCCTCGGCTGCTGCACTTATCCACGTCTGCATCTGAAGCCATTCCACACCGGTGTGTATAAGGGCTGCTCCCAAGCCTGTCACAAAATAGAAGACCAGGAACTTCTTCGTTCCCCAGACCCTCTCCAGCACAGATCCGAAAATAAACAGGGTGTACATGTTGAAGAACAGATGCCAGAAGCCACCATGCATGAACATATGGGTGACCGGCTGCCACCAGTGGAAAAACGGAGATGTCGGATAGAAAAGCGCAAAATTCTCATACATGACATCACCATACAGCTTTGTCAGCAGCATAATCAGCACATTGATGATGATGATATGCTTCACTGCCGTCGGCACATTGCTCATGAAGCCTCTTCGGCCTCCGTTATCATACGAATAATAATTCATGTCTATTGAAATTTCCTGTCGATATCATCCATCGATATCAACGATATTATTTTTCTTCCGTTGCTCGTATATTCTGGGTTCGAGCATGCATAAAGCTGGTCAATCAACCTCTGTGCCTCGGCAGGATTTGTGACCGGATCGGCATTCAATGCACCCAATCTGGCAAATCCGGATGCCAGATTGGCAGCCATCATCTCTTCAAGTGCATTATGGTCCTCTGCCAGGATCAAGAGAAGGTCCCCGACCATAGCTTCGACCTTCCCGGGCTCTGCACTATACCCCTCGGGCACTCCATTGATCACGACCGTATCCGTTCCAAACGGGGAAATATCAAAGCCCAGCGCAGAAAGCATATTGGAATGTTCCTCAAAGATGCACATATTTTCAACTCCCACCTGTACGGTGACAGGGAAAAGCGATGTCTGACTGACATGGGAATTCCTGGAAATCACAGCCAGAAAGCGGTCATATAAGATACGTTCCATGGCACGTGCCACATTGATTGCCATCAGACCTGTGCGGCCGGTCGTGATGATGTATTTCCCCTGCAGCACCAGAAGGCTCCTTCCAGGAGCGAGCCGGTCCTCGAACAGTTTGCCGTAATCGTCACGTTTCTCGACGGGATGATGTACGGAAGTGCCTCCCGGCCACCCTGTGCGGGCATATCCTCCAGATGCGGGAGTCTCATTTTCAGAGGCAAAGCCTCCTGACACAAAGGAATTGTCAAACACAGAAGCCTCGGAGGGGAAACCGTCATTGTCGAAAGGATTGAACATCGGGTCGGTCACCGCCTGCGGCTCAGTCACAGCATGGAACTCATCAAAGCTGCGTCCAAAAGCCGGAATATCAGGCACACCTTCACGGTCGAAATCTATGCTCTCACCGAAGGAATTTCTGCCGAGCACCTGCCTTATGCACGCATACAGAGTCTGGAATATGACGCTGTCATCTTCAAACTTGATCTCAGTCTTTGTAGGGTGAATATTCACATCTACAGAATGAGGATCGACCTCCATGTATATGAAATATGAAGGAGTCACACCTTCCGGCAGAAGATTCTCATAAGCCTTCATCACAGCCTTATGGAGATATGGACTGCGGAAAAACCTTCCATTGACAAAAAGGAACTGGTTTCCCAGACCTTTCCTGGCTGATTCAGGACGTCCGACAAAACCGCCTACCGACACGACCGAAGTGTCTGCATGGACATCGACAAGATCGTTGGCCACATTAGCCCCAAGCACATCCTGAATTCTGAACTTCAAGGACTTCGCCGGCCTGAGGACATATACATCCTTCCCGTTATGGGTCAGTGTAAAACCTATTTCCGGACGTGTAAGAGCCACCCTCGTGAATTCTGAAACTATATGCTTGAACTCCACCGTATCCGACTTGAGGAACTTACGCCTCGCCGGTACATTATAGAAAAGGTTACGGACAGTGAAGTTAGCTCCCCTCGGGGTCGAGACCTCCTGAGTGGAAAGATGCCTTGAATCTGCAAAATCCACCTGACATCCCAGTTCATCTTCTTCTCTTCTGGTCTTCAAGGTGACTTCAGCTACAGCAGCTATCGAAGCAAGAGCCTCACCGCGGAAACCGAATGTCATGATATTCTCCAGGTCCTCTGCAGTGAGAAGCTTGGATGTGGCATGTCTTTCGAAACACAGGACCGCCTGGTCGGGAGACATTCCGCATCCGTTGTCTATCACCTGGATAAGCGTCCTGCCGGAATCCTGGATAACGACAGTGATCTGGTCGGCACCTGCATCCACTGCGTTCTCGACCAGTTCCTTTACCACAGAGGCCGGTCTCTGGACCACCTCCCCTGCGGCAATCATATTAGCTATATTGCTCGGTAATATCCTTATGTCCATACTACTGTCCCAGCGATTGCAGAAGAATAGGGAAATACTTGTATATCAGATAGATGACAGCAAACAGCAGCACCGTAGTCACCATGCCGATGACCCGCTGGTTCCGGTTCACCTCCTCCGTACGCTGATAATTCCCGTCACGAAGGCTGCCTCTGACGTGCTTGCCGGGAACATAAGGTTCATCCTTCCTGGTAAAATCTCCGTATTTCTTTCTGCGTTCCTCTGCCTCCGGATCATAGAAGCGGGGTCTGTAGTTGAACTTCCTCACCTCCTGTCTGCCGAAAAAGCTGAAATTGAATCCCATATCTATATAACTTTCTTTAAACCTACAAATTTAAGGTTTTTTATTTATATTCGCGGGGGTTTCGACGGGAGCAAGTGTTATTTTTGTGAAATAAACTGCTCCAGACGGATTGACGGAGTGCCTCGGTCCTTCGGAACCGTAAGGCACAATTCCGGATTTTTGAGGGACATTTTAAAATAATCGAACATATGGATATAAGAATAGGAAACGGGTATGATGTGCACGCACTTGCTCCGGGACTGCCGTTGTGGCTGGGAGGAGTCTTGATAGAGAGTCCCATAGGATGCATAGCACATTCCGACGGAGATGTAGCCATACATGCGCTATGCGATGCATTGCTCGGGGCACTGGCACTGGGAGATATCGGAAAGCATTTTCCCGACACCTCTGACGAATTTGCCGGGATTGACAGCAAGATTCTCCTTGCCCGTGTCATGGAACTGATTGAAAATGAGGGGTGGCATGTGGTGAATGTGGATATAACCATCGCCATGCAGAGACCTAAGCTAGCCCCTTATATAGTGGCAATGAGGGAGTGTCTCTCGGAGATTATGGAAATATCTCCAGCCAGAGTGTCTGTAAAGGCAACTACCACCGAGAAGCTGGGTTTCGTGGGCCGTGGAGAAGGATGCGAAGTCTATGCAGTGGCTTTGCTAGGACGAGAGGAATAGATGGGAGTGGTTTGAAGAGTTTGCAGGGAGCATCAGAGAGGGGCATCAGCAGGGAGAGAAGAATGCGAAAGCCTTGAAAACCTCAAACCACTGTGATTCAATTAGTTAGCTAATCACCGTTGGGCATTTTGCCCCACCGATAAACCCGTAAGTCAATGTATTTCAAAAAGTTATCATATACAGCCATTGGGGCGGCAGTTGTGGCATCCGGGGTGCTTGCGTCCTGCTGTAGCCCTACAGGAGGATTTACAGAAGACGAATTGGCATTAATCCATGAAGCAGACAGCATCATGAGAGTACTGACCATAGATTCTCCGGAAGACAGCCTGGTCCTGAGGACTCCATGCGCAGACTTCACGGCTGAAGCCATGCTTTCGACCGATTACGAAAGTCTCTGTTCGCTCATGGTGGCAACAGTCACCCATCCGTCGCAGGACGGAGTCGGCATAGCAGGCCCTCAGGTCGGTCTCAGCAGAAGGGTTGTCGCAGTGCAGAGATTCGACAAAGAGCCTGTCTCATGGGGAGGACGTCTGGACTACCCTTTCGAGGTATATCCGAATATAAGGATTGTATGGAAGTCTGACTCCTTGGCAGCCGGGAGTGAAGGTTGCCTGTCAGTGCCAGACAGACGTGCCGACGTGCTGCGTTCAACTGAGATTGTCATCGAGTATGCAGACATCAAGGCGCTTAAGGCGTTCTCTGACTGGGATTCCGCTTCAGTTTCAGATAGGGATACTTCATCATCCGATACATGGTCTGGTTCTTCATCCGATTCGGACAAGCCAGGAATCACCGTTTCAGAAAATCATATAAAGAGTCGCGCGGTGAAGCATCCGGGAGACATCCCGATGATACGCGACACTGTCAGAGGATTCACAGCCGTGATTTTCCAGCATGAGACCGACCATCTTGATGGGGTGCTATATATTGACAGGATTTAACGCTATTGCACACAATAGTCCTATGAGGCACATTAGGGAATCTTCGGATCTCATGCAGGGAAATCACCAGAAGACTAAGCTGAAATCCAACCGTCAGTCATCTTTTGGGGCAAAATTGTGACTGACGGTCCTAAAAAAGTATGGAAAATGGCATTTTTGACTACCGTCAGTCAGAAAAAACAGCAAAAATGTGACTGACGGTTTAATCAGAGACTGTAAAATCTTTAAGAATCTGAGAAAGAATCAGCCACTCATGAAAGCGAACGTAAAATACTAGATAGTATGAAAAGGAATACATGGATTATCGTAGTGGTGGTACTGGTCGTTTGCGCGGTTTGCGCTGCATTATACTTCACTAACATGTCAAGCAAAGTGACATCCAAGGAAGTCAGTTCTTCAAATACAACTGCACTCGGCATGTCTGCTGCATCTGCACCGGAAGCATCCGGAACATTATCTCACAGGCAGGCATCCCAATCTTCCACCCCGGCCTTATCCCAGCCGTGGCTCGAACTTCCAGCAGCAGGAATGGGGGCCACCTGCAACTTTGAAGGCATCTCAGAAGCGGATGAGATGCATCTGGTGACTCATCATGCCATCATGCAGGGACGGCGACAGCGCAACTACACCTGCTTCTATAACTCAGACACATATGTTTCATACTGGGTGGCTTATCCTCTATGTTCATCCCACATCTCTACAGGCCGGGAAGAAGTATGGGGATATGACGCAAAGGTTCCGATGGAAGAACAGACCAGTGTAAAGAAAGGATATGGAGCTTCCATACCCACCGCTAATTATCCGAAGAACTTCTACGCAAGGGGGCATCAGATCCCGAATGCAGACCGCAATGCCGTGCCGGAGATGATGGCCCAGACATATTACTCTACCAACATGACACCTCAGATTCAGAACGGCTTGAACGGGGGACTTTGGGCAAAGCTTGAGGAAGCCATAAGGAATGAGACTCCCGTATCTGATACACTTTATATTATAACGGGGGCTTCGTTCCGGGTGAAAGGCGACGAGGAAATCAAGACAATTATCAACAAGAACGACGGCAAGACTCTCCCCGTACCAAACTATTATTGGAAAGCTGCTCTGAAGGTAAAGCGCACCGAAGGTGAACTGTCAGAAGCTGCCACCATAGGATTCTGGGTGCCGCACGATGACCTCAAGGACAGGGACTATCAGGAGTTTGCCGTTCCGGTGGACAGCCTCGAAGCGCTTACAGGGTTCGACCTGTTTGTGAATCTCCCTGACGAGATGGAAACTGTTGCGGAAGCCAGCACCTCATGGCAGGACTTCCGCAGATTCTGAAATTCGCATACACACAGACCCGCAACCGACCAATAACGCATTGACAAATAACATATTAAACAAAACCACTGAACCGCGGCGCCCATGTTCAAGAAGGTTCCGCGTCAAGCAATCAATTAATTTTCGGTAAAAAACTTAAAAAACCTTTGGAATTTCACAAAACATTCCTACCTTTGCAGTCCCAAAATCCAAATGGGAAGCCAAATTGAGATATGGTGTAATGGTAGCACTACAGATTCTGGCTCTGTCAGTGAGGGTTCGAGTCCTTCTATCTCAACAAAGTTCTAAAACATAATGGCGGGATAGCTCAGCTGGTTAGAGCGCATGATTCATAA
>JAZSEQ010000043.1:0-64917 GCA_045531765.1 Candidatus Cryptobacteroides sp. | reverse complement strand
CGGCCTCTGAGTTATCTCAAAGACCGATTCATCATACTTTAATAGACTATATAAGACTATCTTTGTGCTCCCCCAGGGGCTCGAACCCTGGACCCCAACATTAAGAGTGTCGTGCTCTACCAACTGAGCTAGGGAAGCAGTATTTATGTAAAGAACTTGGCTGGTGCTCCCCCAGGGGCTCGAACCCTGGACCCCAACATTAAGAGTGTCGTGCTCTACCAACTGAGCTAGGGAAGCAGTTTTTTCCGTGATTCGCATGGGGCTCGAACCCATGACCCCAACATTAAAAGTGTTGTGCTCTACCTGCTGAGCTAGCGAATCAATCCGTGGTCATTCTTGGGCCTCATACGAGTTCCTTTCGAATTGGGATTGCAAAGGTACATTTTTTTTCGGATGCTGCAAATTTTTCCTGCATTTTTTTGCTTTTCATGGGTAATTTCTATGCGACGGCACAAAAAAACTTTACACCCTGCCGCTGACACTGTGACTGCTTCAGTAATCAGCGGCACGGTGCATGACCGGATGAGAGTGTAAAGTAGCTGAATGACTATCAGAATGCTATACCAAGCTTGAATCCAAGGTTGTTGAGTCCCTTGATGTCATATGCCTTGTTGTTATTTGTGGCATAGCTGTAGTATACTGCAAACTGGAAGCCTGTATCCGTAGAGTTGAACGGGTAGAAGGTCATACCGACTTCCGGCGAGATATAGAATCCCCAGTTGTCATGTCTGTTCACGAATGTAGACATATATGTGCTCTGGGTCGAATACTGAGCACCTACCTTTGCCTGAATGTAAGGCTGGAATTCGGTTCTCATGAAACGATATCTTACTGTTGCACCGAATGGTACCTGGTATACCGACCTTTCGAGGTCAGTCGTCAAGGCCGACTGATCGGAGAATGTATATGTAGCCTTCGGAATATACTCGTTGTTTGTACTGAAGTTAGCAAAGCCTCCGACTGCGATCATAGGGGTAAGATAATATCCGCCTTCTATATATGCCGCATATCCTTGAGCGCTTGTCACGAATTCATTGCCCACAGTGGCATTGAACTGCCAACCTGCGTTGATGTATTCTCTTTTGCCCCTCTGGGCATCGGCATTCGCAGTGAACATCGTCATGGCTGCAGCTGCCGCAATTATATATATGAACTTTTTCATACTGTCAAATATCTATATGTTTATATGAATTATCTTGCACTGCCACGTTTGAGGTAAGGTGACTGGACAAAAGCCTGATTGATGGACTCCTTCATCCTGTTCACATCATTCCGGATGCTGTAGCTGGCTGGTCCTCCGATGTAGCAGGACCACACGATTTCGAGTTTTCCTTCAGGATTTTCAGATGTAAGATCAACCATATCAGTAATAAGTGCATTGGTGGTATAGGTATATGTCACCGGATATGGATAGTACCAGCCGGTCCAGTTGCCCCAATATCCTGCAGGCCAATAACCCGGATAATCAAGCCACCAGTAAGGGTCGTCATAATACTGTACGAATCTTTCTGTCCTTTCCACATACGTCAGCTGTATTCCCAGCTGAGTGTCAGGATTCGAAGGAGTGTAGATATATCCGAGCTTTTCCATATTGACCCTGAAAGCCTGAATCAATGCAAGTGCATTATCCGACTGGGAATAATATGGCTTATCCTTCTGTCCGATGACAAGGACGCTGTCCATTACATCAAACGTCTGATAATCAGCAAAGGTCACATTCTTGGACGGAGAGGTATATACGAGGTATTCACCATCATTATCCTGTGAATAAGGCTCTACCTGACAAGCTGCGGCAAGGAGAGCCAGACTTGAAAAAATAAGAATTCTTTTCATGATTTCATAAATTTATGTTCGTTTTACAATGAGCTTCCTTCAAACACATCGGAATTCTCATAAGGGACTATATTTCCCTGAAGCCAGACTGTGTTGGAGTTGAAATTAGGATAGATTGTCGCAGATGCGCGGTTTGTACCAGGAGTCATATACACTTCGATCTGTGCATTGATTCCGATACCCATCACATTGAAGGAGAGGGTCACGTTTCCTTTCTTGTCTACCCTTCTCTCAAGGCCTGACACCATGCCGTTCACAGTAACTCCTCCGACTCCGTTAGGTCCGGAAGAAAAATTGCTTGGTGATATCTGCACTACAGCCTTGTTTCCCTTCATTGAAATGAAAGTGGTATTCGAGTTTACAAACACCGTCGCACCATTATTGAAAGTAACCTGATCGGCTTCAAGTACAAAATCCTGATTTTGCACAGCAGCTGCTGCCTGCACTCCGGCTATGGAGTCTGTCAGTTCCTCAAGGGCGCGTCTTTTTTCGGTACGTGCACGGAACTCAGCCATATCCTTGTGCCAATCATCCATTTCCTGCTGGAATTTTGTACGCGCCTTCTGCGCATTTATGTCGGGGGCAGTCACTGAAAGTCCTGCGACAATGACCATAAAGGTCAGCATAATTTTCTTCATACACCACTAATTTTTAATGATTCCAAACAACCATAGACAAAGTGCGCGCCAAAGTCAGACTGCACAAAAAAATCGCGGACATTCAGAACGAACATCCGCGATATAGGAATATAAGAGTCAGTTATCAGTCATCAAGAGGCTGAATGGCAAATCGGAACTTATACGGCTGCGCATTGATCCTGTATTCCTCACGTGGCCACGCACCCCATGAATTCACACAGCCCAGTCCCATCTGCATCAGATCGAAATTCACCCATGTCTTTCCAAGGCTTCTTTGATTCTCATGGGCAAGACGCTTGAGTTCCAGAGAATGCGCCTGTTCCCTGCCCTGAGCCTTGACATCCATTTCATGTGCACTGAAAGGAAGAGCAGAAGCTGAGAACCTGACATCAGAAACAATCCGGAACCCCTTTCCGTCCTCGTCCTTGACCTCAATCCATTTCAGTCCCGTGTGGGTGCCTGACTCCTGAGGACGGCAGTAACCGTAGTGATACTGGTCCTCCACACGCTGCACGAAATGTCCGACAACCGCCGAAGAATTTCGGTCAATATAGTTCTCATGAGGTCCAAGGCCGTAGAATTCGATGACAGAGTGATTTCCAGGCATCGCGAACTCCATTCCGAAACGTGGAAGCATAGGAGCATCCTGGAGTCCTCCTGCATCCTCGAGCGATTCTTCTGCCCGGATCACACCATCTGCATAAACCTCGTACCTGACGCGGACAAGTGCCTGGCCTGCAACAGGCTCATATGCGACCGAGACCACATGACAGTCCGTTCCTTCTGCGACATCGAAAGAGGCCACCTTCAACTCAGGAAAACGCCACATCGAAAGCTTTTTATCCAGTCGCGCCCCCATATCATTTTCTGTCGAAGCCCGCGTGAACGATGGAACCAGAGGAGACTCAATCATCTGTCTGCCACCGACTTCATATGACACCATCGAGCCACTTTCCGGATCGAAGGCCGCTTTCCACGGTGACTTTCTTGGAGCCATTGTCCCTTCTGAAACGATAGTTCCGGAGAATTCATACAGACCTTCATTTATCGAGCATGCCGGAACTCCTGAGCCCCCGGCAAGATCAGGAAGCCGGGCTTCTCCAAGACATATCTGGTCATATGCCAGCTCATATCCGGCTGGAAGGAGACCGTCAGCACGCTTAAGGACATAACGTACATTCAGATAGACATCATGCCCTTCAAGACTCTCAAGAGAAGCAGCTGAAGCCACATCTGATACATCAAAACCCAGATCGACAGACACGGTCTGCTGAGGATCCGCATTCAGGTCAGTGACTGTCCCCGCCATCACCTTCGTACCGTCCACCTCGATGTCCCACTGCATGATATATCCTGACAGGCTGATGAAGAAATACTCGTTGTAGACATCCACACTGCCCCACTTTTCGGAAGCGGAAGTATGAATGGAACGGTGCTGGTACGCCACTTCATAGGCATGCGGGTGCCAGGTCCTGTCGGCAGCTATCACGCCATTGTTGCAGAAGGAATTGTCTGACGGATCGTAATCATTGAAATCACCTCCATACACAAAGACATGGTCAGTGCCGTATCGGGAGGCATCTGCAGGCCATCTCAGAGCCTGGTCCACGAAATCCCATATGAAACCGCCCTGATACTTCGGATACCTGCGTATAAGGTCCCAGTACTCCTTCAGCCCTCCCATGGAATTACCCATGGCATGAGCATATTCACACTGTATAAGAGGCCTGTCAGGATCGGACGAGGCGTATTTCTCCGAATGGGCATAATCATAATACATCGGACAGAATATATCGGTATTCTCTTCCAGTTCAGCACGTTCATACTGCACCGGCCTGGTAGGATCCATATCCTTTACCATATGATACCCCTTGACGAAGTTCGGACCATTGCCTGCCTCGTTACCAAGGCTCCATATTATCACCGAAGGATGATTGACATCTCTCTGCACCGCCCTGCGTATTCTTTCAAGATGCGCATGTTCGTACGCAGGATCCTTCGCGAGCGTTGCCTCGCCATATCCCATGCCATGCGATTCAATATTTGCCTCTGCCACGACGTAAAGTCCATACCGGTCACACAGGCTGTACCAAAGAGGGTCATCAGGATAATGGCATGTTCTTACAGCATTGACATTCAGCTGCTTCATTATGCGGATATCCTTCACCATATCTTCTTCCGTCACGACATATCCGGCATACGGATTCATCTCATGGCGGTTCACGCCCTTGATAAGCACCGGCTTTCCATTTACAAGCAGCTGGCCGTCCTTTACGCATACATCACGGAATCCGACATCAAGTAAAGTCGTCTCAGTCCTTCCTTTCCTGTCATATGAGGTCACCTTAAGCCCGTAAAGCCATGGGGTCTCTGCAGACCACTGCTTCACCGAAGGTACATACGCCGCAAGTTCAACAAGAGGGAAACCGTTCTGAGAACGCACATTCCTGTTCACCGCAACAGTCTCATCCAAGATCTGGGTCCCATAAGGGTCAGTCAATTCGAACCTTACTTCCGAGACACCTTTAGAGACCTCCACACCAAACACTGCATTTCCTGATGCAGAGGCCGTAACACGGATATCCTCTATCCTGTTCTTCTCGCGTGAATAAAGATATACATCCCTTGAAATACCTGTCAGTCTCCAGAAATCCTGGTCCTCAAGGTACGTGCCGTCGCACCAGCGGAATATCTCAAGAGATATCTGATTCTCTCCCTGACGGACATAGCGGGTCACATTGAAACGCGCTTCAAGCTTGCTATCCTCGCTATAACCGACTTCCTTGCCGTTGATCCACACGCGTACATTGGATGTGGCTGACCCTATATGCAGGAATACATCCTTGCCCTTCCATTGTTCATCCAGCACAAAAGTCTTCCTGTACTGACCTGCATAGTTATGTTCCATGGCCGGGAAAGGAGGATTATTCTTATAGTGGCCATGCCATGCATAACCTATATTCTTATACAAAGGGTCACCGTAACCGTTAAGTTCCCACATGCCGGGAACCGGCATCTCATCCCATGAAGAATCATCGAATGACGGATCGAAGAAATCCATCGACCGCGAGCCGAGCGTCTCATACCAACAGAATTTCCACTGTCCGTTCAGGGTCTGACAAAGTCCGTCAGTCCTGAAGAACGCCTTCATAGGCTCACGGTTGTTTTCCACTACTCCTGGATCCTGCCATTGAGGCAGTTGATTTCCTGCAAAGGCTTCAGCAGAAAAAGCCATGCATAACAAAAAGCTGCATAAAAAACGTATCATGCCGTCTGGACTTAATTATATTTTTCAAACATACATAAAAAAGGCGAAAATACAAAGCACTCATTTATGCAGTTTCTTAGTATATTTGCATATCGAACAAAACAGGAGTGACATGGAGCGCATAGAACAACTTTTTCCACGATTTGACACCAGAGGCAAGGAGATGGTATCCAAGGCATTCTCCATTGCAGAAAACGCTCTTAAAGAGCTCAGGCGCAGCAACGGACAGCCTTTCATCGAGCACCCCATTGCCACAGCTGTCATCGCATATGAGGAAATCGGCCTGCCTGCAGAGTGCATCGCTGCAATATTTCTCCATGAAACCACCCGATTCTTTCCTGAGACTGACATAGCCTCTGAAGGATTCGGCAATGATGTATTGACGATAGTAGACGGTCTCAACAAGATATCCACCATCAAGCCGAAAGACACACGCCTGGAAGCAGAAAACTACAAAAGATTGATAGTCAGCTATTCACGCGACCCTCGGGTCACCGTATTAAAAATAGCTGACAGGCTGGAGGTCATGAGGTCCCTTGACATGTTCCCAAAGCTCTCCAGAGAAAGGAAGGTCATGGAGACCATGATGTTGTACATCCCGCTTGCTCATCAGCTGGGACTGTACAACATAAAGAGCGAAATGGAGGACATATATTTCCGCCATGCGGATCCGGAACAGTACAGAGCGATAACCAACAAGCTGAAAAGTACCGAAAGCGACAGGCAGAAGCTTATGAGCCAGTTCATAGAGCCTCTCAAGCAGAAGCTCTCTGAAGAAGGCATCATGTACAAGCTGAAAGTCCGCACCAAGACTGCACTTTCCATATATAAGAAGATGCAGAAGCAGAAGGTGCCCTTCGAAGGCGTCTATGACGTCTTCGCCATACGCTTCATCATAGACTGCGAAGACGACAGGGAGACGGAGCATGCCCTCTGCTGGAAGGTATTCTCATACGTGACAGAGGAATATGAATCAGATACGAAGCGTCTGCGTGACTGGATTTCCAATCCCAAGCCAAACGGCTACGAATCGCTTCACATAACCGTCAAGAACAGGGAAGGCAGCTATCTTGAAGTGCAGATAAGGACAAGGAGAATGGACGAGATGGCTGAAAGCGGACTTGCATCACACTGGTCATACAAGGGAATCCGGCACGAAGCCACTCTGGACAAATGGCTCTCTGCAGTACGCAAGGCCCTCGAAAGTCCACTTGGCTCGGAAAACGACCCGATGGTTTCCTATTATGAGGACGAAGTGCATGAACTTCCCACAAAGGAGGTCTTCGTATTCACTCCTTCCGGAGAGCTCAGAAAGCTCCCTTCAGGAGCCACAGTGCTTGATTTCGCATTCGACATCCACACCAATCTGGGCATCAGGTGTTCAGGAGGAAAGATCAACGGCAAGCCCGCCAAGATAAACGAGAAGCTAAAGACAGGAGACGTGGTGGACATCATGTCCAACAAGAATCAGAAGCCTTCGCCGGACTGGCTCAACATAGTTGTCACCAACAAGGCACGCAACAAGATACGTCAGAAACTCAGCGAGGCCGAATTCCAGAAGGCGGCAGACGGCAAGGAACTTCTTGGAAGGCGCCTGAAGAACTGGAAAATGGAGCTGGAGGATGAAGTCCTCGCGGCAATCCTGAAGAAGAAGCAATACAAGACTATCAACGCATTCTACGCAGCGGTCGGAGAAGGGGAACTTGATGTGGCTGACGTAAAAAACATGATTCTTGAGATCACGTCATCCGGTCAGGAAGTCCAGCAGACGGACACGGAAAGAAAGATAAAGACTGAAATACGCGAGAAAGGCAGCGATGACATTCTTGTGATTGACGCGAAGAATGTAAAAGGGATTGACTATCGTATGGCCAGATGCTGTAATCCTGTCTTCGGAGACGACGTCTTCGGGTTTGTCACACGCACGGAAGGTATAAAGATCCACAGGATGTCGTGCCCTAATGCCGGGAGACTTATGGACATGTATCCGTACAGGATCCAGAAGGTGAAATGGAGCGAGAGTCCTGCAAGCGGTAATTTCCAGACGGGATTACGTGTCACAGCAGCTCTCGAGCCTTCCGTAATTAACGAGATAATGGACATCATCAATTCCTTCAGGGCGTCCCTGAGGGCATTCAATGTAACGGAAAACGACAGAAACGGCACATACGACATCAGCATGAAGATAGCTGTGCCGAGCAACCTCGAACTGGACAAAGTCACATCCCAGATCCGTAATCTCAGAAATGTCATCAAGATAAACAGAATCTGAAATGAAAGACATCAACATAGAGGAAAGAGTGGCAAAGGCCAAAAGGCTCTTCAAGGAAGACGGCTACAACTGCTGTCAGGCCGTCGTACTCGCATATAATGATCTTTTCGGACTTGACGACGCTACGGCAGCCGCGATTTCATCAGGCTTTGGCGGAGGCATGGGCAGGATGAGGGAGGTATGTGGAAGCGTCAGCGCCATGGTCATACTGAGCGGACTCATAAGACCGGCTGCAGATCCTTCGGTCAAGGAATGGAGGACGGCCAATTATGCCATTGTCCAGGAAGCCGCCGATAAATTCCGTTCAATCAACGGGTCCATCGTATGCCGGGAACTTCTCGGCCTTGTGCCTGTCGGAAGCGGAAAGGCCTCGTCAAAGGAATCTCCGGAACCATCCGACAGAACAGCAGAATACTATAAGAAACGCCCTTGCGAAGAACTGGTAGGGATATCAGCAAGAATTATTGGAGAAAAATTACAACTTTTATAATTCAACCCGGGTGAAGTAGGGAAAACTTTATAAATTTGCAGACCAAAACTTTTCAAATGGACTTTTCAAAAGCACATAAGGCTCATCCTTGGCATGGAATAAGCCTCGGGAATGAGGTACCTGATCAGGTCAGGGCATTCATAGAGATCGTGCCGACAGACACGGTAAAATACGAAGTGGACAAGGAATCCGGCTATCTGTCTCTTGACAGACCCCAGAAATTCTCCAACATAGTACCGTCGCTTTACGGATTTCTCCCAAGGACGTATTGTGGTCCCAAAATGGCTGAACTGACAAACAAGGCTCTTGTAAGATTTGATGTCGAGGGAGACGGTGATCCTCTTGACATATGCGTACTTACGGAAAAGGATGTCACCCACGGAGACGTGATTGTAAATGCTCGTCCTATCGGAGGACTCCGTCTTCTGGATCACAACCAGGCAGACGACAAGATCATCGCAGTACTTAAAAGCGACGCTGTATATGGAATGATGACCGATATCGAGCAGGTGCCTTCAGATATCATCAGACGTCTCATCCACTATTTCAGCACCTATAAGGATATTCCCGGAGAGCACACCAGCCGTATGCAGTTCATCAGCATCTATGGTCCTGATGTAGCGAAAGACGTCATTCTCCGTTCAATGGAAGACTATCAGGATTATATCGCAGACAAATAGCATCATTCCGAATACAGATACAGGAGGGGTGGCTGATAAGTGTCAGTCATCCTCTTTTGTTGTGTAGGCAGGAACGGAGACAGAATGGCTGACCGTATCGACTTTCTGCGTCTTCTTTTCTCATTCGATACCGTCAGTCAGGTTTTTACCTGCTTTTGTGACTGACGGTGACTAAAAACATCGATTTATATACATATTAGGGACCGTCAGTCACAAAATCGCCCTAAAAGCTGACTGACGCTTCATCCTGAACATCGACTATGCGGCTTCACGCCTAAGGTGTCGTTCAGCTGCTCAGATACGAAAACAAAGAGAGTGTATCCTTAGACTTTTCCAAAGAATACACTCTCTTAATTTATGGACAGACGTTACTCTGCCTTGCCGTCAGAACCGAGAACGTTTACAATCTTGTGGATGTAAAGCTTCTTCATGTTGTCACGAGCAGGTCCGAGATACTTACGTGGGTCAAACTCTGCAGGCTTGTTGGCGAACACTTCACGGATAGCCGCTGTCATTGCGAGACGTGAATCTGAGTCGATGTTGATCTTGCAAACTGCAGATTCAGCTGCCTTGCGGAGCCATGGCTCTGGAATACCGATAGCAGCCTTGAGGGCTCCACCATACTTGTTGATTGTTGCAACCTCGTCCTGTGGAACTGAAGATGAACCGTGAAGAACGATAGGGAATCCCGGAAGCTCCTTCTCAACACCCTCGAGAACGTCAAATGCGAGCATAGGAGGTACGAGGAGACCAGTCTCTGGATCTACGGTGCACTGCTCAGGAGTGAACTTGTATGCACCGTGCGATGTTCCGATAGAGATAGCGAGAGAGTCGCAGCCTGTACGTGAAACGAAGTCTACAACCTCCTCAGGCTTAGTGTATGTGTGGTGGTCTGAGCTTACCTCATCCTCAACACCTGCGAGGACTCCGAGCTCACCCTCGACTGTAACGTCGAACTGATGTGCATAGTCTACAACCTTCTTTGTGAGAGCAACGTTCTCCTCGTAAGGAAGGTGTGAACCGTCGATCATGACTGAAGAGAAGCCCATATCGATGCAGCTCTTGCAAGTCTCGAATGAATCACCGTGATCGAGGTGAAGAACGATCTGAGGATTCTCCCAACCGAGTTCCTTTGCATACTCTACAGCACCCTCTGCCATGTAACGGAGAAGGGTCTGGTTTGCATACTGGCGAGCGCCCTTGGATACCTGAAGGATAACCGGAGACTTGGTCTCAGCAGCTGCTGAGATGATAGCCTGGAGCTGCTCCATGTTGTTGAAGTTGAATGCTGGGATGGCATAGCCACCTTCAATAGCCTTTGCAAACATCTCTTTTGTGTTCACAAGGCCGAGTTCTTTGTAAGATACCATAACAATTAATCTATAATATGTTTAAAAATCGTTTTCCAAACGCAAAATCTTGGCAAAAATAGTTAATTTTGCGGAATATTGAAAATATATATCACCCCATGAGCAACAAAGTCATAATCTTCTCCGCCCCGTCCGGAGCAGGCAAAAGCACTATAGTAAATCATATACTCAGCCTGCACCCTGAGCTTGAATTTTCCATATCAGCCACATCAAGGGCTCCCCGCGGCAAGGAACAGGATGGGGTGGAGTACTACTTCTTCACTGCAGACGAATTCAGAAGCATGATTGCCAGAGATATGTTTGTAGAACATGAAGAGGTCTATCCGGGGGCCTTCTACGGGACGCTCAGATCCGAGGTGGAACGCATCTGGGCCAAAGGACATACCATCGTGTTTGACATCGATGTCCAAGGAGGGGTGAACCTCAAGAGAATATTCGGAGAACAGGCATTCTCCATCCTGATTCAGGCTCCTTCGGTGGAAGTTCTTAGGGAAAGGCTGGTCGGACGTGGTACGGACACAGCTGAAGCAATCGAAAGACGCGTAGCCAAGGCTGCCTCGGAAATGGAATTCGCTGCCGGCAAGTTCGACCATGTACTTGTAAACGACGACCTCAAGACAGCTTTTGATGAGGCAGAACGTATAGTCACCGATTTCCTGCTCGACAAGTAAAGCCTTGACGCACATGAACATAGCAGTATACAGTGGTTCATTCAACCCTCTGCACATCGGCCATCTTGCCATCATAAGACATATGATAGAGGTGGCCGGTTTTGATATGGTCTACCTCATCGTATCTCCCAAGAATCCCCTCAAGGACAACATCAGCAGTTCCACAGGGCCGGAAAGATTCAAGGCTGCCCGAAATGCAGTCAGCCGCCACCTCGGAAACGATTCCGAAAGGATAAGGGTAGACGACATCGAGCTGAACATGCCTGAGCCTCATTATACCATCCGCACACTCAATGCGCTCCGACAGCGCGAACCTTCCAACAGCTTCACACTTGTGATGGGAGCAGACTCACTTGCAGACATACGCAGATGGAAAGACTACAAGAGCATCCTGACAGAATTCGCAGCAGCAGTCTTCCCACGCAAGGGATATGACCTCAAACAGATAAGGCAGGACCTTCTCGAAGAAAATCCTGCCTATAGAATCGATGTGCTGGATGCTGAGATGGTGGACATATCATCCACGCAGATCAGGGAAGCCGTCTCCAGAGGAGAAGACATCTCAGCAATGCTGATGTAACGTCAGTCCTATTTCACAAGTTCAGTCGCCTTTGCCAAAGCCGGCACTATATGCGGGAATATATTCTCCGCACCTATTTCCTTATCCACACCGAACTTGACAAGTGAAGCATGCACCTTCTCGGTCACTCCGGAAAGTATGACGGTCACTCCCCTCTTGCGGGTACGCTCACAAAGGTTACGCAGGTTGTTCACACCTGTGGAATCAATGAAAGGCACCTTGCGCATACGTATGATACGCACCTTGGTACCTGGCTTCTTCATCTTCTCAAGTTCCTCGAAACGGCTTGCCAGACCAAAGAAGAACGGTCCGTCTATCTCATACACTTCGACACCCTTAGGAATGTCGAGTCTGTCCGTATTCTCCATAGCAGCAGCCTCATCATCCTCAGTAGCAGCAACATAATGGCCTTCAAGCACAGAAATGTTGGAGGTCTCCATGACACGACGCACAAAAAGCACGATGGCAAGCACGACGCCCACCTCTATCGCTACGGTAAGATCCACTATCACTGTCAGGAAGAAGGTAAGAAGAAGCACAGCCACATCCGACTTGTCACCTCTGAGCAGATATTTGAAAGTCTTCCACTCGCTCATATTATACGCGACCTGCACTAGAATGGCAGCAAGGCATGAAAGCGGAATGTAGACAGCATAAGGCATGAGAAAAAGATAGATCAGCAGGAGGACAAACGCATGTACAAGACCTGTGACAGGGCTCTTTCCACCGTTGTTGATGCTGGCCATTGTCCTCGCAAGAGCTCCTGTAGCAGGGATTCCTCCGAAGAGAGGAGTAACGATGTTGGCAATACCCTGCCCTATGAGTTCTGTGTTCGCATTGTGTCTCTTTCCTGTGGCACCGTCTGCAACCATTGCAGCAAGCAGCGACTCGATGGCACAGAGTATGGCTATCGTGAACGCAGGAGAAACAAGACCTTTGACTGTCTCGAAATCAAACTCCGGAGCCACAGGCTTAGGCATAGGAAGGCCATTGGCGAGTTCCGGGAATTTCGAGCCGATTGTGGCAAGTTCCACGCCGGCAAACTTGCTCAGAAGCACAGATATGGCAGTTCCTACAATCAATGCAATCAAAGAGCCGGGCACCTTCTTTGTCACTTTTCCCCAACTGAAACATATCACAAGGCAAAGGATACTCATAAGAAGCTCCACCCAGTTGATGCTTCCAAGATTCTGGAAGTAGCAGACCCACTGGGGTATGAATCCTGCCGGCACCTCAAGGTCAAGAGGAAGGCCGAAGAAATCCTTCATCTGAGTAGAGAAAATCGTAAGCGCTATACCACTGGTGAATCCGACAACTATCGGATACGGGATAAACTTGAAGATCACCCCCATCTTGAACACGCCCATAAGCACCAGGAAGACTCCTGCCATTATCGTGGCGATGATCAGTCCCTGCATTCCGTACTGGCCTACAATACCTGCGACAATCACGATGAATGCTCCGGTAGGACCTCCTATCAGGAAGTTGGAGCCTCCGAAGAACGAAATCAGGAAGCCGGCAACAATCGCAGTTATAAGTCCCTGCTGAGGAGTCACCCCACTGGCAATACCGAAAGCGATGGCAAGCGGAAGAGCAATGATGCCGACAATGATGCCGGCAATCAGATCCGATGTGAAGGTCCTGCCATCATAGCCACCCTTCTTGAACAGTCCGAAAAGCTTGGGCTGGAATACTTCTTTCAGGTTAAAGTTCATAATAAACACACTACTAAATAATTAAAACTATCTGCTCATATAAGCCTCAAAACGTTTTGCCGAATTAAGTTCGGCTTCCTTTGTGGATGCCGCCACAACCTTAGTCGATATCCTTGAGGTCTCCTTGGAAATAAGCCGGACCATATTGTCGGTCTTCTCGACCTTGGCAAATGACTTTGCAGTAAAGAACATTCCGGCACCGATCGGAATAGGATTCTGAGAGACATCTGCCGGATGGATCCCCCATACGCTTATGTAATCTTCACCGTAAGTGACACGCTGTCCTTCATGGTAATTCACACCTGTCAGGAACTGCACCTTCTTTCCGGAAAGTTCTCTGGCAGTAATGACAGCCTCCCTCTTCATGGCAGACACGTCTATCCTTATCGAGACATTCAGAGTGTCCCCCTTGAATGGGACTCCATATGCAATGATCTCAGCAAAAGAGCCGTTCTTCCTATCTCCGACGCGGGCTGTACGGCCCTTGGTCGCAACAAGTTTCACTTCCTTTTCCCCGTCCCAAAGAGCAAAGCCACCGAGTCCCACGGTCTTCCCGACCCGATACTCATCGCATCCGGCTCCATCTTCGCTCTGCTGAGAGGCAGTAGGGTACCATAGATAACGTTCCAGTTCGAGTCCCCTTCCGCTCTTGGAATACACATCTATAGCTCCGCTGTCATTGAAATACAGGCGAAGCGCCATATGGCTGTTCTCAACAGCCGGACCATGATGTCCGACCTTCTTATACTGATTGGCGGTCTCTGAAACGATTTCATCCACCTGAAGTGAGTCACTCCTCCAGAAGAGGCTATGGGCCGTCTGTGCGGAAGCCGTAATGCCTGCAAGGAATATAAACAAAGTGTAGAGCAGTCTTTTCATAATCATTCCGGTTTTTCAAAAAAAGAAAAATGCACATTGCCGTATTTCCTTTCCTTCACAAAATACGGATGCTCTTCAAAATTATAGTCTTCAGGATGCTCCAGGATCAGATAAGCTCCAGGATGCAGTATATCCCTTTCGAAGACCTTATCCGGAATCGAAGCCAGTCCATCCAGTGCATAAGGAGGGTCAGCAAAGATTATATCGAACTTTTCACGACAGATCTCCAGGAAATCAAAGACATTGTGACGTACTACAGTCAGATTCCGCATACCGAACCTTTCAGCCTGAGACTTTATGAACGAAGCATGCATGGGAAGCATTTCCACACAATATACCATAGATGCCCCACGGGAAGCGAATTCATACGAGATTGCCCCTGTTCCTCCAAAAAGGTCAAGAACCTGCAGACCTTCCATCTCATATTCATTATTAAGAATATTGAAAAGGCCTTCCTTTGCAAAATCTGTAGTAGGACGGGCCTTGTAACCGTTTGGAGGCAGAATGGTCTTACCTCTGAATTTTCCACCGATAATTCTCACTGAGCACTATGATTAAATCAGTTCCACACCCCTGAAATAACGATACAGAGACAGTTCCTGCTCCTCTTCCAAAGAAGTACGGAACCATATCGTGGACATTTCAGGATTCAGCTGAAGCTTCTTCATCGCAAGAAATATGAAGTACTCCGCAGTGGTAAAATCCTGCGCAAGAAATGAGTTGCACAGGAGGAGAGTCTTACCCTGAGCTATAACAAGATAAAGCCATCCATCCATGTATGAGGCAATTATCTTATTATAATCGTTTACTTTTGCAAGATCTCTCAACATGAAATACTGTTCGGGCAGCGGTCTGGTTCTGGTTCCGTCAGAACAGAGGACCGTCTCAGCCATAACCTTTGACAAAGTCTCCCCGATTGAGTTTGAATACACAAGGACGGCAGCCTGATCAGGAAGTCCAACATAATCCACCGGATCCTCATCACGTATGACCGTCACCTCGGAAA
The DNA here is from genome assembly GCA_045531765.1 of Candidatus Cryptobacteroides sp. Taxonomy (GTDB): domain Bacteria; phylum Bacteroidota; class Bacteroidia; order Bacteroidales; family UBA932; genus Cryptobacteroides. The sequence goes on along the minus strand of JAZSEQ010000043.1, from coordinate 49,515 downwards.
GAAGCTTCCTCGACATATCAGGAGAATGGAACTGAGCCGGTACAAGAGTACACTTCGGAGTAAAAACCGAAATCTCCACATTGTCATATCTGCGCTGCAGCTGCGGTGTAGTGAAGATCTTATCCGAAGACATCCACCCGGAAACAGTCTCTTCACTGCCTGCCTGTATCTTAAAAGAATATCCACTCAAGCCGACTTGAATGGATATTCCGTTTATTGTTTCCGTCATGTTTCTACTCCCAGTTACCGGCATTATTGTTAGGTGCTGTGATGCTACCGACCTGAAGTCCCTTATAGCGTCCCTGATCCTCTCTTTCAGCATCAAGATTGATTCTGAGCTGATTGTTAAGGCCTCTGAGGAGGGACTTGTAAGGCATCGAAGCCTCAAACAAAGGAACCTTCACACCAGAAACGGTCTTGATTGTCGAAGCCATGATAATCGAGTCCCCACAGAAAGGAATGAAAGCAAGAGAATCGACGACAAAATCTGTCCTGTCATTAAAGAGGGTGTCCCTTACAGGAATCTCGGTAGTAACCTGGAACACAAGATTGGTCTCACCGGCATTATAGAGTTCATTAAGCTTCTGATTAAGCTTTTCACCTTTGAGATGGCGATACTTTCTCTTGATCTTATCGGTATGAGCCATTGCCAGAGAGTCATCCTTGGAACCCACCTGCATCACGATCTTCATCTTTCCATCGTTATAGAACATCTTGAGAGTGTCGATGGTAGAAGAATACTTTCCATTCAAGTTCTTGTAAGCGACCTGGAGCTCACGGATATCCTTAAGTCTCTGCACGGCAATGCTTTCACGATAAGCCTTGTGTTTATTGAAGTCTACAGGCTCCATCACACTCTTTACAATTGCATAAGTAAGGCCGACGATGGCCAGCGGCAAAATGAAATAGGTAAATACCTTTCTAATTATTGAACCCATTATTGTTTGTGTTTATTTTATCGTCATTCCTGCCCCTGAGGGGCACAAAGTTTTAAAAATGCCGGACAAAGTTATGAAATTGATTTATCAAATGCAATATAATTTGTAATTTTGCCGACGAAACTTTAATTCTTTATGAAGGGAAGATACTCGGAACATATAGCAGCATTTGAAGAGATGTTGTCATCTGCTTCCTCCATAGCAGTCACCACCCACATGAAGCCTGACGGTGATGCCATAGGAAGCAGTACAGCTATGTATCACCACTTGAAATCAATAGGAAAGGAATGCAGTATCGTCATTCCAGACCCCAATCCGGAGAATCTTGACTTCCTGATTGACGAATCCACAAGGAAAGACATCATCATCCATGCAGCCTACCCGGTCAGCGCTGCAAAGGCCATAAAGGAGAGCGACCTGATCATCTGCCTGGATTTCAACGCATTCCACAGGACAGATTCCCTGGAAACTCTCCTGAGGGAAGCCTCTCAGCCAAAGATTCTGATCGACCATCACCTGTCCCCTGACACGGGCAGCTTCAGCCTGATATTTTCCGAGACTGGGGTATCATCCACATGCGAGCTGCTTTTCCATATTCTGATGCAGACTTCAGCAATAGCTCAAGATGCAACCCGCATACCTAAGCCTGCGGCAGTGTCGCTGATGACCGGAATGATCACGGACACCAACAACTTCGCCAATTCGGTCTTTCCGTCCACACTCAGGATGGCATCGTCTCTCCTGGAGGCCGGGACTGACCGCGACATGATACTCCAGCAGCTTTTCAACAGATTCAGCGAGAGCCGCATCAGACTCATGGGCCACATGATGAAGGACCTTTTGAAAATCACGGATGACGGTGTGGCATACATAGTGCTTGACAGTGAAACTCAAAGACGCTACCACGTCAAGGAAGGTGATACGGAAGGATTTGTCAATATGCCTCTGTCCATAGAAAAGGTGGTCATGAGCCTGCTGCTCAAGGAAGACAACGAAAGGGTGAGGGTCTCGATCCGGTCAAAGAAAGGTTTTTCCGCAAACGAGTGTGCAAAAGAACATTTCAACGGTGGAGGGCACGAAAATGCGGCGGGAGGCAGGCTTTTCATAGGAAGGGATCTGGCAAGTATCGAGGATGCTCCGGAATACATAGAAAGGAATACACACATATTTATGAAGAGATACAATGGATAGGAAAGCATTGATTCTGATGATGATGCTGTGCGCGGCGGCAAGCTCATGCATGAAAGAGAAACTGAAGACGACCTACAACGCACAGGAGGATTCAATAGACAAGTATATAACAGGCAACATGTACGCCAAGCGCACTGGAGTATCAGAAAAGACAGGAAACGACACGACCTGGACAGACACCTTGAGGATAGTCAGAAATGCCGGTTCCAACCGTCTGGTCCTCAATGAAGGTATGGGAGAAGAACTCCAGGAGGGTGGCAATGTGGCATTCTACTATGCCGGTTACATATTCAAGGGCAGCAGGAGCAACGGCAATCTGTTCATCACCAACCATCGTCAGACTGCCCTGGATGCCAAATGGAACCTCACTGAGGAAAACTACAGCCTTTATCAGATCAATCTCGGACAGACGGAACTGATAGAAGGACTCAGGAATGGCCTTATCGGAGTCAGAGGTGGCGAGGAATGTGAGATACTGTTCTCCGGACAATACGCCTTTGGAGACAACGACTTTGGTATAATTCCTGCAAATTCAGCCCTGCTCTACCATATTTGGGTAGAGGCAGTCTCAAATGATTAAGATTTTTATTATCTTTGTCGGTTTAAAAGTCAATTCTACGAATGAAGAAAAATTACATATCGATACTCTTTGCCTCCGCATGCCTTTTCATGGGCGGATGCGCACGGACTGTAGAAGAAACGCCCAATGCAGCTGAAAAGAGATACTTCGACGCATGGTTGTCAATTGCATATCCTGACAGCAAATCGGAAGGGCTCGGAATATATGACATACAGTCCACAGAAGGCACCGGTGCCGAAATCACAAGCGAAGGCTATGTACTCGCGGATTATGTGATAACAGATCTGGAGGGGAACATTTCCTCATTCACGGGAGAGGAAGTTGCCAGGCAGCTGGGTACCTACTCTGAAACAAGCTATTACGGCCCGAAATTCTGGCTCACGACTGACGGCACAATGCCAGCCGGAGTCCTCAGCGCACTGAGAGGACAGAAGGTCGGGTGCAGCAGGAAAGTGATAATCCCGAGCTGGCTCATGAGCTATTCCACCTACAGCACAGAAAGCGAGTATCTGGCCCAGAGCAACAGGAATTCAAGCACGATATATGAGTTCACGGTAAAGGATTTCACTAAGGACATCGACCAGTGGCAGGCCGATTCCATCGTCAGATTCTTCAGTAACCCTGATGTAATGGTCGCAGGAAAGCCGGCAAAGGACGTCTTCGTTAAAGATGGAGCCACCATGACCATGGCTGATACCGTGCAGGCCGGTTTCTTCTACAAGCAGCTCAGCGCACCTGTGGATACGGAAGAATTCAAGAAAGACACCACCGTCTACATTAACTATGTGGGAAAGCTCCTCAACGGACTTGTCTTTGACACCAACATAAAGAGAGTTGCCCAGGACAACAATCTCTACTCTTCATCCAAGACATATGAGCCTGTCAAGATCACATGGGGAGAGAAATACTCAGAAATAACCATGGGCAGCAGCAACTCCACCGTCATAAATGGATTTGCCCTTACCTTGTGGCAGATGAAGGCCATGGAAAAGGGTGTAGGAGTATTCTGGTCCCAGCTCGGATACGGCTACTCCGGAAGCGGGGCAGGTATACCGGCATATGCACCGCTGATCTTCGAAATCGAACTGGTAGCAGAACCGGAGGACTAGGATGGCCGACAGCAGAAGTTCAATCCCGACAGAACTCGGCACGGAAAAGATAGGCAGACTGCTCAAGCAGTATGCCCTTCCTGCCATCATTGCCCAGACAGCGGCATCACTATACAATATGGTGGACAGCATCTTCATCGGGCAAGGTGTAGGGCCGATGGCCATTTCAGGCCTGGCTGTGACCTTCCCTCTGATGAATCTTTCCACAGCCTTCGGCACTCTGGTCGGAGCAGGAGCCGCGACCATGCTTTCGGTGCTGCTGGGACAGAAGAATTATGCAGCCGCAAACAAAGTCCTGGGAAACGTAGTCAGCCTCAACATCATCATCGGACTGGTGTTCATGGTGATGGCACTCCTTTTCATAGACCCGATACTTTATTTCTTCGGGGCAAGCGAGAACACCCTCCCCTATGCCAAGGAATACATGACCATCATCCTCATAGGCAATATCATCACTCATCTGTATTTCGGTCTTAATGCCGCAATGCGTTCATCGGGACACCCAAAGAAAGCGATGGCGCTGACGATATTCACAGTCGTGTTCAACGCCATTCTGGACCCGATATTCATCTTCGTCCTGGATATGGGCATTGCAGGAGCCGCATGGGCCACCGTCATTTCGCAGACAGTCGCCATGTTTGTGGTAATGAAACACTTCAGCGACAGGACAAGGGCATTCCATTTTGAGAAAGGCATAGTACGTCTGGACATGAGGGTGGCAAAAGACTCGCTTGCCATCGGCCTGGGACCCTTTCTTATGAACTCTGCAGCATGTCTGGTGACCCTCTTCATCAACCAGCAGCTTCGTGAATACAGCGGAGACCTCGGAATCGGAGCGTACGGCATATGCAACAGGTTCATATTCATGTTCATGATGATATGCATGGGACTGAATCAGGGCATGCAGCCTATTGCAGGATACAATTATGGAGCAAGACAGTACTCACGCGTCAAGGAAGTGTTCTGGAAAACGGCAAAGCTGGCCATGGGCATGACAACCCTATGCTTTCTCATCTGCACATTCATACCACATCTTGCCGCCGGAATATTCACACATGACCAGCAGCTCCTGGAACTTTCTGTAGAAGGCATGAGGATAACGACTATAGTATTTCCTATCGTCGGGTTCCAGATGATAGCCACAAACTTCTTCCAGAGCCTGGGTATGGTAAAGAAATCGGTCATACTGTCTCTTTCACGACAGATACTCTTTCTTCTGCCGTTGCTATACCTTCTCCCACTATGGTTCGGTGCAAAGGGTGTATGGATCAGTTTCCCTGTTTCTGACCTCATTTCAACAGTCATGACAGCATTTATGCTTGGCAGTCTATTCAAGAAGTTCAACAAGATGAAGGACGGAGACGACCCGTCCGTTCTCGGAAGCCAGATATAATGATATGGGTGACAAGATAATCATAACCATCGGAAGACAGTTCGGCAGCGGTGGTCTGGCTGTCGCAAAGGAATTGGGCACAAGGCTCGGAATCCCCGTATATGACAACGAACTGATAAGCAAGGCAGCACAGGACAGCGGCTTCAGCGCTGAGTTCTTCATGGAAAAGGACGAAAAGCGAGGCCGTCTTTCGCTCACATCCATCTTCTCACATGGATTCGGTTCATGCAATGACGACTATATGAGCGACGGAGGACTGTTCCGGATACAAAGCGAGACCATAAGAAAGATCGCCGGACAGGGTTCGGCAGTGATAGTCGGAAGATGTTCCGATTATATACTCAGGGATATGGATTGCTGTCTGGATGTATTCCTGACATCTCCTGAAGACGTACGTGCAGAAAGGATTGTCGAAAGATGCAGGATATCCTACGACAAGGCTCTTGAAGAAATTGCAAAAAAGGACAGAATCCGCTCCGAGTACTACAATTACTTCACTTTCGGAAACTGGGGTATGGCTTCGAACTATGACCTGTGCATTGATTCCAGCATTCTGGGAATCAAGGGGACAGCTGACTTTATCATAGACTTCGCACGCAAAAAAGGACTTTTGAAGTAATGAGCAGGAAGGCACTTGTCATAACTGGAACAATAGCGGCAGCTGCAATAATCATTGCAACTGCCTCTTCGATTATATACAGGAGAAGCATCCCCAAGGCTGATGAGCTGAAAGATCCGGGAGTGCACCTGAACGTGACTCTTGACAATTCGGCCTCAGACCTGCCCGAACTCGCCGGACTCGACAGGAAGATGAATGCATACCTGCGCAGATGGCAGATAAAGGGAGCGTCTCTGGCTATCACCAGAAATGACTCTCTTGTATATGCAAAGGGCTATGGATGGGCTGATGAAGAAAAGAAGGTAGAGATGGGTCCAGGGCATATACTTCGCATGGCATCGGTATCAAAGCTCATCACTGCGACAGGCATCATGGTGCTTCAGGACAAGGGCATGCTCAGCATCAAGGACACGGTGTTCGGTCCATCCGGAATACTTAGAGATTCTCTGTTCACTTCTGTCATCAAGGACAGGAATTACGACAGGATCACTGTAGAGCACCTTCTCAGACATCAGGGTGGCTTTTACAGGGACCCGCTGTTCTCTTCACGAGATGTGATGAACCAGATGCGTCTGGACTGTCCGCCATGCAAGGAGGACTTCTTCAGACTTGTGCTCGGCAGGAGGTTGAGGTTCGCACCCGGAACATGGCAGAAATACTCCAACTTCGGCTATCTTCTGCTGTCCGAGATCATCGAAGAGGTCTCAGGAAAGCCATATGAACAATTCATACGGGAAGATGTTCTGGCGCCTGCAGGATGTTATGACATGCATATTGCCGGTAATTATTATGAAGACCGCAGGGAGAACGAGGTGAGATACTACACCCATGAAGGTGACGGGAAGTTCATTGAAGACTACAGCGGAAACGGACAGATGGTAGAACGCTGCTATGGAGGCAACAACGTGCCTCTTCTTTCCGGTGCAGGAGCCTGGTGCGGATCACCGGCTGAGATTGCCCGTCTGGTGGCTTCAATCGACGGCCGTCCCGAAGTTCCGGACATCATCTCTGAAAGTTCCTTCAAGCAGATGATAGAATACTTCGACAAGGAGACATTCTCACTTGGGTGGAACGACACCACCCCGGAAAAAGGCTGGAGCAGGACAGGGACTCTCTCCGGCACAAGCGCCCTTGTCAAACATTTCCCTGACGGAGAGTGCTGGATACTTATCACAAACACCAGCACCTATAAGGGTCCGGGACAGGCACGCTACACGGACGCCCTCTTCAAGCAATGCCGCTCACTCTACAGCGGCAAGCTCCCGAAACGCAATCTTTTTGAATAAACCCACACAACAGATAACACACTGACATACAGCATCATCCACATAGCTGCGCGAGACCATCAGGGAACACACATGAAACTTGATGCTGACGTATGGGCGTCCGTCAGCAAAATCGTCAAAAAGATGTCGGACGGTGCTCAAAACGGTCAAAATGAGGTAAATCCGGGACCGTCCGACATGAAATCGCCCTAATTCATGTCGGACGGTCTGGATTATAATAAAGAGAGAGGCCAGCACCAAAGGTGCCGACCTCCCGAAAACGTGATATTTAATTGGTTATGGTTGTTTCACTAGAGAGAGTGGAACTCGATCTTGTAGAAACGGAGTCCGTTTCCTGTCGGATATATCTTCACCGTTCCAGCTGTGATGTCAAAATCAACAGGATGGCCCAGATCCGAGCTTGAGTAACCTCCAGGGAGAGATTCAGGCTCAGCGTCGCCGACCTTTACTGTAACCATACGGGTAAGATCCTCTGAGCTGCCGGTGTTTGAAGCATATACTGTGAGCTTTCCGGCAACGTCAGTAGTGAACTCGAAGTAACGCTGGGTTCCGTCACTCTTTCCGCCAGGCTGCCAATAATAAGTTTCACCAGACTTGTTCCAAATCATTGAACCGCCAGCAGCTATAACCTTGAGTCCATCAACTTCAACGTCGAGGGTTGTGTTAGTCTTATCTCCGGCTGGATAACCGCAATTGGTCATTACATCAATCCACTCTGTTGCTGAGAAGTCCCATACCTTGTCAACCTTCTCGGCAACAGAGCCCTCTGTAGCATCGTACCTGATACCGTAAAGATTGATTCCTCCGGAACCTGCCATAGTGATAGTAATGTCACCAGCTTTTACATTTGCTATTACATAAGGATATGTCTTGCTCTTATCAGTTGCCCACACATCCTCATCTTTACAAACGGTAGGTTCGAGAATAACAGCATCATTCTGCGAGAGAGAAATTGTTCTGTCCGTTGCGGTACCATTACTTGAACGCGCAGCAAGATAAAGGACTCCATCATTTGGTACAGTTATAGTTATCGTCTTCGATGTGCTACCTTTCAGACGAGTTGTGAATTCCTTATCATGCTGAGTTGCACCGGCCACAGCAAAGGCTGCGGTACTACTATCTACTGTCAATCCCTCTCCAACGACATAGAATCCATCATTGTTCTCACAAACATATTTGGCATCTGCTGTCGCTGCTGTAGGGAAAGTCAGATAATATGTTACGACCTTAACGCCTGGTTCTTCTGGAACATCATTCACATGGAATGAAAGCTCTGCAGCTGATGACTCCTGACGAGTGTAGTCGTCTTCTGCTGGAACCGCAGTCACCTGGATTGCGAAGTCACCACCCTCTTCCTCAACTGCAAATGTTGCTGTAGCGAATGAGTATGTAGTCTCAGTGATGTTCTTCTTCTTGCCGTCAATTGTGACATTGTATGATCCGGCATAATCTACAGGATTCCAAGTTAGGGTAATCTCTCCTTCAGCCCTCTCATCAACGACAGTCTTATCGATGGACACCTCAGGAGTTGCAAGAACTGTCTCAAGAACCTGAACGTCTGAAGTCCACTGGAGGAATGTCATCGTTGCTGGATGGCAGCCATAGATATAGATCATCTGCTCACCAGAGATATTCGCAAATGTAACCTTCTGATACTCTGCGCCTGCAGGGGCTGAGGCAGAAATCTTTCCATCAAGGCTTACAGTGAGGTTAGAGTGTCCTGCCGATTCAGCAACTGAGATGACAATAGAGCCCGGCTCATTTACCTTGATTCCGATAGCACCGTCTGTAGGGATGCCGTCAGAGCCGACCTTAGCCTCGCCTGAGAACTCGAATCCTTCCTTGGTGAAGTTGATAGGAGTGTTCTTCACGAAGAAGCGGATACCGTCACGGACCATGTCCTTGTCAGCAGACTTCTTGAATGTCTGTCCGTCGGTAAGATCCCATATCTTGCCTATTGCAGTCACCTCCTGAGTAAGGTCCTCAGGAACCTCTACATATGCAGCATACCATCTTGGGTCACCGGCATTGGCCTCGATGACTTCCTTGCTTGTTACATTGTACTTGTCACGTGCGCTATCTACGCAAGGATCAGTGTCAAGCTCGACGCTGCCGTTCACGAGGATGCGTGCACGTCCTTCATCTGCAGCAGCCTTAAGGTCGTCACCTGAGAGTGATGAACCGTCCTTCTGAGCAACGAAGAATCTGTCGTAGCAGTTATAGAAGAAATTGTTAGCAAGCTCTGCAGGGAATGCTGAAGTAGAGTTCTTCGCTATGAGACAGCATCTCTTGTTTTCGTCGTTCATGTTGAGGAACACATTATGTGTCAGCACGAATGTCGGAGCTGTACCAGCTGCGTTGAGAGCACGGATGTTGAAGATACCGTTGTTGTTTCCGTCGTTTGCAAAGCAGAGGTTATTGAATGTACAATGAGTCAGTTTGATAGACTCAAGAACAGTATTTGCATCGATACGGAACCATGTACGCGCACCTGTATTGAGTGTCGAATTAATGAACTCAATGCTACCCACCGTAGCTTTACCACGGAAGTCGAAGCAGTCACCACCGTCACCACCGACATTGTTCACCTCAACTCCATCATACTTGATTGTACCGATCTGAGGAGCCTTTGAATTCTCATAGAGGACACCACGGAGATAGTTGTTGAGCTTACAGTTTACAACTGTGATGCTCTCTACATTAGCAGCAGCATCAAATGTAAGATTATGAGGATAATCAGCAAGACCTGCTCCGTCGAATGTAAGAGCCTCAAGGTGTACGCTTGTCACGTCTGCACCGATCTTGAGACCACCCTGAATAGTAGGCTGAGCACCCTGAGCTGTAGCATCACCATAGATAGCTACAGGACCGCCGAGAACAACGCCTCCGATAACGTAAGGAGTCTCAGAATATGCGACCTTGATCACTGGAGCCTTGTCTGTGATGGCCTGGATCAGAGCCTCAGCTGTTGCAACCTCAGTTGCGCCTTCTATTGATGGACGTGTCCATGCTGAAACAGTACCGCGCTCCGCGCTCTTGAAATGTACTGCGAGAGTATAGTTTACTGACGGGGTAAGACCTGTAACCTCAACCTTCGCAGCATCTACGGCAGCAGCATCTACGTCAAAACGGGTGTAATCTTCCTCAGCGTTAAGAGCAGGAGTGATGCGTACATGATCGACTTCAGGATCCTTCGCCCACTTGATTGTGATTGAAGACTCAGACCTGTCTACAAGCTCAGGGTTGAGAGAAGACTTGATTGCGTAAGTCTGGAGAGCACGGTCGAAGACAGCCCAGTTCGAATCCTCTACAAGTCCTTCGCCATCCACAGCCTTGACTCTTGCATAGTAAGTCATATCAGCTTCAAGATCTGCTGTGTAAGGCAGGTCTTCAACAGGGATAGTGAAGGTTTCCACAAGAGAAGTCATCTGCTCGTCAGAGTAAAGCTCAAGGACGAACTCGGTAGCACCCTTGGACTTGGTCCAGGAAAATTCAATAAACTCTCCATTGATGATCTTGGCAGAGAGTTCGGTCGGAGTCATGCATCTGCCGAGGGCAACATCTTCATTGATGTCCACCAGCTCCTCGGCGCAGCCTGAAAAGGCTGCTCCGAAGGCGATGAGTGATACTCCCAGTATTATTGCTGAAAATATTCTTTTCATATTTAATTATATTATATAGATTTCTCCACTCACTTCGTTCGGTCGAAATGACAGTGTAATTCATTCGGTCGAAATGACAGTGTAATTCGTTCGGTCAAAATGACAGTTTAATTCATCCGGTCGTAATGACAGTTTAATTCGTTCGGTCGTAATCGACTAAGTCGCTGAAGCGAACGCGAAAGTAATCGACGAAGTCGCTGAAGCTGACGCGAAAGAAATGACAGTTGGAATCAATTAATAACCGTAGTCATTGAAAAGTGTTCCCTGGCTGTTCACGAGAGTTGCCTCAGGGATCGGCCACCACTGCTTGGTGTCAGGATCCACGTCATAATATGAATCCAGCTTCTTCTGTGCAGATTCGCTGTATGTACCGGTATCCTCTGATATGAACTTGAAGTATGTAGAGACTTCACCCTTAGAGTTGGTGTAGCATTCCCATCCTTCTCCAGGAGCAGCATCTGTAGTAGCCTTCTCGTTGTAGCCATAAGTCTCGATAGAGCCATCTGCCGCATATCTGTACCATACTGCCGGACCAAACTCAGTTCCTGCATTGTCCATCCATGCCTGAAGCTCTGCCTTGGACTCGTCCATCTTGGTCTTGAGGAGGTTCCAGCGGATGAGGTCCTGCTTGCGGAGCATCTCACCCACGAACTCGAGAGCACGCTCATCAACGATTGCGTCGAAGATATCCTCCTGTCCGCTGAGAGCGCTGACATATGCTGTAGCCATTCCTTCATTGCCCTTGTATGCTCTCTGACGTACCTGAAGGAGACAATCTTTAGCAAATGCCTCGTCGCGGGCGCCGCATGCAGGGTCGTTTGCAATCTCGGCTGCCATGAGGAGGATGTCAGAATATCTCATATATACAGGCTTGATACCGTCGTCGTTACCTCCGTTGTATGGAGATTTTGTCTGCCACTCAAGACGGAACTTTCCGAAATACCAGTCATTAGGGCCTGCGAGTGCAGGAATGTTCTTTCCGTCAGGACCAAGGATCCATTTCCAGTTCACGCAGCTCATATCACGACGTACGTCCTCGTCCTCATACTTCCAGTAAAGGGTAGGAACAGGACCAGCTGTACCGCCACGGCTCGATGTAGGACCCTGTGACCACTCCGGATTACCTTCTGTCCTGATGGCGAAAGTATAGTTCCAACGGCCGCGGGTATCAGATGAAGGGATTACATAGATAACCTCCTTACCTGCTGTCACGTCCATGTTATTGAACTCTCTCCATAGCTGTTCATAGTTCATGAGAGAAAGACCTGCATTGGCAATCACATCCTTAAGAGCAGCAAGAGCCTTCGGATAGAGCACTTCCTTCTGAAGATCAGGATCATTTGAAAGTCTTACGGAACCGGCGTTGTTGTTTCCCACCTGTCCCTCATCAGGACGGAGTGAGTAACCCGATGCCATGAGGCAGAGACGAGCGTAGAGACCCTTTGCAAACGCAAGGCTCGGACGGTCTGTAGTAGCTGTGGTCTTGCTCTGAAGAGGCCACTTCATATAGTTGAATGACTCTTCAAGGTCAGCGAGAAGCTGCTTGTAGATGATGTCCTTGTCAGACTTGTTGAGGTAGATCGTGTTTGCGTCAATCGGAGCGAAACGTGCAGGAACCTCACCATAAGCCTTGAGAAGCTCGGTATAAAGGAGGGCACGGGCTGTCAGAGCCTCACCGAGAAGTTCTGCCATCTGAGGATCTCCCGAAGGATTACCATACTGGCGGATACCCTTTATGGCAAGGTTCGCTCTCTCGATACCTCCCATAAGCTCATTATAAGGGCCGTTAGCAAGGTTGAGCTGTCCGTTTGTCGCTGTCTGAGAGTATCTTGGGATACTTGACTTCTCGTCTTTAGTAGTATTGTTATAGAGCTCGATATCGGTGTTGAAACCATACCAAGGAAGGTAGCGTCCACGGTGGCAGTTCGTGTGGCCGAACACCTCGTAGATTCCGAATACGTTGTATTCTGCAAGGGTGTAGTTGGAGTAAACCACAGACTCGTCAAATGACGACTGGGTCGGAGTTGTCAGCCCGTCCTCATCACATGAAGTCAGAGAAGCAGCCGCAAGCATTCCTACACCAATCATTATTTTATTCAATAATTTCATAAATTTCTGTTTTTATAGATTCTTCACTTCGTTCAGAATGACATGGGTCATTCAGAATGATATTTGAGGAATTAGAAAGTGATATTAACACCGACTACATAGCCTCTGCTCTTCGGATAAGCCGAGCAGTCCACACCTGGAGTAAGAGGAGTCTTGCGTCTTGTATCCACTTCAGGGTCATAGCCGGAATAATTGGTGAGGCAGAAGAGGTTTGTACCAGTTACGTATACACGGAGCTTCTGCATCTTTATCTTCATTGTCCACTTCTCAGGAAGAGTGTAACCGATGGTTGCGGACTGGAGGCGGAGGAACGAGCCGTCCTCGACTGCCCAGTCTGAGAAGATTGCCTTGTTTGCACCCGGGTTCCACATTGTTGTACCTGCATTAACTTCTGTCAGGATGTCAGGATCGGTAATCTCTTCACCTGTAGCCCAGTCGATGTTGGTCCAACGGTTCTCCACATTCATTGAAGTGAGGAGGTTGCGGTTGGAGTACTTACGTGAGTGGCTGAACTCGATCTTGTTTGCATTATAGATATTGTTGCCGAAGACATAGTTGAAGTTAGCCGAGAAGTCAAATCCGTAGAGGTAACCTGAAAGGTTGAAACCGCCTACTCCGAGAGGCTGTGCATTGCCGATGATGGTCTTGTCATCGACAGTGATCTTGCCGTCACCGTTCATATCCTTGAGCTTCATTGCACCCGGACGGAAGAATTCCTTGCCAAGGATGTCTGATGCATCGACAACTCCCTCGTTAGCTACCCATGATGATCCGTTATAAGTGAACTCATCAGCTGAATAACGTCCGTCTGAAAGATATCCATACATGTCTCCGAGAGGACGGCCAACAGTCACGATATAGTCAGGACCGATCTCTGTAGAAGCCCATTCTGTAGTAGCCTCGATCTTGTCAAGACCTCCAAGGCTTGTCACCAGGTTCTCGTTCAAGCTGATGTTTGCTCCCAGGGTGAGGCCGAAGTTCTTCTTCTCCACGAGCACGAAGTTGAGAGAAGCCTCGAAACCGCGGTTCTGAACCGATCCGAGGTTGCGGTACTGATAGTCATATCCGGATCCTGCAACAGGGAACTGGATGAGAAGGTCATTTGTAGTGTTGTGATAAACCTCCAGCGATCCGTTGATGCGGCTCTTCAGGAATGCGAAGTCGAGACCGATATTATGTGAAACTGTAGTTTCCCATGTAAGGTCAGGATTAGGCATGATTGACTTTCCTCCGATGGTAGTCGGTCCCCACCATGTATTGCCCATGGAGATCCATGAGGTATTGTTGGCCTGGAACAGAAGAGATGTCACATTTGAAGGGATGTTGTTGTTACCTGCAGTACCGTAGCTGTAGCGGAGCTTGAGGTTTTCAAGCCATGTAGCGTCCTCCATGAAACCTTCATTGGAGATTGTCCATGATGCAGCTGCAGAAGGGAAGATACCCCACTGATTGCCCTTCACGAACTTTGAAGATCCGTCGGCACGTACTGTTGCAGACAATGCATAGCGTCCGTCATATTCGTAGTTTGCACGACCGAAGAAAGACAGAAGCTGCTCATCAGGATTGTAGAAGTTGTTCATCGCTACAGGAGTACCTGAAGCCATGAATTTCCATGCCATCTGAGAATCGAAGAAATCAGGGAAGCCACCGACTGTCGAAGAGAGCTTGTTCGACTTGGTAAGGATATACTCCTGACCGAGAAGCACGTCAAGCTTGTGCTTGTCGTTCTTGAGAACTTCCTCGAAATTATAGTTGATTGTGTTTGTCGTGCGGTACTTTGTCCTGAAAGCATTGCCATAAACTACTGCAGGATGGCCGTTGAGACTTATTTCGCTTCCACCAGGAGCACCCACATTGTTATTTGCAAAATATGTAGTAAGACCGTAGAAACGGTTGTCTTCCTGAGAATAGTCATCCAGACCGCCCTCTACCTTGAGGTTGAGGTTCTTGATGATATGCCATGTTACGGCTCCGTTGATGGTCCAGTTGGTACGGATCCTTCTGTTGTCGTTGTCAGTAACTGAAAGGAGAGGCGGAGCATTGTCACCATAGTCTTCAGCAAGGTCAGAATCAGTAGCCACACCTGTGATAGGGAACGGAGTATACTGAACAGCATGCTTGAGACGTCCGTTGCTTGAAGTCGAACCGCCGTCGTTCATTGAGTTGGCGCCGGCGCCCATCACCTCAGTGCGTGAGTATCTTGCATTGATATCGACTGTAATCTGCTTGATCGGCTTGTACTGGGTCTTGAAATTGAGGTTGTCCCTCTTGTAGTCGGAGCCCATCATGATTGCCTCATCGCCGACATGAGCATAACTTGCCGTCCACTTCACCTTATCGGTAGAGCCTGAAACGGAGAGATTCTGGCTGAAAGTAGAGCCGACATTGCCGAACACCTTCTTCACCCAGTCATTCTTCTCCACATTCTTGTAGAGGTCCATATCCTCAAACACACCGAACACTTTGACGAAATCATCGTCAAGACGGTCTCTGAGGACTGCAAACTCATACTGGTTCTGGACGAAGTCATATGGTGAGCCTGTCTCGATAGCACCTGCATTAGCCATAGTCTTCTGTCCCCAATAAGCGTTGTAGCTTACAGATATCTTGCCGGAAGCTCCAGACTTCGTAGTCACGAGAACTACACCGTTCGCACCACGTGAACCGTAGATAGCTGTCGAGAAGGCATCCTTCAGGACATCGATAGACTGGATGTCGGAAGCAGGGATATCGGAAATGCTTTCAACAGGGAAACCATCGACGATGTAGAGAGGAGAAGCATCCTGAGTGATGGATCCACCACCACGGACACGGATCTTGATCTCAGCATCAGGATCACCTTCAGTCGTAGTCACCTGTACACCGGCCATCTTACCTGTGAGAGCTTCGCCTACAGAAGCGACCGGAACCTGGGTGAGAGCCTCATTGCCCACTGATGTCACCGAACCCATCAGGTCGCGGCGCCTTACAGTGGCATAACCGATGACCACAGTCTCGTCGAGGAAGTTGGTATCTTCTTCAAGAGTCACATTGATTGTTGTGCTGTCTCCGATCAGGACCTTCTTTTCAGCGAGTCCGATCATCGAGAACACAAGCGTCTTACCCTTTGCCTGAGGAACATCGATGACATAGTCACCTTCCATTCCCGTAGCAACACCTAAAGTTGTGCCGTCCACATAAACGGAAACGCCTATCAGCGGTTCTCCGTTCATGTCTGACACGACACCTTTGATCTCCTGGGCATCAGCTGCAAAAGCCGCTGCAAAAAGCCCCAAGATCATCAGAGAAATCCTGTACGTCAGATTTTTCATAAAAAATTGTGTTTGGTTAGTAATTATTTAGTGCTTGTTGTTGCCAATAATTCAATATTGCGAATATACCCCTTTCAAAACGGGCTGACGGGGAGATTTTACCGCATTACATGGATTTTTTGACACCCCGTCAAGGATACTATGAAATTTCATCATAAGTTCCACCCTGATTCTGTCCCTCGACTATATCCTTGACAAGATAGTGGAGGTACATCTCAAGGTTTGTATACCTTCCATATGAATCCAGCGTCCTGGCATTTCCATCGGAAGCGTCAGACTTCTTCAGGCCGAACTGTTCCTCGAACCAGTCAGGCATTCCGTCGCCGTCGGTGTCCTTCACCTTTTCAAGCTCAGCCTTTGTGGCTTCGTAAACCGGCCAGCCCCCTACTGCAGTCTGGGTGTCGATGATGCCGTTCTTCGAACCGTTGCCTCCGGAAGTGAAGGTAGCCTTTCCTGTCCTTGCATCGGTGCATGCACGTTCATCGACAGCATCACGTGAAAGGGAGGCGCCTCCGTAAGCCAATATCCTTTCAAAGGCAACCATTGCCGGATGAGTTGTGGTATATACGGCCTCACCTTCAGGACCGTATAGCGGCTGCACCTTGGAGAGGAGCTTTGAAGCATCCGGAGGGGTGTTTGTCTTATGGTCATGCCAGTAGACTCCTATGGAGTTATCCGAAGTTATATCCGAATGCTTTTCGTGCACATTGCCTCTGATATAAAGAAGAGGGTATCCGTAATCAGTGTTTGAAGAAGTATAGATACCGTTAGCATCAAGGAAGTATTTCCTGTCCTTTGAAGCCGGGCCTGGCTTGTAATAGTTATTCACCATATTGAACCACGCACCTTCTCCTCCATATGTGGAGTTATCTCCCCAGTTGTAGACTGTATTGTTGCGGTAATCCACATGTCCGCGATGAGTGCCTACATAGCTGGAATATACCTCAGGATGATCGAAACGAGGATTGCGGCTCTTGTGGTTGGCAAGCATGTTATGATGGAAAGAAGCATTCTTTCCTCCCCAGATGCCCCCGTAGCCATGACTTCCCTTGCCGTGAACTGAATTGCAGAGACTTTCTGTAAGGATGCACCACTGCATCGTAAAGTTCTTATTGGCATAAAATGATGAGCATTCGTCTGTGCTCCAAGACATTGAGCAATGGTCCAGAACGATATTTTCAAAATATCGTCCCCAGATAGCATCATCCTCGTTCTTCTTCTCATCACCCATGCGGAATCGCACAAAACGGATTATCACATTGGATGCATTCAGACGAGTTGCAAAGTTCTTCAGACAGATACCATCTCCCGGAGCTGTCTGGCCGGCGATGGTGACATCTCCTTTGGCAATCTGCAGTGTGGAATTCAAGGAAATCAATCCCGCCACATCAAAGACAATAGTCCTCGGACCGGATTCAGCAAGCGCCGCACGAAGAGAGCCGGCGCCGGAATCATTCAGATTAGTCACATGGATAACCTTTCCGCCACGTCCTCCTGTGGTATACATTCCGCCGCCTTCAGCTCCAGGAAAAGCCAAAGCCTTGCCATGGGCATCCTCTGCTGCAGGTATCTTGAAATGAGCATAATACTCATTCGGAGTCGGTACAGGCACTGGATCGGGATCGGATCCCGGACCCGGCTCCTCCCCTGCCTCAAGCGTAGAGACAAGAAGAGGCTCAGAATACCGGGAGGTCTGGTCCCCCATCTTGGCTCTCACCTTGAAACTGTATGCTGTCGCTGACTGCAGGCCATCATATACGACGGTTGTCTCCGTCCTTGTGAGCTGTCCGCCGGGGACAAGAGTCCCGTCTGAAGTCTCAAGCCTGGCCACATAAGAAAGCGCACCATCGACTTCATCCCATGCAAAGGCAAGGGAAGATGAGGTAGCTGACACAAGAGTCACTTCTTCAGGAGGAAGCAGCTCTGTCACACATACCTCCGGTCCCTCTTCAGGCTCACAGGCAGCCGCAGCAAAAAGCGCTGCCAGTAAAAGGATATTTTTAAATTTCTTCATATCTATATTCATATGTCTGTGGATTTCTCGACCCGCTTCGCTCGCCCGTCATCGACTTGTCGCTTGAGCGACAGCGAAAGGAATGACTTTCCGGAGGAGCCCGGAATGACAGTCCGGCTATCTTACGTCATTTTCTGAATCAATGATGCCGGGCAAACCGGTTACAGAGCCTTTGTACGTCGCTTTTCCCGCCTTGACCTCCTTTATTATGCGCTTGTCTATGTCATCGCGCTTCATTGAGGCACCTGCATGCTTCAGTACAGCCTTGTATGCCTCTCCGGGAGTTTGGGCATCAACCTTAGTCTTTATGGCAAACGGCTTATCTTCAGAGACTTCCCTATATTTCCTTTCCCATGCAGCAATCCGGTCATAATCAGGAGTGCTGCCTTCGTAACCACCTTTCTTCACTGCAGACACATCATAAAGATTGTCCTTTATATAGAAGTTGCCAGGAATCATGGAAGTTGTACTGGAGACACTGATGTCAAGCCATTCACCATCGAGATGCCTTGTAGCAGGTCCGGGACGGAAATAATTGCCTGTCACGTTGAACCAGCCTTCCTCACCTCCATAGATAGCCTTCATCCCCCAGTTATACACCACATTATTGACGAAATCCACAGTTCCTCTCCTCAGGAGCATATCATTGCCCCAGTATATGGCAGGATGGTCGAAACGGGGATTACGACTGTTGTTATGGGCGAAAAGATTGTGGTGATATGTCACGTTCCTGCCTCCCCAGATGCCCCCATAGCCATGCCTTCCCTTATGATGAACGGAAGAGTTGAGAGCCTCAGATATGATGCACCACTGGACTGTCGCATCTGTAAGATTATAGAACGAAGCATTCTCATCCGTAGCCCAGCTTATCGAGCAATGGTCAAATATCACGTTGCTGCACCGCTTGGCACCAAGCGCATCCGCCTCTACAGCCGCTGCAGAGCCAAGTCTGAAACGCATATACCTGATGATGGTGTGGTCGGCCTCAACGAAGACATTATGGTCCCTGACGGTTATGCCCTTGCCAGGAGCGGTCTGTCCCAGGATGGTAACATATGGATTCCTGATATTCAATGGTCTGGTCAGATGTATGTCCCCTTCCACAGCAAACTTCACGATGCGCGGTCCTTGCGCCTCCACTGCATGACGGAGAGTGCCTTCCGAACCGTCATCGGCAAGGGAAGTGACCATATATTCCTTTCCACCACGCCCTCCGGCAGCATATTTACCGCATCCTTCGGCCCCCTCAAAAGCGAGGGCCTTTTCAGACGATGGGAAATAGTCGATGTTGTGGCGTGCCTCCCATTCAAGAGAAGCCCAGATGAAAGGACCCACACCCTTGCAGTCATTCTCTATGATCGGCTCGCTGAGGTAATAGGCGAAGTCGCCCTTGCGCATCTGCTTTCCGCCGAGTCCTCCCACAGCACAGCAGTCTGTCATGGAAATGGTACCGTCTTCATTCTCACGGATGAAACGGTCTATGAACTTAGGATACAAGCCCAGGATATAATCCTTGTGAGACTCGTCTATATATCCCATCCTCAACCCCTTGAGAAAGGCATACACGAACATGATTGAACAGGTGGCCTCCTGATAGTTACCTTCACGGGCAGGACAGTCGAGCACCTGATACCACATTCCTGTCTGCGGGTCAGCCCATTTAGGGAGCACATCCAGAAAATAGTTGAGCTGGTCTATCAGGGCCTGTCTTCCCGGATGTTTTGCAGGCAGATAATCAAGGACTTCCACCAGAGCAATGGCAAACCAGCCTGTAGCCCTTCCCCATGCATGTTCGGAGAGTCCGGTCTGAGGATCGCACCAGAACATGGAGCGGGACTCGTCCCAGGCATGGCGGTATAGTCCGGTAGCAGGATCAAAGGTATTCTCCGCACCTGCCGTAAACTGATGGACTATGTCGGCGAACAGTGAATCCTTATGCTCCTTAGGGGCATATCGCTTGGTGTATTCGGCATAGAAAGGCAGAGCCATATAGAAGCCGTCCAGCCATACCTGGTGGGGATATACCTGCTTGTGCCAGAATTCTCCCGACTTCGTACGAGGCTGGTCATCAATCTGTTCGCGTATCATACGGGTTACACGCCGATAGCGCTTGTCTTCCTTGCCATACATGTCGTGGAGATCGAAATAGATACGTGCAGGACAGATATGATCCACGTTGTAACTGGACTTCTTATACTTGTAGACCTTGCCGTCCTCAGCAGCCATTGTATCCGCCCATGCACGGACATAGTCCACCACCTCAGGAAGCTCATACCTTTTGGCTGCATCCATGAACGACTTGAGTTCAAGACCGGTGGTATAATTCCACTTCCTTTCTCCGTTACGGCCGTCCAGATAGGTCGCATCAGGGTTCCTCTTCATCTCGGACTGTATCATCCTTACGGAATACGGCACCTGACCGAAGGCAGTCAGCGCTATGAATGAAGCTACTAAAATCGATAATGACCTTTTCATATGATTGCAATTATACTATTCATGACTTTACAGCCTTGTGCTGCTTTATATATTCGGCAGGCGTGATGCCGAAGTGCTTCTTGAAGCTCCTGCTGAAATACCCGGGATCGGAGAATCCCACCTTATAGGATGTCTCCGAGACCGAATACTGACCGCTCTTGAGATAATATGTAGACTTCTCCATCCTGAAATCCAGAATGAGTTCCACAGGAGATTTACCGGTAAGTCCCTTTATCTTGTTATACATGGACGTACGGCCCATTCCCACATAGGACGCCAGCTGCTCCACAGTCACTTCGGCATCAGACACATTATCCTCCAGCCATGTCATGACTTTCTGTATCAGCTGTTCATCCTTGTCCGTTATCACTATTTCCTGAGGCACGATATCGACCTTGCCACGTGACACCACCCCTGAGGCCATTGCAGAAAGGGCAGAGACAAGAGTTTCCCTTCTTTCGAGCATATTGTCAATCCTTGCCATCAGAAGCTCTATGGTGAAAGGCTTGGCGATGTAGCCGTCGGCTCCGTACTTCAAAGCCTTGACCTGCGTGTCATCCTCATGCTTTGCGGTAATGAGTATAATAGGTATATGACTGGTATTGAAATCATTACGAACATGATTGATTAACTCTATACCATCCATTTCAGGCATCATCAGGTCGGTCACAATCATATCAGGGATCCAACCGTCACCTATGATTCCCAGAGCATCCCGTCCGTTGGAGGCATCCCTCACCTCATACCGGTTGATAAGGCTGTTGTATATGTATATCCTGAGTTCGGCATTATCCTCTACAACCAGAACCTTCATTGCATTCTCCGGATAGGTGGCCTCGACCTTGTATTTGCTCAAGCCATAGGAATCACCTGAAGCTACAGCCTCTATCTCATCAACAAACTGGGCAGCCCCATCTTCGAATCTTTCCTTATCCATCGGCAGTCTGACAAAGAACTTGGATCCGGACTCCTTGCCGCTCTCCACCCAGATGGTTCCGCCATGTATGTCCACGATCTCCTTACAGAAGGACAGGCCTATACCGCTGCTGGCCATCCCTTTGAAAGCTCCTTCAGAGCCTTTGATAAAAGGTTCGAAGATAGCTTCCTGCTTATCCCGCGGCACCCCTATACCATTATCCTTCACCATTATACGGAACTCTTTCTCACCTTCGCGATACAGGACTCCCACTTCTATCTTTCCTCCGTCTGAAGTATATTTGAACGCATTGGAAAGAAGATTATACACAAGGGCCTCAAGCCTGATTGCATCCCCCCACACCATAAGGCTGTCCACAGACTTGATTATACGCATATCCATCTGACGTTCCACAGACATGTCACGAAAATCGTCATAGACATCATTCACCAGCTTCACGATATCAAGCTGGCTGACCTTCAGCCTCATCTTCCCATTCACAATCGTACGTATGTCAAGAAGCTGATTCACAAGCGTCATCATCCTCTTGGCATTCTTGTAGACCAGATTTACGCTGTATTCATCAGTTTCGCCATGCACACGCTTCTTCTTTATCTCGTCTATTCCTCCAAGAATCAATGTAAGAGGGGTCCGCAGTTCATGAGAGATATTGGTAAAGAAACGGGCCTTTATTTCATTGAGGTCCTGCTCAAGGCGCACATCGCTGCGAAGTCTGAACTGGGTGTGCATGAGACGTACAAGAAGGAAAACGACAAGGATTCCCAAAAGGGCATAAACCGCTATTGACACCGGAGAATTCCATATGGAATGCTCAACCGTCACAGGCACGGAGATTTCCCCATATGTATTTCCATCCTTAGGATAGGCCTCACGGACCTTGAACATGTACCTGCCGGGACTCAGATGAGAATAAGTCGCTGAATTACCTGAAGCTGAGATCCATTTGTCGTCATAGCCCTCAAGCATATAGGAAAAATCCGGCGTGACGCTTGTGGTAAAATCCAGGGAAGCGAAATCGATCCTGAAATACGAACAGTCATGAGGGATGACGATCCTGTCTGAAAAAGGAGTCCTGACTCCGTCTATATGAAGACCTGACAACTGAAGACAGCCCGGACGTGAAACTATTTCGAAGTCATCTGGAGATATCCTCAATATATTGTCAAGCGTTCCGAAAAGAAGACTGCCATTAGCCAGTGAGGCGCATGTGGCTTCACTGAACGAAGTCTTGGAAACTCCGTCATATCTGGAGAAATTGGTCACATGTCCCAGTCTTGGGTCATATTTTGAAAGACCCGCTTCAGTGGCGATCCAGAGGTTGCCATGTATGTCATCTATAACCGAATGGACGATGTTGCTGGCCAGGCCGTCCCCGTCACTTATGATTTCAAAACGCGGGACTGCATTATCGAAATAAAGCCTGTTCAGTCCGCCTCCGAAAGTGGAGAGCCATGTGTTTCCTGCCCGGTCCGTAAAGATATGTATGACATCATTGTTTCCCAAAGATGCAGGGTCACCCGGAATCTTGGTTATCTGGTGGAAGACGGTCAGTTCAGGCGTATCTGAAGGTTCGAAGAGTATGAGTCCTCCTACGGTTGCAACAAGCATCCTTCCGTCAGGCATGCAATGGAGATACCGGACCCTTTCCCCCATCTCAAGAGGATAATCCGGAAAATTGTTGCCTGCCGTTATGAACTCGTTGCTTTCGGCATCCTGCAACATTGAAATCGCTCCACCGTACGTACCTATCCATATACGTCCTTCATTATCCTGTTCTATGGAATATATATTATTGGAACTCAATGAATTCCTATCATGGGGATCATTCCTGAAACGTTTCCATTCCCAGTCATTTCCCGAAGGTGACATCCTTATAAGTCCGTCTCCCTTGGTGCCAAGCCACATATTGCCGTCCCTGTCCTCAAAGATGGAATATATGACACCTAAATCCCCGCTCTTCCTGTCCGGAAATCTCCTGCATGATGACAGATCCGGAGAATACACATAGAGTTCCCTGCTCTTTGTCGCCACCCACAGATTATCATTGCTGTCACGCAGCATCGCACGGACTTCGGAAGATGATTTCAGGTCATCTGACCTTGTAGGAGGTACAATGACATCGACCTTAGGTGCAATCAAGGTCACCCTCTCCAGGCCTCTTCCGACCGTGGACATCCAAAGGACGCCTGACCTGTCTACTTCATAACAGGCCACACCATTCATGAAACGAGGATTCTTCTGCTCCTTGACATTGCTCAAAGGCACTATTTCATCACGTTCCCTGTCATAATATCCGAATCCCCAGTTGTTCATCTTGATCCACACTCGTTCTCCCCTGCTCTCGACATGGGCAAGTGTATCCACATAATACGACATCACGTTATTGGAATGCTCATAATGCCTGAAACGCTCCGTCCTGGCGTCGAAGGACCATATGCCCGTACGTTCAGTCGCGATCCACAGCAATCCTCCGTTGTCCGGGAAAAGATATCTGACCCTTCCCATATCGCTGCGATACGGAACAAGTTCATTGGTCCGCGTATTCACATACGCAACAGCATTGTCACGGAAACCGATATAAAGCATATCTGAATCGGCACCAGTCAGGGACATCGTGGTGGCATCACCGGCTCTGATTCCGGAAAGCGGGATCTTCTTCTGCTCATGAGTGGCCATATCCACAACGAGGAGGTGGTCAGGAGAAGCAAAGTACAGATTACCGGCAGTCTCTGCAAAGGCGAAAGCCTCCGGGTCACGTGCAAGAAGCGAGGCTTCACCATCGCGGAACATGGATATTCCAAGTTCAGAGACAGCATATATCGTATCATCTGAATCCTCGAAGATTCCCGAAATATCCCTGCCTACCGGATAATCCGAGAAATATGCAGTATACGACAGGTCAGGCATGACCTTGAGAAGGCCTACACCTGAGATGGAAACCCAGACATTGCCCTTCTTATCACATCGGAAGGCATCCACCTTTCTGTTGGCCACAGGAAAATTCTCCAGTTCTCCCGGAACGGAGACAAAATGTTCGGCCTGTGCATCAAAACGATAAAGATGGTAATCGTAGGTAGTAACCCACAGATAGCCAAGTGCATCCTCCTCGACTGACAGGATCCTGTTGTGAGAAAGATTGGAATAATCTCCAGGCCTCATGGTATAGTTCACGAAGCCGTTGCCGTCATAGCGGCTAAGCCCGTACCACGTACACAGCCAGAGATATCCTCTTCCATCCTGATGGATGTCGCATATTGAATTATGCGGCAGACCGTCATCCGATGAATAATGCTCATAGATGAACTCCAGGGGCTCTGCCTTAAGACTTATATCCCCTGCCCCCCCCAAGAGAAGAATCAATGCTGCTACTGCCGCTATCCTGGACCTCATAAACGGAATCTTTTTCTTAGAACACCTTGAAGAACCACTCTACAGGCACGGCCTTTCCATGCTTGTCGATTTCAGTTCCGGTCCTGAGCACATTTTCAGGGGTGTATTTCTTCATCTGCTTTTCCTTAAGCTCATGACTCCATGACACCCTCCTGCCTTCGGCTCCAGGTCCCTTGCTTCCATATTCTGCATAAAAGGCAGTCTTCTCAGCGTACTTCTTGTCCCAGTTATGCCAGCCTTCAGGTCTGATGTGGTCCCCAAGCTCGCAATTGATGAAGACAGTCTTTGCAAAAGGTCTCCACGGACGCCCAAGATAGACCTTAGTTGCATTTTCATTGTGTATCAGACGGCAGTTATTGAAGACATAGCCGAATTCTTCGCCCTCAGGAGTGGAAGCTGCAGTAATATAGCTGTCACGCTTGCTGAGGATGGTACAATCCTCAAACCAGCATGTCGAGGCACCGAATATAAAATCTGTGGTACCTTCGATCCAGCATCCGCGGAAATACTGCCTCTGGCCCTTTCCATATGTGTAGACCGTATCCTGATTGGCCACAAAACGGCAGTTGATGAAAGCCACACGGTCCGCATCCACAGTAATGGCGCATGCCTGACCGATTTCCTTCCCTTCTCCCGCAGCATTCTCGATGGTCAGATTCTCTGCAAGAAAATCATCTCCGTACAGGAATACGGTGGAAGTTGCGGAAGTGCCCATTTCATAACCAGTGGAGCCTTTTTTTCTGGCATAGTCGCTCCATCTTATGACTGTACCGTCAGCAGACTGACCTATAACATGAAGACGCTGCTTGTTAGCCGGAATGGTCACTTTCTCCTCATAGATACCGTTCTTGATATAAATAGTAGTCTCATCCTGCTTGCAATAGTCCGGGGCGGCATCCACAGCTTCCTGCAGAGTAAAGAAATCTCCGCTTCCGTCCTTTGCGACCACAAAATCATAATCCACCACGTGAGCGGCAAGCTCCGGAATCACCTTCACGATCTCAGGCAGCAGAAGATTGACAATCTGACGTGCTCCGGCGACATTAGTGTGGGTGTTATCTATCTTTCCCTTAGGATGCTTGGGATTTGTCCCTTCCTCTATCCACATATAATACTTACGTGATGGCTCGTCTCCGAGGTCCATCAGCCACTTCTGGGTGATGGTGTTGGCATCGATCAGCGGCAGTCCGTATTCCTTGGCCACCTGTGTCACCGCAGCAGGATAGTCTCCATGACAGTTCGTCTTCAGGTTTCCCTCGTCATCAAACCATCTGCGTGAAACAGGAGTAAACAGCACAGGCTTCGCCCCGACACTCAGGGCGTGATCCACAAAAAGGCGGATGTTATCCTGATAAGCGCCGAAAGGAGCTGCATATCTTGTGGTATCAGATTCCTTGGAATCATTATGCCCGAACTGGATGAAAAGATATTCTCCCTTCTTCAGGTCCTGCCTGACCCTGTCCCAGATGCCGAGAGTCTGCACACTCTTGGTACTGCGACCGTTCTGGGCATAATTGGCTACTACTACGCAGGTATCTACATGAGACTTGAGCCTCTGGCCCCAACCTCGCTCAGGATTCTCATACGAAAGGTCCTTGTCAGCCATGGTGGAATCACCCATGAGCCTGAGTACAATCTTTTCCTGGGCCGAAAGCGTCACGGCACTGAGTGCAAGCGCTACGAATAAAGCTATCCTCTTCATCTGCTAATCAATGGTTACATTATGGGAATTGTGCTGGAAAACATCAAGGGAAGCTGCGCCGGATGCATCGGAGCAGTCGCGTATCTCCACATTGCGGCAGTTTGCAAGACTGAATCCCTGTCCTTCGGACTGAGTGATGCGGACATTACTGAGGGTCACTCCAGTAGAATAACGCAGGTCTGCGCCCTTGTCCGACACGATCTCACAATCCTCAACTACTATGTTCTCGATATTCTTCTCAGGGATTCCATTGAAATACATGGCCCTTGCAGCTCCGCTGCATACAACATCCCTGATGTATATGTCTCTGAACTGAGGGGTCGTCTCATCTGCCGGCACGAAGGCCACGTCATATGGGCTGGCACCCTCTTCTGCTGCCTCAACCGCTGACTTCCCTCCATAATGAAGGTCAAAAAGGAGAGGCTCAGTAGGGATGTTCATCATCACGATGTCCTCTATATGGATATTCTTCACAACACCGCCACGGCCACGGCAGCTCTTGAATCTCAGACCGACATCGGTTCCGAGGAAGCGACAGTTGCTGACCTTGATGTTCTCGACTCCACCTGACATTTCACTTCCGACGACGAATCCGCCATGACCGTGGAACACTATGCAGTTGTCCACAATGAGGTTCCTGCATGGCATGCCGCGCCTGCGGCCATCCTCATCCTTGCCGGACTTGATGCAGATTGCGTCATCTCCGACGTCGAAGCTTGAATTTATGACTAGCACATCCTCGCATGAGTCCACATCCAGGCCGTCACCATTCTGGGAATACCAAGGGTTACGTACGGTTATGTGATTGATTATAACATTCTTACACATCAAAGGATGGATATTCCAGCATGGGGAATTCTGGAAAAGGCAGTCCTCAAGAAGCACATTCTCACAATTCTTCAGCCCGATCAGGACAGGGCGGAGATAAGTCTTTACGCTTTCCCACTCCTCGTCCGAAGCCAGTCCCTGAGGTACATTGAAGGCATCACTTACGATGGAACCACGGTAGGATGTGGAATCAGGATACCACACGTTGCCTTTTGCATTGGTGAATCCGCTCTTCAGAAGCTTCTTCCACTGGGTTGGCGCCATCTTCTCCTTCTTGACCTGACGCCATGAATCACCGTTACCGTCAATGGTACCGCCACCGGTGATTGCTATATTCCTGGCACCGTCAGCATTTATCGGAGCAAGACACCTCTTCGTATCCAGACCTTCGAACACTGTCTCCACAATCGGATACAGGCTGCGGTCAGTCGAGAACAGCAGAACCGCATCAGGACGGACATGAAGTTCTATATTGTCCTTAAGGGTGATCGGACCGGTAAGCCAGATGCCGGTAGGAACAACCAGGCGGCCACCTCCAAGCTGAGACAGCGCATCGATCGCATCGGCAAAAGCCTTGGTATTGAGGAAGACTCCGTCCCCTTTTCCTCCGAAATCATCCACACTCACCTCCCTAGCCGGAATCTGAGGACGCACGACCTTGGTCATTTCAAACGGAAGGTCCTCGTAGAGGTAATCAAACTCATAATTGGAACTGCAGGAAAGCAGGGAAATTCCGGCCAGAAGCACTATTGCAGGACGGATTAGTCTAGTGATTAACGTGGTCATGATAAAAGCCTGTTATTGATTATTGCAAATATAACCAACAACAGGCTCATTTCATTGTATTTTTTACCACAAAAGATATAAAATCTTTCAGAGAAGCCTTAGAAACGGTCCTTATGGTACGTAGCTATCTCGAATTCACCGGCAAGAATCCCGTATCCGTTTTCTGCCAGCGACTCCAGTTCGTTTTCTCCAGGATAGATCTCGACAGGAGCTATGAAACCTACGCGACGGGATATATCCTCCGTAATGGCCTTGGAATTTGCAATGCCTCCGGTGAGGATTATCGCATCAACACGTCCGTCCACTACCGTGGCCAACGAGCCGATATACTTTGCCACAGACACAGCAAATCCCTTCAGGAACACCTCGCACTCCCTGTCACCGGCCTCTGCACGGGATGCCACTTCCCGGATGTCATTGGTACCGAAATATGCGACCGCTCCTCCTCGTCCCACAAGCTTCTTCTTGATCTCATCCTTGGTGTATTTCCCGCTGAAACACATCTCCACAAGCGGAAATCCTGGCACTGAGCCCGCTCTTTCCGGACTTATCGGCCCATCTCCGCCAAGAGCATCGTTGGTGTCCACAACAAGGCCGTTACGGTGAAGCGACACGGACGAGCCTCCGCCCATATGAGCGACAATCACGGTGACATCCTTGTTGGACTTCCCGACACTGCGGGCATATCTGCGCACCATGGCTCTGGAATTGAGTGCATGGAAAAGCGTGCGGCGCTCAAACTCCGGAATTCCACCGACCTTCACCTCGGGCAGCATCTCATCAGCCATAGGCGGGTCAGCGATGAAGGCCCCGCAAGTGCCGGGCAAGCCCTTGGCCTCACGGGCTGCATTGACCTCGCCTGCTATATCATCGGCGATGAGGGCACTCAGATTGCATGCATGCACACCATCCTTTCCTGACTTCAGTGCTTCACGCATTTCCTGATTGACATCGTAGACTCCTGTGCGGATCGGAGTGATCAGGCCTCCCCTGGCCATGACGACATCAATCGTGTCCAGTCCTATGCCTCTATCTGCAAGCGCATCGGTAATTGTGTCACGGCGCATATCCTCCTGGTCCATGACCGAAGGATACTTCGACACCTCCTCTGCAGAATGGGTCAGATTCTGCTCGAAAAGAAGATTCCCGTCTTCATAGAAACCTATCTTGGTGGATGTGGATCCGGTATTGACCGCCAATATCCTGCCTTTCATGATGATGGAAACAGTTTTAGGTTAAGAAAATGCCAAATTTAAACAGACATTGCCGCAATGGCTATGGAATTGAGTTTAGTGTCTATACTGTCGGCACGGCTGGACAACACGCATGGGACCTTTGCTCCAACAAGCATCCCCGCCTGCCTGACACCGGGAACAAGCTTTGAATTCGCCTTATAGAAGACGTTGCCCGACTCTATATTCGGGAACAGAATGCAGTCTGCATCTCCCGCCACAGGACTTACGAGTCCCTTGATCTTCACAGACTCCATATCTATCGCCACATCCAGGGCAAGAGGTCCGTCTGCGATGCAGCCGCGTATCTGGCCGCGCTCGACCATCTTCGAGAGCATAGCTGCCTCGACAGAAGCCGGCTGACTGGAGAGGACCTGCTCAGTTGCCGCCAGAATCGCGACCTTCGGGGTCTCCACACCCACAGCCTTGGCTGTCCTCACGAGACATTCCATAATGATCTGCTTCTGCTTGAGATCCGGAGCCGGAATGACAGCGACATCCCCTACAAAAAGAAGCTTGTGATATGATGGAATCTCAAGCGTCGTGCAGTGGGTAAGCGTCCCTTTAGGAGGCAGCAGGCCTGTTTCCTTATTGAGGATGGCCCGCAAAAACTTATCCGTCGAGCACAGCCCTTTCATAAGGAAATCACCTTCTCCCTCCCGGACCATACTGACAGCCCGAGCCACTGACTTGAGCTCATCAGGGTCATGCACTATCGTGAACAGACCCTTGTCCACACCTTCCTCTTCGCAAGCCTTTGCAATAAGGGACTCGTCTCCTACCAAAGTAACATCAGCGAGCCCCATTTCAACAGCCTTGGATGCAGCCGCCACTGTGTGGGTATCCACTCCCCAGGCGGCTATCATCCTCTTCCTGCTGTCCCTGCCTTTAAGAAAGGCATATATCTGTTCGAATTTTGTAAACATCTATTCCGAGTCCTGAACAATATTCATTGTATCACGGGCAATCATCAGTTCCTCATTTGTAGTGATGAGGGCAACCTTCACCTTTGAATCAGGAAGGGTTATGATGGTATCGACGCCTCTTACGACATTAGCATCATAGTCGAACTTCACACCGAGATAGGTAAGATTCTCGCAGACTCTGCGACGCAGACGGCTGTTGTTCTCTCCGATACCACCGGTGAATACGATGAGGTCCACACCATTCATCGCCGCTGCATAAGCACCTATGTACTTCGTGATTTCGTAAGTAAGCTTCTTGAGGGTGAGCTTTGCCTTAGGATTTCCTTCATTTGCTGCAGTATCAAGGTCGCGTGCATCAGAAGAGACGCATGATAGACCGAGGAAGCCGCTCTTCTTGTTGAGCACCGTACTCATCTGAGAGGCTGTAAGTCCCTCCTTCTCCTGGATGTATGTGACCACATCAGGATCCACGCTTCCGCTTCGTGTACCCATGATAAGGCCTTCAAGCGGAGTAAAGCCCATTGTAGTGTCGATAGACTTTCCGTTCACCACTGCAGCAATGGAACTTCCGTTTCCAAGATGACAGGTGATGATCTTCGAGTAATTCAGGTCAAGGCCTGCAAATTTAGCACCCTTGGCCGACACATATTTATGGCTGGTACCATGGAAGCCGTAACGACGTACGCCATATTTCTCGTAGTACTCATAAGGAAGAGCATACATGTATGCATAAGAAGGCATTGTCTGATGGAACGCCGTGTCGAACACACCCACCTGAGGGACAGAAGGAAGAACAGCAGACACAGCCTTGATGCCAAGGATATTGGCAGGATTATGAAGAGGCGCAAAAACAGAGCACTTCTCAAGCTGTGCAACAACATCATCCGTGATAAGCTGGCTGCATACGAACTCTTCTGCTCCATGGACAACACGATGTCCTACAGCCTCGATATCCTCAAGAGTCGAGAGGACACCATACTCTTTGTCAGTCAAAGCATCGAGGACAGCCTGAATACCGACCGTATGATTCTCGATAGGCATCTCCTTCTCCAGTTTCTCCTTACCCGTAGCCTGATGCTTGAGACATCCTACCTCCATTCCGATCCTCTCTACCAGACCCTTGGCAAGAAGATCATAAACCTCCTCGCTCTTCATATCAAGAAGCTGATACTTGAGTGAGGAACTTCCGCAATTAAGAACTAAAATGATCATTTTCGTATATTTTGTAATATTATCAGTCACTAATCGTACAAAGTTATAAAAATAATCGCTACTTTCGCAAAAAATCGGAACGAAATGGAAGGGGCGGGAGATATTGCAGATTTCATAATACCATACTCGGCTGGAGTATTCACAGCAGTTCTCGGACAGGCCGCATTCGCCAGCATAATCCTCCCCGCAGCATCCATCTCATCGGCCTTGGCTGCAATCTCTCTGACAATCATGCTATTACAATTCCGGAGAGGTTTCAATACACCCATGATTCGCGGACTCATAGCCATTGCTGGACTTTCAACCGGAATGATGTGCGGACTGACAGGAATAATGAATTCATGGTGTGATATCGACGAACCGGGAATGCTGACCGAAGCCGCCCACTCATTCTGCATGAGGCTTGAAACCGCCATCAGTTCCATTCCTTTTGACAGCGGTGAAGCCCCGGGAATCATAAAGGCCCTGCTGACCGGAAACAGAGATTCCCTGACGGCAGAAATCGCGGGAGCCTTCCGCTCGAGCGGAGCGGCACATATACTCGCCCTGTCCGGTCTCCACCTCGGCATTATTTACGGCGTCCTCTCCAAAATACTCTGCATAGCCGGCAACAGCCAAGCGGCAAGGCTCATACGCTCTGCACTGACTATCGCTGCATGCGGATTCTACACTCTGGCCACAGGTGCCGGTGCATCCATAACAAGGGCATACCTGTTCATACTTCTGCACGAGGTCGGAAAACTGACCGGCAGAAGCCACAGCATAGGAACCGTGCTTGCCGCAGCCCTGCTCATCCAGCTGACAGCCGACCCGACATCTGCAGCCGGCGCGGGCTTCCAGCTCTCCTACGCCGCCATGGCAGGCATTGCCTTCATATATCCTCATCTTAAAGGCATGTGGCCGAAAGAGGCTGCCGGATTTCCCGTATGGATATGGAGGTCTGCGGCCATGTCCATATCCTGCCAGCTCACAACCGCCCCTATAGCCTATCTTTATTTCGGAACCTTTCCCCACTATTTTCTCCTTACCAACATGATAGCACTGCCATTGACAGGAGTGATCATACCGGCCTCACTCGCTGTCGTTGCACTGCACATGCTTGGAATCTGCCCGGATGTACTAATAAAAAGTCTCGAGGGCATCATTGTCATACTGACAGACGCCCTCGAGATAATTTCCACAATGTAAAGGATTATTCAGCCTCACGGACACATCTTACCGAAGCACCGAATGAAGTCCTGCTGTTCTTTGATGCAAAGGCAGCCGGCTGGTCGCAGAACAGATAGCGGCAATATGCCATGTCCGACTCCCCTGCCACCTGGTCAGATGTCCAGAAGACCGCATATTCCTTAAGGCCGATGAAATCGGCAGCAGGATATCCACCGTCTTCTGACTTCGCCCCCATAGACACATATCCGGCAAGGACCACCGCCATTTTGCTGACATTGGTGATATCACCTACTTCAGGATAATACTGCCACAGTTCAGCCCCATTGAAAGTAGCCTGCGCCATCATCGAAGCGGCAACACCAGGGACCTCTCCATAAGGAGTAAGTTGCGACCCATCAGAATATTCCGACATCATTTCCAGCCACTCGGCATCAGACGGAAGTCTCCAGCCTTCAGGACATGCCGTCATGGCTTCTTCATATGAATAATAACGTCCGTACACGTCTGACATCACCTCCACATTTCCGTACGGCACACCTGATCCCTTACGCGCAAGATTGTTACGGAACCAGTCAAGCTTTCCTATGCGGGTGTAATAGTAATCGACTCCCTCAAAAGAGACCTTCGGGTCCGATGCCTCGATGCCGGTATTCTGGAGAGAGCCGTCGATACCGCCCTTGACCACCTGGACAGTACGCTGTGACGAAGCATTGAGATATCCTGATGCATAGGCACATCCGTACACTGTATATGTCTTCAACGTATCAGAGAAAGTGTGGGTAAAAGAGCCGTCGGAAGGTTTTCCGTCTCCCTTGTCGCTATCAAGACCGTTGGTAAATCTCGTTGTGTCGTATCGTGGCATAGTAGGACTTACCTTCCAATAATAGCCCAATTCCTTTCCATCAGGATGTTCCACACCCTTAGGAGTCATGGTAACTGTCTGGAGAGGTGCAACATAGGCCGGCACATGGAACGACAATGCGCCGTCAAGTGATGGAGTCGTTGCAACTTCGTCCTCATCTTCACAGGCAACAGCAGCCAAAACTGCAGCTGCGCACATAAGCAGTTTTCTGAAACTCATCTTCATCTAACGATGTTTTTGTTTTACAATCTTGCAAATATACGGTTTTTTAATTTGAAAAACCGCTATCTTTGTACAAATAGTTTGCCTTAGGGCATTAAATAGAGATATGAACAGCATTTTCAGGAAGATATCGCTTGCGGCAATCGTCGTGTCAGTCCTCGCATCATGTCAGCATAAAGCCGGATACATCACCATCAGCGGCTATGCCCAAGGCGGGACATACACCGTAAAGATAAACATGGACGGAGTCTGTGCAAGTCCCGAAGAAATCAGGGACGGGGTGGACGGGCTGCTCACCGGGATCGACAGGTCGCTTTCCGGTTACAACAGGAACTCGCTGCTGAGCAGCTTCAACGAAGGCAAAGAAATAGCACCGGACCAGCTGTTTCTGGACATATACTCCAGAGCCTACGGGATCTGGGAGGAGACAGGGGGCGTGGTGGATGTAGCCTCGGCTCCTCTGTTCGACATCTGGGGATTCGGATTCCGCTCGGGAGAATTTCCCGATGAAGACACTGTGGCAAAGGCCATGAAGCAATCAGGAATGCATAGACTTCGCAGGGACATCAGGGCAGCCATGACCCCGGACGGTCACCTGACGGGAATCAGCCTGCTGTCTGCCGGAGGTGAAGGTCCGAAGCTGAATTATAACGCGATAGCCCAAGGCTACAGCTGCGACATAGTGGCGGATTATCTCCACTCGATCGGTGTCAGGGACATGATGGTGGACATAGGAGAGATCTTCTGCGACGGCAAAAACCCTTCGGGAAAGCCCTGGTCTCTGGGAATTGACAAGCCTGTGGACGGAAACAACGAACTTGGAGCTGAGCTTCAGGGTATATTCAGAGTACCGGACGGGCCACACGGCGTGGTGACTTCGGGCAACTACCGCAAGTTTTATGTGAAGGACGGCAGGAAATATGCCCACACAATCGACCCTCGCACGGGTCTCCCGGTATCACATAATCTGTTGAGTGCTACGATTGTAGCTTCAGACGCCACAACTGCTGACGCATATGCCACATATTGCATGGTGGTCGGACTGGAGGATGCAAAGGCATTCATAGAATCACGTCAGGACCTTGAAGGCTGCCTGATCTATGACCAGGGAGGAGAGTTCAGGACATGGTGTTCGGAAGGATTCGAACTCGAAGAACACTGACATATCATCTCATGTCAGTAACGATCCACGTTGAATCGAACCTTATCTGAGGGCGGAAGTTTTCCTGAGCCTTCCTGGGTCCCAGTGTCATCGACCCGACCTTGACTTCCACCTTGTTTCCATCAGCGAATGCAAACACGCCGCTGCGGATGGATGCATCTTCATTCATCACCTCCACATTGCAGAAAGAAACATTTCCGGGCTTCTTTGGAACAAGGAAGAATATCATGGCCTTACCATCATCTGAGGGCAATGAGCTGCTCAGGTCAAACAAATCATTCATTCCAGTAAAAAGGACGGCAGGATTCGTCATCATAGCTGACTCATCCTCGGATGAAGCCGGCTCTATCACCACCTCCTTGAGCGAGGGGTCAGCGGCCCACAACGTAGCACCGTCGCACCACATCTCGACTCCATTGCCCTTCATCACCCACATGTCTCCCTGGATTTCAATGACACCTCCTCCTTCGGCCTTGATGCCGGAGAATCTTGTCGAGTAGGTGTATTCCATCGAGACACAAGAGGATGTCATATCGGAATAGAGCCTCTCGAGAAGGGACTTATCCTGCGCAGACACAGCTCCTGCCCAAAAGAGCAGGATAATCACCCGTATATATCTGCACAACACGTTCATATCAATCCTTTACAAAATGTGAAAGTATCTCGTCAAGCTCATTGAAATCAGCCACAAGCACCTGGCGAGGCTTCGATCCTTCCTGAGGTCCCACGATACCGGCTCCCTCGAGCTGATCCATCACACGTCCTGCCCTTGCATATCCCATGCCGAGACGTCTCTGAAGGTCGGACGTCGATCCCCTCTGGGAAGTAACGACCATTCTGGCGGCATCCTCGAACATAGGGTCGATATTCTGCATATCTATCGATCCTCCACCGGATTCTCCGTCCTGAGACTCCGGCACCGGAAGATAATAAGGAGTGTTGTAACACTTCTTATAGCCGGTCTGGTCCCCTATGAACTTTGTAACCTTTGTTATCTCGGCCATGCTCACCAATGCACACTGGACACGCTCCATCTTCACACCGGCATAATAGAGCATATCACCCTTTCCGATAAGGTTTTCCGCACCGTTTGAATCAAGGATTGTCCTGGAATCCGTGCTTGAAAGCACCCTGAAAGCGATTCGCGTAGGGAAGTTGGCCTTGATCAGACCGGTGATCACATTAACTGAAGGGCGCTGGGTGGCAATGATCACATGTATACCTGCAGCTCTACCCTTCTGGGCCAGACGGATTATGGAGGCCTCGATGTTCTTGGCAGATTTCTTGGCATCCTGATTTGCCCCTCCTGACATTATCAGATCCGCATACTCATCGATGACCACGACAAGATAAGGAAGGAACTTATGGCCTTCCGTCGGAAGAAGGTGACGGTCCTTGTATTTCTCGTTATAGAGCTTGAAGTCGTTCACACCTGCCTGTGCCAGAAGCGCATATCTCTCATCCATCTCGATACAGAGGGAATTAAGCACCTGCTCTGCCTGCTTCGGGCTCTTTATTATGGCATTCTTCTTCTCATCCTCCTCGCTTGCCGCCATCGGAAGAACAGCCAGATAATGCTTTAGAAGCGAGTTGTAGGCCGTAAACTCCACCATCTTAGGGTCAATGAAGACGAATTTCAGTTCAGACGGATGCTTAGCATACAGGAGTGAAGATATTATCACATTGAGTCCCACCGACTTACCCTGCTTGGTAGCACCAGCCACGAGCAGATGCGGTGCATCAGTCAGGTCAAAGGTCTTTACTTTCTGGGTGATGGTGTAACCTATGGCAATCGGGAGTTCTGCCTCACTGTTACGGAATGAGTCATCATTGAGCATAGACTTGAGAGGCACGATGGAAGGAGTACTGTTAGGGACTTCGATACCCACGCTGTCAGGGAGCATCACGACACGTACGCCGCTCACACCCAGAGCCATCGCAATCTCACGGTGGACAGTCTCTATGGAAGACACCCTCACTCCAGGCGCAGGTACAACCTTATAAAGCGTCACAGTCGGACCTACCACAGCGGTAACCTTGTCTACCTCTATACGATAGTTCAGCAGAGTGGCCCTGATCCGGTTGTTGTTGATATCCAGTTCCTGCTGGCTTACCTTATGCTGACCTTCCGAATAGTCCTTGAGAAGGTCAAGCGACGGAAATTCGAATTTCTCCAGTTCCTCACGGTTGTCGATACGAGGGAGTTCCTCGGTAACAGGCGTCGTAATATTGTCATTACGTATCACTACCATATCAGGAACAGCAGGCTCCTGCACTACAGGAACAGGATCGACGGGAACAGGATCGACAGGAACCGGATCGACAGAAACCGGATCGACGGGTTCAGGAGTTACAGGCTCCGTTTCGTCTTCCTGCGGCATCACGGATTCGTCGGCAGGAGTCTGCGGCTGTTCCTCATGCTTCCTTTCTCCGGTCATGGCAAACCAATGAGCAAACCTTTCGCTGAACATCAGGAGCCAGCCGATCACAAGGGCTACAAGCACAAGTGCAGTCACTGACGTACCTATGAGGTTGGATGCCCACATCACCACCGCATATCCGGCATCACCCCCAAGACCTCCGCCGAAGAAGGTGTCGTTCCCGAACTGCATCGAGCAGAACGACAGGATCAGGGATGAAAGGAAAGCCCCGGTCAAAGTGATGAAAGCAGTACGCAGCAGACCTATATGCCTGTTCCAGAAGAAAAGCCGGAAGGCCACAGCACCCATAAGGAATATAAGTGCAAGACTTCCGAGTCCGAAACATTCCGACACAAGAAGACGGGCCCATCTGAACCCGGCCTTACCAGCCCAGTTGGAAACTTCAACCCCTTTGTCCATCATTTCCGGATTGGCCATAAGACTCTGATCAGTCTCCCATGTAAACAGATAGGAGACAACGGAAATGAATGAAAACGCTGCAAACACAGCCACAGCTATTCCTGTATATTTCAAGATATTGGACTTCCTTTCAGGAGTCATATCAGAAAAGAAGGAGAAGCGCTGACGCTTCTCTTTCCCCTTATTGTTCTTTTGTGTCCTTGCAGCCATTACTTATGCTGTTTTCTCATTTTTCCGTTATTTCTCTGACGCTGGTTCCGGTTGCCCTTCCCCTGGACAGCTCCGGGACGACTGAACGCCTGTCCCGACTCGACCTTACCGATATGCAGCCCTTCAGGAATGGTTATCCTGTTATCAGACAGCCTTTCGATGTCCTGGAATATCGTCTCTTCCGAGACGGTGTCCTTGTTCCATATGAGATACTGCTGTCTCATGTAGATTGCAAGAGAACGTATCATGGAAGTCTTGGCTTCCCCATCCTCCTTCTCCGCGATCATATCAATAATATTTTCGATATTGCGTCCGTAATGAGTTGCCTTGAGCGGCTTTGTCTGCAGCGGAACCGGGTCCGGTCTGGTGTCCAGACTTTCCTTC
Source organism: Candidatus Cryptobacteroides sp. (assembly GCA_045531765.1). GTDB lineage: Bacteria > Bacteroidota > Bacteroidia > Bacteroidales > UBA932 > Cryptobacteroides. The sequence continues at coordinate 10,965 of JAZSEQ010000043.1, read as the reverse complement.
GCAGGCATCGGATACGGGGCGTCTACATCCAGATCGAATCCTGAGATTATATAAAGATGGTCCCAGAGCTTCTGCTCGTAATTTTCCTGAAGATGCACTGCCGGATTGAGTATCTCCATCACCTTGATGATGGCTCTCGCCTGCTCGTTTCTTTTATTTCTGTCCTCTATGGTCTTGAGATATTCCACCATCTTCTGCACATTTCTGCCATACTCAGGTATATAGAGCTTCACTCTCTCCGTATTGTAAAGCAACTTGCAGGTATCTATTCCGTTTTCCATATCAATTACTTTCTGACATTCTGCAAATATACATAATTTATAGAAAGAATCATCACACCACATCCACTATTTCTCCTTCAGGCACATACCATATGCTGGCTGTCACATCCTCGTATCCCATCCGCCTCCACACATCAGCATACCTGCGGAGCTGGCGTTCATATTTACGGTAATGATCCCCGAATTTATAATCAACTATCGACACCTTGTTCCCGCTTATGACCACCCTGTCTGGTCTGAGCACCTCACCGTCCGAATCGATAAGGGAGACTTCGTTCAGCACACGTGCCTGTTTCCCCGGAAACCACCCTCTGTCACTGACAGCCAGAATCCTTTCAGACAGCAGGGTCCTGGCCTGTCCGGCCTGTTGAGCGGACAATGTCCCGGCTGCCACCGCCTTAGCCACAGCATCATCCAGATCATCCGGCGTAAATACATGCGAAAGTATATCATGCAGCACGATTCCTTTAATCCTCCTGGATGCATCCACTCCGACAACACCCTCGTCGGCAAAGAAATCGAACGAATCCGCACTTATCCTGAGACGTCCCCTTCCGGCAACAGGAGCATCATCCGAAGAAACGCAAGGATTCAATGGCCATGAACAGAATCCGGCGTGTACAGGTATCATATCGGTTTCTTCAGGAACTGACTCATGGAAAGACATCTCCCCATAGAGGAAGCACTCCGCTTCACCGGCAGAAAGGGAATCATCCCGTACAAATCCAAGATTCTTCCCGGCATTGCATGCATATCCGTAAAGAATCTGCGAAAAGTTCTTTGCAGCAGTTCCGTCATATGTGTCGTTCCCGACTGCATCGCGCACATCCTCCGGCAAGGATGATATGATCTCCATATGATCCTTTGCCCTGGTAAATGCCACATACACGACATTGACATTGTCCACATACTGCATCTGCATCTCCTCACGGTAATGGGAGGCAAACAGAGTATCCTCACTCTTTGATGACAAGGTCACATCATATATGCCTTGGGCGACACCCTCCAGGGCCGTCCCCTTCACATCAGGCCTGCACCATCTGCGCTGATATCTGGAAAGTTCGACGCCCTCCAGGAAAGGTACGATCACATAGGGAAAGTCAAGTCCTTTCGACTTATGGACAGTCATTATCCTGACAGCATCTCCGGATGAAGGAGAACTGATGCAGCGGGTGTTCCCCTCCCACTCCTTCAGGAAAGAATGCAGACTGTTTCCCTGAGCAGTCACATAATCTCTCAGGACATCCATAAAAGACTGCACATAAAGCACTTCCGATTCAAAGGTACCGGCATCATAGTCCTTGAGCTTTCTGAGAAGTTCCTCGCACAGGTCAATAATCGAAGCATAGCTGTCCGGCAACTCTATATCCAGATGCATGGCAAGATACCTCGCCGCAGAATCGTCAGGATTGTCCATGCTGGAAAGCAGCGACACCAGACGCCTCACTGTAATTGACGCAGATACAAGCAGGGAATCATCCGTCACCACACGTACCTTGTTGGATATCAGATAGGAGGCTATCGCTGCTCCATCCTTTTTCCAACGCACCAGCACAGCAATATCCTTGTATGAATATCCCTGTTTCAAGGCATTATTGACAGAGTCCAGCACAGCCTGAAGCTCGTTCTCCTGAGGACAGAAGGTCAGCCTCACAGCGCCTTGAGCAGTCTTCGCGATCTTCTGCTCCACATCCTCGTATATTCCGGAAATGACCTTTGTATCTTCCCCATATTTCCGGTCAAGCACATCTGAGACATGGGTAAAGAAGGAATTGTTGAATCTGACTATATTACCGCCGCTCCTCCAGTTGGTGTCGAGAGTATCCTGGACTACATTATTTCCGAAAGCCTCCGGAACTTCGTCACGCAGCAGTTTCCAGTCTGAGTTGCGGAAACGGTAAATGCTCTGCTTCACATCTCCGACTATGAGGCTGTAGAAGCCGCTGTCTATGCTGTTCTTCAGCAGAGGACGGAAATTATCCCACTGCACTCTCGAAGTGTCCTGAAACTCGTCCAGAAGGAAATTCTCATAACGGACTCCAAGCTTTTCATATATGAAAGGAGTGTCTGTACCGTCAATTATATTCTTGAGAATGGTGTTTGAGTCATCAAGACAAAGCACATTCTTTTCCTTCAGCAAGGCTTCAAACTCGCGATGCAGTTCGTTGGCTATTCCGAATCCATATATCTGAGACTTCAGCATACATGCAGTGTTATAGGCCTTGTAGCGATTATCGAACAGAGCAAGGAAGTCCATGACACTATCAACAAGAGCAGGGGTCACCATATCCTTGAGATGGCCGTTCTTTTTGGGAAACCATTTAGACGGTTCGGCAGCATTCTTACGGAAGGAATCTGTAATCATCGGCACGTAATCAGACTCCTCGAGACCGGAATATTTCGAGAGTGCCTTGTCCATGAAATGCGAAGATGTGTCAAACGGATCGATTGCGGCATCTGCAAAAGCCTTCTTCACCGATGCAGCAGCATCCACTACAGACTTCCTATAGGCAGCACATACCCCGTCGCATCCTTCTCCAAGCCTCTCAAGTTCCTCCTCGCTGTACAGGACTTCAGCATCCAGCTTCTCTTTCTCTGCAAGAGCACGATGCTCCTCGCTTTTCAGCCTCAGAGCCACATTCTTGAGAGTGAAATCAAGCTTATACCCTTCCCCACCCTCTATCTGGGAAATCGTATTATCTGTCAGCCACTTGAGTTTCTTCTCGTCTTTCTCGCCACCGGTCATGGAATCCAGCACCCTATCCACGCTTTCCTCAATGAGGGAATCCCTGTCCAGCTCCACCTGATATGATGCGAACTGCCCTATCTCCCTGGAAAAAGCCTTGAGAGTCTGCTGGAAAAACCTGTCGATCGTGCTGACTGCAAAAGCTCCGTAGTCGTGCAGGATATTGCACAGGACTGTCTCAGCAGCCTTTTTCAGTTCCATATCATTCTTGTAGTACTGAGGGACGAAATCCTTATGATAATCGGAATCCCCTGGAGATGTGGCAAGCACATGCAGTTCCTTGAGGATTCTGCCTTTCATTTCCTCTGTCGCCTTATTAGTGAAAGTCACCGCAAGAATATGTCTATAGGCATACCTGTCTTCACTCTGAAGCAGAAGCATTATATATTTCCTTGCAAGTGTAAAAGTCTTGCCGGAGCCGGCAGAAGCCTTGAGTATCTCTATCATACGCCTGTCATTTATCTTCCACAAATCATCCTGAAATCGCACCATTCGCAATGACCTTCATCCTTTGTCATGACAAACGGGACTTCCGGATCGCGGATTTCATTTATAACCTTCTCCAGCCTGACTTCCATCTCATCGGCGAAACGGGAATCCAGAGGACAGACCCTCGGGACTTCCGAGAACAATCCGGCCGTAGCATACATGGAGTTGCTTATACTCCCCATAGACGCCATCTTCTTTTCACACAGCATCCTGTCATATATATAGAACTGCAGACCTGCCTTCACCTTCTTCCTGACCTCCTTTTCAGGGCTGAATACGGCTTCTGCCGCATCCCGGGCAGCGTCACCCCCTGCCATAAGGACAGACGGGTCATCCTTGCCGCTTTTGTAATCCACCAGCCTCACATTCCCTGTTCCTCCTATACGGTCTATCCTGTCGGCAACCCCATAGAACTTCAAGCCATATAGCCAGGCATCCAGAGGCTCTTCCAGACCAAGTATCTCGAAATGGTCTGCTCCGTATGAGTTCAGAAGTTCAATGTCGCATCTTATCGTTTCCATCACATATCTGACGATCACGCTGACCACAACCAGATTCCTGCCGGTTATCTCATCAGTTCCCAGCTCCGAACGGATCAGCGACTCCACCTTACGCCTTACATCGGCTTCACGGTTTTCCCATGACCTCAGATAAGCGGCGGTCACGACCTTCATGAAATCAGGCTTCTTCGCGCGTTTGTCATAAACAATGTCCGACATCATCTCCTCCTCGGACACGAAAAGGGCCCACATGGTGTTATGATACACATTTCCGATCATGGCAGGATCCATGACCTCAGCCACTTCCTTCTCCTTCTTGAGCTTTGCCACCGAATAATAATAGAAACGCATCGGGCAATCCACATAGTTCTGTATAGCAGAAGGCGACAGAGAGCTGCCCTCTATGGTTTCAATCATGGACTCCGTCTTCCTGACGGCATGCTCCTTTCCTGAAGGAAGCCCTGGTTCTGCGTCGGAGACACAGGTCTTGACATTCACCCTGAAATGATACCGCAACTGCTTGATATACCTGCTTTCCTCACCGTTATTCAAGCCTTCCGTCCTTGAATCATACAGCATCCACACATTCTCCGCCCTGGATATGAGCCTGTAGAAATAATATGCCCACACAGCATCCTGATACTCATATGTAGGGAGACCGAATCCCTTCCTGAGTTCAGGAGGCACAAACGAAGAGCTGACGCTGCGTCGGGGGAATATACCCTCGTTACATGACAGGATTATGACATTGCGAAAATCCAAAGCTCTGGTTTCCAATGGTCCCATTATCTGAAGACCTTTCAAAGGCTCACCTGAGAAGGGCACAGACACCCCGGAAAGAAGGGAATCCAGAAGACGCAGATACGTGGACGGGACTATCTTCAGGTCCATATCCATAAGCCTGTTTACAGCACACCAGTATTCCTTGGCGAAATCCATTTCCAGAGCCATATCCGCATCATTCATCATGAGAGGGGCGATAAATGAAATGACTTCCTGCTGATATCCGGCAATTCTGCGTATCTGCGCAGGATCCGGAAGGGAGACATCCGTCAAGACGGGACGGAATATGACATCGAACAACGGGAAACCAGAAAGTTCCTCCTGAGGGATATAGTATCTGGCAGCCTGCTTTATCTGAGACACCCGTTCCCTGCACTCCTTCATATCATCCCCTGCGGTTAGCTTACGGAACAAGGCATTGGAAAAAACGTTCCACACATACTTATGATAGAAGCTGCATCCATCCTCCTTATATCTGACATGCATCTGCATCTTCATGACATCTCCCATCAGCGACCATAGTTCGCTGTAAGACATAGGATATCCCATGGTCACATTTATATCCTCCACCTCCGGAGGGATGGAATTAAGCAACGGGAGCAGGAGCCCTTCATCAGGCAGGACTATGGCACAGTCTGACTCGGAAGCCCTGAAGCCTACCTGGGAAAGGATTCCTTCAACGTGCTTGACCTGTCCATACGAAGACGGCACGCTCACGACATTGAACTGAGGAACGTCATCTGCATTTTCATCCAGGTCAAATGCCTGAGGATATTCCTTGATATTGCGAGCCATGAAGAAGGATGACTTGTTGAGAGGATCTGAAATCATTTTTCCGGAATAGTCCCAACAGAATTCCGCAAGCCCCGCATCACGCATCCGGGCCATGACCTTTTTTTCACATTCGTTCAAAGCATTCAGACCGACAAACACATATGACACATCACCGAAAACCGAAGTCAGAATGGTTTCAACCGGAGCACTCGAAAGCGAATCTGCGACACGTCTGTACACCGCCCCTTCATAAGCTGTCCCTCTTTCTTCAAGAGCAGCATTAAAGTCCTTATACAAAGGGTACAGTATGTTCCATATCTGGAGAAAGGACCCTCGCACATCCCTGGCAGCCGGATTATCACTGCATTCAGGGGCCTTTCCTACGAAATGTCCGGCGAAAGACTCTATGGCTTTGCGCTGTGTCTCCGTGAGATATTCAAAAGAATCCTGAATGGACTTATAATCTGCTATGTTTGCAAACAGCTGCCTGGGATCTGCAAGATACTTGTCCACATCGCTGAAATCTCCCAGGATCACATCTCCCCAGAAGATAAACTCATCCAGAGTCTCGGCCTGAGGGCTGAGCTTTCTGTAGCAATCGTACAGCACGACAAGAAGGGTAATCCTGTCCGCCACAGTCAAGGTCGAAGCACGGGAGAAGAAGTCGTTCACAGTCATCATCACCGGCATGATGACAGGCCTGCCGGAGGCCGATGCCACTGCCTCGCTCAGATATTTGCGGAAAAATGCCATGGAACGGCGGTTCGGGAAAATGAAACATCTTGATTCAATTTCGCCGGCATTATAATAATGGTCTGCAACCTGTTTCAGAAAAGGCCTCATATCTAAGTCAGTTAAATTCTCTTGACAAGCGCAAAGATAAATCAAGTTATTGCCAAACCATAGCACAACAGTGATTTTTTATGACCACCTATGCGACTTTTGCCCATTTCAGGCCCAAGCTGTCACTATTATTTATTGAGATGCAGCATAGCGTCACCTTTTATGATGAGCCATATATCTTATCCTGCCATGCCGAGAGTAGGCGGTAGAACATAAATCGTCTTGCCGCCTGCGATACAGAGAAAGAAAGGAGAATCAGTTCAAACGCGCATATTGTCTCGATTTTTTAAAGATTTTGTTTGGATATTTAACAAATATTAATAACTTTGCAGAAGATTCAATTTTGAATAATTCAAATTTAACAACACTAACGATTAAAAGGAAAATAATTATGATCAAGAAATTCAGATGCCTCGTGTGCGGATATATCCACGAAGGTGAAACAGCTCCGGAAGAATGCCCTTTGTGCCATGTAGGACCAGACCAGTTCGAAGAGATCGTTGAAACTGAAGGAGAGCTCACATGGGCTGACGAACATAAGATAGGGGTTGCCAAAGGCGTGGACCCGGAAATTCTCAAAGGCCTTCGCGACCATTTCGCGGGCGAGTGCTCGGAGGTAGGTATGTACCTCGCAATGAGCCGTCAGGCAGACAGGGAGGGATATCCTGAAATTGCTGAGGCATTCAAGAGATATGCATGGGAAGAGGCTGAGCATGCAGCAAAATTCGCAGAACTTCTCGGAGATTGCGTATGGGACACCAAGACCAACGTAGAGAAGAGAATGCTCGCCGAGCAGGGTGCATGTGAGGACAAGAAGAGAATCGCGACACTTGCAAAGCAGCAGAACCTTGATGCTATCCATGACACCGTTCATGAGATGTGCAAGGATGAAGCCCGACATGGAGCCGGCTTCCAGGGACTCTACAAGAGATATTTCAAGTAGTATCTTCCAACAGGAAAAAGGGCTTGACTTCCACGGTCAGGCCCTTTCTCATATAAAGAACTTGATGATTGCCAATTGGCACTTACTCATCGCCATCAAATCCGAAATCGGCAGCAAAGCTTTCAGCAATATCGTCAGGTACATCGAAGCTAAGATTGCTCCACAGGTCCTCCATCTGACGCCTGTCCTTCTTGGTAGGTCGTCCTGCTCCCCTGTCGCGCTTGAGAAAGAATGTCTCAACAGGAGCACGCAGCTTGGCCAGCTCCTCCTGAGGAGTAAGATTCTCCGCATACAGAGGGACCAGTTTAGCCCCCTGCCTCTTATCCACCAATGATATGACTTTATATGTATAGGTCACTGCACCTTTTCTGGCAACTATCACATCGCCGGCCTTCACCATCTTTGAAGGCTTGGTATCCGCGCCGTTTACCCTGATCTTGCCACCTTTGCAGGCATCCGTAGCCTCCGTCCGCGTCTTGAACACACGGATTGCCCAGAGATATTTGTCAATTCTTACTTCTTCCATGATTGTACGGTCTGATGCGGCGGCTGTACCGCTAGCTGAAGAACTTCAGAGGCGAAGCACCTGAAGGCTTCATGGGTTCATCTTCGTCAAAAGCTCCATCCTCAAGGCCCTCATAGTCCTCATCCTCAAGAAAAGCCTCGGTTTCGGGGTCAATATAGCCATCCACCTCATCGACCGGTCTCGTGACAGCCTCCAGAAGCAGAGTCTCCTTGTCACGTGGAACCAGGTAGAAGTCAGGCATGTCAGCAGGCACCATTATGGTTTCACCCTTGGAAAATTCATAATTATCCATGCATGCCTCGCCATTATCCTTAAAGGAAGGTACCTGAATGGATGCTGCGCCTTCGACGCATATATATATTATGAAACTACCGAACTTTTCCGTATAGATATGAAGCGGATCTGTCAGGGAGATCTTCGACACATTGAATTGAGGGCACTCCACCAAAGTCTGTATCATCTGTCCTTCCTGACTCTCCTCATGGCAGTGGCAGTCATGGCCTTCCTCATGGCAGTGGCAGTCATGTCCTTGCTCATGGCAGTGGCAGTCACCGTCATGGCATCCGCACGAACATGCACCTGAACGGCATGGGACATAAGACGCCTCGTCTCCCCAAAGAGGTCCCTTGCGGTAAAGAGCGGGATCGAATGCATGGTAATCAATGACATCAATAGCCTCCTCAAGATGCATCTGACGTGCGGTTGCAGGATCGAATTCCCTGCCCCAGTCATATAGTCTGAATGTCATGTCAGATGACTCCTGGATTTCAGCGATGAGCAGACCTCCGTCAGCAGCATGTACCGTCCCAGGGGATATGTATATGACATCACCGGCTTTGGGCTCGATGACATTAAGCAGTTCATCTGCAGTACCGTTCTTGCACTTATCATAAAACTCCTGTGCGGACACCTCACGTTTGAAGCCGCAATACATCTTCGCACCAGGCTTTGCATCCATGACATACCAGATCTCTGCCTTACCCAAAGAGTCATATCTTTCTATTGCGGTTTCATCATCGGGATGTACCTGCACGGACAGCTTGTCGTTTATATCCAGAAACTTTATCAGAAGCGGAAACTGGCGACCATAAAACTTATATACATCCTCGCCGACAATCCTCTCAAGATACGTCTCCATAAGATCGCTCATAGTGTTTCCGGCAAGCCACCCGTTTTCAACCACGGAGTCCTCAGTCCCCATATCTGCAAGCTCCCAGCTTTCCCCGATCAGGACATCCTGACCGATTACACTCTCATTACCATCTTCATCACACTCTACAAAAGACTTCCCAAGTTCCTTGACAAGAGCATTGCCACCCCACGGCCTGCGCGATGCAATAGGGATGAATTTTAAAGGATATAACTTCTTTTCCATTATAAACTGCAATTAATGACTCAAATTAATAGTGCAAAGGTAACTCTTTCATTCAAAACCACACTTATATATTTCAAAGTTCCGATTATTTTTTTTGAGGGAACGGTACAATGCTGTCGTCAAAAAAACATCGGTTTCTTTGACTTCGCCAGGCAAAAACGCTGTTATTCCCTTCAAATAAGCCGTCCTAGTCAAAAACAAGCCCGATTCATTGACGACAACTTATGCTTATTTATGGAAATGCTACACGGATTGGCTCAGATATTGACATAGTCATAACCGCTGCCCGAAAGGCAGGTATATAAACAATTTAATAAATAGGAGAAAACATATGTTACCAGCAAGAAAAAACAACGGACACAGGCTGTTTCCGGATTTCTTCAACGACTTCTTTGAAGCGGCGGTCCCGGAAAAAGTGTGCTCAAGCGCACCGGCTATCAACGTGAAGGAAAATGAAAAGGGTTACAAGATCGAGCTAGCAGTACCTGGAATGACAAAAGACGACTTCAAGATCCACATCAACAAGGACGGAAACCTTGTCGTTGAAATGGAAAAGAAGACTGAAGAGAAATGCGGCAATGAGGAAAAGAAGGAGTGCAAGTACCTCCGACAGGAATTCTGTTATTGCAAGTTCCACCAGACCTTGGCACTTCCTGAAAATGTAGACAGGGAGAACATCGAGGCTACAGTGAAAGACGGCGTACTCTACATCAGGGTTCCTAAGCTCCAGCTGGCAAAGGCCGAAGAAGAAAAACGCGTCATAGAAGTCAAATAGACAGACGCGCATTCCTGAAACACTGTTTTCAGATTCTGAACACCCGGCAGTGGTCAAAGTAATTCCGACCACTGCCATTTTCGTTTATAATGCAGTATTCAGAAGCAAAACAGTCAAGAACCTAATACTCAGACACATGTACCTGGAAGAGATTATCGGGCTTAAAAAATATCGGAATTTTTCCGAAAAAATCATCACAAAAATTTGGAGGTTTCAAAAAAATGCGTACCTTTGCATCCGCGTTAGACAAAAACGCATAAGACTGAACAATTGGTGCGGTAGTTCAGCTGGTTAGAATACCGGCCTGTCACGCCGGGGGTCGCGGGTTCGAGTCCCGTCCGCACCGCAAAAAAAGTTCTTCGGAATACTTTCGCCGCTTATTTTGCCAGTGGGCAAGGCGGACGAGCGAGAAGGGAGGGAGTTACCTTTTGGTAATGACCGACCGCCGAGCGAAGTCCAACGCAGCAATCGGGCAAAAGAAGCAAGAAAAGGGAGCATAGCTCAGTTGGTTTAGAGCATCTGCCTTACAAGCAGAGGGTCGGGGGTTCGACTCCCTCTGCTCCCACCAGAAAAAACGCCTTTCTACGATGTAGAGAGGCGTTTTTCATTTCTCCACCTGGTTCCGGTCAGGGGGCCTAATTCTGCCAAGCACTCTCATATTATTTATTGGTAATCGGGACTCTGGATATAAGATATATGCACCTCGATATCTTCCTCAGTCAACTGCTTGGACACGCTATATACAACGCACCAAGAATCCACTACAGTCAGCCAATTTTTATACACGTCTAATTCAAAACTGTATTTATCATTGACCTTTGTCATATTCTTGGTAACATCGTACACACCATAGTTTGACGTGCCGTATATCAAAAGAATATTTCTTTTTGACAAGTCAAGTTTTTCCAGATACTCCTCTGAAAATATATC
>JAZSEQ010000084.1:0-70856 GCA_045531765.1 Candidatus Cryptobacteroides sp. | reverse complement strand
GCAGAGGTTTGTGGACGAACTTATAGCGCCTCGTATCATCAAGAGATTCAAGGATGTCCGAGAGGACGAATATGATGCATTCATAGTCGGCAGTGACCAGGTGTGGCGTCCGCGTTATTTCGGCCGTATAGAGGATGCGTTCCTGGATTTTGCCAGGGACTGGGATGTCCTGAGAGTGGCATACGCCGCGTCTTTCGGCACGGACCGGCTCGAATATGAATACATGCAGATGCAGGAGTGCGCGTCCCTGCTGGAGAAGTTCAACGGAGTGTCGGTCCGTGAGGATGTCGGAGTGCAGATGTGCCGGGAGTGGTTTGACTGTGAGACTGCAGTGCAGGTGCTTGATCCGGTGATGCTTGTGGATGCCTCTGTGTATAAGGACATGGCCGCTTCTGTGAAGGAGCATCCGGCAGAAGGCAAACTTGTGACATATATACTGGACAAGTCCGGGGAGAAGTCCAATGTCCTTGATTTCATGGTGCGCGTTTCAGGACTTCAGGTTCATGACCTTTCTCCGGTGACGGACAGGTCTCTGCCTTTGGAGGAGCGTGTCGTGCCGCCTCTGGAGGCCTGGCTGGCGGGTTTTGCCGATGCGGGATTTGTGGTTACGGATTCGTTCCACGGATGCGTCCTGTCGATCCTCTTACATAAGCCTTTCGTGGCGGTGGGCAATTCCATGAGAGGAATGGCCAGACTGCAGTCGCTGCTGTCCCGGTTTGGCCTGGACATGAGGCTGGTGCACGGCATAGATCCGGAGGATGACGGAGAGTTCTTCCTGTCGCAGCCCGACTGGGATGCCGTCGATGCAGTGCTGGCTGAAGAAAGAATCAAATCCGGAAGCTTCCTGAGTGAGGCTCTACGCAAATGATAAAGATATGGATAAGTGCAGATTAAGTATCATTATCCCGGTGTATGATGCGGAAGACTATCTTGACAGATGCATAAACAGCGTCCGTGGTCAGGATTTCACTTCGTATGAAGTCATACTTGTGGATGACGGAAGCACCGATTCTTCGGGTATGATATGTGACCGGTATTCGTCTACGGATGCGCGTTTCAGGACACTTCATAAAAAGAACGGAGGTGTAAGTTCGGCGCGGAATGCAGGACTGAATATCGCTAAGGGTGAATATATCATGTTCCTTGATTCGGATGATCAGCTGCTGCCTTCAGCCCTCGAGGATATGATGGATGCCGTGGCGGGAGAGGATATGCTCATAGGAGGCTATGCCGTGTTCGTGGATGGTGTGCCTGTAAGGGATGTAAGGCCCAAGGCATCTCTTTCATATGGCAGGGACAGGCTTTCTGGCTTTTTCGATGATAACATACGCCGTAATTGCGAGATGCTTGATGCCCCTTGGGCAAAGCTGTTCAGACGCAAGGCGATAAGCGGCCTGTCCTTTTACGAAGGTCTCAGCTATGCGGAGGACAAGCTGTTCGTATTTACCGCTTTGGCGGGATGCACCTCAATAAGTACAATCGATTCACCTGTATATGGCTATCATCTGCGTTCCGGTTCGTTGGGAAGCGATATATCTTCAGACCGGCATCTTGAACAGATGTACGTCTTCCTCCCAATGTATGCTGATGTCCTTGCGAGGCTCACATCCCGTTTCTGCGATTCCTTGAAGCTGTCATCGCTGTATCATAAGGATCTCGTAGGACGTTATGTGTGCCGTCTGCTGAATATCTACCTTACGCGCAGGACACGGATGCTCACCAAGGATAATGTTGCGTTCCTGTATGATATGATGGACGGGGATCCTGACTTGGGATTATTCTCTGTCAGGATCGGTCAGTCCTTCAATATTCTGCTCTATAAGCTCCACAAACCGGGATTTACTGCAGCAGTATATCGCATGACATCATTTATTTGTTCGATATTCCGTAGAAAGAGATGATCAGGCTGGCCGTCATATTCGAGAGCAGCCCCTTTGACAGAAAGGGACTCTTCAATGCTGTGCACAACCGAGTGAAACACCTTCTCGAAGCAGGTGGATTTGAGCTGGATGTATATTGCGTTCATAGTCGTGACAACATGTTCACTCGTCATGTGCGTCATACCCCGGTTACCCCGGATGTAGACAAAGTGAATATCGAAGGTGTCGGATACAGCATTCTTTGGTACAGGTTTTCCATCATTGACCATATCCTGCTCGAAAAGTTCGGCAGACGTCCGATTCTGTTTGATGGATTCATGAAACGGACCGTCAGTCTGCTGGAAGGATATGATGCTGTGCTTGCGCACTCATTCACAGGCGGTCTGCTGGCGTATGAGGCGAGTCAGACCTATGGTATGCCGTATTTCGTGACTTGGCATGGCTCTGATGTACATACTCATCCATGGCGGGTGCCGGTGATACTGGAAGATACAAGGGCCATTATGAGGAACGCATCATGTAACTTCTTTGTCAGCAATGCGTTGAAGGATTTCTCTGACCGGATTGCAGAAGACGCATGCAAGCATGTGCTGTATAACGGAGTATCAGACTCGTTCATAAGGTTTCCTGAGGATGCCCGTATGGAAGCTCGCAGAAGATTCGGACTTGCCAATGCAGAAAAGTCGGTGTCTTTTGCCGGAAACCTTGCTGCCGTGAAAAATGTCCGGGTGCTTGCTCCTCTTTTCAGGAGGATCAGTGAATTGTATGATGGGAATCTTAAGTTTCTTATTGCCGGAGATGGCAGACTTAGGGCAGCGGTGGAGTCTGATATGGCCTCATCAGGAATTGACGTCAGGTTTTTCGGCAATCTCAGTCCTGAGGAAATGCCTGCCTTCATGAACAGCACGGATGTTCTTGTCCTTCCGAGTCTGAACGAGGGCCTGCCTCTTGTTTGTGCCGAGGCATTACGCTGCGGGGCCAATGTAGTAGGCTCCGATGTAGGAGGCATAGCTGAAGTCGTAGGAAAAGATAATGTCTTCCCTCTTGACTCGGGTTTTGTGGATGCAGCTGCAGCAAGGGCTGTGCAGATGCTGCGGGAAGTTGTCGTTCAGGATGTCCCTTCTGTGTTCGACTGGTCAGTGACGGCTTCAAAGGAGGCTGCCTTTCTTAGGGAGCTTGAGGCTTTTAGGAAGCCTTGATGTAAATCTCATCTCCTTGCCCGTCCAGGGGTGGATGAATGCGAGACCGCGTGAATGAAGGGCAAGGCGTCCGAAAGGGTTTGTCTGTGCACCGTATTTCCTGTCTCCTGCTATCGGATGTCCTATCCATTGTGAATGGACGCGTATCTGATTCCGTCTGCCGGTTTCAAGGTTGAATTCGACTTCTGTATAGTTCTTGCCATCTATGACGAAGGAGCCTGTCTTCCTGCAATGGCTTGACGCATATTTCCAGTCTTTGCGCGGAGGCTTCTGCGGTGTATCTTCAGGTCTCATTCCATAACAGTGGACCATCAGTGACCTTGGATTCTCATACATCCATGTCTCTATATATCCTTCCTCACTTTCGATCTCTCCTTCAAGGACAGCGGTGTATCTTCTTTCAAGAACAGCCTCTTCCCAGTTGTCCTGCAGTGCTCTTTTTGTCTGTTCGTCTTTTGCAAAGACCAGCAGGCCGCTTGTGTCCCTGTCAAGCCTGTGCACTATGAATATCCTGCCATATTCGTTCCGGAGTATACTGTGTGCTGTGGTCTCGTTACCTTTCTCGGTAGCTACGCAAAGCATCCCGGAAGGCTTCTCCACGACAACCAGCCAGTCGTCTTCGAATAAGACTGCGAGACTCTTTCTCTCTTTCATGATAAAATACTTGTTTAATCACGCAAAGGTAGTCAGAAAATTTCGTAAATTTGCATGGATATGGCGTCAGTTCAGACAATATGGGACCCCCTCCGCAAGAAGGAGGTTGCCCTCACTCCCGAGGAGAGGGTGAGGCAGTGGTTCATAGGTGTGCTGTCGGAGAAGATGGATGTGCCCATGCATATGATGATGAGCGAGGCAGGTTTCAAGCTTGGTGGCAAGCAGTTCCGTGCTGATATAATCGTATATGACCGAAGTGCTTGTCCGCTCATAGTTGTGGAATGCAAGCGCCCTGAAGTGGAACTTACGCAGGAGGTACTGGACCAGGCTATAAGATATAATATGGTCCTCGATGTTAAGCTGATGATTATAACAAATGGTACTAAAACCGTGATGTGCATGCGTACGGATGAAGGATACCGTTTTATCAGCAATGTTCCGAAATATTTAGAATTACTATAATGACTATTACGCAGGGTTTTCTTGATCACGAGATCTTTTCAATTGTTTCAGAAGTGGCTGCAGAGAAGGGCGTACGTGCCTTTGTCATAGGAGGCTATGTGCGTGACTGCTTTCTCGGACGTCCGAGCAAGGATATAGATATTGTTGTAGAAGGGAGTGGGATAGAAATAGCTGAGGCGGTTGGCGCGAGAGTGAGAAGCAATGTGTCTGTCTTCAGGAATTTCGGTACGGCCATGCTCAGATTCAAGGGGATTGAGGTAGAGTTCGTGGGGGCAAGAAAGGAATCATACAGCAGGAATTCCAGAAAGCCTGTAGTTGAGGACGGAACCCTTGAGGACGACCAGCTGAGAAGGGATTTTACCATCAATGCCATGGCATTCAGCCTCCAGAAGGAAGACTTTGGGGCTCTGGTTGATCCTTTTGGTGGAATCAGGGACCTTGCGGCAGGAATTATCCGTACCCCTCTCGATCCGGATACGACCTACAGTGACGATCCTCTGAGGATGGTGCGGGCCATCAGATTCGCCACAAAGCTCTCAACTGCTGAAAGACAGTTCGTGATAGTGCAGGAATCTCTGGATTCGATACGACGAAATCTTCACCGTATGTCTATCCTGTCCAAGGAAAGGATAGTTGAGGAACTCAACAAGATACTTGTCACTCCAAGACCGTCGATGGGATTCAGGCTCCTGGACCAGACAGGACTGCTGGAATGCATATTGCCGCAGCTTGTCAAGCTCAAGGGTGTCGAGACAGTGGACGGAAGAGGACATAAGGAGAATTTCTCCCACACGCTCGAAGTGCTCGATAATGTCGCCTCATATGAAATTGAGGCCATCAGGGCAGGGGTTTTGAAGGATTATGTATTTGAGGATGGGGCCGAGGTGGCGAAGGTCCGTACCGAGCCGAATGTGTGGCTGCGATGGGCGGCTCTTCTCCATGATATCGCCAAGCCTGCCACCAAGCGCTATGATCCTTCCCTTGGATGGACTTTCCATGGACATGAAGTTGTGGGTGCAAGGTGGATACCTAAGATATTCCAGTCATTGAAGATGCCTCTTAACGAGAAGATGAAATATGTCCAGAAACTGGTGAATCTCCATCTGAGGCCGATAGCCCTTGTTACGGATGAAGTGACTGACTCCGCTGTCAGAAGGCTTCTGTTTGATGCAGGGAACGATATCGATGACCTGATGTTGCTGTGCAATGCGGATATCACTTCTAAAAACCCGCGCAAGGTTGCCCGTCTGAAGCAGAATTTCGAGCTTGTGCGTGCAAAACTTGTTGAGGTCGAAGAGAAGGATGCCATAAGGAACTTCAAAAATCCTATTAGCGGAGATTATGTGATGGAACTCTTTGGAATAGAGCCATGTAACACGATAGGACAACTTAAGGAAAAGGTGAAGAACGCTATTCTTGACGGCGAGATAGAGAATACCTTTGAGGCAGCAGATGCGTATATGAGGTCATGTGCTGCAGAGATAGGCCTTTTCCCGAAGAAATGACAGAATGGGACTCGTAGACAGATATATAGCCTATGTGAGGGACATACGCCGGTACTCTGAACGTACGACAGTACTTTATGAAGAAGTGCTTTCAGGATTTGCGGATTACCTGTCCGGGGAATCACGCTCCTTGAGTGACGAAGAACTGGTCAGTGCATTGAACCGGTCTGAAATTCGTGGCTATCAGGTGCATCTTATGAACCGTCGCCCCCCTATGCGGCCTAAGACAGTCAATCTCCATCTGTCCGTGCTCAGCGGATTTTGCAGCTTTCTCATGAAGGAAGGCATTCTTGAATCCAATCCTGTAAGGCAGGTGACCAGACCTAAGGTGGAGAAACGCCTTCCTGAATATTATCGCACTGATTCCATGGAACGGTATTTCAGCGATACGGAGTATTATACTTCCCGTGAGGACCTTGATGCATTCATCGGGAGTCCCCATGGTAAATCAGGTAAGGATTCGTACAACAGAAGGCTTGCCAGGCTGATAATCTCCATGCTCTACTCCTTGGGAATTCGACGTTCCGAACTTATAAGACTTGAGGTCGGCAGTGTCGATTTTGGCAGAAAAATTGTCAAAGTTCATGGTAAAGGAGATAAAACGAGAGAAATTCCGTTGATTCTTTCGTTATATGAAGAAATTTTATTATATTTGAAAGCGGTTGAGGCTTTGTGCGGGGGTAAAAGATCTTTGAAAGATCCTCTGCTTGTCACGTATCGGGGGGAAAGGCTTTATCCCAATTATGTTGACAGGACGGTCAAGAAGGAACTTGGAGATGTGGAAGGCATTACGGGACGCAGGTCCCCTCATGTGCTGAGACATTCTCTGGCGACAACGCTTCTTGACAGCGGTGGTGACCTGAATTCCATCAAGGAACTTCTTGGACACTCCTCTCTGGCGGCTACTCAGGTCTATACCCACAACAGCATTGCCCGGCTGAAGAATATTTATGAACAAGCCCATCCAAGGGCAAAAAACGGAGGTAAATATGGAGATTAGAGTGCAGTCGATCAAGTTCAATGCGGATCAGAAACTGTTGGACTTTGTAGAAAAGAAATTCTCTAGAATCGAGAAATTCTATGATGCGGTTACAGCTGTAGATGTAGCGCTGTCATTGCTTCCAGAACATGAAAACAAGAATGTGAAGGTGCAGGTGAGCATTCCAGGCAACACCATCGTTGTCGAGAAGAATGCAAAGACTTTCGAGGATGCGGTTGTGGATTGCGCTGACATTCTGAAGGAGAAACTTGTGAAGGTTAAAGAAAAAAGAGCAGAATAAGGAAATTGAATTCAAGAAGAAGCCGACCCCAAAGGGTCGGGTTTTATTTTATATGGTATAATGATGACGCCACCTCAGGCGGGTTTTGTCCAAAACTCCCACAAGCTGTGCATCATACCGACTGTTTTCTGAAAAAGGCTACACTTTGAGCGAAACGATGTTCAGGATGAAGCGTCAGTCAGGTTTTAGGGCGATTTTGTGACTGACGGTCCTGAAAATGTATGTAAATCGATGGTTTTGGCCACCGTCAGTCACTAAAACAGGCAAAAACCTGACTGACGGTATCGAAGGAGAAAAGAAGACGCTGAAAGTCGATACGGTCAGCCATTCTGTTTCCGGACCCTCCCACAATCTGCTTCGTTCTGCTGTTGTAACCTGTTCCGCGGAACAGTGCCAAACCTGGCTTGTCTCCGTTCCTGCCTATAACTACACAACAAAAGAGGATGACTGACATTTATCGGTCACCCCTGTCATTTGTGACTATATGGAAACGCCTGTAAAAGTTTTGATTAATTGATGACGATAAGCATTTTATGATTATCTTTGTATGATTATGGCAAAAGGATTTCAGGAAACGGATTCTCTATGCAGAGAGATTGTGAATGATGCCCGCAAGGGTGTCTTCAGACCGGTTTATCTCCTGATGGGAGATGAACCTTATTATGTCGATATGGTATGTGATGCCATTCTTGACAATTGTCTTGACGAGAGCGAGAGGGACTTCAATCAGACGGTATGTTATGGTGCGGACGTGGATGCGGACACTGTGATCACTGCAGCCAGACGTTATCCTATGTTTGCCGAAAGACAGCTTGTGGTCGTGAAGGAAGCGCAGATGATGAAGTCGCTTGAGGAACTTGCAGTGTATTGCCAGCATCCTCTTGAATCGACCGTGCTTGTGATAGCCATGCACGGAGCTTCTGCAGATAAACGTAAATCCTTGTATAAGACTGTGTCAAAGATGGGGGTTGTGGTGGACTCGCAGGCTTTGAGGGATTACGAGGTGCCGAGATGGATACCGATGTTCTATCAGACCAAGGGACTCCGGATCACACCGGACGCGGCAGCTCTTCTTGCGGAACATGCCGGTACTGACCTTGCCAAGATTGCAATCGAGACCGAGAAGATGCTGAAGAACCTGCCGGAGGGCACATCCGAGGTCAATGCTTCCGACATAGAGAAGAATGTAGGCATCAGCCGGCAGTTCAGCATTTTCGAACTGACCAAGGAACTTTCAATGAAGAATGCAGCCAAAGCATTGAGGATAGCTGCCTATATAGGTTCTGCCGCCAAGTTTGCAATGCCGATGGCAGTGAGTGCTCTTTATACTCATTTCTACAGGATTCTGAAGTATGAGGCACTGCTGATGAAGGACCCTCGTCCCGGAAATGACATAAAGGCCAAGGTGTTGGGCGTGAATCCTTTTTTCTTTCAGGAATACGACATGGCAGTGAGGAATTACCCTCTGAAAAGATGCATGGCTGTTATAGCCTTATTGAAGGAATATGATTACAAAGGCAAGGGAGGCGATGTGGGCGAAGCCTCACCAGGCGAACTTATGGTGGAATTGACAGCAAAGATATTGAATATATAAAACAGACAGACAATGGGAATTATCGAATGTAAAGATGTATGCAAGAGCTTCGGCGAAAAGGTCGCTCTTGATCATGTGACGGTTACAATCCCCAAAGGTAAGATATTCGGACTTCTCGGCCCTAACGGTGCCGGCAAGACGACTCTTATCCGAATAATCAACCGTATTACCATCCCAAGTGAGGGGGCGGTCATGTTTGACGGTCGTCCTATCACTCAGGAAGATGTGGAGAAGATCGGCTATCTTCCGGAGGAGAGAGGCCTTTACAGAAAGATGAAGGTGGGGGAGCAGGCTATGTATTTTGCTCAGCTTAAGGGCATGAGCTCGCGTGAAGCTGCCAAGGAACTCAAGAAATGGTTCGTGCGTTTCGGTATCGAGAGCTGGTGGAACAAGAAGGTTGAGGAACTTTCCAAGGGTATGGCTCAGAAGGTCCAGTTCATCACAACTGTTGTCCATAAGCCTTCGCTCCTGATTCTTGATGAACCGTTCTCCGGTTTCGATCCCGTCAATGCTCAGATAATAAGGGAGGAAATCCTCCGTCTTAAGGATGAAGGCGCGACCATCATCCTTTCAACTCATAACATGGAGTCTGTTGAGGAATTGTGTGACAATATCGCCTTGATCAACAAGTCGCATGTGGTGATTTCCGGAGGAGTAGAGGAAATACGCAGGAAGTACGGCAATAATAACGTTGAACTTGTGTATACCGGTCAGGAAGCCCTGCAGTCTGTAGATGGCCTGTACAAGGTCCTTTCTGATTCGGATGAGTCCGGAAGACACACGGCTGTGCTTTGTATTGAAGAGGGAAGTGACAGCAACAGGGTCCTTTCTGAGGTGATCTCTAAAGGAGTCTCAGTAAATTCATTCAAGGAACTTGTCCCGAGAATGAACGATATTTTCATCAAACTTGTAACGGAGGAGGAATAAGCCATGAAACTGAAAAACATACAGACCATCATTTCGCGTGAATACATGACACGTGTGAGAAAGAAGTCTTTCCTTCTCATTACCTTCCTTGGTCCGATCTTCTTCGCTGCGATATGCATACTTCCGAGTGTGATCATGTTCATGACCGAGGATAAGGGCAAGCAGATTGCTGTCGTGGACCAGTCTGGCATTGTGATGGACAACTTCGTTGATAATGATGCGATTGACTTTACTGATTATTCGGCTGAGAATCCGGACAGCCTGAAGACGAGATTCTCCGAACTCGGACTTGATGCCCTCGTCGTCATTTCTCCTATAGATGAGGCCGCCCGCACCGTACATGTTTCGGCGTTCTCCGAATCTCCTATGAGCGTAGACCTGAAGGAGACGATTGCCTCAAGGGTAGACGATGCCGTGGAGGATTACAGACTCTCCCTTTACGATATAACTGACCTGAAACAGATAATGAATGATGTAAAATCCGATGTTTCTGTGGCCACATATACTCTTGGCGAGGATGGAGAGGAGAAGATATCTTCGTCCGAGGTCTATATGCTGATTTCACTTGTACTTTCGATGATCATCTACATGTTCATTGCCATGTTTTCGGGTATGGTCATGCAGAGCGTGATAGAAGAGAAGGCCAGCAGGGTGGTGGAAGTGCTTGTTTCTTCTGTCAAGGCTACAGAGCTTATGTTCGGTAAGATAATAGGAGTTGCATGTGTAGCTCTTACCCAGTTCCTTCTCTGGATTGTCCTTACTGCAGTGATTGTCTCAGGCGTATCGGCTTTCATCGGTTTTGATTCGATGATGGGGGATCCTGCACAGACAGAGCAGATGATGGATATGGCAGGTCAGATGGGGGGCATGGATATGGCAGGGATGACAGCTGATATGTCTGAAGAAGACGGAATGTCGGCAGTGATGACTACGCTGAAGGACCTGAACTATGGCCAGCTGATTCTCGGATTCTTCATATATTTCGCCCTCGGATACCTTCTTTATGCTTCCTTCTTCGCTGCAATCGGATCTGCTGTGGAGAACGAAGCCGATACCAATCAGCTGCAGCTTCCGGTCACCATCCCTCTGATGATAGCTTTCTTCATAGCATTCTATGCATTCAAGGCTCCGGACAGCGCGGTTGTTTTCTGGGGCTCGATGATACCTTTCACATCTCCGATTGTGATGCTCGCACGTATTCCTTTCGGAGTGCCGGGTTGGGAACTTGCGCTTTCAATCGCTCTCCTTGTCGGTACATTCATAGCTTGCGGATGGGCATCTGCGAAGATTTACCGTATCGGAATCCTTATGTTCGGCAAGAAGACTACCTTCAAGGACCTCTGGAAATGGCTCAAACAAAAATAAACGATATTATGAATAGAATTCTGCTTTCCTGTGTCCTGACGCTATGTTGCGGCCATGTGTCGTGGGCACAGGAATATAGCTGGTCTTCATCTGTTGTCGATGGACATATGACAGGCTGCACTACTCCTTCCAAGGATAATGTCAGGGAAGCTATAGGCTTCTTCAAGGGAAAAACCTACGTCGCTCCTAACGGCAGACAGTTCGCTTCCACATCCTCTACCGCTAAGGTGGCGCGTATCGTTCTCGATGCTCAGCCTAAGATGGCAAGGGTCAAGGATGTCATTGCATATTCTCCGGAAGCGATGACTAAGAAAGGTCCTGAAAGTGTTCTTGGCAATTGGGTGATCGATCTTCTTATGTCTCAGGGTGAGAAGATCTTTGGAAAAAAGATAGATATCGGTGTGACCAACAGAGGCGGAATAAGGGTTGATATGCCTGAAGGGGATGTCATTCTGGATGATATGCTTTCCATGTTTCCGTTCAAGAATCAGCTCGTATATCTTGAGCATAAGGGAAGTACGATCCGCAGGATGCTGGAAGGGATGATTCCTGACAATATCCAGGTCATAGGTGGATTGAGGATTGTAGTGGAAGATGACAAGCTTGTTTCCGTTACAGTCGGAGGCGAGCCCCTTGATGATGACAAGGTCTATGGAGTGGTGACAATCTCATTCCTTCTTCATGGCGGAGACAACCTCAGGATGGCAGATGATGCATTGACAGTCGTTTCGTCGGATGTGAATGTAATTGATGCAGTTCTTGATCATGTCCATGCTGAGACTGCAGCAGGAAGGCCTATCACGTATTCGCTTGACAACAGGGTAATAATCAGACAGCATCATAATTGATCATGAAGAGACTGTTTATAATCATATCAGCTTTGGCGGTCATCCTGTCCGCCTCAGCACAGGACCTGACTATCCTTCATATGAATGACACTCATAGTCATATAGATCCACAACGTTCGGGAAAGTATACAGGAATGGGTGGCGTTATCGAACAGGCAGCGTACATTGATAGTGTTCGGACTGCATGTGGTTCCGGTAACGTATTGCTTCTTCATGCAGGAGATTTCAGTCAGGGTACATCCTATTTTACGGAACTTGGCGGAGATATAGAGATCGATGTCCTAAATGCCATGGGATTCGATGCCGTCACTCTTGGAAACCATGAGTTCGACAATGGAATGGAAGAGCTTGCAAGGCGTCTAAGGAACCTGCAGGTGCCTGTCCTGTGTGCAAATTACGATTTTACAGGAACTCCTCTCGAGGGACTTGTGAAACCCTATGCAGTAATCGAAAAGTCAGGAAGGAAGATTGGAATAATCGGGCTGCTGACCGATGTGTCCTCTGTTGTTGATGCTGATATAGCTGCGGAACTGCAGTATATTCCGGCAGCTGAGGTCGCTGATGACTATGCCAGGAAGTTGAAGTATGATGAATTATGTGATCTTGTCATCTGTCTTACACATCTTGGAATTGAAGAGGAGAATTACACAGACGTCGAACTGGCATCTCAGACGCGTAATATCGATATAATCGTAGGTGGTCACTCCCACACTCATCTTGAAGATCTTGAGATGGTCAGAAATCTTGATGGTGAGGAAGTCATAATAGTTACAGACTGGAAATGGGGCCTTGAGATAGGTAACCTTTCAGTAACATTCAAACCTTCCATGCTTCTTGATAAATACCGTGAGCTGTATAATGAGTCTGTATTCTGTCATGACGGAAGCTGGTTCCCATATCCGTCTTATACGGATCGTGAAGGATGGGATAAGATGCTCGGAAGCCACGCTTCATATCTCGTGAGTCAGGGGGAGAAGTATCTGGATTATAAATGGCAGAACGTGCCGGCTACAGCATATCTTGCATATGAAAGGACTGGAGAAAGAAACGTTATGCAGGAGCCTTTGAAGTCAGACAGGATCGCACTGAATACATTGATGCTGGCTGAACTTGCGGAAGGGAAGGGCCGTTTTACCGACCAGCTTATAGATGGAATGTGGCATATATGTCATATGCCTTCGTGGGTACTTTCCGCTCATCTTCCGCGTCAGCGTTCTCACAGGAGCCTTCCTGACCCGCGTGAACAGCTTATTGACCTCGGGTCCGGTGCGCTCGGTGCGCAGGTTGCCGTGGCATGGCATTTCTTCAACAAGGAATTCGACAAGGTCGATCCCGTCATATCATATGTTATCCAGGATGCTGTCAAACGTCAGATTCTTGATCCATACCTGAATCCAGCTGAGTATAAGGCCAACTGGTGGCTCGGATTTGATATTGAGAAAGGCAGACTCCTCAATAACTGGACTCCATGGTGCAATGCTGATGTGATTCTATGCTTCCTTCTTATGGAGAAGGATCCTGAGCGGCTGGAGCAGGCCTTGAAGCAGTCTGTACGTTCTGTTGATAAATTCATGGCTTATATAAAGAAGGATGGAGCATGCGAGGAGGGGCCTGCATATTGGGGACATGCCGCGGGAAAACTGTATGACTATCTCCAGATCATGCATGACGCCTCCGGCGGCCGTTTCTCCTTCTTTGAGACACCTCTGATACGTGACATGGGCGAGTATATATCACGTTCTTATGTGAAGGACGGCTGGGTGGTGAATTTTGCAGATGCTACTGCAAAGTTGTCGTTCACTCCTTCCCTTATATATAATTATGGAAAGGCTGTGGGTAGCAGGGAAATGATGGATTTTGCGCTATATAATCTTGCAGACAAGTCTAAAGGAACGTTCAGACTGCCTGGTCCTGTGATCTGGAATGATGCCTACCGGGCACTCGAGAGCCTCAGAAACATCAATGCGATGACCAGTGAGGCCGAACAGCTTAATGCTGCCGTCGGGTCCGGAAGGTCTCTGGATTCATGCATGGATTCATTGAGGGAAAAGGTGCCTTCGTTTGTGTGGTATCCGGAAACGGAATTCTGCTATATGAGGAACGGAAACTGGTTCTTTGCAGCCAAAGGTGGACATAACAATGAAAGCCACAACCATAATGATATAGGTACATTCATCCTTTATGTGGATGGTGTTCCGATGTTTGCAGACGCCGGTGTGGGTACGTACACGAAGAAGACATTCAGTGAGGAAAGATACACCATATGGTCGATGCAGAGTGACTGGCATAACCTCCCGATGATAAACGGCTCCTCACAGGTGTTCGGACGGGAGCACAGGTCTTCTGATGTCTCCGTATCATCACGCAGGAACGGTGGAGTATTCTCTCTGGATATTTCCGGTGCATACATGGGAGCAGCAGACTGCAGGTCCTGGAAACGTTCCTATGATTTCAATGGGAAAAGGCTTGTAATAACTGACAAGTTCCATCTGAACGGACGTCATGCTCCTGATGTGGAGAATTTCCTGGTCCATGGAAAAGTATACCTTCCGGGTGAACAGACGGAATCAGGCCATGTCGTGAAATCCGGAGAAGTGATTGTGTCTGACTGTGGTGTGACAATACGTATGGCCTATCCATCATCGATGACTCCTTCCGTGGAAATCATGAAGCTCAATGACAAACGCCTTACTGACGTCTGGGGTGATGCTTTGAGAAGAATATCATTTACAAGTTCTGCAACTGCTCCAGCTAAGGGAAGTTATGTATTCACTATAACTCAGATGAACTAGTATGGATATAGTCGAACTTATAGCCATTGCTGTTGGTGTGTCTATGGATGCATTAGCTGTGTCTATATGTAAGGGCTTGTCTGTCAGAAAGATCAGACCTTCCTATCCGGTAAGTGCCGCACTTTGGTTCGGAGGCTTTCAGGCATTGATGCCGTTGTTGGGCTATTATCTTGGAGTCAGTTTTGCAGATATGGTCAGCAGCATTGACCATTGGATTGCCTTCGTCCTTCTGGGGATTATCGGAGCCAATATGATAAAGGAATCATTCAATCGCAAGGAGTGCAGTATAGACGCCGATTTCTCATTCAGTACCATGCTTGCGATGGCAGTGGCCACTAGTATTGATGCTCTTGCTGTGGGAGTTTCCTTCGCATTTCTGAAAGTCAATATCTGGTCTGCAGTATTCCTTATCGGACTTATAACCGCTGTCTTCTCAGCGACAGGCATCCTGGTGGGAAATATGTTCGGCTGCCGTTTCAAATCGAAGGCGGAGTTGGCTGGCGGGGTTATACTTGTCGTTATGGGATGTAAGATCCTGCTGGAACATACACTGCTATAACCTGGTGCATGCCAGCAGAATCTGGCCGAAACAATCGGATCTGAGTCCGAAGATATGGGTGTCTCCTCCAGAGGTGACGCCCAGTCTTTTTCTTAAGGTGTCGGTATCCATTGATATGTTGCGCGCTGTGACCTCGGCTTTTGGATATGTCAATCCCATTGCTTTGATACTCTGCTTGTTAAGTAACTCGTATCTGTCGATGCGATAGTATTTCCCCAAGGACGTATGAGGATTGCAGCTTTCACAGATGTAATAATGTGTGGATAGTCCAAGTTTCTTCATCCCCGTCCTCATGGAGATTGTATTGAAGGCTCCGGATTTCATAAGTGCCTTGCCTGGCTCGAACAGGATCATTCCTTCCTTCACCTCCCTGCATATATCGGCTTCGGCTGCTTTCTCATCTTGAGGAGTGAATGTGACGGTTTCCGTGGTTCCTCCCTGATGGAGTTCGATTGCAGTTACTGAATGACCGCTGTTCCACTCCCTGTCCATCCAGATCAGAAGTTCCTTGCATTCTCCGCCGGCTCCTACCACATGCACTTCCCTGCAGGTATGCCCCAGACGCCCGCATACCATGGATATGTCAGCCATAGGGGAGAGCTTTACCAGTATATTGCGGCAGAACGCGAATATTTCATCCCTCAGGGTGAGAATGTCTGGTGTACACTCTTCTATCAGGAAAACCTTACGTCCACCTTCTCCTCTGCGGGCCGGATCCATGTAGACTATGTCAGGCTTGAATTCAGAGAGGACAGATACGATGCTGGACCTGTCTATCATAAGGTTGCTGAAGCTTATGTTGCTGCATCCAAGTACTTTGAAATTATGGATGGCTGCTTCATACAGCGTGGTCTGCATCTCATTGTATAGTACTTTTTCGGCTTTCTCCGAGAAATACCATGTATCTACACCTAATCCGCCCGTGAGATCTGCCAGCCGGAATGGTACTCCGCCTGATATCTTTACCGCAACATCAGCCTTGTATGCCCCTGTCAAGTCGCTGCTGCATTGTTCTGCTGAAAGCTTTGAGGGAAAGTACATGGCGGTTTGGTCGTGCCATCTCCTGACTTTGTCTTTAAGTTTCCTGCGGCTCTCTATGCAGTTTACCGCCAGATTCATATCGATCTCAGGCCATTTGTTCCTGTCCAGTATCAGCCTTGTCGAGTCATCGTCGAGGTGTTTTTGAACGAATTTTATCAGATTCTCCATTAATGATGCGGATTTGCTACAAAAATAGCTATTTTATCTAATTAAATGTTTATATTTGTTCGATTGTGTCCGAATTAAGATATTAATTTAAATATACTATGGAAAAAGATTTTAGAGAAGTTGTCCAGAGCTGGCTGGATGGAAACTTTGATGAAGCCACAAAGGCTCAGATCATTGCACTTCAGGAAACCGATCCAGTTGCTCTTGAAGACGCATTCTATCGTAATCTGGAGTTCGGTACAGGCGGACTTCGTGGCATCATGGGGGTAGGTACCAACAGGATGAACAAGTACACAGTCGGTATGGCTACACAGGGCCTTGCAAACTACATGAAGGCTAACGTAGAAGGCCCTCTCAGCGTGTGCATTTCCTTCGACAGCCGTAACAACAGTCCGGAGTTTGCAAAGATTGCCGCTAATGTGCTCGCAGCTAACGGTATCCATGTCTATATCTTCGACAAGCTCCATCCTATCGCCCTGATGAGCTATTCCGTGAGGATGAAGAAAGCTAATGCCGGTATCATGATCACGGCTTCTCATAATCCTAAGGAATATAACGGCTATAAGGTGTTCTGGTCAGACGGAGCACAGGTGACTTCACCAGTGGATAAGGATATCGTTGCTGAAGTTGCGAAGATTACAGATCCTTCAATGGTGAAGTTCGAGCCAGGTGAAGGTGCCGCACCTATAGAAGTAATGAGCCATGAAATGGATGAGGCTTATCTTGATTCGGTTATGACACTCATGCTCTCTCCTGAGGCATGCGCAAATCACAAGGACCTCAAGATCGTTTATACACCTATTCACGGATCTGGTGTTGAAATCGTTCCGGAATTCCTTGCAAAACTTGGTTTCGAGAATGTATATCATGTCCCTGAGCAGGATGTGGTGGATGGAAATTTCCCGACTGTGATGTCACCTAACCCGGAGGAACCTTCAGCCCTTGCCATGGCTGTTGCAGTAGCAGATAAAGAAGGTGCTGACTTGGTGATGGCGACTGATCCTGATGCTGACCGTATCGGTATAGCAGTCAGAGATAATGAAGGCAAGATGGTGCTTCTCAACGGTAACCAGACTGGTTCTATCCTTACATATTACATCCTCCGCCGTTGGTCTGAACTTGGAAAGCTTGATGGAAATCAGTACATTGTCAAGACTATTGTGACCACGGAACTGATGCGTGCAATAGCACAGAAGTATGGTGTGAAGGTATATAATGTTCTCACCGGATTCAAGTGGATCGCTGACATAATCAGGAAGAACGAGGGAAAGACCACCTTTGTATGTGGTGGAGAGGAAAGTTACGGTTTCAATGTCGGAGAGTTTGTACGCGACAAGGATGCTCCTATAACCTGCGCTTTCGTAGCCGAGTGTGCGGCATGGGCGGCAGAACAGGGAAAGACCCTTTATCAGCTTCTTCAGGATATTTATGAGGAGTTCGGTTATTATAAGGAGTCGCTTATCTCCCTGACCAAGAAGGGTAAGGCCGGACTTGAGGAGATTGCAGCAATGATGGTGGAATACCGCAACAATCCTCCTAAGGAGATGGCCGGTTCACCTGTGGTCAAGGTCATTGACTACAGCAAGCCTGAGGAAACCGGACTTCCTGCCTCAAATGTGCTCCAGTTCTATAATGAGGCCGGCGATGTCGTGACTATACGTCCATCCGGTACGGAACCTAAGATAAAATTCTATTTCGGAATAAAAGGCTCTGACGCTGATGCCAAGAACGAGGTCCTTCGTGCACAGTTCAGCAGATAGCGGTCTTTCACATAAAAGAGTTAAGGGACGGCATCCACTGAGGAGGCCGTCCCTTTTTTGATTCATAGTTTAAGTATGACTCGACTTATGTGCAGCAAAAATATGCAAAAAGCGATAAATATAAATATAATTCCGTCCTTTTGAACAATATTTGGTAATATGTACTAATTATTTCATATCAAGCCAGTCAGTACCTGCCGGACAATCTGCAAATATTGCAGCCCTGTCCTTGTATGTGGATTCATATTCTTCCATGGTCAGCATGTGTGCACCGGAATATCGTCCTCCAGTGGAAAGTGCGGCCCCGCTGAGATCCTTGCTGCCGTATTCCTTCCAGCCGCTGGTGGCATCTGCCTTTTCCGGATTGGGGGCAGGGTTGTCAAACCATCCCTTGCTGTTGATTACTGATGACATCCTGCAGTTGATGAAAGCGACATTGTCATAGTAGTCCTTTGAACCGCTTGAGCGTGCCAGATACATAGTCCCGTCAGTTGTTCCTGTGGTCTTGGTAAGCCTGCAATTGAGGAATACAAATCCTTTGTATTTGCTGTCCATGCATCTGGATTGAACGATATATCCGTCCCCTGCAGCTCTGATCTCGCAGTCTTCAAACAGCCATGTGCGTGGAGACCCCCATATGAAATCACAGTCTCCCTCGACAAGACAGTCCTTCATCCATCCGTATCCCTTGCTGTTAAACGTATCCTGAAGACTTGTCAGGGAGCAGTTTACAAAGGAAAGTGTATAGTTTCCGTCGCTGTTATTATAAATTACCTCAGCCTGACCTGGCTTTCCATATGTGTTCCTGAGGGTCATGTCTTCAAAGCGTATACCCGTGCATATCTCCATGAGGATGACGGAGCGACCTCCGGATTTGCCGATTGACTCACCAAGTGCAGGTATTGAAGTGATGCTGCCTCCCACGCCGTTGGCATATTCCTCTGCATTGGCATACTGGATAATTGTTTCTTCCCTGCTTTCCCCCTTGAAGGTGAGTTTGTTGTTGTTCCTTATGAAGAGCTGCTCCTCGAATACACCCTTACCTATGTTAATAAGCATCGGTCTGTCAGGACCGCACTTATATGCCCAGTCTATCGCGCCCTGAACAGTCCGGAAATCGGAATTGCCGGATTTGGCGACTGTTACTGATTCTTTTGACGACGGTTCCTGCTTAGTGGCGAATTCCCATTTCTTTTCTGCAGTTATCCCGCTGAAGCCTTCTGCAATGATGGCTGTCCGGTCGATTGTGATGTAATATGTCTTTCCGTATTCCAGTCTGTTGCTATGAGGCTTTATGACTACGGAATTTCCTTCTACCCTTACAGGCTGGTAGTTCACTGCCCTGTAACGTTTGAGGGAGGGAGCACCGAGGAAATCTATCGTTGTCCTGTGCAGGCTGGTATTTGTCATCTGCTCAAATGTGGCTGAAACGTCAGACATGTCGATCATGTCGGCCTGGCTTCCGTCTGAATTGAATATGACTATCCTGCCTTCTTTTCCCAGGACAGGAACATTGGAGAATGTCAATGTGAGAACGCCGTCAGTGTATGCTCCGCTTCCGGTAGGGGATACTTCAAATCCGAAAGATGGGATACCTGGAGTGCTTTCACCCCCTGGCTTGCCTTCATCATTACCTCCGTTTCCGGAATTCCCCGTTCCGCCAGATGGCTTGCCATGTAAATGTTCATATGAAGGAAGAGAACTGTCGCAAGCGGTATTGACCAAGGCCGCAATTGCGATAAGCAGGATGCTGATGTGTTTCATGATTGATATATAATTTGTCAGTGATCCAAATATATCGGTAATATTTCAAATCTCATATGAATTATATGTCAAATACTTTGAAATTTTTATCCTTCGGCATGCCTATGGGTCTGGTAGTTGCTTATATCAGTGCAGGCAATGTCTTACATAGTGCTTACGTCCTTGGGTGTGGCCCGGCCAGTCAGACTCTGAGGCTCATCATATTTCACTTTTATTCTTATGCGGTCAAGCTTTATTGCGAGACCGCTTTTCAGTTTGTCCATAAATGAAAAAGGCGACCCTCCCGGGCAGCCTTTTCGTTGTGTACTTTAACTTTGAATTCGGTTGCAGTCAGGACTTTTCTTGATAACAGAAATGTTATGCAGCGGATATGTCCTATTCCTTAAACCTTCTGCATGCAAATATATGTGATAAGATTATATTGGGAAAGAAAGTGGGATATTAGGGGTGAAAATGTGATAATCACACCGGTTTTGGGATTAAAATCTATTATTTGGGACTAAAAAATATTATTTGTATTTTTGTCCCACTTAATTTGTGATTAATTTATGACTGAGATTCCACGTATCTACAGACGTTTCGTGCCACAGTTGCTACATGTGATTGTGCTTCCTGTCTTTTTCTTTACATTCATGATAATATACCGTCCCTTTAATGTAATGGACTTTGTCGGAAGGGAGTGGTTTGGCGTGCATGTGGCTCTTATGACGAGTATAATAATGGTCAGCGTGCTTATTATGCGTCTGATATATTATTTTGTACCCATGAAACTCAATTATACGCTGTATGTTTTCTGGGAGGTTGCCGAATCGATTTTCACGTCTTTTTTTGTCGCCTTGTACCTGTGGCTCGTTCTTGGAAAACCCATGCCATATTTTGAGGTCGTGATCATCGCCATACAATATGTCTTCCTTATTCTGATGATTCCATATGCAATCCTTGCACTTTCGATGAGGATTGTTGAATATTCAAGTAAAAGGTCAAACAGTGAGGGTGATGCTCAAAGGCGTATGCGTTTCTACGATGATAAGCATAATCTCAAGCTTGTGGTCCAGTCTGACAGCATATTGTATATAGAGGCTGATATAAATTATGTCAATATACATTATACTGACCAGGGGCGTATCAGAAGCTTTGTATTGAGAAGTTCCATGAAGGCTATTGACGAACTTTGCCAGGACCATGGTCTCTTGAGGTGTCATCGGTCATTCTACATC
The DNA here is from genome assembly GCA_045531765.1 of Candidatus Cryptobacteroides sp. Classification (GTDB taxonomy): domain Bacteria; phylum Bacteroidota; class Bacteroidia; order Bacteroidales; family UBA932; genus Cryptobacteroides. Next base: position 49,841 of record JAZSEQ010000084.1, on the reverse strand, counting down.
AATCCTCAGCATGTAAAGGTATTGAGGAAGGACAAGGAAGGTATTGTATACGCAGAACTTGACGCCAACGATGTGCGTCATATTCCTGTCACAAAGCGTTATTATGAAAGATTGTCCGAACTGCTGTATTAGAACAGACCGTAGAGCTGTGCGTCTATTTTGTCGGTTATGTGTGAGAAGTCTTCCGGGCGGTGTTCATAGTCCAGGTCATCTGCCTCGATGATCAGCACTTTGCCCTTGTAATTCCTGATCCATTCTTCGTATCTGTCGTTCAGATTGCTCAGGTATTCGATGCTGATGCTCTTTTCGTAGTCGCGTCCGCGTTTCTGGATCTGCGACACAAGGGTAGGGACTGATGTCCTGAGATAGATGAGAAGGTCAGGCTCGTGTACCATGGACATCATGAGGTTGAAGAGCTGCATATATGTGTCGAAGTCTCTGTCAGACAGGTTGCCCATAGCCTTGTTGTTTGCCACGAAGATATGCACGCCTTCAAGTATTGTCCTGTCCTGGACTATGACCTCATCGGATTTTGCTATATCCAGCAGATCCTGGAAACGCTGGGCGAGGAAATACGTTTCAAGATTATAGGACCACCTTTCGATGTCTTTGTAATAATCCTCCAGATAAGGATTATAAGTTACGGCTTCATACTTAGGGGTCCAGCCATAATGCTCTGCAAGCATTCTGGTAAGTGTCGTCTTTCCGCATCCGATATTTCCGGCGATTCCGATATGCATATCAATTATGGTTCTATGTAAAAAAAGCAGGCTGTCTGAAACAGCCTGCTAATTTAATATATTTCCTGAGACTAAACAAGTCCTTGTGCCATCATGGCCTCGGCTATCTTTATGAAACCTGCTATGTTGGCACCCTTGACGTAATTGACGTAACCGTCAGCTTCTGTACCGTATTTGACACACGCCTCATGAATATCAGTCATAATCTGCCTGAGGTGCTCGTCCACTTCATCACGTGTCCACCTGAGTCTCATCGAGTTCTGGGTCATTTCAAGACCTGAGGTAGCGACTCCGCCGGCGTTGGAAGCCTTTCCTGGCGAATATAGAAGTTTAGCTTTCTGGAATACGGAGATGGCTTCAGGAGTACATGGCATGTTTGCCCCTTCAGCTACGCAGATGCATCCGTTTGCAACAAGTGTCCTGGCTTCTTCTTCATTAAGTTCATTCTGAGTGGCACAAGGCATGGCGATGTCGCATTTCTCAGTCCATGGACGTTCTCCAGCATGGTATACGGCAGAAGGATACCGGTCTGCATATTCCTTTATACGTCCTCTGTATATGTTCTTCAGCTGCATGATCCACTCAAGCTTTTCTGCGTCGATTCCGTCAGGATCGTAAATATATCCGTTGGAGTCTGACATGGTAACCACTTTGGCTCCAAGCTCCAGGGCTTTGCGTGCAGCAAACTGTGCAACGTTTCCCGATCCGGAAATCGCTACCGTCTTCCCCTCGTAGCTGTCGCCCTTTGTCGCAAGCATGGCACTTGCAAAATAACATGTGCCGTATCCGGTAGCCTCAGGGCGCAGAGGGCTGCCTCCCCATGTCTGACCTTTACCTGTGAGAACTCCTGTAAACTCATCCCTTAGGCGCTTGTACTGGCCGAACATATAGCCGATCTCTCGTCCTCCGACTCCTATGTCTCCTGCAGGTACATCTGTGTCTGCACCGATGTGTCTCTGAAGTTCTGTCATGAAACTCTGGCAGAATCTCATCACTTCATTGTCGGATTTACCCTTAGGATTGAAGTCGGATCCTCCTTTAGCCGATCCCATCGGAAGGGTAGTGAGGCTGTTCTTGAATGTCTGCTCGAATGCCAGGAACTTCATGATACTCAGGTTTACGCTCGGATGGAAGCGTATGCCACCTTTATAAGGACCTATGGCACTGCTGCATTGTACTCTGTAACCTCTGTTTATCCTTATTTCTCCTTCGTCATCAAGCCATGGTACCCTGAATATGATGATTCTCTCCGGCTCTACAATCCTCTCCATGATCTTCATGTCCATAAGGTAGGGATGTTCCGCCATATATGGAGCGACACTTTCCAGGACCTCCTTTACTGCCTGATGAAACTCCTTTTCTCCAGGATTCTTTGCGGTAAGTTCCGCCATGAATCCCTCTACATAATTTTTTGTGAACTGATCCATATGTCTATTTGTTTTGGGGATTATTATATATATGTCTGTGTATCAGAACAGGAAGCCGGTGTTGATGTAAAATGCACCTGAGCCGTCCTGCTTGTTGAATGGCATTGCGTATTCAAAGGCAACGATGAAGTTCTGATTCATGATGAAGCGGAGCCCGCCTCCCGCCGAGCCATGGAAACCGTCTTTTTTGTCGAATACGAATTTATCGTACAGCGCTATTTCCTCCTTGGTAGCTGTCTTTGCCGGACGCAGGCTCATGTCATATCCTTTGAAGACATGGGCTCCGTCTGTAAATCCGCTCAATGCGAATGCAATATTCTGCTTCCATAGCTTGAAATCCACGAACTTCCACCTTAATTCCGCATTGTAGAAGCCTGTGTGAAGTCCCTGAACCCTGTTGAGCATAAGTCCTCTGGTAGTGCGGTAGCCTCCTATACCGTCGTTGTCTGCTTTTGGGCCCATGGTCGTGTAGAATGGCATGAGATACCAAGGTGCGTCTCCCAGAAATCCCTGGTATGCAATGCGATATGCAAAAGTAAGCCTATCCTTCACCAGTGGCAGATACTGTCTGTATGTGGCATTGAAACGGTAGTGTCCCTGGCCTCTGGTGGTACCGAGCCATTGCGGGGCTGCGATTATATGGACTTCAGCCCAGATACCGTCGGTAGGGTTGTTCTCGATGTTCCTGCTGTCATACATCAGTCCGAGTCTCAGAGCAGATGTTATCCCTCCGCCAGCCTCTGCCTCAGGGATTATTCCCCATGCCTTGTACAGGTCAAAAAGGGTTGTACCCCCTTCTCCGGCGTACAGTGACGGGTCCGAAGGATTGCCGAGGACGCTGTATCCCTGCGGCTTGAATGATCCGGTCTTGTTCCACATGAAGTTATAGCCTGCTTCCCAGTAGAAATGCCTTGAAATCTCTCCAGTGAAATCGACCTTTGCCTTTACCAGGTCGCGCGAGAAACGATAGAAACCTTTTGGAGCAGATCCCTTGTCTGTGAATTTCTTCTGCAGTTCCTTGTCTGTGAACTGGAATGTCGGCTTGAGCATGTCCATGTCGTAATTGCTCTGATATCCGTTGAAGCCGTAGAAGTCAAGAGCCGCGTCCTTGTAATATCCTGTGCAGATGGACATTCTGACCCCTGGGATCATGGTCGTGTTGTCATAGTTCACGATGAGCTTGTAGCTTCCTATGCTACCTTCCTTGGTGTATGCAGAGGCCTCGAAATACCATGTGGACTTGGGGTTAGGGTAGCTGCTTCCGTCTCCGAAATTATATAGATTCAGCAGAGCTCCGAACTGGAAGCCTCTGTCTGCATCGAATGCTACCACGGGAAGGGGACCATAGCTCAATCCCTTCTTGATTATGTCTCCGCTTTCGTTGTATTCAGTCGTTGAATCCTTTTCGTTCTGTGCGTAGGCTGTCAGTGCCATGACCGACAGCAGTAGTGTAGCAAATCTTTTCATTTCAGATTCTTTTTTGTTTTATCATAAGCCTGTCAATGATCACTGCTATGGCTCCGTCTCCCGTCACATTGCAGGCTGTGCCGAAACTGTCCATTGCGATATAAAGTGCTATCATCAGTGCCTGTGCCTCCTGATCGAATCCCAGCATGCTCTGAAGCAGGCCCAAAGATGCCATTATGGCTCCTCCGGGGACTCCGGGTGCTGCTACCATGGTTATTCCAAGCAGCAGAATGAACCCGGCAAACATTCCCATGTCATAATGCATTCCGTTCATCATCATGATGGCAAGTGCGCAGGCGACAATCTTCAATGTGCTGCCTGACATGTGGATAGTTGCGCAAAGGGGCACGGTGAATCCGGCGATTTCTTCCGACACCCCGTTCCTGCGTGTCTGTTCCAGTGTCACAGGTATAGTCGCTGCAGAAGACTGGGTCCCCAGCGCTGTGAAATATGCCGGCAGCATTGTCCACAAAAGTCGGAAAGGATTTCTCCTTGCAATTGCACCGGCTATGCAGAATTGCAGGATCAGGATTCCTATGTGTATCAGGAATATGATGCCTATGATGCTGATGAAAACCTTGAGGATGGAGAACACTTGGCCGGAGCAGGTCATATTCAGGAATATTCCGAATATGTAAAAGGGAAGAACAGGAATTACAGCTGTCCTTATGACCAGAACCACGATCTCCTCGAACTCATGAACTGCATCCTTGAGGGTGCTCCCGTCTGTTGCAGACAGGCCAAGGCCTGTCATGAATGCCAGTACCAGAGCTGTCATTACATTCATAAGAGGCGGGATATTTACAGTGAAGTAGGGAAGTGCATCGTTTGATGATGCTACATCTTTCATTGTAACCCCTTCTATCAGTCCAGGGAATACTGAGACTCCTGTCAGGTATGAGGTGAATCCGGCAAATACGGTAGAGCCATAGGCGATTGCGACAGTCAGAAGCAGCATTTTTCCAGCCCCCTTTCCTATGTCAGAGATTGCTGGCGTTACCAGACCAATAATTATTATAGGAATGATGAAGCCGAGGAACTGGCTGAAAATGCCGTTAAATGTCACGGCCGTCCTGACAAGCCAGTCGGGAGTGAACATCCCTATGGTTATTCCTAGCAGAATGCCGATGAGAATCTTTCCCAGTAGGCTGATTTTTAGTTTCTTCATGCCTTAACAAAAATGTTATAAGTTATAACTATTATGTTTTATTGGCGGTATCTCAATAGTTTACCAAAATTTATTCAATACCTTGTCATATGAGTATCCCAAGTCTCCTAATTTCTTGATAATCTCATCCTGACTGAGATTCATATCGTCACAAAGTGCCTCAAGAGAAGTATAATTGTCTCTCAACTGGGTGTTTGTCCAGCTGAGAAGTATGATCGGATCTTCCGGTATTCTGTTCATCTCTCATTTCTTTAAGACCTGCAAATATACAATAAATACATAAAAGTCGGTGAACATCCTGTTCCAAACCTTGCCCTTGACCAATCATATCCTCTGCATTTTTACTATCTTTGCCGCCGTCAATTTATATTTATCATTATCATGAAGACACTTGCTGTTGTAGGGTGTGGAAAATTGGGACGAATAGTCGCACGGGCAATAAGGGACGGAATTCTGCCTGAGTATAGACTGGTGGCCGTGTATTCCCGCACGTATGAAAAGACATGTGAAACTGCATCGATGGTGGAAGGTTGCGTCGCATGCAGGACAATAGATGAACTTCTGGCTATGAGGCCGGATTATATAGCTGAAGCGGCATCTCCTGCAGCAATGCGGGAATTTGCAATCCCTGCTCTAAGGAACGGATCGTCGATAGTCACTATATCCATAGGTGCATTTGCAGATGACAGCTTCTATGATGAAGTCAGGGAGGCTGCCCTTTTTTCCGGAACTCGTGTATATGTGGCTTCCGGTGCTACAGGAGGATTTGATGTCCTTAGGACTGCAGCCCTCATGGGAGAAGTCTTTGCTGGCGAAGGCGGTGATCAGGCGCAGGCGGAATTCTTTAATGAAAAAGGTCCGGATGCCTTGAAAGGGACCCCTGTCTATGAAGATTCGCTTCAGAACGAATCGAAGGTCGTGTTTGAAGGGACTGCAAGGGAAGCGATTGCGGCATTTCCTACCAAGGTCAATGTCACTGTAGCAGCTTCAAGGGCATCTGTGGGACCATCTGAAATGAAGGTATCCATAAAAAGCACACCTGGCTTTGTCGGTGACACCCAGAGGGTGGAAATCCGTAATCGTCAGGTGCGTGCAGTAATAGATATTTATAGCGAGACTTCTGAAATTGCCGGCTGGTCCATGGTTTCAGTACTGCAAAATATAATGTCTCCTATAGTATTCTAATTCAGGAAATTGTCTATGTTTGCCAGAACTTTTTCTGAAAGTCTGTCAAACGCTTGTTTTGTGCGTCCGGTGGATACGTTCATGCAGCGTACTGCCGGATGTTCCGTAAGGTGAGCTCCTCCCAAGGCACCTATGGTGTCGCAGTAGCAGAGATTATCTTTGTCAAGCCACTCGAGGAAAGGCTTTTCGTCCCAAGCTGGGGAGAGTCCTGTATTGAATAGGATCTTTCTGTCACCGAGGGCTTTGAACTCATCTTCATGCAGCAGCACCGTGTTCTTGTTAAGGCAGCAGAAGACTACATCGCTTCCGGCCAGCACATCATTCAAAGATCTGAAGATATAACCCTTCTCCTTCGCCCATTGCTTTTCGCTTCTTGCGAAATAGGATATTTCCGCACCGAAGAACTTCATGGCGTCTGCAATCATTCCGCCTGATTTGCCGAGTCCTACCACTCCGACTTTAAGGCCGGTGATCTCGCGAGGCAGGCCCTCCCATGGTTCCTGACCGAATCCGTGCATGAGCCTGACAAGTTCGCTCACAACATATTCGACCACGCCCTCATCACCGTAATCGCGTATTCCTGTGACTGTGATTCCCCTTGATGCAGCATATCTTATATCTACATTTGCGCTTTCCGGAGAATAAAGGGAACAGCACATGCCTATATAACGGACATCGGGACACTTCTCCAGTGCCGGCTTTTCCAGTCTGGATGTGTAGCTGAGCAGAACGGCATCCGCATCTGATATTCTTTGAACAATCTCATCATCGCTCTGAGGAATATCGTCGTACAATATGACATCTTCGGCAAAGTCGTAAAGCCTCTTTTCTGCAGCAGGAATCAGGCTGACAGGCTCTATGGCCACTAATTTACGGAACTTCATGTTTTGTGCTGTTATTAATAATATATTGACGTAATTCTGGACAAAAATACTAAAAAATACTATCTTTGGAATCCTAAAACTCCTATAATCCTAACAATATACCGACATGGTCAATATTTTCTGCGTAAATACCCAGACAACAAGGACATTTCAGGAAGGGACGACCCTTATGGAGATGCTTCCTGAATTTTCCTCTGATTTTGAAACTCCATATCCTGTGATTGCGGCAAAGGTGAACAATGTATGCCAGGGGCTTAAGTATCGTGCTTTCAACAGCCGTCAGGTGGAGTTTCTGGATTATACCACCTATGCCGGAAGAAGTGTCTATTGCAGTTCCCTCTGCTTCCTTCTCTGCAAGGCTGCCAAGGACCTCTTTCCGCAATGCGGCATAACGCTACGAAGGCCTATCTCCAAGGGATACTTCTGTGCATTCGAGAAGGGAGACGGGAGCGCCCTTCTTGACGAAGAGCTGGATGCGCTGGTTTCGAGGATGAAGAAGATAGTGGACGATGATATTCCTTTCAGAAGGCATGAAGTGCGTATTTCCGAGGCGATTGAACTTTTCCATGAAATGGGATATACCGATAAGGTCAAGTTGCTGCAGACTTCCGGAGATGTATATGTGAACTATTACACGCTTGGTGATACGCCGGATTATTATTATGAGGCCCTTTTGCCAAGTACCGGCTATCTCAAGGTATGGAGTCTGACTCGATACAGGGACGGCCTGCTCCTTCGTGTTCCAGACAGGCACACGCCTGAGAATCTTGCTCCCTTTACCGAGCAGCCCAAGACATTTGAGGTCTTCCGCGAAAATCTCAAATGGAACAGCATTATGGGATTGGACAACGTGGGCGATGTGAATCTTGCGTGTCAGAGAGGTGAGACCGGAGATCTTATCAAGATTGCCGAAGCCCTCCAGGAAAAGAAGATAGTGCAGATTGCCGAGGAAATTGACATGAGGGTACGTCAGGCTGATCCGGTAAGGCTTGTACTTATAACTGGTCCTTCGAGCAGCGGAAAGTCCACCTTCTGCAAACGCCTCAGCATTCAGCTCAAGGCGTGCGGACTCCACCCTATATCCTTCTCTACTGACGATTATTTCGTAAACCGTCTTGACACACCGCTTCTTCCTGACGGATCCTTTGATTTTGATAATTTCGATACGGTAGACCATGAATACCTCCAGAGTGATGTGTTGAAGCTTTTGTCCGGTGAGACGGTGGAAGTTCCTGAGTATAACTTCGTTACTGGCCTTAGGGAATTTAACGGAAAGAAGCTGAAGCTGGAGCCGGGAATGGTACTTCTCATAGAGGGTATCCATGCCTTGAATCCACGTCTCACCGACAAGGTGCCTGAATCCTCAAAGTACAGGATATTCATCAACACCATCACCAGCATATCTCTGGATAATCACAACTGCATCCCTACAAGCGACAACAGACTGTTGCGCAGGATTGTGCGCGATTTCAACAAGGGGGCCTTCACTGCCAGGGAGTCCATAATGAACTGGCCTAATGTAAGGCGTTCGGAAGTTCAGTGGATATATCCGTATCAGGAGTGTGCCGATGTGCTTTTCAATTCATCGTATATAGTGGAGTTCCCGGTGATCCGTCCACATGCGGAAAGGATATTGATGACGGTCCCAAAGAACTGTCCTGAATACTCTGAAGTACATAGGCTGATGAAGTTCCTGAGCTATTTCACCCCTGTTTCCGACAAGGATGTTCCTGCCACCTCGTTGCTGCGGAGCTTCATCGGTGGCAGCAGCCTATGACAAACCCCGCAAGCTTGTATGAAGAGCCTGCGGGGTTTGCCGGGGATCTGACATGATATCCTTTATTTCTCTTCCTGATGGAACGGAGCGAATTCAGAGTCCGGATCCCTCCAGGACGGCTTGCGGAGTGAATAGATTATGAATGGAACGACAATCACAATCACACATCCTGCAATCAGCACCGTGTACCATACCGTACTGTTTCCGGTCGCAATCTGTCCCGGTGGTATGAAGCTCAGAACAAATGCAAGCAGCGATCCTGCAAATCCGAGTACCCCCATTATCCACATAAGAGTGTTGCCTCTGCCAAGACGGAATGGACGTGGAGTGTCCTTCATCTTATATCTCAGCACTATTGCGGCTGAGAACATCAGCATATACATTATGAGGTAGAGGAGTATGGTCAGCTGCGACAGAATCTGATAGAATGACTGTACGGAAGGCATCACTACAAATAGCAGAGCCAGAAGAGTGACTATTCCACCCTGGACAAGCAGTATGTTGCGCTGTACTCCCTGACTGTTTGTCTTCTGGAAGAAAGGAGGGAGGTATCCGGCCTTTCCAACTGTGAATATGCCTTTTGATGGACCTGCAACCCAGGTCAGCACACTTGCCAGCACTCCAAACATAAGGGCGACGGCAATGACCGGACCAGCCCATGATATATGGAAATGTCTGAAGTAGTTGTCGAATCCTATCAGAAGTGACTGTGTAAGGTTTATGTCCTTGGCGGGTATGATGAAACCGAGGGCAAATGTTCCAAGGACAAAGATGCATACTGTCACCAGAGAGCCTATGATGATGGCCTTGGGGTAGTTCCGCGACGGGTTCTTAACGTCCATCACGTGGACTCCCATCATTTCCATACCTGCATAGAACAGGAAGATGCTGCTGGCCAGTACGAGATTGTCCAATTTGGTGAGGTCCGGGAAGAATCCCTGTGACATGTCCATCTGGTTCTGTCCGCCCGTAGCGATATAGATCACTCCGAGTATTATCAGAAGTCCGGCGGGAATAATCGTGCCGATCATTCCTCCCCATTTGCTTATCTTTCCCACCCAGCCTATGCCTTTCATTGCAACAAAAGTAGCTATCCAGTATATCGCCAGGACCACTGCCAGGGTGAATAGCTTGTTTGAGGCAAGGGTAGCATCTGCAGCGTCATTGAGACCTATGAACGCTAACGATACAGCTCCGAATGTGAGCACTGTAGGATACCATATCGTAGACTCTATCCACTGCAGCCAGATGGCCAGAAATCCTGTCTTCGGTCCGAAAGCTTCACCCACCCAGCGGAATACTCCTCCCTGCTTGTCTGAGAACATGGCCGCCAGTTCTGCTGCAACCATGGCAGTCGGTATCAGGAATACTATCGCTGCAAACAGGTAGTAGAATGCTGAAGAAGGACCATATATCGCCTCGGATGGCAGTCCTCTCAGACTTACCACGGCTGTGATGTTCATTATGGCAAGTGTCGTCACGCTAAGTTTGAACGCCTTGCCAGTTCCTGTATTCTGTGTCTTCATGGCCTTATGTCTAATGAGTGTATACTTTACCCTTTGTCTTTTCCTTTTTCATGGCAGCCTGGCGGGACGGGGTCGGGTATTCCAGCTTTTCAAGTTCCTTCACTGCGTCCCGGATATCTGCGATGAGCATGTCTGCCATATCACGTGACATTCCCTGACGGACGACGATGCGCATTACCACCATATCCTCGATGTCCTTCGGCATCGTGTATGCAGGCACCATCCACCCTTTCTGCATGAGCTTGTCCTGAAGGTCGAAAAGGGTCCATTTTGCATCCTTTTCGTATTCCGGCTTAAGATACCAGATGAAGAGCGGGTTTTCAAGAGTACGGGAATAGTTCTCGAAACAGTGCATCTTTCCGACGGCTTCGTGACAATAGCGTGCTATAGTCATGGAGTTTGAGTGGATTTCCTTGTAGCCTTCAAATCCGAGATGGATGAAGTTGTAGTATTGAGCCAGAATCTGAGCTGCCGGTCTGGAGAAATTCAGACCGACCTGGGTTATGTTGGCTCCTAAATAATTTACACTGAATGACATGTCACCTGGAAGATACTTCTTGTCCTTCCATACAACCCATCCCAGACCAGGATATACGAGACCGTATTTATGTCCTGAAGTTGAAATGGAATATACCCATTTCAGCCTGAAATCCCATCTCTTTTCGGGATTCAGGAACGGAAGTATGAATCCTCCTGATGCAGCGTCCACGTGGATAGGGATGTCATGCCCTGTCCTTGTGTTGTATTCTTCAAGCGCCTCATTCAGAGCTTCCACGTCGTCATTCATGCCTGTCCAGGTTACGCCTGCTATAGGTACTATGCAGATGGTGTTTTCGTCACACATGCCTATTGCCTTCTTCACATCAAGAGTCGGATGACTATGTGTGATCGGGACAGTCCTCATCTCTATCTGCCACAACTGACAGAATTTCTCCCAGACCACCTGGTATGCTGTGCTCATCACCAGATTCGGCTTGTCGAATGCCTTGCCTTCGGCTTTTCTCCTCTCCCGCCATCGCAGCCATGCAGCAACGCCTCCCAGCATGCATGCCTCAGATGAGCCGATGCCCACCGCTCCTGTCTTCCACTCGCCGGTTTCCGGGGTGTTCCACATATTGGCCACCATGTTGATGCATCTGCCGCACATTACTGCGACCCGTGGATATTCAGTCTCGTCTATATAGTTGATGCCAACAGCCTCATTCATCAGTTTCGTACCATAATCATCCATGTATGTGGTGACGAAGGTGGCAAGATTCAGTCTTGGCTGTGTCTGAGGAAATGTCTCGTCCTTGACGAGCTGATATGCAATTTGAGCCGGCGTCTTATGTCTCGGAATGAACTCCGAAGGCGCCGGCTCTCTCATTTCTTTTGATCCGAAGATTTCTTCGTTTTTATTCTTCTTTATCATAGTGCAATTAATTTTAAACCGCACCATGAAAGTCACAAACTATGCCAGTTGCTTATTTGAAATATTTCAGATTTTCAAACCCCGGCTTCATCCTGCCCTGTTCTATATTGTGGATGATCTCTACTACACGGTCGTTCATCGGGGTAGGGCAGCCAACTTTTCTTCCATATTCAGAAACCGCCCCGTTGATCGAATCCACCTCAGTCAGCTTGCCTTTCTCGATGTCCTGAAGCATGCTTGCCTTGAGCTTTGCGTGCTTGCGGATGGCAATAGGAATGATGAAGAACGAAACCGCCTTTTTGACAGCTCCTTTATAGTCGAGGAGCTTTACAATGTCCTTTCCCTGCACCGGCTCTATCCTGATGCCTCCTGCTGCGCATACGTCGATGCATTCCTTGATGAGAGCCTGGACTATGCGGCGCGATTCCTTCGGAGCTGCTGCTTCACCGAATGTGCATCCCAGCACTGCACTCATTCCTGAGAATGATGCGTTTATCAGCAGTTTGCTCCAGCGTGTTCCTATGAAGTTTTCCTCTACATCCACAGTGCCCATCATTTCCAGCAGCTGCTTCACCTTGGAGAAATGTCTGCTTCGATCTGCAGAGATCGATCCAAGGGAGAAGGAAAGTGCGTCAGGAGCACTTGTGAGCTCGCACACGCCAGGTTCCAGCATTGTGGCGCCCCAGGCTACTGTGCTGCCAAGAACCCTGTCTTCTCCAAGTATCTCGGCGATCTGCATTTCCGGAAGACCGTTCTGGAAGGTTACAAGGACTCCGTCTTCTGCAAGGAAATCCTTCAACTTCTCCACCACTTCCTTGTTGTTCTGCTGCTTGGTCATCAGGAATATGATGTCATATTCTCCTGTCATCTCATCAGGTGTATAGGCATTTACCGGCTGTGTGAACTGCATGGTTCCGACAACCTTAGCTCCATTTGTCCTTAAAGCCTCGACATGAGCTTTGTTTCTGTTGATCAGTTCGATCGGTTCACCTGCCTTGCTGATGAATGCTCCGAGTATTGTGCCTAACGAACCGGCACCATAAATAGCTGTTCTCATAATATGATGTGTTTGATATATTTCCCTACTTCATTTCAGGCCATATGAAATGTGAATTTATTGATTCTCCTCCGTCTATGACAATACTCTGGCCTGTACAGAAACTGTTTGTGACCGTCATGAAATATGCCCATTCGGCAATTTCATCGGCTGATGCCCATCTTTTCATCGGAGTCTGTTCCATGATTCCGTTCCATAGCGTCGGGTCGTTGATGACACAATCATTAAGAGGGGTGAGGACTCCTCCCGGGTCAATGCTGTTACATGTGGCTCCGAATCCGGCAACCCTCAAAGCGACATTCTTTGTATAGGCGATGACGCCCCCTTTGCTGGCGCAATATTCAGGAAACTCGGCTCCTGTATGTCCGCTTGCGGATCCTATGTTGAGAATGGAGCGTATGCCTTCATGTATGCCATACTTTTCCGTAATATGAATAAGAGCCTTGAGGTTGATGGCAATGTCGTCATCATTCTGCGTGCCGGCATTGTTGATAAGGATCTCTACATCCTTTATCTCCGGCAGACCTGAGGTGTCCCGAATGTCGCATGTATGGTGCGTATATGACTTATGTAATATGGATTGCTCGCACCTGTCGATCCCGATGACCTCATGGCCGTTTCTTAGGAACAGAAGGGCTATGGCATGTCCAATGCCCTGCGATGTACCTGTGATCAATGTCTTCATGCTCTTGTTCTCTTGAGAAATGATATTGCCGCATATGTCATAGGAGTGCCGAAGAAAGTCTCGATGCCCAGTTTCATCAAGTATTGCAATGCGATCATCAGCAGCAGGTCCCTTGTTGTCAGGACACCGAGGAATGCTATCAGTACAAAAGGAACCGTATCGAAGATATATCCTATTATGGAACTGCCTATCGTACGTACCCACAGATGCCTGCCTTTGGTACGCCCCTTGATCTTTTCCATGATCCATGAATTGGAGAGTTCTCCGAGAAGGAAACCTGTCAGTGAGCCCAATATGATCCGTGGCACATAGTTGAATACAGTGTTGTATGCTTCCGCATTGGCATCAAGATATTCCGGTGATGGCAGCCAAACACCTATCTGGGTGCATATCACCATCAATACATTGCAAAGGAAGGTAAGTATGATGACCTTACGTGCAGTGCGGTAGCCCCAGATCTCCGTAAGGACATCTCCTAACATATATGCCAAAGGGAATGTAATTGTCCCGGCATCAAAATAAAACAGATTAAAGAAACCTATGACCTTGACAGCCATGAGGTTAGACACAATATAGCATGTGACGAAAAGAGCAGACACCACAATCAGCGGCATATCGCCCTCAGTCCGGTTTTTGAAAGGGTTTTCCGATACCTTGTTCATTTGTTATGTTTTAGGCTGCGAATTTACGTATAATTTTTCAGAATGCGCCTATATGACGGCGCATTCTTCAATCATGCTCATTCAGTGAATACAGTCTTCCATAGTCCATGCAGGTTACAGTATTCATATACAGCTTTGATCTTGCCGGTGCAGTTGCATATTTCCGCTTCAGGCTTGTCCTTGAGGTCTATCCTGATGCCTCCGGTGTCTGTCTCCACATATATGAAGGCAATGTGATGTTCCGGAAGCATGGGGTGTGGAATGCTTCCAACCTCTACCTTGATCCTGCATTTGTCGATTCTCGTTACCACAGGAACATGCTTCTCATTGCTTGCATCCACTGTATTAGGGATAAGTTCCTCCATCTTCTCTCCGCAGCAGACTACGGGAACTTTTGAATCGATGAATTTGACGATAACATTGCCGCAATGGCGGCATCTGAAGAATTGTGTTGCCATGATACATTGTTTTTGAGTCTTTCTGACTACATCGAAAATTATGCCTTGTCCATGTGTCTGTCATGTTTTTGACAGTAATTGTATCCCTATATCCGGCATTTTTATCTTTTTTTGAGAAAAAACTAAAAAAATAATTTAGAATATTTCCAGATTAGAAAGGTTTTTGTATCTTTGCGTCAGTTAAGGATTTTAAAACATCAATGATATGGAAAAGGAACTTGTATTGAGAACTATGAAAGAGGCTGGAAAGCCGGTCGCTGCAGGAGAGGTGGCGACTTTGTCGGGACTGGACCGAAAAGTGGTGGACAAGATCTTCGCGGAATTGAAGAAAGAAGGTGCCATTGTGTCTCCGGTAAGATGTAAATGGACGCCAGCTGAATAAAGTTGTTATAAATTGAGATTTTAGAATATGAAAAGTGTAAAAGGAACAAGGACGGAGCAGAATCTGCACAAGTCATTTGCCGGTGAGAGCCAGGCGCGCAGCAGATATACATTCTTTGCTGATGTGGCAAGAAAGGAAGGATATGAACAGGTTGCTGGAGTGTTTATGGAGACTGCAGAACAGGAGAGGGAACATGCAAAGCGTTTCTTCGGTTTTCTGGAAGGTGGAGACCTCGAGATTACAGCATCATATCCGGCCGGAATCGTAGGGACTACCCAGGAAAATCTTCTTGCTGCGGCAATGGGTGAAAAGGAAGAATGGGATATTCTTTATAAGGAGTTTGCCGAAGTGGCTTCAGAGGAAGGTTTTCCTGCAATTGCAGCTGCATTCAGGCATATTGCAAAGGTGGAGGCTGAACATGAGCGCCGCTATCTGAAGCTTCTCAGTCGTTTTACAGACGGAGACTTCTTCCACCGTGACGGCAAGATATGGTGGCAGTGCCGCAACTGCGGATATATAGTTGAAGCAGAAGATGCGCCTAAGGGCTGCCCGGCATGTCTTTTCCCTCAGTCATACTTTGAGCCGATGAAGGAGAATTATTGATAAGTTTGTATTGGTTGTGGTCACGCCTTCGGAATTCCGGGGGCGTGATTTTTTCCGTGACTGAAGCAGGTGTATGAGGAAAAATGCTAACTTTGTCTGCCTATAATAGTTTCAGTATATGGATTATCAGAAGATTCTTGAGGATATCTATCAGGAGATTCTTCCCTTTTCACAGTATGGGAAGCAGGCAGATTATATTCCGGCGTTGGCAAAGGTTAATCCTGATCAGTATGGAATTGCCTTGAAGACAGTCGAAGGAGGTTCATACTCTTACATGCAGGCAGATACCAGATTTTCCATACAGAGTATATCAAAGGTTTTCGCTCTGGCTATGGCTCTGTCTCTCAAGGGCGAGGAATTGTGGAAGATTGTCGGTAAGGAACCCTCAGGAACAGCATTCAATTCTCTTGTCCAGCTTGAGGTCGAGAAAGGCAAGCCACGTAATCCTTTCATAAATGCAGGTGCCATAGTGATCGCCGATTTCCTTATGTCTGAACTTGAAGACCCGGAAGGAGACTTTCTTTCTTTTGTAAGGAGCCTTTCAGGATGTGAGACAGTTTCATATAATATGGAAGTAGCATTGTCTGAACGTGAGAAAGGATACCTGAACGCAGCAATAGCAAATCTTCTAAAACATCATGGAGCTATCAGTAACGAGATAGAAGATGTGCTGATGTTCTATTTCAAGATGTGTTCAGTGGAAATGAGCTGCAATGAACTTGCCCAGTCCTTCATCGCATTCACCAACCATTCTCCTTTTGACTATGCCGGTTACAGGCTGACACCATCCCAGATCAAGAGACTCAATGCGGTAATGCAGACATGTGGCTTTTATGATGAGGCCGGAGAGTTTTCATATCTGGTCGGTCTTCCGGGAAAGAGCGGAGTAGGGGGAGGTATAGTGGCTGTCCATCCGAGTAGGTATTCTGTTGCAGTCTGGAGTCCGAGACTTAACCCGAAAGGTAACTCGGTTATGGGAATGAAAGCATTGGAACTGCTCACTACCTATACCCAGGAGTCTATATTCTGATATCGGTTTCCGTTCGTCGGAAAATAATATATTTAATAAATTGTAAATTTTGAGACATTAAAATACCCTGTTTGTTATTTATGTGACCTCAAATTTTAGGAATTGGTTATTTTAGGGTGCTGTTTTTAACGATTTTTTATACAGGTTATATCTGTTCATTTTGATTATTTTACCATTCGTCGGAAATGAATGGAACAGTTATTGCTATTATCAGAAAAAGCAGTACCTTTGCATTCGAGTTGATCGGAGAGTCGTTCTGAAACTCTCACAACTTATTGGTTATTAGTTTTAGTGTTATTAATTATGTGGTTAGTATGAGGCGTCCCCGCGTGAGCGGCGAAGTCTCATTTTTTTTTGTATACCCCTCAGCCAGAAAGAAACCTCACACAGCTTGATAACAGCAAAATCGTCACGCTTCAATAGGCAAATCCCTGGAAAAGTCATATATTTGACAAATAATTGAGTATTTCGGTCATTTCTGGTGTACTCTATATGTCCTTATTACTGAAATCTAAATTATTACATATGAGAAAGACATTATTTATTCTGATATCAGCCATAGCTGCGCTCATGGTGGTATCATGTGCTCCTGAGGAACGGTATGCCAACAGGGCGGAGAAGATTCTTGCAGAAATCAACAATCCGGAGTCAGAGTATGTCGTGGTTATCTCGCACAGAGGCGACTGGAGAAACTATCCGGAGAATTCAATTCCAGCGATTGAGTCTGTAATCCGCATGGGTGTGGACATGATGGAGCTTGATGTGAAGATGACAAAGGATAGCGTCCTTGTCCTGATGCACGACAAGACTATTGACCGTATGACCAGCGGTAAGGGTAAGGTGAGCGATATCACATACGACTCGCTCATGACATTCAATATGAGACGTGCTCACAATGTGGTGACCGATTCGATCAAGGTTCCTACACTTCGTGAAGCCCTTATGTGCTGCAAGGATAGGATTCTTGTGAATGTGGACCACGCATATCCTTACTATAAGGAGATTGTCGAACTTGCGAACGAACTCGGTGTCACAGGACAGGTTCTTATGAAGGGCAAGAGTAATATCGACAAGGTGAATGAGGATATGTCAAAACATGAGCATAACCTCCTTTATATGCCTATCATCGACATTAACAAGCCTAAGGGTCAGGCCCTCTTTGCAGAGTATCAGGAGAAGGGAGTGGTGCCGATGGCGTATGAGGTGTGCTGGCAGTATCCGGGCGAGGAGCTCGAAAGCTGCGTTGCCAAGATCCTCGAGACCGGTTCAAGGGCATGGGTGAATACTCTGTGGCCGTCGCTTTGTGGCGGACCAGGCAATGACGACGATGCTGCTTTCGATGCCGAAGATCCCGCTGATGTTTATGGACAGTATCTGGATATGGGATTTTCCATGATCCAGACAGACCGTCCGGAATTTCTTATAAATTATCTTCGCTCAATTGGAAGACACGACTGATGAAAAGATTTATACTGATGTTTACGGCCGGATTGCTTCTTTGTGGACCGGCCTTCGGATGGGGAAGGGAAGGTCATGAGACCATTGCCAAGATAGCGGACAACAATCTGAAGCCTTCCGCAAGAAAGGTCATCGAAAAATACCTCGGAGACCACTCCATCGTATATTATGCAAAGTGGATGGACGAATACCGTCACACTCCTGAATATGCCTTCACCACCAAGTGGCATGTGGCAAGGGTGGACGAAAACCTCAAGTATTCTCCATATCCTGAGGCTGGAGACGCCATCTCCGGCATAAACCAGGCGATAGAGGTCCTGAAGGACTATAGGAATCTACCTGATTCTACTGTCGCTGTCAATATCAAGTACCTTCTTCACCTTGTAGGTGACATGCACTGCCCTGCGCATATATATTATCTCGGAAGAAACCAGGACTACAAGGTTAAGTTCGGCGGCGGATACATCAAGCCTGTCAAGGAGATGAAGATCCACACCGTATGGGACGAGGCTGCGATACAGTCTTCACGCATATGGTCAGTAAGCGAGTGGGCTGAGGAACTTGACCGTAAATCGTCAAAGGAAATCAAGGCCATTGTTGCCGGAACCCCTCAGGAATGGCTCGAGGATAATGCACGCAGGTGCATCGTTCAGTTCGAGATGTCATCACCCGGATCAAAGGTGGCTCAGGATTTCGTGAATGAGGCACTGCCTCTGATAGAGACACAGATCCTCTATGGCGGCTATAGACTTGCAGCTGTCTTGAACAGTCTTTTTTAAGAAAACCAACTCTAATTAACATATGCTTGACAGAATAATCAATTTCTACAAGGTAAGCCAGCCATCTGCAGAAAAACTGCCTGCGGATAATGCTGACAGGCAGTATAAGAAGCTGAGATTCCAGGCTTTTGTCGCGGCTACATTGGGCTACAGCCTTTATTATGTGTGCCGTACATCACTCAACGTGATGAAGCAGCCGATCATTGACTCAGGCGTTCTTGACGCAACTCAACTCGGTATCATCGGAGCATGTCTATACTGGACATATGCTGTAGGCAAGTTCGTGAACGGCTTTCTGGCAGACTACTGCAACATCAAGAAGTTCATGGCTACGGGTCTTGTCATCTCTGCATTCGCAAACTTCGTGATGGGAATGCTGGGAGTATGGAACGGTGTGGCAGGCATAGCAAGTTCGCTCATGTTCGTGATGTTCGCTATCATGTGGACCATAAACGGATGGTCGCAGTCAATGGGATCTCCGCCTGCAATCATTTCACTCTCAAGGTGGTATCCTCTGAATATAAGAGGAACATACTATGGATTCTTCAGTGCATCCCATAATTTCGGAGAAGGACTCTCTTTCATTTTTGTCGCGGCTCTCGTTTCTGCTGCAGGATGGCAGTGGGGCTTTTTCGGAGCTTCAATAGCTGGAGCTCTGGGAGTCACTCTTATTGCACTGTGGCTGCATGACACACCGGAGAGCAAGGGCCTTTCACCTGTAGAGGTGCTGGCAGGGGAGAAGACTCAGGAGGAACTTGATGCAGAAGCTGCCGAGAAGACTGCACAGGCTGCTGACAGCTCTGCAGAGACCAAGCGCATCCAGAGAGCTGTCCTGCGTAATCCTGGCGTATGGATCCTCGCACTTGCCAGCGCATTCATGTATATGAGCCGCTATGCAATCAATGAGTGGGGAATGTT
This sequence comes from Candidatus Cryptobacteroides sp., assembly GCA_045531765.1. Lineage (GTDB taxonomy): Bacteria > Bacteroidota > Bacteroidia > Bacteroidales > UBA932 > Cryptobacteroides. Next base: position 30,224 of record JAZSEQ010000084.1, on the reverse strand, counting down.
CTTCCTCCAGAAGACAAAGGGATTCGAACTGATGGAGGCATCCGGTATCATCGCTGTCAATACCATAGCTGGTATTATCGGTACTGTGTGTGCAGGATGGATATCTGATACCGTGTTCAAGGGAGACAGAAAGTGGCCGGCTCTTACAGCGGGAATCATGGAGGCCATTGCATTGGCTCTGTTCTTCTATGGCGGCAATTCATGGGTAGTCAATATCATTTCGATGGTTCTGTTCGGAATCTCCATCGGAGTGCTGATCTGCTTCGTAGGAGGTCTCATGGCAGTTGATCTTGTGCCAAGAAAGGCCACAGGGGCAGCTTTGGGTATAGTGGGACTTGCTTCCTATGCTGCGGCTGGTCTTATGAATATTATAAGCGGTATCCTGATTGACGGCATGGCGACGGCTGATCCTGTCACAGGAGAACTTATCTATGACTTCTCATATGTGTCAATCTTCTGGCTGGGGGCAGCAATTATCTCATTCCTTCTTCCTATCCTGAACTGGGGCAGAAAGAAGATGGAAATCTGATGAGAATCTTATATGAATCTGAGAAAAATGAGGGTGAATGCGTCATCCTCATTTTTCTTATTCATCCAAAAACGGGATGATCTTGTTTCCGGATGAAAACCATTCTCCGATGACCTGTACGTAGTGGATGTTGTGCAGGTCTGTTCCGTACATTGACACAAGGCCTGCATTCTGAAGTGCAAGTGCACGTTTCCTGACTTCATCCCCATAAAGACCGGCGAATGAACCGTAGTTGCACTGAATCTTTACTCCTGCTTCAATGAAACTCATCAGTTCACTTTCGCTGAGGTAGAAATAGCGTTCAGGATGGGGGAGAACAGGAATCAGTCCCATGGACAGAACTTTACGGAACTCTTCAAGAGGCTCGATAGAGCCCATCTCTTCCCTGTGTGAAATGGGTAGCTCCATAAGTATATATCTGTCTTCGATGGGAAGCAGCCAATTGTTCTGCAACACGTCAGGCCATGTCTCCGGTACGAGCCTGTATTCTGCAGAAAGTCTTGTGTCCAGATCGATATGCAGTGTTTCGAGCTCGTCCCTGAATGCATCGAATACCGGCAAGATACTTGCTGGGGTATTCTTGTATCGGCTTGTTATATGAGGAGTACAGGTAACTCTATCAAACCCCCAATCTTTCAATGCTTTAGCAAGAACGATGGAAGTTTCCATATTTACGGATCCGTCATCTGTTCCGGGAAGTATATGGCTATGAAAATCAAGATTCATCATCCTATGAATTTTGCAAGTTCCTGATAGACCAGATGTACAGGAAGTCCCATTATGGTGAAGTAGGATCCTTCGATCTTCTCTATGCCTATGTATCCTATCCATTCCTGTATTCCGTAGGCTCCTGCCTTATCGAATGGCTTGCAGTGTTCTATATAATACTCTATCTCCTTGTCAGACAACTCCTTGAACCAGACCACGGCAGTGTCGCTGACAGTAGAGCATCTTTCCTTGTCACGTATGGTTATTGCCGTTATGACCTTGTGATTTCTGCCGGAAAGAAACCTGAGCATGTCGGCAGCTTCATCATGGTCATGCGGCTTTCCCATGACTCTTTCCCCGCAGAGAACCAGAGTGTCTGAAGTGATGAGTATTTCATTTTCTGACAGCTCCCTGTGGAATCCGTATGATTTTCCCTCTGAAAGCACCTCAGGAATCCTTTCATGTGGTGTTTGAGGATCATATATCTCTTCGAAATTATTCCTTGTATCTACCTCGAAATCAATATCCAGGCCTGCAAGCAGTTCCTTTCTTCGAGGAGAGTTGCTTCCTAAGATTATTCTTCTGTCTTTAAGTTCCATGTTCTTCCCTTGAGTGTCATTATAGAATCTTTTTGATCAGACCGAATGTCTTGTACGGCATATATCTGAACGGAAGGTCAATCCATGTGCCGGTGGAAACTATTGTCCTGGTATGGCTGAATGCCTCGAAACTCTCCTTGGCATGGTAGCGTCCCATTCCGGAATTGCCGACGCCTCCGAAAGGCGCCTTTTCATTTGCTATATGCATGATCACATCGTTGATGCAGCCTCCTCCTGAAGATGTTCTGCCGATGATTTCCCAACCTTCGGAAGTCTTTCCAAAGTAATAGAATGCAAGTGGCTTCTCTCGGGAAACCACGAAGTCTATAACTTTATCCTTGAATGATTTACCATTGTCATCTAAAGTGATGATCGGGAAAATGGGGCCAAAGATCTCTTCGGTCATAAGCGGAGAATCCAAGGCTATATCGTCCATTAGGGTAGGCTCGATGAATCCGGTAGCCGCATCAGCTCTTCCTCCGTAGAGGATGTTGCCATCCTTGAAGTATCCTGTGACTCTCTGGAATGCCTTGTCATTGACCATGCGTACATAATGCCTGTCTTTCTGAATATCTTCTCCGTGAAGTTTTCTGACTTCCTCTCCAAATGCTTTGACGAATGCTTCCTTTACATCCTCATGGATAAGGATGTAATCCGGAGCTATGCAGGTCTGCCCGGCGTTAAGGGTCTTGCCCCATGCAAGCCGCCTTGCTGCCAGCCTGATGTCTGCGCTTTTGTCAATGATGCAAGGACTCTTGCCGCCTAATTCGAGTACGACAGGTGTAAGATTGCGTGCCGCAGCTGCCATTACAGTCTTTGCAAGCGTAGGGCTTCCTGTGAAGAAAATGATATCCCATCTCTGCTCAAGAAGTAAGCTGTTTACGTCTCTATTGCCTTGGACAACAGATATGTAGCGATCTTCGAATGTCTCAGCTATCATGCTTTCGATCACTCTTGATACGTTAGGGACATAAGGGGATGGCTTCATCAGGGCGGTGCATCCGGACGAAATCGCTCCGACAAGCGGGTTCAGCAGAAGCTGTACCGGATAGTTCCACGGGGAAATGATCAGGGAGCATCCAAGCGGTTCTTTAATGATGTAAGTCCTTGATGGAAATAGTTTTATAGGAGTATTGACTTTCCTTTTCCGTGACCATTTGCTGAGCTTTCTCAAATGTGTGCGGATTTCCGCCTTGACTATGCTGATTTCTGTCAGATAGGCCTCCTCATATGACTTGTGCAGGTCTGTCCATAGGGCATCAGCAAGCTTCTGTTCCCATTTGTCAATGGCGTTCAGAAGCGACTTCAGCATGGCTTTCCTGAACTTTATGTCAAGAGTCGCTCCACTGCTGAAGAACTGCCTTTGCGCCGATAGGATGCCTGTGATCCTTTCTTTCGGTGTGTTTTCCATTCAGAATCTATTCTTATACACTTCGTCGTCAAGAATCCAGGTTCCCTGAAGTCTCATCACCATTTCAATGGCATGTCTTGCACAGCCCCTGCCTCCTGGTCTCGGGCAGACGAAGTCGGCTATTTCCTTGACTTCCTCGACAGCATCCTGAGGGCATACGCCGCATCCGCATGCCTTCATCACGGCAATGTCGGGAACATCGTCTCCGAAATACATGACCTGGTCAGGAGTGAGCGAGTGCCGTGTACAGAAGTCTTCGAAATCCGTCATCTTGTGACGGGAGTGAAGGTAGATGTCTTCTGCTGGAACTCCGCATGTACGGAAACGAAGCCTGATGCTTTCAGAACTGCCTCCGGTTATAATTGCCAGATGATAGCCGTGCATGCTTGCCATCCTGAAGCCGAAGCCGTCCTTGGAATCGAATGTCCTGTAAAGGTCCCCTTCCATCGTGGATAAGATGCCTCCGTCAGTCAGGACACCGTCCACGTCAAAGGCAAAAGCCTTGATTTTCTTGAGCTTATCTTCCATTTCCGGATTATGATTTTGCTCCTCCGAATCCTCCCATCGGGAATGTAGCCTTGGGCTCGCCCCCGAGAGATATCTGACCGTGCTGGCTCTCGTACTTGTTCAGATTGTCCTGAAGTGCAAGGAAAAGCCTCTTGGCATGTTCAGGAGTCATAATGATCCTGTTGCCAACCTCTGGTTTAGGAATGCCGGGGAGCATAGTGGCGAAGTCAATGATGAATTCGCTGTGAGAGTGGGTTATGATTGCCAGATTCGAGTAGGAGCCTTTGGCCACTTCCGGTTTGAGCTCGATTTTGATCTCTTTTTCGTTTGCCATGATATTGTAAACTTTAAGTTATTACTCAGTTATGTCTGACGAAATAATGTCGTCCATGCAAAGATAAGCATTTAATCTGTCATTCAAGTGGGAATCTTTGCGAAAAAAATGCTACCTTTGCGTGATTGTGTGTCATACGCAATGCTTGTTTATGCATTAGAATGAATAATAGCTAATTATAAGACAGTTATGGAACTTCCAGCTAAATATGATCCAGCATTGACTGAGGATAAGTGGTATGCCTATTGGCTTGCCAACAATTTTTTCCATTCTGAACCGGACGAAAGAGAACCATATACGATAGTGATCCCGCCACCAAACGTTACGGGAATCCTTCATATGGGACATGTCCTCAACAACACTCTGAACGATGTGCTGATTCGTAAGGCCAGGATGGATGGCAAGAATGCATGTTGGGTGCCAGGTACTGATCATGCTTCCATAGCAACTGAAAATAAGGTTGTTCAGAAGCTTGCTGCAGAAGGGATTAAGAAGGAAGACCTTACGAGAGAGCAGTTCCTGGAGCATGCGTGGGAGTGGAAGGAAAAGCACGGAGGCATCATCCTGAGTCAGCTCAGAAAGCTTGGTGCATCATGCGACTGGGACAGGACAAAGTTCACAATGGATCCTGAGCTGAGCGAAGCTGTAATCAGCACTTTCGTGTATTTCTATGACAAAGGCTATATATATAGAGGTGTACGTATGGTGAACTGGGATCCGGTTGGCCTGACTGCGGTAAGCGACGAGGAAGTGATTCATAAGGACACGGTCAGCAAGTTCTATCATCTGAGATATTTCATTTCGGACGGAAACGGAAATCCGACAGACAAATACATAATCATAGCTACGACACGCCCTGAGACAATCATGGCCGATGCTGCCGTATGTATTAATCCTGATGATGAGAGGTACCATTGGCTTAAAGGCAAGAAGGTGCTTATCCCGTTGATCAACAAGGAGATTCCTATCATTGAGGATGGCTATGTGGCTATGGATTTCGGTACAGGATGTCTCAAGGTGACTCCAGCACACGACGTAAATGACTATGAAATAGGTATGCGTCATAATCTTCCTGTCATCGACATCATCGACGATCATGGCTGTCTCAATGAGAAGGCACAGATTCTTGTCGGTGAAGACAGATTTGATGCCCGCAAGAAGATTGTAAGGATGCTGGAGGAGGCCGGTAACCTTGAAAAGATGGAAGATTACACTTCACCTGTGGGCTATTCGGAGAGAACCAACGCCGTGATCGAGCCAAGACTCTCGATGCAGTGGTTCCTTAAGATGGAAGCTCTCGCTAAAGATGCTCTTGAATCTGTCGAAAGTGGCGCTGTAAAGCTTATTCCGGATAAATACCGCAATACCTACCGTCACTGGATGGAGAATGTACGTGACTGGTGTATCTCACGTCAGCTATGGTGGGGCCAGCGCATCCCTGCGTATTATCTTCCTGATGGGCAGGTGGTAGTGGCTGAGACTGAAGAGAAGGCTCTGGAGGCTGCCCGGAAGATTGATTCTGCATTGACTGCAGCTGACCTGAAGCAGGATGAAGACGTTCTCGACACATGGTTCTCATCATGGCTGTGGCCTATTTCAGTGTTCGACACCAACAAGGCAGGACATCCTGAGGCAGAGCCGAACAGGGACCTTGCATACTATTATCCTACAAATGACCTTGTTACAGGTCCGGACATCCTTTTCTTCTGGGTGGCCCGTATGATCATGGCAGGAAACGAGTTCATGAATGACGTACCGTTCCGCAATGTATACCTTACAGGTATCGTACGTGACAAGCTCGGCCGCAAGATGTCGAAGACCCTCGGAAACTCACCTGATCCTCTCGATCTGATAGAGAAGTACGGCGCAGATGCAGTCCGTCTCGGTATGCTCCTCTGCAGTTCTGCAGGAAACGACATTCTTTATGATGAGTCGCAGATAGAGCAGGGTAGGAACTTCAACAACAAGGTATGGAACGCATTCCGTCTTGTCACAGGCTGGAATGTGGATGAGTCAGCTCAGCAGCCTGATGCTTCAGCCGTTGCTGTCAAGTGGTTTGACAACAAGTTGAGTCAGGTCGTGGAGACCGTAGAGGACCATTTCTCAAAGTTCCGCATCTCAGACGCCCTCATGGCCATCTATAAATTCTTCTGGGATGATTTCTGCGCATGGTATCTCGAGGCTGTGAAGCCTGCTTACGGAGCCGGTATCGACAGGGTGACATATGATGCAACCATAGGATTCTTCGATGCTCTACTGAAGATGATCCATCCTATCATGCCGTTCATCACTGAGGAACTCTGGCAGAACATGGCGGAACGCAAGCCAGGTGAGACCATAATGAATCAGCGTTACCCTCAGGCGAAGCCATATGATGTGGAGTTCATTACAGCATTCGAGATGGCTTGTGAGGCGGTTGCTGGTGTGAGAAATATCCGTCAGAGCAAGGGCCTTTCTCCAAGAGAGTCACTCGATCTTGTCATCAAGGGCGAGTTCCCTGCTGATGTACTGCCGGTTGTCGTGAAGCTTGCCAATGTCACAGTAGGCAAGGCGGAAGGGGATATGTCTGCTGCCCAGCGTTTCATGGTAAGGACAGTTGAGATGTATGTTCCTCTCACTGGACTTATCAATGTCGATGAGGAGGTGGCCAAACTTGAAGCCGAGCTTGCTTATCAGCAGAAATTCCTTGACAGCGTACGCAGAAAACTCTCAAACGAACGTTTTGTAGCTAATGCTCCAGAGGCCGTCGTGGCAGTTGAACGCAAAAAAGAGTCAGATTCTCTGTCAAAAATAGAAAGTATTACTACTGCGCTTAAGGCGTTGAAAAACAATTAAAGAAACAAAATAGTTTTACGTTATAACATTTTTGTTATCATGCGTCACGAGCATTTTCTGGATGTCAGATATTATGAAACCGATCAGATGGGCATAGTTCACCACTCGAATTATATAAGATATTTCGAGTGTGGACGTACAGCTTTGCTCAAGGACCTTGGTCTTCCGATGGAAAAGATAGAGGAAGCAGGAGTGATGCTGCCTGTTGTTTCGGTCAGCTGTCATTACAGGTATCCTGCAAAGCTGGGAGATACTCTCCGCATCGTAAGCATCATCGATGAGGTTCCTCGTGCAAAGCTTGTCATAAGGAGCGAAGTCTACAATTCTGCAGACCGCCTTTTATGTGATGGTGAGGTTGTGATCGGATTCATAGATTCGCTCACCCGGCGACCGATAAGATGTCCTAAGGATATTGCCGTTTTTTTTGAGAAACTCATAAACGAAGAATAATATGACAACTCTTGGTGTTTTACCTCTTGCCATGATTGGAATGTGGGAGGTGATAATTATCGCACTTGTGCTTCTTCTGCTGTTCGGAGGCAAGAAGATTCCTGAACTCATGAAAGGCCTTGGCAAAGGAGTGAAGAGCTTCAAGCAGGGCATGACCGAGGTGGAAAATGAGGTCAAGGATATTAAGAAAGATATAGAATCTGATACACAGAAGTAATGTCGGATACTGAGCAGACGATGTCCTTTTGGGACCATCTTGAGGATCTCAGGAAAAGCATCATACGGATGATTCTGGTGTTGGCCGGAGCTGCGGTGGTGCTTTTCCTTTTGAAGGGGGTTCTCTTTGATGATGTCATCCTGTGGCCTTCCAGATCGGATTTTCCGCTTTATAGGGTTCTTGGTCTTGACTTTTCGATGCCGCTTGTAAATCTTGAGGTTGCGGCGCAGTTCATGATACATATGAAGGTAAGCTTCCTATGTGCCCTCATACTTGTATTTCCATATATTCTGTATGAGATTTGGCGCTTTGTTGCTCCTGCATTATATGAACGTGAAAAGAAGGCTGTCAAGGGGGCGTTCACGTTTGCTTCGCTGTTGTTCTATGCAGGCGTTCTGGTGGGCTATATGATAGTCTTTCCTGTGATGCTGAATTTCTTTGCAGACTATCAGGTCAGTGCTTCTGTTCCCAACACATTCTCCTTGTCGTCATATATTTCCCTTTTGGCATCCACTGTCCTGGCTTTCGGGATTGTTTTTGAATTTCCCACTGTGATTGTGGTTATGTCTGCGCTTGGTGTTGTCACGCGGACAAATCTCAGGGCATATCGCAGACATGCTGTCTGCATAATCCTGATACTGGCCGCAATAATCACACCTACCGGGGACCCTTTTTCCCTGATGGTATGTTCGGTACCTCTGTATCTTCTGTATGAGTTCAGCATATTCATGTGCAGGAAAGAAACTGCGCAAATTAATGATGGAGAATAACCTATGATTTCTATTAATAATCTGACTGTTGCATATGGAGGCTTCACTTTGCTGAATGAGATCAATTTCCATATCGGCGAGAGTGACAAGATTGGTCTTGTGGGTAAGAACGGCGCTGGAAAATCTACCGTTCTGAAGCTGATTTGTGGCCTTCAAAGTCCGACTTCAGGTAAGGTTGCCTGTCCTTCAGGGGTAAAGATCGGCTATCTTCCCCAGATTATGGAACATCATCGGGGCAGAAGTGTCATTGACGAGGCCATGACCGCTTTTGCCGATATGTTTGCAATGGAGGCGGATCTGGAGAAGATCACTGCCGAGCTTGCTCAGAGGACAGACTATGAATCCAAGGAGTATCAGGACCTGATCGTCAGGATGAATGAGATCAATGACAGGATTGCGATTGCGGCATCTGAAAACCCTCAGGTACAGGCAGAGAGGACACTTGTCGGTCTGGGATTCAAATATGAGGAGCTGTCCCGGCCGACAGAAACATTCAGCCAGGGATGGAACATGCGTATCGAACTTGCAAAAATCCTGCTTTCCAGACCTGATGTCCTGCTCCTTGACGAGCCTACGAATCACCTGGATATAGAATCCATTGAATGGCTTGAAGGATATCTCAAGGATTATCGCGGGTCGCTGGTACTGATCTCACATGACAGGAAGTTCCTTGACAATGTCACCAACAGGACTGTGGAGATCATGCTGGGGCGCATCCATGATTATAAGGTACCATACAGCAAGTACCTGGAACTGAGAAAGGAACGTATCGAGCAGCAGCGTGCCGCCTACGAGAATCAGCAGAGGATGATCGAGAAGACGGAGGAGTTCATAGAGAAGTTCAGATATAAGCCTACCAAGTCCAATCAGGTTCAGTCACGAGTGAAGCAGCTTGAGAAACTTGAGAGGATTGAAGTCGATCTTGAGGATAGGTCATGCTTGTCAGTGAAGTTTCCGCCAGCGCCTCGTTCCGGAGACATGGCATATAAGTCGGTGGATATGAAGGTGGGGTATGGCACCAAGGTCGTGTTTGAAGATGCCCGGATAGAGGTCCGCAGGGGAGAAAAGGTGGCTTTGGTAGGAAGAAACGGTGAAGGAAAGACCACGTTGATGCGAGTGATCATGGGTGAACTTGACCCGATGGCAGGGGAGTCCAGAGTCGGGTATAATGTGAACATAGGCTATTATGCGCAGAATCAGGAGGATATTCTTGACAAGGAGGATACTGTCTTCGGTACGCTTGACAGGATTGCAGTGGGAGACATAAGGCTGAAGCTTCGTGACATTCTTGGAGCTTTCCTGTTCAAAGGTGAGGATATAGATAAGAAGGTTGCAGTACTCAGCGGAGGAGAGCGGGCGCGACTTGCCATGGCCAAGCTGATCCTCAAGCCATATAACCTGCTGGCTCTTGACGAGCCTACAAATCATATGGACATACGTTCTAAGGATATCCTCAAGCAGGCCTTGAAGTCATATGACGGAACGCTTATAATAGTTTCTCACGACCGTGATTTTCTGGATGGTCTTGTCGATAAGGTATATGAATTCAGAGATGGAAGGGTCAAGGAACATCTTGGAGGAGTGCAGGAGTTTCTGGAGAGAAGGAAACTGGAGAATCTCACGGAGCTGGAAAGGCATTACAAGGTTGCGGAAGAGAAGCCTATGGAGGTGATCCAAAAAAAGGAGGAAGCCAAGCAGGAGTATGAAACCAAGAAATATTTATCTAAAGAAGAAAAGAAGATAAAGAATCGTATCTCATTCTTGGAGAAGAAGATAGAGGAGTATGAAAATAAAATGGCAGAGATAGAGGCCGTGCTGACAGCCCCTGGTCCTGATGATGATGTCATAGAACTGACAAGGGCTTATCTGGAAAATAAGAGAGAGTTGGATTACAAGATGGAGGAGTGGTCTGAACTGAATGTAAAACTTGAATCATAATTTTTTATAGAAAAATATGGAAGAGAAGAAGATGCAATATCTGTTCGGCATGCATCCGGTGATGGAGGCCGTCAAGTCAGGAAAGAAGTTTGACAAAGTGCTCCTGAAACAGGGACTTGAGGGAGTGCAGTTCAGGGAACTCCTCGATTTGCTGAAGGAAAATGGAATTCCTTTTCAGTTTGTTCCTGGTGAAAAGCTTAATAAGGCTGTCAGAGGGTCACATCAGGGAGTGCTGGCATATATTTCACAGATTGATTACGTTGATATTGAGCAGCTTGTGAATAATGCTCTTGGAAGGAGTGAGAATCCTCTGCTTGTCATTCTGGACGGCGTGAGTGACGTGCGTAATCTCGGAGCCATAGCGCGCAGTCTTGAATGTGCTGGAGGTCATGGAATAATCGTTCCAGCTAAAGGGGGAGCGGCTATAAATGCAGATGCGGTGAAGGCTTCTGCCGGGGCTTTGATGAGGATGGATACCTGTAAGGTGTCCAATCTGCGTGTGGCAGCATATTATCTTCAGCAGAGCGGCTTCAAGCTTGTGGCTGCCACGGAAAAGACAGATAATCTCATATACGATGTGGATATGACAGGACCATGTGCCATCATAATGGGCTCGGAGGGCAAAGGCATATCCCAGAGTATGCTTGAACTTGCCGATGAAAAGGCAGCGATACCGATGGCAGGCGAAATTACTTCACTTAATGTATCCGTTGCTTCGGCTGTACTTATGTATGAGGCTGTAAGACAGAGAATTAAAAAGTAAATGTTTCTTCTGGATTCACATTGTGACACCCCATCTCAGATTCTTCGTCTGAGGGATATGCCACTTGATAACAGTCATGCGCATGTAGATTTCCCTAAACTTGCGCGTGGTGGGGTGGACGGGGCATTCTTCGCTTTGTATGTTCCTGCATCCATGAATCAGTCCGATGGACATGACCATGCAATGAGACTCTTGGCAGGGGTTGAGAAGGCTGTTGCAGAGAATTCTCGCTACGCTGCTTTTGCATTAAGTGCAGAGGATGCTATGGCCAATAAGCGTTCAGGCTTGTTTTCTGTATTCCTTGGCCTGGAGAACGGAGCTCCAATAGGCAATGATATAAGGAGACTTAAAATGTGGTATGACAAGGGTATACGTTATGTCACTTTATGTCACTCTTTAGATAATCAGATATGTGACTCATGTGCTTCTGCCTTGAAGACCTGGGGAGGGCTGAGTCCTTTTGGACGTGATGTAGTTGCTGAAATGAACAGGCTCGGAATGATTGTAGATGTTTCCCATATCTCAGATGAAGCCTTCTACGATGTCCTGGAGTATTCATCTAAGCCGGTAGCGGCAACGCATTCATGCTGCCGTTCCATTTGTGACCATCCCCGCAATATGACAGATGACATGATCAGGCGTCTTGCAGCTGCAGGGGGAGTGATTCAGATCAATTTCTACCCTTTGTTCCTTGACAATGCCTTCAGAAGGGTTCTGTCGGATTCCGGAATACTACAAAGGGGAGAGGTGGTTGAAAAGGAGTTTATTGAAGATCCTTCTGATCCTGCAAGGCGGGAAGCATGGAACAGGATACAGGATGAACTTGCTGCCCTGTCACGTCCCTCCTATAGTCTTATTGCAGACCACATTGACCATGCGGTTGATGTAGCCGGAATAGACCATGTCGGCATAGGTTCCGATTTTGACGGTATTGAAGTTGTCCCGGAAGGACTTGAAGACATATCCAGACTCCCTGTTCTGTTTGATGAACTGAGGAAAAGAGGATATTCTGATTCCGCACTTGAGAAGATTGCAGGAGGAAACTTCTTCAGAATTCTGGGGTAAGTCTATTTCTTCTGATGCATCACCACGACAGAGACAGAAATCAGGATCAGTATGATTCCTATTATTGACTGTATATACAGATGCTCTCCGAGAAACATCACTCCGAGAACAACTGCAGTGACGGGTTGAAGTGCACCAAGTACGGAGGTCTGCGTCGGACCTATACGTCTGATCGCCTTGACACCTGTTATATTGGATACCATAGTAGCCCATAGTCCCAGTCCGAGAATGTTCATCCAGATGCCGAATCCAGTGACGAATGTAAGTCCGCCTTCAAAGACCATGGCGCATATCATGAAATACAGTGCGCTCAGCATCATGATCCATGTAGTGAACTTCACAACTTCAATCTTGTCTGCCTTGGCCTGTTTCATGACAATGTAATATGCTGCAAACGAGAATGCCGAAACTATGGAGCACACCAATCCCAATGTCGTGTCTCCTCCTTCAACCACAATGCTGTCTCCTGATGCGAGCAGGTACACTCCGAAGATAGCGATAAAAATGGAGACAATATCCGTCGTGCTTCTTTTTTCTCCAAAGAATATCATCATGCAGAGGGTAACTATGACAGGATACATGAAGTTGATGGTGGAAGCGATTCCGCTTGATATGTTTGCATACCCGATAAGCAGGGTGATCGAAGTAAGAGCTCTGAGAAAACTTAGCAGAATCACCTTCCAGACTTCGTCAAAAGAACTAAGTCTAAGGCTCTTCCTTTTGCAGAATGCATATATCATCAGGACTAATGCTGCTATGCCCCAACGATAGGACAAGACATCGAAACTGGTCAGACCTGCAGCTATCAGAGCAAGGCTGAAAAGTGGTGAGAATCCGAATGAAGCAGAGGAGATGGCAGCGTAAAATATACCGTTCAGATGTATTCTTCTTCTTTTTTTCTGATATCTATGCTCTTTTTCTGTTACCATACACTAATCTCCTGTTGCCCAATGACTTAAGTTCCTATATGAGTTTTTCTTATAGTTTACAAAAATAATATAACAATTATGTTATATGTTAAAACAAAAATGTTTTATTTATTTGTTACTAATGATTTATATCTTTAAGGATAAATTTACGTAATAAATTCAGTGCATTGGATGCAAAACGTTCGATATTCCTTTTTCTGTCTCCTTTGAAGACCATTCTGAAGGTCTGGGTACACGTCTGTGAACTGACAGCTATCCATACCAGGCCCACAGGCTTGGTTTTGCTTCCTCCCCCTGGACCAGCTATACCTGAGGTCGCAACTGAATAGTCACTGCCAGTGAGTCGCCTGACTCCCTCTGCCATTGCTGCAACACATTCTGAACTTACGGCACCATGTGACCGGATGATCTCCTCCGACACGCCCAATACGTTCTGCTTTACGCTGTTTGCATAGGAGGTTACCGAACCGAGGAAATACTCTGAAGATCCGGCAACAGATGTAAGCAGCGATGCTATGAGGCCTCCCGTACATGATTCGGCACAGCAGACTGTCTTACCTTGTGCCTTCAGGATACGGCCTAAGCATTCCTGCAGAGACTCCTCGTCAAACGAATATATGTCATCACCAAGGATATCATTGAGTTTGGAGACCTCTGCATTGATCATGGCCTCCTGCTCTTCCTTGTTTCCTCCATATATGGAAAGGCGAAGTTTGACCCCTGTTATCGGATTGGGGAGATAGGCGAGATGCATATTGCCGGGAAGGTTCTCTTCCCATTTCTCTATCATGTCCGATAAGGCGGATTCTGCGATGCCGAAAGTCATTATATTCTTATGATATATGTTTGATACGGCATGATGCTTACAGATGTCATTCAGGACGTCAGGAAGGGCTCCTGTAGCCTCAAAGGGGACCCCTGGAAGCGAATATAGACTGGCTTCATGGCCGAAGTGTCCGGCAGGGAAGCGGAATACCATGACCGGAGCTGTACCGAGTCTGTTCGGGATGACTTCACATGTTTCAGGAACGGAGGCCTGGGCAAGGTTGGTCTCAAGGACATCAAGTCCTCTTGAACTGAGAATGTTGTGAATGATTTCGAGCTGCCTTTGGTCAGTCCTGTAGGAAGTGGCTCCTGAAAGCTCGGCAAGGGCCTTCTTGGTCACATCATCCTTTGTCGGTCCAAGCCCTCCTGTGACTATCACGATTTCATTCAGCCTGAGCTCTTCCGTAAGCGAATTCACTATATCGTCATGATCATCGGCCAGTGATACCATTCTTCTGACCTTGACACCTATACTTCCGAGAGCTTGAGATATTGCCGCTGAATTTGTGTCGATGATCTGTCCTATGAGGATTTCGTCTCCTATTGTGCAGATGGATGCTCCAGTCATTTTATTGCTCCTTGTTGTTATCTGATGTTTCCAGGTGTTTTATGATATGTTTTATAAGCGCAGGGCCTTCATATATGAAGCCGGTATAGATCTCGATCAGGGACGCACCGGCATCAAGCATCTCCTTGGCATCTTCCGGTGACATGATGCCGCCGACTCCTATGATAGGAAGCTTGCCGCCGGATCTTTCATGGATATATCTGACCAGAGCAAGATTCTTCTGATGTACAGGAGCTCCTGACATGCCTCCGTTGCCGATCTGCTCTATCTTTTCACGGCTGATTGTCGTAAGCCCCTCACGGCTTCTCGTTGTATTGCCTGCGACGATTCCGTCTATGCCTGACCTCAGACAGTAATCGATTATCTCATCCAGCTGTTCATGGGACAGGTCTGGCGAGACTTTTAGCAGGATAGGCTTGTATGAGTCATACAGCATTCTGAGATCAAGCAGTCTGTCCACGATATCAGACAGGAAAGATATGTCCTGCAATGCAGTAAGACCGACAACATTAGGACATGACACGTTTACGACAAACATGTCCACAAAGTCATACAGAAGAGAGAAAGCTGTCTCATAGTCCCTGGAGGCCTCTTCGTTCATGCTGTTGGCATTCTTGGAAATATTGGCAGCCACAATCACCTCAGGACGTTCCTTCTTGAGATGTTCGACAGCGTTCCTGACGCCTTTGTTGTTGATTCCAAATCTATTGATCAGGGCTTTGTCGCCTGGCACACGCCAGCATCTGGGCTTGGGATTGCCATCCTGCGGAAGGGGAGTCAGCGAACCTATTTCGACAAAACCAAAGCCGAAATTTGCCATGTCATTATAGAATTCACCGTTTTTGTCAAGTCCTCCTGCCAGTCCCACAGGATTCGGGAACCTTATACCGAAAACTTCTCGTTCCAGAGAGGGAGAATCCTTACGGTATATGGCCCTGATCGTGCTATGGGCAAAAGGAATATGCCTTAGCACTGAGAGCATGGAAAACAGCATATTATGGGCAGTTTCCGGTGAAAATCCGAACAAGATAGGTTTAAGGATGTGCTTATACATAACTCAAGTTTATAATGGACTCTGCATCTTAAGCGATGCGCGTGGGACACAAAGATAGAAAAAAAAGCGTTATTGTCCCATTTCTTCGAAGGACCCGTCATCAAACAAAATGATCACCTTTGCTACTTTACGTTGATTAATAGTTAATTGCCTTGAGTCTGTTGATGTAGACATTTGTGCAGGTGCATCAACATTTGCAGCAGGTTTTTCATAATCAGCCTCCTCTTGCGGCAGGTGTAGCATGGCAGGGGATTCCTGGATTTCCTCCTTCTCCACGTCATAGAACAGGAGCCTCTCTTCTTTTGGCGCCGCTGGTGCTGCCTCATCTTTGTACATTTTGCCTCTTCCGAGCATCAGCCATTCAATGTTCAGTCGGGGATAGGCAGACATGATCGCCTTGATAAAATCGTATCCCGGATTGTTTCTTCCGGAAAGAACGTGAGAGACACTGGCCCTGACAACCTTGATTGTGTCGGCAAATTGTGTTTGTGTAATGTTTTCCGCTGCCAGAAACTGCTTTAGTCGTGTATTCATTTCTGTAATCATTTATGGTGACAAATGTAGACAAAATTAGCAAGAAATCAAAACCTATATTCATATAACATATGTAAATCTTGACTCGCGGAGGCTGAAAATATATTATATCAAAGATTCAGATAAATTCTATAAAACACTGAATAATAGTCTAATAATATTATTAATCATCGATATATACGGGGAATTGCACACCATAATCTCCTAAATGCGCAGAATTATACGTAATTTATCTAAAATCAAGTTGAGTTAAATACATATAAATAGCTGAGAATAAACACATTATACAATAAATAATAAATTAATAAGTTTTCCTTATGTTACAAAACAACAATAACGTAAAACCCCAAGATTAAAACCCGTGAATTGGAAATAATTTACATATGTAAATCAAGCGCATTTCTTTTGTGAATTACATATGTAAACAAAAGCGACAGAAGCTGATATTGCCAAAATGCTTTGAAATCCCTATTTTTGTCGTGAATAATTAGGATGACATGATACCTGAAATATTAATTGAAAATTATAACTATCATCTTCCAGAGGATAGAATTGCAAAATATCCTCTGGCAGAAAGGGATCTTTCAAAGCTTCTCGTATATTCTGATGGAAAACCCCGGGAGAGACAATTCAAGGAAATATCTGAAGTTCTGCCCAAGAATTCGATGATGGTCTTTAACGATACCAAGGTTGTTCCGGCACGTCTCCATTTTCAGCGCAGTACCGGAGCTCATATAGAAATATTCTGTCTTGAGCCTGTGATGCCTTCAGAATATGTCTCGGTATTTGCCGCGACTGTAAGCTGCAGATGGAAATGTATAGTAGGAAACGTGAAGCGATGGAAAGGTGATGTACTGACTCTCTATAATCCGGACTCTGACCCTGTGATTGATGAGATGGGTCTTGAGGCTTCTCTGATCGAGAGGACAGGAGAGACTTCCGTGATCGAATTCACATGGAAGAATTCAGCCGAGTTTTCCAAGGTTCTTGAAATCTGCGGTTCTGTCCCTATTCCTCCATATCTGAACCGTGAGACGGAAGAACTTGACCTGGAAAGATATCAGACTCTGTACGCCCGGTTCCGCGGATCTGTGGCAGCCCCGACAGCCGGCCTGCATTTTACAGAAAAAGTGCTTAAGGATATAGATGCAGAAGGGATAGAAAGACAGACTGTGTGCCTTCATGTAGGTGCAGGTACTTTTCTACCTGTCAAAAGCAGTCATGTCTCTGAGCATTCCATGCATAGGGAGCCTTTTGTAGTCACCTTGGATTTTCTTTGCAAGCTTCGTTCCCGCACCGGTAAGGTCATTGCTGTCGGCACTACATCCGTCCGTACGTTGGAGTCCTTATATTATATTGGTGTATCATGTATCGAAAAGGGGTGTCCGTCAGATGTGGATCAGTGGGCTCCTTATCTTAGGGAATATGGCTATTCGCTGGAGGAATCGCTTGATGCCTTGATAGGCTACCTCAAGGAACATCAGCTGTCTGAGCTGGCTGCAGGAACAAGAATCATTATAGTGCCAGGCTATGATTTCCGTGTGGTGGATGTTCTTGTAACCAATTTCCACCAGCCGCAGAGTACGCTTCTGCTGCTTATTTCCGCTTTTGTGGGAGGAGACTGGAAGAACATCTATGATTTCGCTCTTGCTCATGATTTCAGATTTCTCAGCTATGGGGACAGCTCAGTTCTGTTCAGAGCTTAAATACATGTTTGATATTTTGATACAATTTATATACCTTTGTATAATAACTAATTTGATCTTGATATGATAGATTTGGCAGAATTTCAAAGCATCAGCCCATATACAGATGATGAGGCTTCCGAAGCATTAGGTATTCTGGCCGACCATCCTTTGGTTGGAGTCTTTTCACAGAAGTTCTTTCCTGACCAGCCTGAAGATTTTCTGAGGAATATTCTCAAGAGTATAAAGACCATTGATGAGTTTCAGGTTCTTGTTATGCAGAAGTTTGTCATATGGGTTCTCAAGAACACTGCTAAGGAGTTCACATATGACGGAATCGAGAACCTCAATAATGGAAAGAAGTTTCTGGCTCTTTCCAATCACAGGGATATCATTCTTGATCCTGCAATCACGCAGCTTGTCCTGCATCTCAACAATCTCCCGATGACGGAGATTGCTGTCGGCGACAATCTGATTACCAACAAGTATATAGAGTATCTGATCAGATCCAACCGTATGATCAAGGTCGTACGTGGCATTTCTGCAAGGGAGCTGTATCTCTCGTCACAGCTTCTTTCCAGATATATCCGTCTGAATATTACTGAGCAGCGCAGTTCGATATGGCTTGCCCAGAGACAGGGACGCACGAAGAACGGATATGACGTGACAGAACAGGGTCTCCTGAAGATGCTGGATATGAGCGGTTCTGCGGATTTTGAGAAGAATTTCAGCGAACTGAACATCGTTCCTATGAGCATATCTTACGAGTATGAGCCATGTGATATCCTCAAGGCCCGGGAGAATCTGATTTCACGTACCCAGAAGTATGTGAAGGCAGATGGAGAAGATCTGAACAGCATCATGGTGGGAATCATGCAGCCGAAAGGGAATATCCATCTGAACATAGGTACACCTCTGACTGCTGAAGAAATCAAGTCTGCCGCTCAATGCGACAAGAATGACAGGTATCAGATGATACGTCACGCTGTAGACGTCCGGGTAATCGAGGGATACAGACTTTGGAAGACCAACTACATCGCTTATGACATCATTAAGGGTGAATCCCGATATGCAGACAAGTATGATCAGGCAGATGTAGCAAAGTTCATCGGATACATGGAGCATCAGCTGGGTACTGTGGAACCAGAACTTGACAGGGATGAACTCAGAAATGCCTTCCTCGAGATTTATGCAAATCCGGTCATTGCAAAGGAAACATTCGAAAATTAGTTTATAGGCAGGTGAGACGCGGATCAGTCTTCCTGCCTATAAATATTTACATCAAGCTTGGTATAAGGAAACTTGATACCTCGTTCAGGAAGCGCGTTGTATATCTTTTCCATCAGTGTGAAATTCGTGTCCCAATAGTCTTCCGACCTGACCCAGAGACGCACTATGAACTGGACAGCACTGTCATTCAAGGAGCTCAGCGCGACAAAAGGATCTGCAGGTGCCCCGTCAGCGGTTGAAAGTGCTCTTCCGTCTTCTTCGATCAGCTCCATAAGGATGCTCTTTGTCTGTTCTGCAGAAGATCCGTACTCGACATTGACACTCAGGTCCAGTCTTCTGAGCGGTTTGTCCGAATAGTTGTTTATAGTGCCGTTGGATAATATTCCGTTCGGAATTATTATCACCCTGTTGTCCGTGGTGGTAAGTTTGGTGCTTGTGATGTTCACTTCCGCAACTGTGCCTGCAAATCCCTGGGCTTCTATGAAATCTCCGGCCTTGAAAGGACGAAAGACCAGTATCATTATGCCTCCTGCAAAATTCTGGACTGTCCCGTTCAGCGCCATACCTATCGCCATTCCACCTCCGGCCAGAAGTGCAGCAAGAGAAGTGGTGTCGATACCAAGCGTACCGACAGTGATTACTATCAGAAGTATGGTCATGGCTATGCTTGTCAAGCTCTGGACAAATGATGCTATGGCAGCATCTGCATGACGTTTCTCGAATATCCTTTTGAGGATGAGCTTGGTTTTCCTTATCAGCCAGACACCGACGAAGTAGATTACAAAGGCCCCCAGCAGCTTAAGACCGAATCCCACCGCCTTGTCTACAAGGTCACCGATCAGTATTTCAGCAGGAGTGCTCGCAATCTTCTCGGCCACAGCTGCAATCTCAGACTGGACCTTGTTCAATGAATCCGTCGCAGGAATGATATCTGTAACAGTCTTTATATCAAGTGTATTCATTAAATACCGGTTTTAAATATTTGCAATAAGATACCACATGTAGGCAGCTTCCAGCAAGACCAGAATCATGCCTTCCAGCCTGTCTATCTCCTTCTTACGGAACGTATATGCACAAAGCAGAATGAATGCAGCGGATCCGAGTACTGCCAGAATATCCACGTTGGTCAGCCCCCCGAATGAAAGCGGGTTTATTAGGGCGGCTCCTCCAAGAATCAGAAGTATGTTTGATATGTTTGAGCCGAGAATGTTTCCGAGAGCCAGCTGACCTCTTCCCTTAAGTGCAGCAACCACGCATGTAGCGAGTTCCGGCATGGATGTTCCGGCTGCCATGATTGTGATCGCAATGAACTTGTCGGATACTCCGAAAGTCCTGGCAAGTTCTGTAGCTGAATTGACAAAGACCTTCCCTCCAAAGATAAGTCCTGCAAGTCCGGCTGCAATCAGTACTATTGACATAAGCATTGAGTACTGCCTGATGTTGCTTTCTTCGTCTGATGCAGAGCCATTGTCTGACTTGAATGAAGACCACATATACGATGCAAAAACCGCAAGGAGGATCACTCCGTCAAATCTTCCGAGCTGATTGTCACCGAAGCCGAAAAGTGACTGGCTGAGTCCCAGGACCACGAGCAGCAATGTAACTGCAAGATTGAGGGGAATATCTTTTCTGAGGTTGTTCCTTGTGATCGTCAAGGGGGCAACTATGGCTGTCAATCCCAGGATGGAGAAGGTGTTGAAGATGTTGGAACCGACGATGTTTCCGATGGCCATATCGGCTTTCCCTTGGAATGAGGACATGAAACTCACCACCATCTCCGGGGTTGATGTACCGATGCCTACTATAGTAAGTCCGATGATAAATTCGCTGAGTCCGAATCTTTTGGCTATGCTGGAAGAACCGTCCACGAGCCAGTTGGCTCCGAGAAGGATGAGGATGAGCCCTCCAATGAGGCTAAGAATCTGAATTGTTAATTCCATGACTATATAAATTATCCGGGCGAAGTTACGAATATTTTCGTATATTTGTAGGGTATCATTTGTAAAACCAGATAATATTATGAAACGGTTGATGACTGTAATGACGGCCTTGTTATTGTCCATCTGTGCCATACATGCAGGATCCGGGACTTTGATCTATCGCATCCGTCTGAATCAGGATATTGACAAGGCTGCTGAAAGACTCGTGGTATTCGGTCTGGAGAAGGCTGAGGAAGCAGGGGCCGACTATGTCATGTTGGATCTGGATACATATGGCGGAGCTGTTGATGCGGCAGACAGCATCCGTTCAGCTATTCTGCGCCATCCCAAACCTGTTGTGGCCTACATAAATATGCAGGCGGGTTCAGCAGGTGCGCTTATCAGCATTGCATGTGATTCAATATACATGAAGACCGGAAGTTCGTTTGGTGCAGCTACTGTCGTGGACCAGTCAGGAAATGTGATGCCCGATAAATATCAGTCGTTCATGAGGGGTATGATGAGATCCACAGCACAGGCTACCGGAAGAGATCCTCTGATTGCCGAATCAATGACTGACACCGCTAACGTGCTGACCCTGACGCCGTCAGAAGCAATTAAGGTCGGTTATTGTGAGGGAATTGCCGAATCACACGAGCAGGTGGCTCGGGCAATCGTGGGAGAAGGCGGTGAATATATCATCAGAGATGTTTCGGACGACCTTTCCTGGATCGAGAAACTCCTGCAGATCCTTCTGCATCCTCTTCTTCAATCTATCTTCATGATGATGATCGTAGGAGGAATCTTTGTCGAAATCAGAACACCTGGCATCGGGCTTCCTCTTCTTACTGCGGTTGTCGGCGCACTTCTGTATTTTGCACCAGCCTATATGGTCGATCTGCTTTCAAATTGGGAGATCCTCCTTTTTGTGACAGGTCTGATATTGCTGGCCATGGAGATATTCGTCATCCCCGGGTTCGGAGTGTGCGGCATACTCGGTATCATAGCTGTAGTCCTGGCGCTTGCTTTCGGAATGGTGGACAATTCCGATTTCTACAGACCGGACGGTAGCTTCACGATAATGCCGATACTGAAGCCTATAGCTCTCGTCACCTTTTCAGCAGCCTTGGCGATCTTCGGCAGCATATGGCTTGTGCGAAGGCTGTTCACTACACGCTCATTCGACCATATAGCTCTAAGGGAAGAGATGTCTGCAACTGAAGGCTATTCCGGAGTGGTTATGGGGTTGGATACACTTGTAGGACAGAATGTGACCGTTCTTAGTGACCTCAAGCCATCAGGCAAGGTTCGTGCTGCTGACGGACAGATTTATGAAGCCATCCTTCAGACTGGAGGTTATGCCTCGAAAGGGGAGGTACTCACGGTCGTTTCCGCTGAGCAGGGTAGATTATATTGTGAATGATGTATATGGAACAGATCTGGACATTCTTCTCGTTTCCGCTGAATCTGCTGCTGGCAGCCATATGGATCACTCTCTGGTGGTCTCTGTGGAAGAATCATCGCAGCTGCTTTGCGGTGCGGTTCATGCTCTCACCAGCAGCCACACTCTCCTCCATATCGCTGTTTCTGTTGTCTTGTCTTTGGATAGGATTCAGCGGGCGACGTGAATTTGTGCAGTCTGTGTTTTTTGTCATTATCCTGCTGTATCTTCAGACTGTGTTGCTTATGGTGCTTCTGCGTGGGTGGAAGCGTGCTGACGGAAAGGTACGCTGGCGTTTCATCCTTCTTCATGCAGGGCTCCTTCTGGCTCTGGGAGCAGGGTTCTGGGGCAGTCCGGATTCATACGAGTTGAGATTGGGTATGGCAAAAGGTGAAAAGACACGCGAGGCCGCCAGACTTGACGGCAGCATCGAAGTACTTCCATATCAGGTCTGTCTGACGGATTATGCCGTGGAAATTTCTGATGACGGGAAACCATGTCATTATGAAGCGGTCATCACAATTGATGATGGTAATTCCATACACCTTACGGTGAACCATCCATATAATCTGAACTTCGGTATGGATGTTTATCTTGTAGGGATTTCAGATGCAGGCTGTGTGCTTCAGGTTGTGTATGAGCCGTGGAGGTATTTTGCATTTGCCGGCATAATTCTGCTGATTGCCGGCGCAGTGTTGCTGTTTATTAAAGGACCTGAGAGATGATGAATTGGGATCTGTTCATATATTTTGCTGCTGCAGCCGTCCTGCTCATGGCTGGCGGCGCTGCTTGCGCATGGCTGTCACATCGAAGGACAGCCTTGGGATTGACATCGGCTTCATCTGCTGTCCTGGCTTTATTCATTGTCTTGTTATGGATATCACTTGAACGTCCTCCGCTAAGGACTATGGGAGAGACAAGATTGTGGTATTCCTTCTTTGCAGTAGCAGCGGGCCTTTTCACATATGTCAGATGGAGATATAAATGGATCCTGTCTTTCTCTACCGTACTCTCCTCCGTATTCATCCTATTGAATATACTGAAGCCGGAAATCCATGACCAGACACTTGTTCCTGCACTCCAGAGCCCGTGGTTCATACCTCATGTGACAGTGTACATGTTCTCATATTCGTTGCTGGGATGTGCATTCCTGATCGGAGTTGCAGGACTGTTCAGAAAGTCTTCCTTGAACGAATTGCTTCCTGCTGCAGACACCCTTGTATACCTTGGAACAGCATTTCTTACCTTCGGAATGCTCTCCGGAGCGATATGGGCAAAGGATGCATGGGGGCATTTCTGGAGTTGGGATCCGAAGGAGACATGGGCTCTTATCACCTGGCTTTCTTACTTGCTGTACATTCATATGCGAATATGCCGGAAGGGAAGTGCCGGACTATTGTGTTTTTTGCTTATATTTGCTTTTGCATGCCTGCAGATGTGCTGGTGGGGCATAAATTTTCTTCCTTCAGCGCAGGACAGTGTTCATGTATATTGATCAGGGAATCAGTTTTTTATCAATATGAAGAGTCTTATCAGAATGTTGGCAGTCGGACTGTTGGTGGCAGCCGCTGTCATGACCGTGATCTACAGAGCGGTCAATCGTGTTCCTTCATCAGATCTTCCTCTGAATGAGCAGGTATACCGGATCTTTACGGACGGAGGTTGCCTCAGTTGCCATTCAGCTGATCCGGAACTGCCTTTCTATGCCAGTCTTCCGCTTGCAGGCGACATCGTAAAGGCGGACATCGATTCAGGATATCGCTCCTTTGATATGACAAAGTTCATGGAGCAGCTGAAAGCTGATGAAGAGGTGAATCCAGTAGAGCTTGCGAAAGTCGAGAAAGTGGTAATTGATGACCGCATGCCTATGCCAAAGTATTATCTTGTCCATTGGGGCAGTTCACTCACACCGGCAAAGCGGGAAATAGTCCTTGAATGGGTACGCGAGATGCGTGCAAGACTCTATGATGACGGTCTGACCGGTGAACGTGCAAATGAACCGGTACGTCCTGTCGATCTTTCGCTTGAGTATGATAAGGAAAAGGCTGCGCTTGGATTTGCCCTCTTCCATGACACCCGTCTCTCTGTGGACAATACGGTTTCCTGTGCATCCTGCCATGCCCTTGAAACGGCCGGAGTGGATAATCATCAGTATTCACATGGCGTAGATGACCAGCTTGGAGGTGTAAATGCTCCGACAGTATATAATGCAGTATATAATTTTGTCCAGTTCTGGGATGGTCGTGCCAGGACTTTGGCTGACCAGGCCGCAGGTCCTCCTCTCAATCCTGTAGAAATGGCATCGGAATCATTCGACCAGATTATTGCCAAACTCAAGGCTGACAGGAAGCTCTCGACTGCATTCAGGAAGGTGTACCCGGATGGAATCACTCAGGCAAACATTACCGATGCCATTGAACAGTTCGAGCGTACTCTGATCACTCCGAATTCGGCATTTGACAAGTGGCTGCGTGGAGATGATGACGCCATTACGGCAGAAGAACTGTCAGGATACGAACTGTTCAAGAAGTATGACTGCGCAACCTGCCATGCCGGTCCTAATCTCGGAGGCCTTACATACGAACTTATGGGACTGCGTCGTCACTATTTTGCAGACCGTGGTCTTGAACTGACCCACGAGGATAACGGCAGATTCAAGGAGACAGGGAATGAGCGTGACCGCCATCGTTTCAAGGTTCCGGGATTGCGCAATGTAGAGCACACCTGGCCGTACTATCATGACGGAACTCGTGAAACCCTGGAGGAAGCCGTCCGCGACATGGGGCTGTATCAGAGTGGGGTGGAACTGTCAGAAGGGGAGATCAATTCCATTGTAGCCTTCCTCAATACACTCACAGGCGAATATAATGGTAAAAAGATAACGACCACCAATTCCCGTGAGGAGATACACGGTCATTAGTGCTTATGATCTGCGCTTGAGCGCAACCACGTTCTCGACATGGTGGGTATGTGGGAACATATCAACCGGGCGGACAGCTGTGATTTCATAATCTTTGCACAGAATCTCCAGGTCTCGTGCCTGTGATGCCGGGTTGCAGCTCACATATACCATCCTGTCGGGAGCGGCATTGAGAATGACCTGAGCTACGTCAGGATGGATTCCTGCGCGAGGAGGGTCGAGTATTATGACGTCCGGACGGCCATGTTCTGCAACAAAGGCATCTGTCAGAATGTCTTTCATATCTCCTGCAAAAAAGTCACAGTTGGTGATGCCGTTGTTGGCAGCATTGATCACGGCATCTTCGATAGCTTCCGGAACATATTCTATACCAATGACTTTGGATGCCTGACGCGATACGAACTGGGCAATTGTGCCTGTACCTGTATAAAGGTCATAAACGACCTCTGATCCTGTCAGTGATGCAAATTCGCGGGCTACGCTGTAAAGTTTGTATGCCTGTGCCGTATTTGTCTGATAGAAAGACTTGGGGCCGATCTTGAATCTAAGTCCTTCCATATGCTCATATATTGCATCATCACCTCTATATAATATGCATTCCTGGTCTGAGATGGAGTCGTTTGCCTTTCCGTTGATCACATAATAGAGAGATGTGATTTGAGGAAAAGCATCTGCGACGGCATCGAGAAGGGAAGTGCGGGCTTCTGCATCTTCGTGATAGAAGCAGACAATAAGCATGACATTCCCTTCCTGCGTGGTGCGGACTATCATGTTTCTCAAGAATCCTTCGTGCTCGCGTATGTTGAAGAATGTCAGACCGTTATCAAGAGCGTACTTCTTTATGAAAAGGCGTATTTCATTGGATGGATCGCTCTGGAGGTAGCAGTGTTCAATGTCAAGGACTTTGTCGAAGAAGCGTCCGACATGGAAACCGAGACCATATTTTTCTTTCTCTGTGAGCGAATCAGCATCTTCCGTGTCAAATATCCATCTACGCTGCGAGAAGGTGAATTCCAGCTTGTTACGATAATACGTAGTATTGTCGGAAGGCACGATTGGTGATATTTCAGGAACTTCAAGATGACCGATCCGTACGAGTTGATCATAGACCTGCTGCTGTTTTGCCTGAAGCTGCATCCGGTATGGCAGAGGTTGCCATTTGCAGCCTCCACAGGTGCCAAAATGCTTGCAGAAAGGCTCCAGACGGTGTTCTGAGGGTTTTACCATACGCAGTATGAAGCCCTCCATATAGTTCTTCTTTTTCTTGGTCACTTTAACATCAACCACATCTCCTGGTACTGCGAACTGAACGAAAAGCACGGTTCCATCTATTCTTGCCAAAGCCTTTCCTTCAGCAGCGACCGATTCTATAATAACGTTTTCCAGAATTATATCCTGTTTCCTCCTTGCCATTGTACAAATATTTTGTCTTTTCAGATTGAGTCTGCAAAAATATCAAATTCTCACGAATTATACACATATAAGTATAATTATATATGTCATATGAACATCTTAGAAAGTCCATGTTGCCTTCCCATACGCATCTCTCCCCTTTCATGACTGTAAGTTACACAATTTATATTATTATGGGAACTAGACTTAAATAGGAACTTATTCAATAGCATGTAACGTAATAAACTGAAGGTTAGACAAATACTGCAATCACACCTCCATTAATAGTTCCTATTTCTTTTGTATTCTGAAGCAAAATCTATTTAGGGATAGTCGCGAAATAGATTTTAAAATATAACCAATTGATTGTCAATATGATAAATATTCCGTATCTTAGTAAGAGGAAATAAAAATTCCTCCGAACACCGTGGAAAAGTGAATTTCGGGGGAAATGAGCAAAAATAACTCATGGCAAAAGTACGAAATTTATCTGACATTCAGCAAGAGATTGCATTTACAGAGTCTGATTTTTATCAGCGGTACGAAGAGAGCTTTAAGACATCTGAACTTGGACGGATCAAGTCACTTCTTCCTCTTCGAGAGATGGCGATATCGTTCGGTTTGGTAGAAGAGAAGCCGAAGAGTTTGAGAGTGAAGCGAGGCAGAAAGTCCTTCTTCACACCTGAGGGCAAGTTGGCGTTGGCGTTGGCGTTCTTGAAGATGTATACAGGATTGTCAGTTCCGAAGCTGATGGAGGCTCTAAATGGAAACATCCATTATCAGATCTTCTGCGGGATCAGGATCAGTCCTGAGAGCCAGTTGACGAACTACAAGCTGATTGACAGCATCCTACTTGAATTGTCCAGGAAGTTGAAGATCCAGGAGCAACAGAAGTTGCTTGCAGAAGCATGGAAGCCGTACATGAAGAATCTAGACACAGTTAATACTGATGCAAGTTGCTATGAAAGTCTGATGTTCTACGCGTGGAACGCAACTTTACGGGAGTGGTGGCTCCAGACGTGACTGAAAATGAAAAAATCGGCCCTGAAAACAGAACCGATGATATAAAAAACGATGAGTTTGATCGGAAAAATAAGGGAAAGTCTGCCGGTTAACTCAAATTGAAGGAATTAAATGACTATCCCTACTCTAAACATTGTCCCTCAATAATTTCCATAAAGATTCGAATAAACTTTTTTGGGAGTCACTTCCTAGAATAATTAACCAAATCGTAAAGGTTATTGCAGAAAGGTACAACACCTCTATGTGCATATGTATGAAGAAAAGGTATATAAGCGTTTCGGCAATAATAGCAATTACCCCTAATATGATAACGGCCGTTTCCGGCATTTTCTTCAATGGCTTAAAGAAAATCAGAGGAGCGACAGTCAACGCCACCAAAAGGATCCAGCCCGTCTTCTCCTTGGACTCCGATTCTCTTTTCGCTTTAGGAAATTCTGCCGTCTCCAGTATTGCCGGTATTGTCAAATCTTCCTCATCATAAGCAGCCTCTGTCATATAAAATGCATAGTTATGCCCTCTGACCAGGATGACACATGTCGTGTAAGGCCGGCCATTGCCGTCCTTATTGGCGCAGTACCTTATCCAGCCATCAATTTCATTGGGAGCACGTTCGTATCTGAGCAGACTGCCATATGTGTTTCCGCTATCAAACTTATTGACTTCTTCCCAATCCATTTGCTTTCCATCATCGCTGATCCTGGAATAAATTCTGATGTCAGTCTTTGGAGTAGCGATAATTGCCTTCTGGAACCCGTCCATATGTTCAATTTCATAAGATTCCGAATATAAGATCTTGACGTTAGTCAGACTGTCGATATATTCGACCTCTCCATCTGCATAAGCCAGAGCGGCTATCAGCAACGATGCAATCGTAAGTAACAGTTTCTTCATTATTCGGTAGTCATCTTGTCGTATGCCTGCTTGAGCGCACCAAAAACCATTGATGAGAAAAGAGCAGACTTGGTGAATGTGCCTTCAATGCATTCATAATTGCATACAGGTCCCAAAAGTCTGTTCCTTAAAAGATGCTCTTTATGATCAATATAATGGTAGAGCTTGAATTCTACTGAAATTCCTGGAATATAGGTGTCAGACGGAATTTCTTTGCCAGACCACGTGTATGCATTGGGGTGATTCATCGCTATTACGTCTACATAGAGGACACCGGAGGAAATCGCTGAATCCCTACGATCTCTGTACTTGAACTTGAAAATCTCTTCACCCAAGAATTCGGTAAAGATCTTGTTCATCTGAGTATCTACGGTCGTTCCTATATCACTTGTCTTGACATCAAGGCAGATATCAATATATTTCTTCTCCAGTTGATTATTGCTGAATTTTATAAATGATTCAGCAATCTTATCTGTCTCGATGCGTGCAGTCCAGTAATCCTTAAGATTACTAAGATAAGCTTTCTGATCCATTGTCCTGTCTATGAATATCAAGTTGTATGGGACAGTAGTTGTATTTCTTTTCCGGATGTCTTTTAATATATTTACCAAGAGATCCGCAAAGTTTTTGTGATATTTCTTATATAATTCCGGAGACTTCTCCTCTATATATGCTTCAATACCATCTCCAATAAAAGATTGTACCTTCTTTTCAAAGCCTATTCTATCGTGAAAAAGAAAATATGAGCAGTCTTTGAAATCCTTATTCTTTTCAATCTTATTGCAGAGTATGGCGTCTCTGATATACATACCTGCCAAAGCAATGACCGCACCGATTACCAAAGCAAGCAGGATAAAAATGGCAAGTGTCCAACGAGTATAGAAAGGATACTGGCTTTCCGGCATAATTTCCTTGTATTTTTCTTGATACTCAGGCTTAAACGTGGAGAAATTATCGTTAGACGGATCGTATGCCACTACCTGTGGAGACATGAAGTTCTTATGCATCCAGGCAAGAACATAGAACGAATCGTATCGTTCGCCATCTTCTGAACTATAGACATAAGGAATCTTTACAGAGGATTCCACCGGTTCGAATTCAGGTGCTTTGAATGTACGACTAAAAAAGAAACACCCGATTGCAATGATGCACACAATGATACAGATACCGACGTTAAGTGTCTGGTCAAGTTTTTTTACGGTCATATCGCTATTTATTTTTTGCGAATATAATGTTTTTTATTCAATTTCCGACATATCTGACCTGTCAATCTTCTGAACATATGGAAATGCTCCGGCATCAGCGGCATCTCGCCGGTCTTTGCAGTCTCCTCCAATGATTTCCTCTTCAACATCAAGGATTTTTTCAAAAAAAACGACAAATTGGTCAGATTTGCCGGAAGTTTAAAGCAGTGATAACCGATAGCGACTGCTGCAGCATATAGAAAGGAACAGTGTATGAGTGATGAGCATTGAGATTCATATAAATTTGTTTACCTTTACCTCGCTAAACCTGAATTGCAATAAAAGAAATCTAAGATGAAATGGTTATGGTAGGAGGTTTCCTCCCGGCCTTGAATCTGGTGACTGAAAAGGAGTTCGGAACAATAGAACAGATTAATGTGAGTCCTGTAAATAGGTTTGTGTTTACTTTATCGAAACTTATTCCTTTCTGGGTCATATGTTTC
>JAZSEQ010000066.1:0-2971 GCA_045531765.1 Candidatus Cryptobacteroides sp. | reverse complement strand
GCAGTGGCATCTATAGGGTATAAGTAGGCAAGGGACATTGCAGCAGCTCCGAGTATGAGACCCAAAACTAGAGTCATGATAAGGGCGCTCCTTCCGTATCTCCTCTGCCTGTCGACTTCATTCTTGATACCTTCCACAGCATACATCTTTTGCTGGACTTCCAGCAGGAACGCAGGATTTTCCCGTACCTGAGGTCTGCTGTCTCTGAGGATTGATTCTATGTCTTTGTCTTTCATTGCAGTATGGATTTGAGGTGGTTGCGTCCTGTGGACAGGTAATATTTCACTGTACCTTGCGGTATCTGCAGTATCGAAGAAATTTCCTTTATGCTTCGGTCTTCAAAATAGTGCAGTACAATGGAGGCCTTTTCTTTTTCCGGTAGAGATTCCAGTGCCTGATAGAGCCTCTGATGTCTGAATCCGGAATCTGTTTCGTCATTTGCCGGAACAGACAAGGCTTGCTTTGTATCAGAGGATACCGTTTCCAGCCTTGGCTTCCGGTGGTGGTCCACATAACAGTTATATGCGATCCGGAACAGCCATGTGCTGAACTTTGACAATCCCAAGAACGATCCGGAGGCGATGTAGGCACGGACCAGTGCATCCTGAGCAATGTCATCGGCCAGGGAAGCGTCTCCACCACACAGGGCGAGCAGAAATCTCCTCAGTGATTCCTGCTCAGCTCTGACAAGGTCTATGAAACGCTCCCGGGTCATATAGGATTATTTCTGCTCCAGTGCTTTTTCCTCTGCTTCCATTTCCTTGGCCAGCATCTTGCGGCCGACAAAGAAACCTATGAAAAGAGCAATGCCGATTGCAAGGAAAATTCCAGCAAAAAACAACGGTACGATGAATGAATCGTTTGATGATGTTCCGTTCCAGTTAACCCACTGTACAATGCCAAGAACTGCCAATCCAACTCCAAGAATAGATGCAGCGCAACCCCAGATAAGACGATTCAGAAGACGTTCCTTTGTGCTTTTCTGATTTTTTTGAGCATCCTTAAAGAAATCGGCATCGATTGTTGCTCCCGACTCGATGGCCTTGAGCATGATCTCTGTCTTCTTGTTTGTCTCATTCTGGCGTGTTCTTGTAACAAGCCATACGATCAACACCGGCAGTGCCACACAGATTCCAAGTGGGACTAAGATACCAACTAATTCTCCCATAATTCATCATTATTAATATTTAACTTGATATATCCGCTTCTGAGCGGTTTCATTCGTTAGACGGAGCAAAGCTACAAAAGGTTGGGAAAATTTTGACTTTTGTAAGATGATGATTGCATTTTCCTGACTTTTCTGAAAGGAATCGGTAAATTTGGTGTCTAAAGGGTAGAACAAAAGAAAAACACTGATGGACAACATTGAATTTGAACCTGAGTGCAAGTCGAGAGGAATGGAAACCGGTTTACATTCCCGAGGCGAAGCCTCAGTTGCCCTTGAAAGGGAATTTACCAGAATGATCAAGGAGCACAGGAAGACCATATATACGGTCTGCTACTTCTTCTCCAAGGATGCGGATGAGGTTAATGACCTGTTCCAGGAGATACTGATCAACTTGTGGAAGGGTTTTCCGAAGTTCCGCGGAGAGAGTTCGCACAGGACCTGGATATGGCGTGTGAGCCTTAACACCTGCAACAATCAGGTAAGGAGGAAGAAACGTGATGTAGAGACGGTTCCCCTCACTATCGACATCGACCTCTACAACGATGACGACACCAAGAGCAGGCAGATTCAGATGTTGCACGACAGGATAAGCAGGCTGGAGCCCTTTGACAGGGCGATCATACTGCTGTGGCTGGAGAATATGACCTATGAGGATATTGCCGGCATTATGGGCATATCTCTGGCAAACATCACCACCAGGTTGTTCCGTATCAAGGAACAGTTGAAACAAATGTCAAACGCTTAATTTATTCTACCATGGCACATAATGAAGCTTTAATGGAACTTGAATCCCTCAGGGAGCAGTACGGATATATCAATGAGAAGCTGAACAAGCAGTCACTGATCAATGAGAAGATGATATCCGAAACTATCAGAACCAAGATCAACCGTACAGAGCAGTGGTACAGACAGAGATTCCTCATCTATGCCCTTTGTCCTGTGGGAATAGTGAGTTTCGTAAATATGGGATTCCACTGGGGATATATAGCACTGTTCGTTGCCATATGCATCGCACAGTTCCTGCTGGACCGCAAATGCTACAAGACTCTTAATCCGAAAGAACTTGCTATGCTTCCTGTGACCAAGGCAAGTGAGAATGTTGCCCAGCACGGATACTGGAGAGCAATCGCTGATAAGGCAATGATCCTTCCTCTGACCATTCTTGCAGGATGGACTGTGATGATAGCTGCAAACTATACTATGAATTTTCCGATCATTGCCATCACCGCATTTATGATTGCATTGGGAATTATCTGGGGCGTAAAGCAGCAGAAGACCAATATGAAGAAACTTGACGAGGCGATGGAAGCCATCAGGGACCTTAAGGGATGAACATCCTATAATTGTTAAACATAAATATTTTCCGGTCAGAGGGCGTGAGTCTTCTGGCCGGAATTCTTATTTTGGGAACTATCAGACTCAAATCTCAAGGCAATTGTTTGTTTAATCAAGCGGAGCGGATGCAGGCTGGCAATCTTCTGATCCCGCTCTGCCCGTCAGGGCAAGTCTTCTGACTGCTGTGCTTGCTGAATTTTGCAATTAATAATATTGCTCTGTTTCTGCTTTTAAGAAATGGAGAAAATCATCGTTTAATGAACCCTCTTCATCCTTAGGTAGAGTCAAGCTATATAATCTGAAGAATTCATAGGGATTATGAAATTCTTTTATCATTTCATCTCTTAATCCGGCTTTGATGATTTGATTGGAGATATAAAAGCCAAGGGCATGACCGTTGTATTTGTAAATGCTAATGAGTCTGTCAATGCATGTATCCTTGTCTATCTGATTTGCTGCATATTGAGC
>JAZSEQ010000057.1:0-74017 GCA_045531765.1 Candidatus Cryptobacteroides sp. | reverse complement strand
ATATCATTGGTGACGCCAACATATAATGCGGTGTTATTTTTATTACTCATGACATATACGTAGTATTTATCCATAATGATTACTGGTTTAAAGATTGCCACGTCGCTACGCTCCTCGCAATGACGTTTGGAAATGCAACATTTCTCATCTTGACGTAATATATGTCAAGGATACAAAGTTCCCAAGGCTTATCCGTGTAATAAAAAATTACACGCTTATCTGCATAAATCGGCCTTGGAGGGGGCTGTAGGGTGAAATTTATCTGATTTTTATTCTCTGTCCACGACGCAGGGTTTTCATATGATTTCCCTGCGTCGCGTCCTGGTTTCCTTTCGTCTGGGCCCCTTTCCTTCCACGACGCAAAGTTTCGGGCTGATTTCCCTGCGTCGTGGAGCCGAGTGGGGTATTCATAGCACTATTTACCATGGAGGTAGCGTCTTAGGGTATTGCGGTGGATGCCAAGAAGTCTTGCCATTGCAGATATAGACTCGCCCTTGTCCAATCTGATACGGATCTCACTTTCCTTTGCATGAAAACCATCCATTTTCGCGGAAGATCCGGGAGGACGTCCGAGTCTGATGCCTTCCGCCTTCCTGACAGCCAGCGCTTCTTTAGTCCGTTGTGAAATCAGATTCCTTTCTATCTCAGCGGCAAGGGCAAATGCGAAGGCGATTATCTTGGAATTTATATTGTCCGACAGGTCGAAATTATCCTTTATCGTATGTATCGATATCCCCTTGGCAGAGCATACATTCAATATGGACATTACCATGAGCATGTTTCTGCCGAGCCTCGACAATTCCGTACAGACAAGCAGATCTCCTTTTTCCATTCTGTCTATCAGCCGGCCAAGTCCGCGTTTTTCAATCGCAATGGTTCCCGATACGGATTCTGACACCCATCCATCTATCCGGATGTTTTTCCTCTTACAGTATTTCACGATTTCAAATCTTTGGTTTTCAAGGGTTTGCATCTCCGTACTCACCCTGACGTATGCATAAACAGCCATAATTATCAAGTGTTATGTCTTAGTTTAAGGATTGAGGATTAGGATTTTACATAATGCAGACAGACTGTAAAATCCAATAATCCGGCTGCTGTATAATACGCCCGATTTATAGTGCAGTTAGTGTGTAGTGTAGCACGCTCAATTGAAATCAAAACTCATGTTTAACAACTAAAAAAAGTCAGAATCTATGAAAAAAAGAATGATGCTGCTTTTTGCTTCTATGGTGCTGTGTGCCGGTTCTCTTCTGGCGCAGAGCATCACGATTACCGGAGTGGTGACATCCGAAGAAGATGGCCTGCCCATCATCGGAGCATATGTTACCGCTAAAGGTGTCACAGACGGCGGTACCATTACCGACCTCGACGGCAAGTTCGAACTTAACATATCACCTGATGTCAAGTTCGTTACGTTTTCATGCCTCGGTATGGAAACAATCGATGTGCCAGTGAAAAAAAACATGCAGGTGACAATGTCCCCCGACTCCGAAATGATGGAAGGAGCAGTGGTCACAGGTATGCAGAAGATGGACAAGCGTCTCTTTACCGGATCGACGGCAAAAGTGGAGGGAGAAAAAGTAAAGATGGATGGTGTTCCGGAGATCAGCCGCGCTCTTGAAGGAAAGGCTGCCGGCGTGTCCGTCCAGAACGTATCGGGAACCTTCGGTACCGCACCGAAAATCCGAGTACGTGGTGCGACTTCCATATATGGTAGTTCAAAGCCGCTTTGGGTCGTAGACGGAGTCATAATGGAGGATGTTGTTGAAGTCGATGCAGACCAGCTCTCCTCAGGAGATGCATCTACCCTCATCAGTTCCGCAATCGCCGGCCTGAACTCAGACGACATCGAAAGCTTCCAGATCCTCAAGGACGGCTCAGCGACTTCAATTTACGGTGCCCGTGCCATGGCTGGTGTGATTGTAGTAACCACTAAAAGAGGTTCTGCAGGAAACAGCCGTATAAGCTACACCGGTGAGTACACTACCCGTCTGAAGCCTTCATACAGAGAATTCAACATCATGAATTCTCAGGAACAGATGAGTATCTACCGCGAATTGGAGCAGAAAGGATGGTTGAATTATGCAAATATAGCAAATGCCAGCCAGAGCGGTATTTACGGTAAGATGTACAACATGATTACCAACGGTACTCTCATGAATACAGATGCAGCCAAGAACGCTTACCTTCGTCAGGCAGAGTACAGGAACACCGACTGGTTCGACATGCTGTTCAGCAATGCCCTCCAGCACAATCACTCTGTCAGCATGTCTTCCGGTAACGACAAGTCACAGTACTATGCTTCAATATCTGCAATGATGGATCCGGGTTGGACAAACCAGAGCTCCGTAAACAGATATACCGCAAACCTCAACGCCAACTACAACATTCTGAAGTGGCTGTCTTTCAACATGATCTCAAGTGCATCATACAGAAAGCAGATGGCTCCGGGCACATTGTCTTCCGACATCGACGTGGTAAGTGGAGAAGTAAAGCGTGACTTCGACATCAACCCTTATTCTTACGCCCTCAATACATCAAGAGTGCTTGATCCAAACGAGTTCTATGTAAGAAACTATTCTCCATTCAACATCACTCACGAGCTTGAAAACAACTACATGGAGTTCGACGTCACTGACATGAAGTTCCAGGGCGAGTTCAAGATCAAGCCTGTTGCAGGTCTGGAAATCGGTATCCTGGGTGCAGCCAAATACTCTGCTTCGGCACAGCAGCACTACATCACTGATTTCTCAAATCAGGCACTGGCATACAGAGCGATGCCTACAACAACTATCCGTGACAACAACTCATTCCTCTATACTGACCCGGACAATCCGTATGCACTGCCTATAACCGTGCTTCCTGACGGAGGTATCTACGAGAGGACAGACTTCAAGATGATGTCTTACGACTTCCGTGCTACAGCATCATACAACAAGGAGTTCAACGGAACCCACATCATGAACCTCTTCGGAGGTATGGAACTCAACCAGGTCGAGCGCGAGCAGACATGGTTCCGCGGCTGGGGTATGCAGTACTCTATGGGTGAGGTTGCAAGATATGCCTACGAGGTGTTCAAGAAAGGATCGGAGGAAGGTTCCCAGTACTATTCGATGATCAATACACTGATGAGAAGCGTAGCATTCTTCGCAAACGGAACATACTCATATAAAGGTATATATACGTTGAACGGAACCATACGTTACGAGGGTACCAACAAGCTCGGAAAGACAACATCTGCACGTTGGCTGCCTACATGGAACCTTGCCGGAGCATGGAACATGCATGAGGAAGAATGGATGAAGGGGGCATGGCCATATGTATCTTTCCTCTCTCTCAAGACGTCATACTCCCTCACCGCGGACCGCGGTCCTGCAAGCGTGACAAACTCACGTGTGGTAATCAACAGCAAGACACCTTGGAGGCCAAGTGCAGGCGACCAGGAATCTGCGCTTTATGTGTATGACCTCGAAAATGCCGCCCTCACTTATGAGAAGAAACATGAGTTCAACCTCGGACTTGCTCTCGGACTCTTTGACAACCGCATCAACATCGAGGCTGACTGGTACAAGCGAGACAACTATGACCTCATCGGCCCGGTAACCACTCAGGGTATCGGAGGACAGGTAGTAAAGCTCGGTAACGTGGCATCAATGGGATCTTCCGGAGTTGAGTTCACGCTCTCTACAGTGAACATCAAGACCAAGGACTTCAAATGGACTACAGACTTCATTTACTCCCATGCAGAAAATGCTGTCACCAGCCTGGAAAACATGCAAAGAGTGATTGACCTCGTATCAGGAAGCGGATTTGCACTCGAAGGATATCCTGTACGTTCCATCTTCTCGATTCCATTCAAGGGACTTGATAAAAACGGTCTTCCTACATTCCTTGATCAGGATGGCAACATCACATCTACAGGAATCTATTTCCAGGAAAGAGACAATATCGACTTCCTCGAGTATTCAGGAACTGCAGATCCAACCGACTTCGGTTCATTTGGTAACACATTCCAGTGGAAAGGCCTTAAGCTCAACGTCTTCCTCACCTATTCATTTGGAAACGTAGTACGCCTCGACCCTTGCTTCAAGGCCAGCTACAGCGACCTTACAGCAATGCCGAGAGAATTCAAGAACAGATGGGTCGTTCCTGGTGATGAAGAACACACTACTATTCCTGTAATAGCTTCCAGAACACAGGCGTTCAACGATTCACAGTTGAGCTATGCCTACAACGCATACAACTACTCCACCGAACGTATCGCCAAAGGTGACTTCATCCGTCTGAAGGAGATCTCGCTCAGCTATGACTTCCCTAAGAGTTGGATCAAGAATCTGAGCATGAGCGCACTGTCACTGAAGATTCAGGCAACAAACCTTGCCCTTCTGTACGCAGACAAGAAACTGAACGGTCAGGATCCGGAGTTCTTCAACACCGGTGGTGTGGCAACACCTCTGCCAAAACAGTTCACAATGACATTGAGAATCGGTTTTTAATTTATGTACAAGAGCAATATGAAAAGATTATACAATATATTTATAGCCGCAGCTGTGATTCTTCTTTCTGCGTCTTGTAATGACTGGCTTAATGTCATGCCGGACAACAGGGCGGAAGTGGATTCGGTTGAGAAGATCAACAAACTGCTGGTAAGTGCCTATCCAGAGACCCACTACATTCTTTGCAGCGAATGGTCATCAGACAACGTGGACGATTTCGGAGCGGCTAACCCTAACAACGAGCGTATCCTTGAGGAAATCTACGCATGGAAAGACGTGACTGTAACAGATAACGAGGACCCTAAGACATTGTGGGAATCCTGCTACGGTGCCATCACGAATGCCAATCAGGCTCTTCAAGCAATCAAGGATCTCGGCTATCCGGCTGAGACTGACGCATCCCGTGGAGAAGCTTTGCTTTGCAGGGCATACTGCCACTTCGTGCTTGTAAACATATTCTGTAAAGCATACGACCCTCTTACGGCTGACACCGACCTCGGTATCCCATTCATGGATGCTCCTGAGACAGAGCTCAATCCAAAATATGAGCGTGGAACCGTAGCTGAGGTTTACAAGAAAATCTCAGAGGATCTGGAAGAGGGTCTCCCGCTGATCAACGACTCAAACTACGCTATCCAGAAGTACCACTTCAACCAGAAGGCGGCATATACGTTCGCTTCACGTTTCTACCTCTTCTACGGAGAATGGGAAAAGGCGATCGAGTGCGCGAACTTCGTCCTTGGTTCTGCCCCAGGAGACCTCCTCAGAGACTATGATGCTTTGAAGGCATTACCTCGTGACGAGTCCGTTGTCACTGTCCAGTACAACAGCACCAACAACAAGAACAACCTTCTCGTGCACACAGGATACTCTGCCCTCGGACTTTACATCGGACCATACTACCTTGGTAAGAGACACACCCATGGACATGCATTGATGGTGACCGAGGTACTGAACTTCGCTCCATGGGGAGAGGACGAAGCAAGCATGAAGGCAACCGGAGCATACAACATGTATAAGTTGCAGCCATATAAATATGCTGCATCCAACCTTGACTTTGTGATGTTCCCACGCATTCCATACCTGTTCGAATACACGGATCCAGTGGCACAGATCGGTTATTACAGAACTAACCTCTCCGTGCTCACCGCAGACGAGGCGCTCCTCAACAGAGCTGAGGCCAACATCCTTCTTGGCAACTACGAGGCGGCTCTTGCCGACATCAACATCTGGACAGCAAACACCCTTGAACCTTCTAAAGCCAAGACAGTGCTGACTCAGAAGGATATTGAGGACTGGGCAAACGGACTTGAGTACTACACATCGATGAAACCTACTCCAAAGAAGCAGCTCAACCCTATCCTTATCGACGTAGAGGAAGGCAGCACACTTGAAGCATTCCTGCATGCAATACTATATATCAGAAGAGTTGAGTTCATGCACATGGGAATGAGATGGTTCGACATCAAGCGTTACGGTATTGAGATCACACGCAGGACCCTGTCCACAACAGCTATCGAGCCGATATCCGAAGACGATGTATTGACTCTGGATGACGAGAGACGTGCAATTCAGATTCCAAGAGACGTCATCTCAGCAGGCATGACTCCTAATCCAAGGCCCTAACCGAATGAATATTTTCAGATTATGACTAAATACATAAAATATCTAAGTGCTATTCTGGCTGCATTTCTCATCTCGTCCTGCTCTGAAAAGGAACTGGACCCTACCAGCCAGATATTTGACAGCAACGTCAAGCAGAATGAGTTTGACGAATGGTTGACTGAAAATTATGTACTTCCATACAATATTGAGTTCATCTACCGCATGGAATACATCGAGTCCGACATGAACTACTATCTTGTGCCGGCAGAGTATGAAAAATCCATCCAGATTGCCAAGCTCATGATTCACCTTTGCCTTCAGGCATATGACGAAGTGACCGGAAGCAAGGACTTTATCAAGACTTATTTCCCTAAGATGATCCACATCATCGGTTCTGCAGCATACAGAAACAATGGAACAATGGTTCTCGGAACAGCGGAAGGAGGTCTGAAGATAACTCTTTATATGATCAACAGTCTCCAGCTGGATCCTGAGTACCTCAATGAGTATTACTTCCACACCATGCATCATGAGTTTGCACACATCCTGCATCAGACCAAGCCTTACTCATCTGACTTTGAAATGATTTCAGGTAGCGACTATGTTAAGGACACATGGAACGATGCATTCAGCTCGGATGCAGATGCACAGCAGAAAGGATTCATAACACCGTACGGTGCCAGTGAGCCTAACGAGGATTTTGTAGAACTGCTTTCTACATACATCACAAACACTCCTAAGTTCTGGTCTGATATGCTTAAGACAGCTGGAAAGGATGGTTCGGCAATCATCCAGCAGAAGTTCGACATTGTGTACAACTACATGAAGAACACCTGGAACATCGATCTTGACGAACTTAGAGAGATTATCCTGAGAAAACAGGGTGAAATAGATGAGTTGGACCTTGATACATTATAATATCAGAGAATCATGAAGAAATCAAATATCATAATTTTAATATCATCCCTGCTCGTCTTCACATCGTGTCTTTTCGAGCAGAAGGATATATTCGACAAGACTCCTGCAGAAAGGATGGAAGCATACCTGAATGAATATCAGGAACTGCTCGAATCATCTGTGGACGGCTGGATTATGGAATATTATCCTGAAAGCTACTTGTCTTATGGCGGTTATGTGTATTTCCTCACTTTCAACGAAGGAGAGGTCAGTGCACAGTTTCAGATGGCAGCAGACGTAAGCAAACCGATAACCAGCCTTTATAAGATGACCCCGGACGACGGTCCTGTACTCTCGTTCGACACATACAATGCATACCTTCATTACTTCGCAAACCCATCGAGCAGCGAGTATCAGGGAAAGGGTGGAGATACAGAGTTCAAGATCATGGGAAAATCTGATGACGAATCTGAGATTTATCTCGTTGGCAGAAAGAGTGGAAACCCTTGCAAGCTCGTAAGAAACGACGAGTGGGATGCGACTGAGTATCTTACAGCCTGCAATGCCATCAAGAACGAGCTCAACTACAGCACCATTACCTCAATGGTATTCCAGGTAGGAGATGCCAAGGGCGAGGCAGAGAAAGGCGGCGATATGGAGTTTAACAACTATCTCTATTTCGGATACCCTGAGGACGGAGTGATGGACAGCGAAGACGAAGTGCTCATTGAAGGTGAATTCCCGTTCTGTACGACTCCTGACGGAATCCGGTTGTTCGAGCCTGTTGAGATTGACGGTGCAGAGTACGACTACTTCTATTATGACGGAGAGAACAACAGATTCGTAACAGAAGACGAGTATGTTTCGATCAATATGATCTACACCGCTATCAGCCAGCAGTTCGCAGATGCAGAATGGTATATAGCCCAAAGCAACCTCAGCCCGGCTGCGGCCGCTATCTTCTCCGAAGTAGAGGCCACACTGGCATCAAGTTCGGACGCT
Organism: Candidatus Cryptobacteroides sp.; assembly: GCA_045531765.1. Classification (GTDB taxonomy): domain Bacteria; phylum Bacteroidota; class Bacteroidia; order Bacteroidales; family UBA932; genus Cryptobacteroides. The sequence continues at coordinate 66,014 of JAZSEQ010000057.1, read as the reverse complement.
ATCGAATATATCGCATTCGGAACCGGCCTCTCCGGAAGCAAGAAATACGGTCTGGAGTTCCAGTGTACTAAAGGAAAGGGAACTTTCGAGTACAAGGCAAATGTCAAGGCTGAAGACAAGCTCGGACTGAAGTATACAATGGTTAATGATGGAGATGCAAAGAAATATCTTACCAACCTGCTCAAGATCATCGACTGCTTCGGACGCAGCAGCGAAAAGACATTCACCGTCGAGACAGACAACTTCAAGATTCCGACATGGATCAAGCTGACAGATGTCAACAATACCGCTTTCAGCGTTAAATTGGTCAAGGGAAAGGTCGCATACAAGTAAGCTAGATAATGTCAAGAAGATTTTACATACTTATAGCGTTGATAACAGTTTCAATCTCCTGCGTAAAGGAGGAGATTGAAACTGAAGTGACGCCACTGCCAGCTCCTGAACAGGAATTCGAGCAGGGAATGATGTATGTTAAGTTCACTGACGAAATGATCGGTCTTGTGGAGGATGAGATCTCAAACGGCAATCTGATTACCAGATCATCTGGGCTTAATCTGGCACTCGGCTCACTCGACATACAGAAGATGGAAAGAGTATTCCCGCATGCCGGAGAGTTCGAAGGCAGGACCAGAAGAGAAGGACTGCATAAATGGTATAAGATTTCATTCCCAGAGGATATGCCTGTGACCAAGGCGAGCGGCTCTCTAGAGGACTTTGAAGGATTCGAATACGTGGAGCCGGTAAGAAAGATCAAGACCGGCACCTTCAACGATCTGGGACCTGAGCTTTGGGGGCTGAAAAACACTATCTTCAAGGGAGCGGACATCAACGTACAGAAAGTCTGGGAGAAATACACTGTCGGAAATCCAGAGGTAATAGTAGCTGTCGTTGACACCGGCATAGATTTCACACATGAAGACCTGGCTGAAAACTGCCTTGATGCAGGGCACATAAACACCAATAATTTCGGGAAGCCTATCCAGGCAGGCGACCACGGAACCCATGTTGCAGGCACAATTGCCGCCGTAAGCAACAACGGTAAAGGAATCTCCGGAATTGCCGGAGGAAACGCCGCGGAAGGGAAACGCGGAATCAGTCTTCTCTCATGTCAGATTTTCGGCAATGGCGGAAACGGTAACACTTCTCTGGCAATCAAATGGGGAGCAGACCATGGAGCTGTCATCAGTCAGAACAGCTGGGGATACAGCTTTGACACGAATGGCGATGGCAGACTGACAGGAAATGAACTTGAATATGCCCGCAGCGCAAAGATCGACAACGTGCTGAAGGATGCTGTAGATTATTTCATCAAGTATGCAGGATGCGATGATGCAGGCGAGCAGCTGCCGGATTCTCCGATGAAAGGAGGCGTAGTGTTCTTTGCTGCCGGAAATGAAGGAATAGACAACGGATGTCCGGCAAATTATGAACCTATCATAGCTGTTGGAGCGATAACTAAGAACGGAAAGAAAGCAAGCTTTTCCAATTACGGAGACTGGGTGGACATTGCTGCACCGGGACAAAACATCTACAGCACCATCCCAAACAACAGCTATGAATACCTTTCAGGTACTTCAATGGCTTGTCCACATATATCGGGTGTTGCTGCGCTTGTGGTATCACACTGCGGAGGACCGGGATTTACAAATGCACAGCTTGAAGAAAAGCTGCTGATGACGGCAAACCGCACAATCACTCCCCCTACGGATAGGATCGGAGGACTTGTGGACGCCTATGAAGCTATCAGATACAAGAAAGACGGAATCCCCGGGGAAGTCAAGGACCTTAACATGAGTACCGCATCGAACAAGATACACATCACATGCACAGTGACTGATGACTCCGACGGTGAGCCGAACGGCGCTTATCTGGTCATCTATGGATTGCATAAGGAAGACCTCGAAGTGGCGACACCTATGGATGCAGGCAATGCAATGAGCAGACACTTCGAAAACAATCTCGCAACAGGAGAAACACTGGAAATGGTGGTGGATAAACTGGATTTCGAGTCGGCCTACTACCTGAAGGTATATGCTCAAAGCCGGGAAGGAGAATATTCCGAATATGCAGAAATCCAGCGTGTCGTGACAGGCAAGAACACGCGTCCCGAGATCAATGTATCCTTCAGGGGCAGTGCAGAAGAGATCATCGCCGGAGACAAGATGGAAATCGACGTGACAGTCACTGACGCAGACGGCCATGAAGTAGGCCTCAGACACGATCCGGGTTCTGCCACAGAGACTCTTGTGAAAACGGGAGAAGGCACATGGAAACTGACGATTGCATACAGGTCCGAAAAAGGTGAATTCACCTCCCGCCTTACAGCATACGACGAATATGGACTGGAAGCCTCCAAGTCAATCACATATAGGAATATATTCTAAACTACTCAACTTAATATCATTAACCAAATTTAATTATTATGAAAAGGTTAGCAAACAATTTCTTTACCGCTGCTGCAATGATGATGGCAGCTGCGGTTGCTTTCTCTGCTTGTGAACCGCAGGCAGAGACGGTTGATCCAAAGGTAGAAGTAAGCCAAAACGAAATTACTTCTGAATCAGCTGGTGAGACTTACGACATCACAGTGACATCCAATGTCGCTTGGAATGCTCAGATCGCAAACCAGGACACTTGGGTTGTAGTAAAGCCTGCTTCAGGCGAGGCTGGAGAGACTCCGGTAACAGTTACAGTAAAGAAGAACAATTCTGACCAGTCGCGTGAAACCAGCATTTCATTCGTTGGTGAGACTTCTACAGCAACAGTTGCTGTAAAGCAGTTCGCCAAGGATGTGGTAACTATCGACAAGAAGGCATTCGAAGTAACTCCTGCAGGGGGCTCAGACGCTGTTAAGGTGACTGCAAACACAGAGTGGACAGCTACTGTATCCGAGGGTGCTGACTGGGTGACTGTTGCACCTGCAACAGGAGCTGCAGGCGAGGCTACAGCTACCGTGACAGTTGCAGCAAACGCAACTGCTCAGGCACGTGAGGCAAAGGTGACATTCACTGCAGGTGATGCAAAGGCCGAGTATACAATCTCTCAGGCTGCCGTATCCGTGACTCTTTCTAAGAGCAGCATTTCTGACGCTGGTGAGGGCAAGACAGAGACTGTAAACGTAACTGCAAATGCTGCCTGGACAGCTGCATCTAATGCAGACTGGGTGACCGTAGCTCCTGCATCAGGTGCAGAAGGTACCACAGAGGTAACCGTAACCGTTGCAGAGAACCCTTCAGAGGCTGCACGAGAGGCTAAAGTTACATTCACAATCAACGAGAATGTAAGCACAGTGCTCACAGTTACTCAGGCATTCGTAGCTCAGGCAGGAAAGGTTGAGATCAAGGTTACAGACATTACAGCAAGCAAGGCTACTGTAACATGCACACCTGATCCTCTTACCGGATTCACATACTACTATGACTATCTTCCAAAGGAAGAGGCTGATCTTCTTCTCCCAACAGATGAAGAGAAAGTTGCTTATATTGTACAGTCAGTTAGTGAACTGCTTACTGACTATCAAATGACTTGGGCTGATGTTATAACAGAAGGCGAAGATACTTATACATTCACAGGCCTTGCTCCGCTCACTTCATATTATGTAATCGCATTCGGAATTGACGCAAGCGGTAATCTGACAACAACCAAGGCATTCAAGGCTGAGTTCACAACTAAGGACCTTAATCCTGCACTCAAGGATTGGGTTGGTACTTGGGAAGTAACTTCATCTCACACATTTTATCGTGAGAATGGAGGAAAGTCTGGCAAGGAAGAAACTCCAACAACAAGAACCATCACTATCGGAACTGAATCTGCAGGATTCGGTATTGGAGTTGAAGAGGATGAACTTATCGTAGCTGGACTTTCCTATACTGATGGTTTAGAGCTCTTCGGACCAGGTGTTCATCTTGAAACCATCGGAACAGTAAATGCGAAGGGACAGCTCGAACTTAAAAACGAGTTTGAGGCATTCGATGCGACAGGTCTCGGTGTATTCACTTGGATAGGTTACTGTAAGGCAGACGATGATGGTCAATACTATATAACAGCTGGCAACTATCCGCCATATACACTCACTTTTGACTCAAACAAAACTTCAGGAACAGGTACTCCAGGCAAGGGCAAATGGTCAGATGGTGTTGGATTCACAGTAGAATACTATGATATGTGGATTGTCACAGCAGACGGAAAATACCAAAGCTACTACTCACAGCCTGGTTATGGAATCCTCTCAGGCAACTGGACCCTCAAGAAAGTTGAGAGCAAGGCAGCACCTCAGTCAATGAAGATTGAGACAAGACTTGCCAAGGAGATGAAGATCAAGGAGAACAACCTGATGAAGAATCTCAACTCAAGCTACCTCTTTCAGTCAGTTCAGGCAAGATAATGACAATTCTTTAAAATAATTATAAGGCTGGCTCACACATTGAGTCAGCCTTATATGAATAGCAACATGAAAATCAGACAAACAATAATATATCTGGCAGCCTCCATCCTGCTTGCAGCAAGTTGCGAAGAGCAGAAACCCGTAGTTGAAAAAGAGGTTATCGTATTCACCGATGGCGAAGCCATATGGTATGGTGACGACGGTAACACTGAAGTATCCGACATGTGGAACATCAGGCTTTATACAGATATGGAACGTGACCAGGCAGGGAATCCTGTAGGGCCAGGGCAGATGATTCAGATATCCTGCAACACAGACCAGGACTCGGAAGCAAACGCAGACAACCTGAGAGGACTCTACGTCACACCACAAGACGAATATGACTACTCACAAGGAACATTCAACCCTGGCTACATGGTTGAGATAGAATTGCCGGACGGCATCATCTCAGCACCTGCAATGTCATATTTCGGCATACTTGAAGCAGGAAGTACCGTTCCGGCTCCTGATTTTCTGGAAGACGGAAGTGTCAGCATAAAGATAAATGCTGACGCAACTTTTACAATCGAAGGCTGGATGACAAGCGAAAGCGGCATTACAAGAGACTTTACCTATACGGGAGAACCTGTAATCACCGATAAGATTTCAGCTCAAAAAAGAGCACTTCGACAATATAAATTGGATACTCATTCTGAATTTTCATATCTTAGCAGAAAACGCTGCACCCCTCTTTAGCCCCCGACGCGAGAAAACCTGTCAAAACAATGCGTCGCGACAAGGGGATATGAAACAGTTCAGGGACAAACGGTCTGCCGTTTGTCCCTGAACTGTTGTATAAAGCTTCGTGTTAGAGTTCCCAACCAAGGGCAGAAGCGCCGAGGATGGCTGCGTCCGACTCCTTGAGCTGAGAGTAGATGAGCTTCACCTTGTTCTTCCACAACGGGAGGACATTAGCGTTCATCGCTTCTTCTATAGGCTCTGTAAGGAATTCCTTTGCACGTGCAAGACCGCCGAAGAGGACGATTGCCTCAGGAGCGCTGAATGCGATGAAGTCAGCGAACGAGCGGCCCAGAATCTTTCCTGTGAACTCAAAGATCTTAAGAGCAAGCTTGTCTCCATCCTTTGCTGCCTCATAAACATCCTTTGAAGCGATTGTATCAAGACTTCTCAGGACAGATGGCTCGTCTGTAAGCTCAAGCCACTCTCGAGCTGTGCGTGCAACACCTGTCGCGGAAGCATAAGCCTCAAGGCAGCCGCTCTTGCCGCAGTTGCATGCACGACCGTTGTTACGCACGGCGGCAACGTGACCAAGCTCGCCTGCAAAACCGTCATGGCCATATACAACCTCGCCATTGATCACGATACCGGAGCCGACGCCGGTACCGAGAGTGATCATGATGAAGTTCTTCATTCCCCTTGCAGCTCCATAAGTCATTTCACCTACAGCTGCAGCGTTTGCGTCATTTGTAAGCGCTACAGGAATGCCCTTCATTGCCTTTGAAAGAAGCTTTGCAAATTCAACTGTAGTACGTCCCCATGGGAGATTCGGAGCATTCTCGATGGTACCTGTGTAGTAATTTCCGTTAGGAGCTCCTACACCGATTCCCCTGATCTTGCCTTCGGCATCAGCATCCTTGATCACTTTGTTGATTGCATCAGCAAGTTCCGCAATGTAGAGTTCAACTTCAGAATGCGTATCAGTGCGGATGACTGTCTGGGCAAGTACAGTACCTCTTGCATCGACAACTCCGAGTTTGGTGGTCTGTCCACCTACGTCTATACCGACTACGTATGATGAATCCATGATATGTTTATGTTAAATGATTATGCTTTCTTTACCTTTGATCCGAAGAGTGCAAACCAAAGCATATAAGCAAGGGCTGCAACAACTACCCAGTAGCTTCCCATGTATGATCCTGTATCAGCTATTGCGTTCTGGATGAGCGGAAGGACACCGCCACCTACAACCATGGTCATGAACAGACCTGATGCAAGAGCAGAGTGCTTGCCAAGACCCTCAACAGAAAGATTGAAGATTGTACCCCACATCACGGATGTACAGAGACCGCAGCATACGAGAAGTACAGCAGCGAGAGGGACCTGTGCCATTCCGAATCCCGATCCGGTGAATACCGGCATTGAAGCTGAGACACCTGTCGAGAACATAGCTGCAATCACAAGTACGATGGCAACTGCACAAGTCACGGAAAGCTGTGTGCGGCTTGAGACCTTTCCGCTGATGAAGCTTGAAATGAAACGGCCGCAAAGCATGAGGAACCAATATGTACCTGCAACGAAACCTGCAGTTGTAGCTGCATTTGCCGTACCGAGAGTGTCGGTAAGGTAGAAGTTGAGAGTGCCAGGGATACCGACCTCTACACCTACATAAAGGAAGATTGCGATTACACCGAATACGAGGTGACGGTACTTAAGGAGAGACTTCACTGAAGCGTCAGACTTCTCCTGCTCTGGCTCAACGAAAGGAACGAAGACAAGGATGCAGAATGTAACGGCGAATACTCCCATAGCGATGAAGAGGACTGTATTCACGTCTGCGATCTGCGTGCTGGCAGTCACCGAACCGATGAGGGCGCCGACGAACATAGGAGTCAGAGTACCCATCAATGAGTTGAAGGTACCTCCGATCTGTACGAGCTGATTACCTCTGTTTCCGCCGCCACCGAGAATGGTAAGCATCGGGTTCACGACTGTGTTCAGGACACACACTGAGAAACCGCAGATAAAGGCACCCAGAAGGTATACGAAGAAGTTTGCAGGAAGTCCGGCAAGAGTTGCGCCCACACCGACCTTACCTGAAAGGAACTGCACAAACACTCCGACAAGGCCTACTCCCACACCGATGAGCGAAGTCTTCTTGTAGCCGAGGTTGGTGATGAGTTTTCCTGCAGGGATACCCATGAACAGGTAAGCGAGGAAGTTCATCATGTTACCCATCATACCCCAGAAGTTCGAGCCCTCGATACCAGGCTGCTGTTTCCAGATTGTTCCGATAGGAGCTGCGAGATTAGTGACGAATGAAATCATTCCGAAGAGGAACATCATCGTAAGGACAGCTACCCAATTGATCTTGTTCTTGTTCATTTTTATCAGATTTTATGTTAATAATTATATAGTTTCGTCAAAACCGCGCCCAAGTTACGAAAAAAACCGCAAATACATCAAAGATTGGTAAAAATTTAGCAGGGTTCCCTCCCCAAGGAACCCTGCCGTATATAAAACGAACTTAACAAATAGACACGAAAAAATTCCAATGTCTTTTGCAAAGATAACGATTTTAAATCAAGATGCAAATATTTGATATAAAATTTAAAGGGCGATGACCGATTTAATTAAACTAAAGGCAAAAACAACAAAAATCAGATTGCAAATTATCACACCAACATTACATCTGCAATCATGAATTGCGATACTCGCTCGGAGTCAGACCTGTCCTGGCCTTAAAAAACTTGTAAAAAACCGACTGATTCGGAAAATTCAGCGTGTAGACTATCTCCTTTATGGCTGAATTGGAATATTTCAAAAGGTTCTTGGCTTCCAGTATGACATAGGAATCTATCCACTCCGGAGCCGAGCGACCGGAGGCATCCTTTATGAGCTTGGACAGATACTTGGGAGTAAGGCACAGCTTGTCAGCATAGAATCCCACATTCCTATGCTTTGTATAATGTTGAGAGACCAGCTTGATGAACTGATCGAACACCATCCTGCTCCGGCTTGTTACGGATGGTACTGCACTTTCGTTTTTGAGAGTTGTCTGGCGAGACCACATGCCGGAGAGCATATAGAAGACAGAAGACATCACCGAACATATGGCTTCCTTCTTATAAGGGATGTCTGAACTGAGAAGGTGGCCGAGAAGTTCCATATACTTTCCGGCAATGTCCTTCTCCTTCCTGTCCATATCCACACTCGGATGCTCAAAAAGTGACATACCTTCAGTAAAGAGCTTGTTCATATCTATCTTGAGATCATTCACAAAAGCCTTTGACATGGCGATGCATACATAATGCAGGCCCTCCTCCTGAGCATCTACAAGCTCATTGACACGCAACAGGTTGCCAGGGAGATTAAAGAAAGCCATCCCCTCCTTCAGGTCGTATTCATTAAGATTCACATTCAGACGAATATGACCGCTTATGCAGTAAATAAGCATATATCCGTCCAATCTGCAAGGATGGGTCAAGGTGTTCTGAGGTTCCTCGAACTTTATGTCCATTATAAAGAAGTCATTGTCCAGGCCGAGGCTTGGAGAAGATGGGAAGAATTGTCTGAATTCCGATAATGAAATGTTGTGCATTTAAAAGTCTCGTTTGTTTGCAATATAGGTATTTTTGACATACAAAAATCACTCCAAGACACAAAAAACGCTACAATTTTCGACCTTTTGATAATTTACGTGTATTTCGAATCCAGAATACGGGTGAGATTGTGGCCCGTCGTTTGTATTGCCCGTGAGATGTAAAACGACGCTATATGGACAAATATCTATGCATCCTCTGCGGATACATTTATGATCCGGCAGAAGGCGACCCGGAGAGTGGAATCGCACCAGGTACAGAGTTCGAAGACATCCCTGAAGACTGGACATGTCCGGCCTGCGGAGTAGGAAAAGAACATTTCGAAAAACACAAATGAAAAAGGCCGTCCGCGGACGACCTTTTTCATGTATGTGACTCAGTTTAGAGAGAAGCGAGGTTCTTCTCGTTCACGATATTCTTTCCTTCAGGAGTGTATGCGTATGCCATGTGGTCCGCATAGACCTGCTCCGCTACACGGCGGACTACCTTCATGGAGCTGTTCATCATATGATTCTGCTCGGTGAAAGGCTCAGGAAGCACGCAGACTGCTGCAGGAAGCCATCTCTCCGGGAATGCTCCGAAATTGCTTCCTCCCTTGCGGTAAGAATCGATCTCTGACTGGATCTTCTGAAGCATCATCTCCTTGGCTTCCCTGGACTCCAGGTCAAGGTCTGGCTTTGCAGACTGCACGTAAGCCTTGAGGTTGTCCTTATGAGGCACAACGAGAGCGATAGTATAAGGATCCTGGTTGTTGTGGAGGATAAGGTTCTCGATATACTTCGAGTTCTCTCCGATGGACTCCTCAATAAGTTCAGGACTGTATTTCTCACCGTCCGAGCTGATAAGAAGACATTTGAAACGGCCTACTACATAAAGGAAGGTCTCATCCCTCATATATCCCATATCTCCCGTGTGAAGCCACCCGTCCACAACTGTCTCTGCAGTGGACTTAGGATTCTTCCAGTAACCTGCCATTACATTCTCTCCGTAGATGCAGATCTCTCCCTTCTCTCCGTAAGGGAGTTCCTTGCCATTGTCGTCAAGAATCTTGATTTCCATAGGCTTCACCACACAGCCTGATGACCCGAGGATATGTTTCTCGAAAGAGTTTGCAGAGATGATTGGTGTAGCCTCAGAAAGGCCATAACCCTGGAACATAGGGATGCCGATGGCATAGTAATATCTCTGGAGGTCGATGTCAAGAAGCGCACCTCCGCCGACAAAGAATCTCATTGCCCCGCCAAGTCCTTCGCGGACTGTCTTGAACACGAGCTTGTCGAAAAGGGCGACGAAAGGCTTTCTCCAGAATGTTCCGCCTGTTCCCTTGTTATATCCTTCCTTATTGTACTTGATGGCGTTTGTCAGAGCCATGTTGTACATCCACTCCACGAATTTGCCCTTGGACTTTACGTTGCCCTCTATGGTCTTCTTGAAGCTTTTCGCAAGAGAAGGGACAGAGAGCATGATGGTAGGGCGCACTGCCTTGATTGTAGACGGGATGTTACGGAGGCTGTTACCAGGCACTGTGGCCAGAGATGAACCGTAGGACATCAATGTATACATACCTGCAACATGGGCGAAGCAGTGGTCAAGAGGAAGAATGATGAGCATCCTGTCATCCTCGCGGCATCCGATCACAGAATGGGCCTGCTCTACGTTTGCAGTATAGTTCCTATGCGTCAGGAGGATACCCTTAGGCTCAGCAGTGGTTCCGGAAGTGTAGCTTATGTTTGCATAATCATCCGGACCTACAGACCTGTAACGCTGCACGAACATCTCCTCATGCTCCGCAAGGAATTCGTCTCCCTTCTGCATGAGGTCGCCGATATACATCTCGTTCTCCTGCATGTCCTTGAGCTGGTCAAATACAATGACCTTCTCCACCATAGGGCACTCCGGAAGAATCGCCCTTATCTTACCGATCTGTGAAGCCGATGTGAACACATATTTCGAATCCGAATGCTTTACACGGAAAACAAGGTCGTTTGCTTCTTCAAGTTTCACAGAGAGAGGCACGCTCACACCACCTGCATAGAGGATTCCGAGCTCTCCCATGATCCACATGTTACGTCCTTCAGAAAGGAATGACACTTTTTCGCCTTTCTGGAAACCTATGGCCATGAGGCCGGCTCCCACACGATAGACTTCCTTCTTTGTCTGCTCATAGGTTGTCTGAGTCCATTCGTTACCCACTTTCTCCCACAGATATGTGTTCTTCGGGTATTTGGCAACATACTTCTCGACAAAGTCGATGATTGTTAATCTTTCTGCCATAATTATTCGTTTTAGATTTATAGGTTTAGTCCTGGTCCGGGAAAAGTCCGAACAGCTCCGCATCGATCTTGTCCACGACCTCCTGAAAATCCTCAGGACGGTTCTCGAACTTGATGCGGTCCACATCAAGGACAAGGAGCTTGTGCTTATAGCCCTTTATCCAGTCCTCATAACGTTCGTTCAGACCTGTTATATAGTCAATACGGATACTCTTTTCATATTCACGGCCTCTCTTCTGGATCTGGCTGACGAGGTTCGGAATCGAACTTTTGAGGTAGATCAGAAGATCAGGCGGATTGACAAGCGACATCATAAGGTCAAAGAGATCGGAATAGTTTTCGAAATCCCTCGTGCTCATCAGTCCCATGCCATGGAGATTGGGAGCAAAGATGCGGGCATCCTCATATATGGTGCGGTCCTGGATGATGACCTCGTCAAGCTTGGAGATGTCTACCACGTCCTTGAATCTCTTGTTAAGGAAATACACCTGTAGATTGAACGACCATCTTTCCATATCATCATAGAAATCAGCGAGATATGGATTGTAATCTACAGACTCGAACTTTGGAGTCCATCCGTAATGGGCAGCGAGCATCTTGGTAAGAGTGGTCTTTCCGCTGCCTATATTACCTGCAATTGCTATATGCATATTTATTAAGTTTTGTACAGTTTATGCCATAATAGTCAGCAAACATACGAATTTTTAATGTAATTTTGTACGTTTTATTGGAAATTTTGTCCTATGCATATACAAGAGTTTATTTTCAACAGTTTCCAGACACGCTGCTGCATAGTCTGGGATGACAAGGGCTGCTGCGCCATAACCGATCCGGGCTGTTCATCCGAGGCGGAGACAACCCTCCTGACTTCCTTCATGGAATCAAAAGGACTTAAACCGGTCTGCATAATGCTTACCCACGGACATTTCGACCACATACTCGGAGCAGGAAGACTTTCTGCCATGTATCATATTCCTGTCTATATGCATCCGGAAGAGAGGTTTACGCTGGAAAACAACTCTTATTTCAGCAGGATGTTCGGAGCTCCGATGCCCGACACATTCAATACTTCTGACGTAAGGGAAGGTGATGTAATAAAGGTAGGATCACTCAGTTTCGAAGTCATCGAGACTCCCGGTCATAGCGTAGGAGGCCTATGCTATCTGGAGCGCGACGAGAAGACACTCCTGTCAGGAGATACCCTCTTTGCAGGAGCTATCGGACGTTCAGACCATCCCGGAGGAGACTACGACGTCCTTATGAAAAGCATATTTGAAAAACTGCTCATGCTCGACGGAGACATCCGCATCTTCCCCGGACACGGACCATCAAGCGATATAGCCACAGAACGGATGACAAATCCGTTCCTGATGCCGTTCAACGAGCCTTACGAAGACTGATATCAGCGGATTCAGATATCCATGCGGACGAGGGATACGGAGAAATTATATGACCATTCCCCGAACATATAACTATAGCCTTTCTCTGTGCCTTCATACAATGTGTACGGACCGGCTTTCTCGCGTCCCCAACTGTCCCTGACCTCAACAACGACATAGTCTTTGCCAACCTCGAGGACATAGACATTATGATTCGGTGTCGGTCCGGACTCCCATCCGATACACCCCTTCGTCAAAGATGACAGAGGTCTGTAGTATACATCCTGACCACCCATGTCTCTTCCTGTGACCTCACATTCCTTGTATGAGCCGTCTACGAATTTAAACACAAGAGCTTTTGACATAATATTGAAATTTATAAGGTTTGTCCGTCTATGAATTCACGGAGGATTGAAGTCGGAGGAATGGCCGCTATCTCTGCCGGAGACAACTCGACAATATAAGCGAGGAACTTCAGCATTCTTGTAGCCTCCACATATGCCGGTGACGATGGGGCAATCTTCCTTAGCAGCGGCTCTGCATAGTATTTCAGAACAGGAAGTTCGAAGATATGCGCCGAATTGAATACGGCATCAGCGTTCTCCTGGAACGGGAATATGTTCCTGTTCTCCCCTCTCCTGACACTCTGCCATCTCATGAGCGTATCCTCAGGGACCACACCTCTCGTCCGGTTATCCCTGATCATCCTGCGAAGCATCCTGTTGTCGGAAGTTGAGATATTATTGTTCTCATCCACAGACAGAGAAGTCAGGGCAGAAGCGTATACCCTGAACACCTTTGAAGGATCGACTGACGGTATCATCTCCGGATTCAGGGCATGGATTCCCTCCATTATCAGCACATCCTTGTCATGAAGCTGCATGAAGTTTCCTTCATAATATTTTCTCCCCTCCTTGAAATCAAAGCGCGGAATCTCCACTTCCTTTCCATCAAGAAGATCGTTAAGATTCTTTCCAAGCAGATCCAGATCCATGGCACCGAGAGATTCGAAATCATATTCCCCGTTCTCATCCTTAGGCGTCATTTCCCTTTCCACAAAATAATTGTCCAGTTCGATGACCTTAGGATTCATCCCCAGTATACGGCATTGGATGGCCAGACGCTTGGATGTAGAGGTCTTGCCGCTGCTTGAAGGGCCAGCGATGAAGACTATCTTCACCTTGTCCCTCCGCTCATATATCTGATCTGCTATCTCTGCATATTTTCTCTCATGGAGCGCCTCCGACAGGTTGATGAGTTCCACTATTTCGCCTGAACGCACCTTAGCATTGAGTGTTCCTATTCCTTTCACACCCATGAGTGCACACCAGTCGGAATGTTCTTTCAGAGCAGTCGCGAGCTTTGACTGCCTCTTCATAGTCAGCACCTTGTCGAGATCTCCGTCCATCGGATACTGGAGACAGAAACCGTCACTGAAACCGGTCAGACCGAATGTTTTCAGATAGCCCGTAGATGGAGCCAACGGTCCGTAGAACGTGTCACAGCTTCCGTCGAGAGTATAGACGTTGTAATTGAATCTTCCGAGAGACTTCATCAGACTCACCTTTTCGGACTGCCCGTTCCTGCCGAATACGGTCTCACATTCCTCAAGAGTCATGGTAGTCTTGCCGAAAGGCAGATCGGCAGCAATGAGATCACGCATTCTTGATCCGATCTCATCGAGCTGTGCATCGCTGACAGGAAAAGTCACGTGCAGACTGTCATTGTCCGGATCCTGGCTTCTCAGTTCGCAATACAGACCGCTTGGAAGAGAATAATCAATGATCATAATCCTATCCGGAAACATTTCACGCACCACTTTCTGAAGTACGAAGCAGAGAGAACGGATATAGGTACGGCGTCCGTCAGGATGGGTATATCCTATGAAACAGACATTATGCGGATTGAACAGCTTGTAGTCCAGAGACTTCAGTTTGTTATCCACCAGAGCGGCAAGCACAGGTATTTCCCTGCCGGTGCTCAAAGAAACTGACGGGCACAATCTTTCGGAAAGTTCCTTAAGCGTCGTACCGACAGCTATCTTATCGTAGCCCTTCGTGTTTTCACACCATATTCTGATATCTTCCATTTTGTTTATTTATTAGACCTCTCGACTTTGCTCGAGGTGGCAGGCAAGACTTCCTTCAGGAATGGTCCGGTCACGGAATCAGGATTGTCCGCAATCTGCTCCGGCGTACCCTCTGCAACAATCACACCGCCCCTGCGACCGCCCTCGGGGCCCATATCGAAGAGGTAGTCCACAGACTTGAGTACATCCAGATTATGTTCTATGACAATCACAGTATTACCTTGTCCGACAATCTGCTGCAGGACGTCAAGAAGTACCTTTATATCGTCGAAATGGAGGCCGGTAGTGGGTTCGTCAAGGATGTAAAGGGTGTTCCCCGTGCTTTTTCTGGCGAGCTCGGCCGCGAGTTTCATCCTCTGGCTTTCTCCCCCGGAGAGAGTCACAGCAGACTGCCCGAGCCGTACGTATCCCAGGCCGACATCCACCAGAGCCTTCAGTTTCGGGGCTATGGTCGGGATGTTTTCGAAGAATTCATAAGCCTCGCTGACAGGCATCTCAAGCACATCGTTGATGTTCTTTCCCTTATATCTCACTGCAAGAGTGTCATTCTTATACCTCTTTCCACGGCACTCGTCACAAACCACATTCACGGAAGGAAGGAAGTTCATCTCGATGACCTTGATGCCGGCTCCCTTGCATTCCTCACAGCGCCCGCCCGGCACATTGAAGGAGAACCGTCCGGCCTTGAAACCACGTACCTTCGCATCTGGGGTAGCCTCGAACAGATTACGGATGTCATTGAACACCCCTGTAAATGTGGCAGGATTACTCCTCGGAGTACGTCCGATAGGGCTCTGGTCTATTTCGATGAGCTTGTCGATGTTTTCGATTCCCACCACCTCATCATAAGGAAGAGGCTGCATCCTGGCATTATAGAAACGGTTCTTCAGCACAGGCATGAGGGTTTCATTTATCAGAGAAGACTTTCCGCTGCCGCTGACACCGCTTATTCCGATGAGCATCCCGAGAGGAATATCGATATCCACATCCTTAAGGTTGTTCCCTCTGGCTCCGCGGATACCAAGGTACAATCCGTTGCCTTTCCTCCTTTCAGCAGGAACGGCTATTTCCCTTTCACCCCGCAGATACTGCAAAGTATTGGAATCGGCCCCGTAAATATCCTCCAGCGGGCCGTTGAAACAGATCTGTCCGCCATCCTCTCCGGCTCCCGGTCCTACATCCACAAGCCAGTCGGCAGCCATCATCGTCTCCGCATCGTGCTCTACCACCATCACGGAATTGCCTTCATCCCTGAGCTTCTTCAACGAGGCTATAAGCTTGCGGTTATCCCTCTGATGAAGGCCGATCGAAGGTTCGTCAAGTATATAAAGGACATTAACAAGCTTGGACCCTATCTGAGTGGCAAGCCTTATCCGCTGGCTTTCACCTCCGGAAAGTGATGCGGTCGCCCTATCGAGAGACAGATAATCGAGGCCTACATCCAGCAGGAACGAGACCCTTGACTTAAGTTCCTTCAGGATATCCCGCGCTATCAGACTCTCCCTCTTTCCGAAGACATCATCAAGAGAGGACAGCCATCCTTTCAAGTGGCTTATCTCCATTGCAGCCACCTCAGAGATGGTCTTCCCGTCTATGCGGAAGTAGGTCGTCTCCTTATTGAGACGTGTCCCGCCGCACACCGGACATACGACCTTTTCGTTTATATCACCGACTATACCCGAAAACATCACCATCTCGGAAGATGCACCTTCACCCACTCTGAAAAGCTCGTCAGAGCCGAAGACTATCAGCGAGACCACCTCATCCGGAAGTTCCTCTATCGGGTCATATAATGAGAAATTGTATTTCCTGGCTATCGAACGTATCACATCGAACTTCTTGGTCTCCCTCACCTTCCCGAGTGGTACTATACCGCCCTCGGCTATGGAAACGGAACGGTCCGGAATGACAGTGTCCATATTCACGTCCACAATCATCCCAAGGCCCTTGCAATGCGGGCAATATCCTTGAGGGGAATTGAAGGAGAAGGAATGCGGGGCAGGCTCAGCCAAGGATATTCCCGTGTCCGGGCATACGAGATGCTTGGAATAATGGCATATCTCCTCCGTCTGCATATCCATGACAGCCAGCGAGCCCTTGCCGAAGTTAAGGGCGGACATCACGGAATCCTTGATTCTTTTCCCGTCTTTCTGCGATGGCTTCAGCCTGTCTATGACAAGCTCGACAAAATGGGGTTTATAACGGTCAAGTGCGGTCACTTCGTTCAATTCGCAGAGACGGCCGTCAATCCTCGCCTGAGTATACCCCCTCTTGCGCATCTGTTCCAGAAGTTCCTTGTAGTGTCCTTTTCGTCCCTTTACCACGGGAGCAAGCAGATAGCATTTCCTGTCCCGATAATTCTCCATTATAAGGGAGACTATCTGTTCGTCAGTGTAACGGACCATCTCCTTTCCGGTCTGAGGAGAATAGGCCGTGGATGCACGGGCATACAGAAGCCTCAGGAAGTCATAAATTTCCGTGATCGTGCCGACAGTGGACCTCGGATTGCTGCCCGTGGTCTTCTGCTCTATGGCGATGATGGGACTGAGACCTGTTATGGATTCCACCTCAGGCTTTTCCAGGATTCCCATGAAATGCTTGGCATAGGTGGAAAGAGTGCCCATATAACGCCTCTGCCCCTCTGCATAGATGGTATCAAAGGCAAGAGAGGACTTTCCGCTTCCGCTCAAGCCGGTCACAACCACAAACTTCCTGCGAGGAATCGACAAAGACACCCCTTTAAGATTATGAGCCTTCGCTCCCTGAATCTCTATATACTCTTTCTTCTCCATTGTCCGCCTTCTGATGACAGGATGCAAAATTACAAAATATTTCCTTATCCCGCACACGGAAGGGCCGTATCCGGGCAACAGGCCGTCAGACTCTTTTCCGGCCGTAGGCAGCCGCTATCTGAGATGAAGATATGAATAGCCGAAGCGTTCGTATGCGGCACGGTCCAGCTGTTCCCTTACCGAAGGATGAGCTATAGCCACAAGAGCCTTCGCCCTCTGCGGCAAGGTCTTTCCCCTGAGCTCCGCCACTCCGTACTCGGTGACGATATTCTGGACCATGTGGCGTGTGGTGACGACTCCCGCTCCCGGAGAGAGCACAGGATTTATCTTCGAAACTCCTTTTTCCGTCATCGAAGGAATGGCTATGAACGTCTTACCGCCGTCAGAAAGTGATGCACCATACATGAAGTCATGCTGTCCCCCGACGCCGGATATGATGCGGGTACCTATCGAATCCGCACACACCTGGCCGGTAAGATCGACTTCCACTGCAGAATTTATGGCTACGGCCTTAGGATTCGCAGCTATCCTGAACGGATCGTTGGTCCAGGCCACATCCTTGAGCAGGAGATCCTTCCTATAGTCCATATAGTCATACAGCCTTCCCGACCCAAGGGCAAGAGACGCCACCGATATCCCGGGCATCACCTTCTTGCACGAATTGTCAATCACCCCGCTTTCCAGCAGCGGCAGGACACCGTCTGTCAAGGCTTCTGTATGAAGTCCGAGGTGGCGATGGTCCTTCAGCGCAGCCAGAACGGCATTTGGGATTCCCCCTACCCCGATCTGAAGTGCAGCTCCGTCAGGAATCATCTCAGCGATGTGACGGCCTATGGCCATATCTGTTTCTGAAGGTGGCGCCGTCGGCACCTCGACAAGCGGATCATCCACTTCCACAGCCGCATCAATGCGTGAGACATGAATAAGCGCATCTCCGTACGAAAACGGCATGGACCTGTTGATCTGGGCAATCACTTTACGGGAACACTCGACTGCACTGACTGCCAGGTCAGCAGAGACACCGAAGGAACAATATCCGTCTTCATCCGGAGGGGAAACATTCAGAAACACCGCATCCAACGGAAGGGTGCCGTCTCTGAACAACGCTGGTATCTCTCCCAGAAACGCCGGAATTGTCGAGCCGTATCCTTCTGCGAGCCAACGCCTTATGTTATTTGCAACGAAAAGGCTCCGGATATTGAAGGCTTCCTTGTATTCAGGCCTGCAGAAAGGGGCTTCGCATCTACCCACAGCAAATGCAGCATATATTGTCACATCCTTGAGTTCATTCCCTCTGTCTGCCAAAGCCTGACAAAGGACCTCAGGGATGGAAGTGCTGCCCTGAATGTAGACGCTGTCTCCGGATTCAATAAGCTGTACGGCTTGTTGAGCTGTAATATAATTCATAGTCAGTATTTTATGGTTTCCCCTGACAGGAGGTTCCTTGCTGTTTAATGGTCGGAGGCAAACAACCTGAGCCTCTCATCAAGCCATTCGAACTGTTCAGGGCGGTTGAGCTGCGAGACACATATACGCACCCCGTTCTGCCGGCTGCCTGTCATGGACAATGAAATTGAACAGATTCCGTATCTCATAAGTTCCCCCATCAATTCCCCGCTCTGCATGTCCTTATATCCCACAGTATAGAAAAATCCGTCACTCACCGGCACATCTCCATCCATTGAATATACTATATGGAAACCGTTGTCGAGGAACATGCGTTTGCTCACGCCGGCCCTTCTCGCATATTCCGCTGCTGCAGTCACGAAATCAAGTTCTCCGTCGGATGCGGCCCTCAGCATCTCAGCAAGGGCGTACTGGGCCGAGTGGCTTGCCCCAGAAGATACGGCATACAGGACCGCAAAGACATAGGCATCTCCAAGACGTGACATCTTGAAGAAATCCTTCAGCATCGGATACTCCCTGCAGTAGAGGGCGTCAGAAATCGCGATAATTGCAATTCTCTGTCCGGCATAGCTGAACATCTTCGAACCCGACATCATGATGATGTAGTTGTCCGTATATTTCGCAATCGTAGGCTGATACGGAGGTTCATATGGTTTCCCCAAAGGTTTACGGAAATCCATGCACATGTATGCAAGGTCCTCTATGACTATCGTATCATACCTGGTGGCGAGCGAGCCTATGGTCCGAAGCTCCTCATCCGTAAGATTGATCCAGGCAGGATTGTTCGGACTCGAATAGATCAGAGCGGCGATATTTCCTTTTTTCAGATAGCTTTCAAGCTTGTCGTACAGCTTTGCACCCCTGTATTCGTAGATATCGAAAGATTCGCTCCTGATGTTAAGGATATGGGCCTGAGTGCGCTGGACAGGGAATCCGGGATCGATAAAAAGAATCGTATCCTTTTCAGGCTGCAGGTGGGAGCACAGGAGAAAGGTGGAAAAGCTGCCCTGCATGGAGCCGACCGTAGGAACACAGCCGGAAGGGGCCACATCGATATCCAGATATGCCTTCAGGAAACGCGAAGCCTGAAGCTTTAGGTCCGGTGTTCCGGCCATGTTGGGATACTGGGAGGCCACTCCTGAATCAAGGGCCGTCTTCTCCGCCTCTATTCCTACCCTGACAGGCGGGAGACCGGGAATTCCCATTTCCATATGTATGAATTCACAACCTTCACGGGATTCAATGGCGCGGGCTATCGCTCCGGACTGCCTTATTGTCGCTCCTGATATATCCAGGATATCCATCTGATCCAGCACGGATTCAAGGACGGCATTATCTATAGGAAATTTCATAACATCATGTGGCGGGGAGAGACCGGACCAAATATAATATTTATTTTGCAGAGTATCAAATTCAGGATTTGGCGCATTCTACTGTTTTTCGTACCTTTATCAGGAATTTAGCTTCATAAAGAACATCAATCATGAGATCATTACTTTTATCCATCATCTCAGCCCTCGGGCTGTCATTGTCGGCATCAGCCTTCAACGTACTGGACATAAACGTTTTCAGCGAAAGCATGCAGAAAGACATTCCCGTGACAGTAGTAACCCCGGAAAACTATGATGCAGGGAGTTCATTTCCTGTCTTGTACCTCCTTCACGGCTACAGCGACAATAACAGGGCTTGGGTAGACAAGACTGATGTCGAGAATCTTTCAGACGCTTATGGCATCATCTTAGTGATGCCTGACGGCGGCTATGACAGCTGGTATTTTGACAGCAAGACCACTCCTGAATATCAGTATGAAACCTTTGTTTCGTCTGAATTGGTAACCTACATTGACAAGAACTTCAAGACAATCAAGGACAGGAAAGGAAGAGCCATCACAGGTCTTTCCATGGGAGGTCACGGAGCCATGCATACGGCCATCAAGCATCAGGATTTATTCGGTGCCGCCGGCACCACTTCAGGTGGTGTTGATTTCCGTCCCTTCACAGAGTCGTGGCATATTGCAAGACGTCTGGGCACATATCAGGAAAACCCGGAGGCATGGGAGAAGAACACCGTGATCAATCTCACCCACCTTCTGACTCCCGGATCGTTGGATATAATCATAGATTGCGGAGTGGAGGACTTCTTCTATGAGGTAAACTGCAACCTCCACGAAAAACTGCTCAAGGAAGGCATACCGCATGACTTCCTTGTACGTCCCGGCAAGCACAACTGGGCCTACTGGAGCAACTCCATTAAATACCAGATGCTATTCTTCAATAATTTCTTCTCAAAAGGAATGAAGGTATCGTGAGGGGCGGCAGGTGGGGCGGTGCAAAAGGATTTCGTCGCATTCGCTCCGACATCCCGCTCCGCCTGTGTCTCTCTTTTGCGGAAAGAACGGGATTCGAACCCGTGAGCCGCTTTAGGCGACTACACGCTTTCCAGGCGTGCCTCTTCAGCCACTCGAGCATCTTTCCTAATATGTGGCAAAGATAAGGCATGGGAGGGATAAATAAAAGAAAAAACAGAAAAAGTTTGGTAAGGGTCTTGTAACTGAATGGATAAAACGAAAGGACATGAAGACTCTTATTGTATTTACTCATCCCTACGAGGGAAGCTACTGCAACAGTATCATGAAGGCTGTCCGGCAAGGACTGAAGAAAGGCGGACATGCCTGCAAGACAATCAATCTGGATAAGGACGGGTTCGATCCAGTGATGAAGGCAAAGGACCTGAAGGCATTTGCAGAGCTGGGACGTGGCATGACCGAAGCCTTGGATGACCTCGACCCGATAGTGCTTCGCTACAAGAAGAAACTTGAATGGGCTGAGAGACTCGTCATGATATTCCCTATATGGTGGATGAGCCTGCCTGCCATGATGAAAGGGTTCGTGGACAAGGTCATATTTCCAGGGGTCGCATATGAAATGGAAGACGGAAGGTTGAAATCCCGTCTCCACAACCTGAAGCAGGTCACAGTGATATCCACGATGAACACTCCTGCAGAAATCTACAGTGACACATTCGGAAACTCGATCGAGGGGTCACTGATAAAAGGCACATTCAACCAGATCGGGATACACGATGCAGAATGGCTCAGCCTCAACATGGTTAAACAGGCCGGAGACAAGACGCGCACCGGATGGCTGGAGAGTCTGGAAAAGAAATTCTCTGACTGACAAGGAACCACCCGCAGACATCGTCAGGCCTCGGGAAGATGTAACGAAGCGTAACTGCGGCATACGCATCCGACATGTGCAGCAATTCTACGCGTTACGACCACTGTGTCATTTTAGACCCCAAAGTCGTCACAGCGGTGCCGATAATCCGCAGATTTTCGTGTTATACGGTACCACTGTGTCATTTTGGTGCTGAAACTCGTCACAGTGGTCATTGCAAGTCGTACACGGAAAGATTAAATATATTTGCATCGTACAGACAATGTATTATATTTGCAAGTACAAGTACCAAAGTATAGGATTATGGCACAGACATCAATGACATTCAGAGTCGATGACTCACTGAAAAAGAAATTTGACGCACTTTGCGATGAGTTCGGCCTCACCTCGACAGCTGCACTTACGGTGTTCATGAAAGCTGTGGTCAGAGAAAGGAGGATTCCGTTTGAGGTAAAGACGGATTCACCTGAGGAGATCACAGAGAGGGGGCGCAGGGCGTTCTGGGAGATACGGCGTATGGCTGCGGAGAACGGTACTGCAGGAATGAGTCTGGAGGAAATTAATGAAGAAATCAGACTTGCCAGACTGGGACAATAGTATGAAATTCCTGACAATATTAGATACCAATGTCATTGTATCTGCATTTTTATCAAGGCACAATGACTCTGCAACCGTTCTTTTGCTGGACTGCTTATTCAAAGGGACTATCACACCTGTATACAATGATGAAATATTGAATGAGTATTCCACAGTGCTGACACGATCTAAATTCAAAATCGCGAAAGAGAAGATTGATGCAGTATTGACTGAAATCAAGACAAAAGGCATCCACTCCGAAAGGGTGAACAGCGGAGAAACATTAGCGGATGCCAAGGACCTCGTATTCTATGAGGTAGCATTGAGCAAAGAAGATTCGTTTCTTGTCACCGGCAACCTGAAGCATTTTCCGAGGAAGCCGTTTGTGGTTTCGCCGGCGGAGATGGTGGAGATCATCCGCGAAATGCAGATTCCGAAGTCCGGTCTGCTTTCTGAGCCTGACGCAAGATATGGCGAGAAATGATACGGCGCGGCAGGGGTGGAGGCACTGCAGGGAGGAGGGTTGTCGGAAGGATATGTCAGAGTTCCGCTTCGCTCCATCCACCCTTCGGAACTTCGTTCCTTCGGGAGCCACTCACGAGGCCGCGGCCGGCCACGCTCTGACATATCCTTCCGACAACTCGTCATCACTCTTTAGAATGCAGTAAGCCGACCATTGGGGGGTCGGCTTCTCTTTTTTACAGGTTATAATATATCAGTTTACACCTGTCATGTCGAGCGTAGTCGAGACATCTTTAAAAAGATTTCTCCGCTCACTTCGTTCGGTCAAAATGACAGTTAGTGTAAACATGTCATCGTTCCCTTTTTATATGTACATATACGACATTATTTTACTGACCAGGTCCCGCCACCGCAGTCTGCTCTGACCGTATTTCGACATTTGACACATAAAGGTCATCGAGATCACCGTTGTAGGCGCCTGATGCATAAGGATATACCGCCAGCACCTCGGTTTCCTCATATTTGCCGTCACCAGCATAGCTGAAGGTTGCCTGACTGGACGCGCCATTGACAGTTGCAGTAAACTTATGGGTGCCTTTCCTGCCAACCACAGCAATGCTCTCCACGCCAGACCACTTTGACAGCCTGCCGTCAAGAACGGCCTTCGTATCCACACCATCCGCATAAGCGGTATATGACGCCACGCCCTCCGGGACATTAACATCATCTTCCGGCGCAACAATCTCCTCAGCGCAGGAGTTCAAAAAGAGTGCGGCGACCGCGGCCACTGCATACTTCCAGAAAGATATTTTCATATAAATTTCAGGTTAATATCTTAGCAAGAACCCGAGGTTTCACCCTCGGGCTCCTGAGAAATTAAAGGTATATTAATTGATACCTATTGAACTACCTGTAACAATATTGCCTTCTGCACTTATTGTCACTGTAGAATCTGATGATTGCCAACCATTTCCATTGTGAATAAGGTAGTTGATTGTCTTGCCAACCAACTCCGACGGTACGATAATAGACCAAGTATAGTTTCCTTCTGAGGTCATTGTGTTGCCAGGCCATGATGTATCGAATGATGTTCCAGTACCCCAAACATGAATCTTTGAAGTTTTACCCCACCACTGTTTAGCATTAGCTGTATTCAGCTCGAAGTATAGCTTAACCACTGTTTCCTCCAATGTAAGCTTTGCACCATCTTTTGTTATTGTAACATTTGCAGCCTCTGACTTCTTTGATCCGGAAGTGAACCAATATGTCAAAGACTCACCTATATACTTTCCACTTACTGCATAAGTATTATTAATAACCTCTTCAGCATCAGCAATAACTTCATCGCCAAATTTAAGAGTAATATAAAGTGGGGTCCAATTTGCCTTGTTATCAATAGTAATGTTTACCTTGATGTCTGCATAATCATCAACACACTCGACTTTCACCTTCTTTGCATTTGGATTAAAATAGACATCAAACTTACCATTCTTACCAACCTTCATATTTTGGCTATTGTTTGTAACGAGAGTTGTCTCTACACCTTCCTCAAGCACTACAACACTTGAAGTTCCGTAGCTGACATTCCACGATTTATCCTGAACGAATTTAAATTCATCGCTCTTGTAAAGCTCTACACCTCTTGTAACGATCCATCCATCCGAGGCAAGCTCCATTGCTATCGGATTACCTGCATCCCAGCCCTGGAAGCTACCTACAAGTCCATACTTTGTCGGATCAACTTCCGGTGTCTCAGAACCACCGACAGCCTCTACCTTGAACTTCTTGCAATCCTTTGACAGATAGAAGTTATAAGTGCCTGCTGCCACAGTCATGTCCTGACCGTCATGCCAAACCTCAATCTCTGTACCTGCTGTCAAAGCGAAAGGCTTTACATCTCCGCCAGCACCTCTGTTCACATCCCAGCTTCCATCAGCGCGAAGCTTGAATGCCTGTCCTGCCTCCACTGCCACATTTTCTGCCACAAACCAGTCACCGTCAAGTGTCATTGCTATATCGGCACCAGCAGCCCATGACGTCATATCTCCGCAGATACCCCAGCTGAGTGTCGAAGGATCTGCTGGAGCAACATACTCCAGTGTACCCATATCATAGATATGATTGCGCTCAAGTGTGAATGCTCCTGTATATTTCTTTACCTCGACTCCATTTAAAGAAATCCCAAATCCTGTCGCAAAAGCTGCAGGGGCAACAGCAAGATAATAAGTAGCATCTTTTGAAAGTACAGCATCATTCATATGGAAATCAACCCACTGCTTTGCCTCAACAGAAGTGAGTACAAGTTCACCATTGCTGTAAGCCGCATCATACTTTCCTGTAAGATCACCTTTTCCGCCATCAGCATAGAAAGCGCCATAGGTAACATCATCACCTGTAACCTTGAACTTAAGAACAGCTACCGCATTCTTGAAATTCAAAGATTCATTCTCCGAATAAGCAACTGAAACCGCAGCATCAGAAGGGAAAGTTCCAGCCTTGAGAACCTGCTTGTCCGGAATAACAACACCTGTCACAGTCTTAGCCTCAACGTCAGCTGTGTAGTTTCCTGATGGATATACTGCCATGAACTTATCACCTGCGAAGTCAGCTCCGGTATATGAGAATGTAGCCTTTGTGCCAGCGTCTGTAGTGCTGAACTCGTAGCCTTTTGTTCCGTTGTGGATGGTGATCTTGTCACCGTTTTCCCACTTTGATACTTTGCCTTCGAGTGACACCTTTGTGTCGGCGCCGTCCACTGAAGCCTCGAAAGTCACTGTTTCACCTGCAGGAGTTACTTCCTGTGAAAGCTGGTCGTTGCATGATACTGCTGCGAAGAGGGCAACAGCTGCAACCATAAACAAATTCTTTTTCATTTTCGTGATTGTTTTAATAGTTAAACTGTTACCAAGGGAGTGTGTCTTCAGTCCACTCCTCAAACTGTCCGCTTGCGCAGAGTACGCCCTCTGATGAGATCTCAACTACTTTTGCAGCAGGAGATACGTAGCTGCCGGTGGCGAGGGTTGCGCCAGCAGGGTTCATAAAGTTTTGAGTCATTCTTTTGATATTTTGGGTTTGTTTTTTAGATTTCTCGAATCGCTTCGCCCACTCGAAATGACAAGGGCGAAGCGGTGGTCATGATAGGGCTACAGTTCCTGGAAGCTGATTGCAAAGCCGCCTCCGCGAGCCATTGTCATCGAGAGGACATCCTCTGAAGTGACGTTCTGCTTCCATATCCTGTATGCCTGAGGGTTCTCCTTGTAGTCTGCATCCTCAGCATCTGCATAGATTGTAGCCTCATATGTCTTTCCTGGCTCGAGGAAGTTCATAGGAACGTCAAGTGTGCGCTTCTGGTCGTCGGTCACACCACCACAGAACCACTGGCCGTTCTTCTTGCCCTGACGAGCGATGACAACATACTCACCCGGCTCGGCAAGGAGGTACTTCGACTGGATCCAGTCTATGTCCACGTCCTTGATGAACTGGAACGCATCCATGAACTGCTCATAGTGTTCAGGGAGGTCTGCAGCCATCTGGAGCGGCGAGTAGAGGGTCACATAGAGTGCAAGCTGGTTTGCTATGGTAGCATTTACCCAAGACTGGTTTCTGCCTTCAGTGACTGAAGCAAGATCCATGACGAAAATGCCCGGAGTATAGTCCATAGGGCCACCGTTGAGACGAGTGAACGGAAGGATGGTCACGTGGTGAGGCATTGTACCGCCGAATGCCTGGTACTCTGTACCGCGGGCAGCTTCCGCACCGATGAGGTTAGGATAGGTACGGCAGAGTCCGGTAGGGCGTACCATCTCGTGGCCGTTGAGCATTACCTTGTGCTCTGCTGCCTTCTTCACCACATGCATGTAGTGGTTTATGAGCGACTGGCTGTAGTGGTGTTCTCCGATAGGGAGGATGTCGCCTACATATCCGCTCTTGATTGAGTTGTAGCCATACTTGTCCATGAGTTCGAGAGCCTGGTCGAGGTGACGCTCGTAGTTGCGCACAGATGAAGATGTCTCGTGATGCATCATCAGGCGTACGCCCTTCGAGTGAGCATATTTGTTGAGAGCCTCGATGTCAAAGTCAGGATATGGAGTGACGAAGTCAAAGACATAGTCCTTGTTGCAGTTCGCCCAGTCTTCCCAGCCTTCGTTCCATCCCTCGACGAGCACCTGGTCAAAGCCATGCTCTGCAGCGAAATCGATGTAGCGGCGTACCTTCTCGTTGTTTGCGGAGTGACGTCCGTTAGGGGTTGCAGAAGCATAATCGGTCTTGCCGAGCTGTACGGAAGCGAAATCGTCAGTATAGTTCCAGGATCCCTTTCCTGAAATCATTTCCCACCATACACCTATGTATTTTACAGGTTTGATCCAGTCGGTGCTTTCAAGAGCGCATGGTTCGTTGAGATTGAGAATCATGCGTGATGCAAGCTGTGCCGTAGCGCTCGGAGCGACCTGAACGGTTCTCCAAGGAGAGTTGCATGGAGTCTGAAGACGTCCTTTCCAGCCCTGTGCATCAGGAGTAAGATGCGAAGTGAAGGTCATAGTCTTCGGATCCAGCTCGAGGTGCATGCACGGATAGTCAAGAAGAGCGGCCTCATGGATATTGATGTACAGACCGCTGTCGGTACGCATCTGGAGGGATGTCTGCACACCGTTCACGGAATAAGGAGTCTGGGAATCATTCGGATTGAGGGCCTTAGGCATGTTTTCGGCGATTTCCGAAAGGCGGCACTCCGTGAAATTATATTCCTGAGTATCATAATCTCCGGGTACCCACCATGCTGTGTGGTCTCCTGCAAGGGCAAACTGGGTCATCTCCTCCTTGATTACGAAGTAGCTGAGATTCTTCTGATAAGGGAACTCGTAACGGAAGCCGAGACCATCGTCAAAAAGACGGAAACGGATGGACATCTTCTTGTCTGAAGAGGTCTGCACGAGGTTTACGAGAAGTTCGTTGTAGTGGTTACGGATCTTCGATTCCTCGCCCCATACAGGCTCCCAGGTCTCGTCGAAAGAGGATGTTTCCACACTTTCCACGGCAAAACCGTCATGGAATGAATAACAAGGCTGACGGTCTTCCTTGGATATGGTCCCGTCCGCATTGTATACGATCTTCTGAGCCTTAAGTACACCGCGGAATTCATATCCGAGGTCCGAAGGGAGGATTACCTTCTGGTCGCCATAGTTGAGGGCATACTGTGGTGTGCCGTCTGCTGTGAGCTGGAAGGTCATTTCCATATTGCCAGACGGAGACTTCATGGTCTGCACATCGGTCACCGGGCCCTGTTTTGGTGCGCAGGCGAACACTATGGCCGCTGCTGCGATTGCTGAAAGGATTTTTTTCATATTTTGTTTAAAAATTATTTTAAAGATTGCCACGTCGGGACTTCGTCCCTCCTCGCAATGACGTACAAAACACTCTCGAAATAGTGCATTAACGCTGATACTCAATTACCAATGCTGTCTTAGGAGCTACGACGGTAGCGTCAGACACCTCGAAAGGCTCGCCTGTGAGTACGTCTACTCCGTCATGGAGGCCTTCGGTGATTTCCGAATAGTATGACCAAGGGACATTCTTGTCTTCAAGAGTGTTATTGACGAAGACGAAAACTGCTGCATCGTCGTTGTAACGGAAGTATGCATATGTGTTGTCACGGGTCATGAAGTGCATGGTCTTTCCATTGTGGATGACATCTGCTGTCTTTCTCCACTGAAAGAGGCGGCTTACATGGTTGAAGAGGTCAGCTGCCTGACCCTTCTTCACCTTGAGGCCATCCGTGTTATGTGTCTGAGCCTCACGTCCTTCTGCAGTGAAGAGGTCAATCTCGTCGCCCTCCCATCCGCCAGGGAAATCAACCCGCAGACCAGGATGGTCACCAATGTTGTCCGGATTTGAGGAAACGAACATGAGTTCATCACCGGCAAAAATCTGAGGGATACCTCGCATAGTCGCCATCATGGTCATCGCGATCTTGAGGGCCCGAGGGTCCTTGCGGACACAGTCACCGATACGGGCTGTATCGTGGTTGCCGGGGAAGATGAGCATCTTGGAAAGGTCGTGATATACGAAGTCGTGCGACAGGATGTCATACACCTTCGACATACCTGCGCCCCATCCGCCATGGTCCTCATCAAGGGCATCACGCAAAGCGTCGTGGAGCGGGAAGTCCATGATTGAAGGAAGGTGCGAGTCGAAGCCGTCCTTGTTGGCGTTTCCACCCTGCCAGTATGCAAGCTGAGGGATAGATGAAGTCCAGCACTCGCCCACGATGTTGAAGTCAGGATACTCGTTCATGATGGCCTTGCACCACTCTGAGGCAGGACCTTTCTCGTTGTACGGATAAGTATCGACACGGAAGCCGTTGAGACCTGAGTACTCTATCCACCATACTCCCCACTGGATGAAGTACTGGAGCACATACGGGTTGTCAAGGTTCATATCGACCATTGTAGGTACGAACCAGCCGCTCTCCTGGATATAAAGATCCTTCTTGGAAGCATTCGGGTCCATGTTGGTGGAGAATGCCACGTTTGTGCCGGTGTAAGTGTCAAACTGATGCACCCAGTCATGGAACGGAAGGTCATTCATCCACCAATGCACATAGCTGCAGTGGTTAGGGACGATGTCCATGATGATGCCCAGACCCTTCTCTCTTGCCTTCTCGACGAGAGTCCTGTAGAGTTCGTTGGAGCCGAAGCGTGAGTCGATGTGATAGTAGTCGGAAGCGGCATATCCGTGATATGAGCCCTGAGGATCATTGTCCTCGAGGAAAGGAGTAGTCCAGATGTATGTGGCACCAAGCTCGCTGATGTAGTCAAGGTGATCGATGACGCCCTGGATGTCACCGCCGTGGCGTCCATGACCATTTGTGCGGTCCGCATCCTCCGTCGTATCGTCTGTCGAGTCGTTTGAAGCATCGCCGTTTGCAAAACGGTCCGGCATGATGAGATAAACCATGTCGGCTGTGGTGAAGCTCTTGCGCTCGGCTGAGCCCTCGGCGCGAGCTGCGATCTCATACGGATACTTGAATGACTCGCCGTCCTTTGAGAACACGATATAGTATGTGCCAGGCTGGGCGTTCGGAGCCACCTTCACGTCTACAAAGAGGTAGTTAGGGCTTTCCGCCTTGTTGATCTTCTCGACAGACACGCCCTTGCCGCCTTCGATTGTGACGTCATACTCTGAGATTCCTGCTCCGTTTACCATGAGCTGGAGATCTGTCTTCATACCGACCCACCACGAGAGAGGTTCAACGCGGGTCACCTGGTCCTTGGTTGCGTCAGCAACTGATGCAGGATCGAATGCCGGGGTTGAGCATGCTGCCAGAAGGGCTGCTGTTGCTATTGCTGTTATTATTCTGTTCATATGTTTTATTTTTATAGATTCCCACGTCGACCTTCGGTCTCCTCGGAATGACGTACAGGAAAGTCGCTCACACGTCATTGATTTTTATAGATTCCCACGCCGACCTTCGGTCTCCTCGGAATGACGTACAGGAAAGTCGCTCACACGTCATTGATTTTTATAGATTCCCACGTCGACCTTCGGTCTCCTCGGAATGACGTACAGGAAAGTCGCTCACACGTCATTGCGAGGTCCGTCAGGACCGTGGCAATCTCTTCTATTCGGCAACTATTTCATATGACCATGGAGCCTTGAGCTCGGCCTTCACAGTCACCTTGTTGTCAGGGAGTGTGCGGGTGAAGACGAGTACGCTGTCCTCTGCTGAAACCACCTCGAACTTGCCGCCCTTGTCTCCTGCAGCAAGTGCAGGATTGTTGTGACGGATATCGATGAGCCACTTGTAGAAGTCGAAGTACCCGTTCTTCTCCCATGCCGGGATATGATCCTTCTCGAAGAACTCGAATCTCTTGTTCCAGCCCATCTCCTGGCCCGTGTAGATGAGAGGCTGACCGTTTGGAAGGGTAAATGTGAGCACAGCCATGAGCTTTGCCGCATCACCCATTCTCTCGAACTCAGTACCTGCCCATGAGTTCTCGTCGTGGTTGGAGGTGAACATCAGACGGAATGCATCTGCAGGATGTCTTTCAGCATCCTTTGCTATATATTCAAGAAGTTCCGGGATGTTCTTCTCTCCACGCGCGATAGCATTCATCATATGGTGGAGTTCCCAGGAGTATGAAGCATCGAAATCGGACAGAGTGTGAAGTTTAGGTTCCTCACCTTCCGCGAGCCAGTACATGTGCGGGTAGTCTGCACGCAGGCCTGCTATGGTCTCCTGCCAGAATTCGAGCGGAACCTCGCACGCCATATCGCAGCGGAAACCGTCAATGCCACGCTCCATCCAGAAGCGGAGTGCATCCTGCATTCCCTTCCATACCTCCTTGTTCTCGTAATTGAGGTTGGCTGTGTCCGACCAGTCGGCTGTGAATGTAGTGTTGCCTTCGACATCACGTTCATACCAATCTGCAGGCTTTCCGCTTTCCCACACAGCATCAGGGGAAGTGTGATTGGCTACCCAGTCGATCACCACGCGAAGTCCGAGTCTGTGAGCCTCAGCAAGGAAGTTGTCGAAATCTTCAAGGGTACCGAATTCAGGATTCACCGCGCAGTAGTCCTTCACTGCATAGTATGATCCGAGAGTCCCCTTTCGTCCCTCGACGCCGATAGGATAGATAGGCATGAGCCATACGATATCGACTCCCATTTCCGCCAGTCGCGGGAGTTCCTTCTGAGCTGCCGCGAAAGTGCCTTCAGGAGTGTACTGGCGCACATTCATTTCATACACCACTGAGTTTTCAAGCGGCTGCTGCTGCGGGGGCTTTGCACATGAGAGGGTCATGAGAGCAGCGCAGATTGCAAATAATGTCTTCTTCATATCTTTATTGGTTATTTTTATTGTTCAGATCCCCGATCAGGTCGGGGATGACGTAATGGTCAGGTCCAGGAGGACGGGTTGGTCAGGTCGGGGATGACGTAATGGTCAGGTCGGGGATGACGTAATGGTCAGGTCCAGGAGGAAGGGTTGGTCAGGTCCAGGAGGACGGGTTGGTCAGGTCGGGGATGACGGGGCGACCTTAGTATTCTGCAAGGATTGTCGCTGAGGTCGCTCCGGCTGCACAGTGCGAGCCTGAGTATGCTCCTATGCCGTCGGCATCAGCCTTTCCAAGCTGCGCAAGCACAACGTAGTTGCCCTTAGGGATCTCCACCTTCACGTTCTTCTTTGAGCCGTTGAGGACGACTGTAAGAGACCTGGCAGAGTCGATGCCCTCGAGACCGCTGATGCGGAATGCTACCACGCATGGGTCATCGACATCGATGAACTGAAGCTTCTCGCGCACAAGGTCAGCATCTCCGAGGCAGAAGCCAGGGTGTGCGTGGCGGATGGCAGCAAGGGCTGCATAGTAGTCCACGAGGTCCTTGTACCGGGTCTTATATGTCCAGTCTATTGCATTGATGGAATCAGGGCTGCAGTAGCTGTTCTTCACTCCCTGCTTGTGGCGGTACAGTTCCTCACCTGTGAAGATAAAAGGAATTCCCTGAGATGTATAGACAGCAGTCTGAGCAAGCTTCACCATAGCCAGACGTTCTTCCTCAGATGCATCCGTAGCTTCCTCAAGACGGTCACGCAGACAATGGTCGTCATGACAGCTCACATAGCTCACATGCTGAAGAGGGCTGTTGGTCCAACGTTCGACACTCACCTGAGGGTGCTCCACTCCACCTGCAATACCGAATTCGATGTTTTCCTTGTTTCCGGCAACTCCATCCATGAAGCCTGCATTTTCGCAACCGAGAGGTCCACGGACAGCATCACGGATATTGTCGCTGAATGCTCCGACCTTATCGAGCATATGGGTATTAACCTTAAGGGCTATCTCTTCTGCAGGATATGCCGGAGATGATGCCGCCCAGCCTTCGCCGTAGATGACCACATCAGGGTCTATGGCATGAAGACGCTCGCTGATGAGGTTCATGGTCTCGATGTCATGGATTGCCATGAGGTCGAAACGGAAACCGTCGATATGGTATTCCTTCATCCACCACTCCAGTGACTCGATCATATACTTACGGAACATTTCCTGCTCTGAAGCCGTCTCATTGCCACATCCCGAACCGTTGAAATAAGTTCCGTCAGGACGCATACGGTAGAAATATCCCGGCATTGTGCGTTCGAAACCAGTCTTGGAAGCATCCGTAGTGTGGTTATATACGACATCGAGAATCACACGGAATCCGGCCTTGTGTAGAGCCTGGATCATCTGCTTGAACTCCTTGATACGGACTACCGGATTGTATGGATCCGTTGAATACGAGCCCTCCACTGCATTATAGTTGAACGGATCATAACCCCAGTTGTACTGAGGAGTGTCAAGACGGGTCTCATCCACAGTGATGTAGTCTGTTGAAGGGAGGAGCTGGATATATGTCACTCCGATTTCCTTGAGATGGTCGATGCCGGTAGCCAGACCGTCAGGGTTCCTTGTCCCCTCCTCGGTAAGAGCGAGATATTTGCCCTTATTCTGCACACCCGATGACTCATGGATGGAAAAATCCCTATGGTGCATCTCATAGACGATAATGTCCGAAGGACGTATCTCCGGGCTGCTGTCCTCTTCCCACCCTTCAGGGTCGGTCTCTGCCCAGTCAATAACAGCACCTCTCCAGCCGTTCACGCCCACTGCCTTGGCAGAGATTCCTGCAGTCTCAGGAAGCCACTCACCGTTCTGCCGTACCTGGAACGTATAGAAGGCACCCTTCAGATCCTCCTTCACGACAGCCTTCCATAGACCATCCTTCTTCGAGAGATCCATATTCACAATCTTGAATGCAGCTTCATCGGAAGCCGAATGATAGAGTCTAAGCTGGGCAGCATCAGCTGTAGGAGCCCACACAGCAAATTCAGTCTTGTCAGCTGAATACACACATTCCTCGTATGTATCAGCCGGAGTGTTGAGCGCTCCTTCGGAAGCGCAGGAGACCATCAAGGCCGCAGCCATTGTTCCCATCAGAAAATTCTTAATCGATATCATAAATTCCATACTTTCTTACATATCTTACGAAAATAGCTAAACTTTCTTATATATTTATATATATAAGGACGAAATGCAGCAATGTCATGACGAACGGGCGGAATTTTCTGACGAACACCAACTCGTCCGCGACACCCATGTTCCAGGGGGTAGCGCGGACGGATATAAACCAATCTACTGATATTTAAATTATTAAGAGCCTGTATACCCCGGATTCTGAACCAGGGCCTTGTTGGTAGCCAGCTCCGTAGGAGGAATCGGGAAGATGCATTTGTAGGACGGGAACGATGTGCCTGCGTAGCTGTCACCACCCTTGTACGGCCAGAGAAAATCGCCCGTATCGTACAGTCCGAGGCGTATCAGGTCGGTGCGGCGATGAGCCTCCCACAGGAGCTCACGCGCACGTTCGGACTCAATGAACTGAGGTGTTATTTCGGAAGGAGGCTCGACCCCGGCACGTTCAGCCAAGGCGCTGACATAAGGCATGGCCAGAGATGACTGTCCCAGATTCATGCATGCCTCAGCATAAATCAGATAGATTTCAGCCAGTCTTATCATCGGGAAGTCCACGTCCGAGAAGCCTTTCTGGGCCGAAACCGGAAGATAGGACTCATTCGTCTGACCTGTAGGTATGTTATTGAATTTCAGACAAGACCATCCGTTCATAAAATTATACAGGGCTCCATCCATGGATTCCGATCGTCCCTTGATATAAAAGATTTCTCCCCTCCTGTCCGGAGTATAATATTCTCCTGTCTCATAGTTCCGGCCGGACACATCATAGTATTTCGAGACGAATTCATATGGCACCCTCAGACCTGCCCAGCCGTTCACCTGGCCGTTAGGACGGGATTCATCCGTAATGTCTGTGGATGCCAGGGAAGCGCTAAGTATATAGGTAGTACCTCCGTATGATTCCGTGCTGTTGGAGTCATAGTCGATGGCCCAGAGGAATTCTCCAAGAGCATCCGGATTGCTTCCGTTGTCACCTCTGAAAAGAGCGGCATAGGAAGGACTGAGAGCATAGCCCATCGTAAAGATCCTTTCACAGACTGTCTTTGCCTCCGAAGACATGTCCTCCCCGACATACACTTTGGCATTCAGATACATACGGGCGAGAAGCCCTGCAACAGATCCCTTGTCGGCACGCGGGTACAGAGAACGGGGCTGAGGCATGTCACTGTCTTCGGACAGCAGAGCCTGAAGCTCTCCGACGCAGTAATTGAACACCCGTTCCCTGGAAGCCTGCTCCGGAAAGTATGTTCCTCCGAAAGGCGAATTTTCAGTCGTGAAAGGTACATTGCCGAAACAGTCCAGGGCTATCCAGTAGAGATAGGCCCTTATGAAACGCGCCTCGGCTCTGAAACCTTCTATCTTCGAGGCAAGGACAGAAGAGACTCCCCTGTCCGAAAGGCGTTCGGGTGATGTCTGGCGTAGATACTCATTCACAAGAGCTATTCCCTGGAGCGTGCGCACATACACTGCGTATACGGCGTCGTTCTGGACGTCTGTCCATGTGTTGGTGTTGAGAGCCCTGACCCAGGCGTCGTTTTCCCATGAGCATTTGGCTTCATCAGTGGTGGTCTCCTGAACGGACCAGAAGGCCCGTATGAGCTCAGAAGCGCCGCCGTCCATAGGCTGCATGTCCGTCAGGTCATTGGTGACGAACTGGAAGTAGAGGCGTGCAAGCCCCGACAGATAGGCCTCTTCTGAATTGCCGTAGACATACTCCGCCACCGGTTCCGTCCTGTTCAGAGGGAGGGTATCAAGGTCCTTGACGCAGGAGATGAGGGCCACTGCCGCGATTAATATATATATTGTCCGTTTCATATTCTTGTAACATTTATAGGCGTTCATTAAAATTTGACATTCAATCGTAAAGAATAGGTCCGAGGGCGCGGCCACATGGTGTTGTCGATGCCGTTTTCAGAAACCACCTCCGGATCCATTCCGCTATATCCTGTCAATATGAAAACATTCTGCACACTGAGTGCAAGCCGGACTTCATTGACATAAAGTCCTATTCCCCTGAAAGTATACCCAAGATTGATATCATCAAGACGGAAGAACGATGCGTTCTCCAGAAAATAATCCGAGTACCACTGCTGACCGCTGTTGGGAGCCGTAAAACCGGTCTTCTTCACCAGCCTTGCCTGATTTGGCAATGCACCTGAATTGAGGTCCAGACTCGCAGTGGAATTTGCCGACGCAAAATCATTGAAGACCCATGTTCCTGCAGCTCCATGGCCGTTGAAGCCGAAATCCCAGTTCCGGAACGTCACCTTGGCATTCAGGCCATAGAAGAACTTTGGAGCAGGACTCCTGCCGGTCATATAACGGTCTCCTTCCGTAATCACTCCATCACCGTCAAGATCCTCGAACTCATTCTGCAGAGGTTTCCCGTCATCGGAGTATTTCTGTCTGTAGGTGTAGTAGGTATATGGAGCATAACCGACCATCTGACGGCTCAGATACCCGCCTGTACCCTTGGAAATCGTTCCTGTCTCAATGTAATAGTTATTATCCTGTGTCACATTCAGTTTCGTGAACTCAGTATCCTGGAATGTACCGTTGAAGCCTACCTGCACGCTCCAGTCCCCCGTCTGTACAGGAATACCGCTCACTGAAAACTCGAGGCCCTTGTTCCGTATAGAACCCACATTGGTCATAAGACGATTTCCGAAATTGGACCCCATCGGCACCTGGACGGAATTCAGAAGATCCTTGGTATCACGTATATACGCATCAATACTTCCACTTAACCTGTCGTTGAAGAAGCCATAGTCCAGACCTACGTTATATGTGGTCGTGGTCTCCCATCGTATAGTCGGGTCATAGGCCTGAGGGGTGAGGGTCCTCATGAAATTTTCCTGGCCCATGTTGTAGGTATAGGACGGATTGCTGGAAATACTGTAGCGGGCAAGATGAACATAATCCCCGATGCCGTCCTGCTGGCCGGTCTGTCCCACAGACAGACGGAGCTTCATCGTTGAGACAAAAGGCACATCCTTCATAAAACGCTCTTTAGCAATGTTCCACGCGAACGCTCCGGAAGGGAAGAATCCCCATCTGTGGGCCTTTGCAAACTTGCTTGAGCCGTCACCTCGGACAGTAAAAGTGAAGACATACCTGGAATCTATGGAATAATTCGCACGAGCATAAAAAGACACCAGATAATTTTCGTTCTTATACCACAGATAGCGCGAGTCCACAGTTTCTCCCGGATTAAGATTCGGCTTATCGGTAATATTGAAGTAGCTTATATTCCGGTTCACCCAGTAATTGTTCTGCCAGGAATAACCTGCCAGGAGATCCAGATTATGTATCCCCCATGCATTGTTATAGTTTGCATACATTTCCAGAAGCTGGCTACGGCTCATATTATATCCCTTCGAATACTGACCCACACGCAGGTTGTCAGTATCCGCATACGCCTGGAAGGAGCCCGGCACGACTCCGTTATACGAATCCGTCACCGTCATATCCAGACCGGCACTCACATTAAAACGCAGGTTCTCCAGGCCATGAACCTTGTAATCTGCCGCAGCCCGGCCAATGAAACGGGTGGAGCGGGCGTCACTGATGCTGTCGTAGAGTTGTGACAAAGGACTTGGACCGACAAGCACATTAGGCGTGAACGCCTCTCCACGTCCGTTTCCGTAATTCCAATAGCCGTTGGTGGTCGTATAGTCTATGCTTCCGTCAGGATTCCTCCAATATGGATCCTGTGTCGGATTGAAGAATGCTGCCTTGCCGACTGTTCCGCCATCTGCATAATCCTGATAGGAATACACCCCTTTCACATTTATGTCAAAGGTCAGATGCCTGTCCAGAAAGTTTGGAGCAAGGGTAACATCAATGGTACCGCGATTATAATGCGACTCCTTCAGGGTTCCCTGCTGTCCGAGATATGATATGGAAGCCCTGTATGGCATCCTGTCCTTCATATTTCCATAAATGCTCAGATTATGGTCGGTTGCCAGGGCTGTCCTGAACACAAGATCCTGCCAGTCGGTACGTGCATTCCCTTTCAGTTCGACAATCCTGTCGCCGGTGACAGTCCCCTCAGGGTATATCCCTGAATAGAAGTCCACCAGTTCTGCCGCAGACATCACAGGTACCTTCCCGGATATATGCTGGATGCTGAACGATCCGGAATATGCGACCTGAGGAATTGAGCCTACTCCCTTCCTTGTCGTGATGAGTATGACACCATTTGATGCCCGGGAACCGTATATGGCTGCAGAGGATGCATCCTTCAATACGGAGAATGACTCTATGTCGTCCGGATTCAGCAGGTCAAGAGGGTTTGACATAGCACTTGCCGCCCCCTGTGCAATCGGCACACCGTCTATGACGATCAATGGGTCATTTGAGGCATTCAGCGAGGCAGAACCGCGGATTCTTATACGCGAGCCCGATCCCGGTCCGCCATCTCCCGGAGTGACAAGAAGTCCTGCGACCTTTCCCTTCAGCATATCCTGCGTATTCACTACCGCACCGCGATTCAGGTCCTCCGCCTTGATGGCAGAAACCGAGCCGGTCATGTCATCCTTTCTGACTGTGCCATAACCGATGACCACAGTCTCCTGAAGCATCTGGGTATCTTCCTTCAGAGTGATTTCGGACGGCATCATGGACGCCTGATAGACCTGTGTAGCATAACCTATGCAACTGATTTCCACCGGGGAGTCAGGGCTGGATACCGTCAGTGAGAAGCCTCCGTCAAGTCCGGTGGAGGTACCATTGGAAGTTCCCTGTTCAACAACTGCCGCCCCTATCACCGGGCCGAACTGGTCGGTGACCGAGCCACTGACCGTATACCCTCCCTGAGCGGACAAAAAGACGCCGGTCGTGCACAATATCACAACCGACGTCAATATATTTCTAATCCTGTCCATTGTAAGTCCATTTATAATTATTCAAAATTAACAAACGGACTATAAACAATCCTCAGACCAAACCGGACGGGAGAGACCAAATCCTATGACAACACCGACATAAGCGCCCTATTGATAAAATCATTTATAGTAGCACCTTTCGACGCCGCTGCTATAGCTATACGCCCATGAAGTTCCGAACTCATACGAAGCACGAGTTTTCCACTGAACGGTTTTTTAGGGGCGATACCATCCGCTTCGCATGAGGCAATATAACTGTCAATCGCATTGCGAAAATCCTCCTTGAGCTCATCAAGCGTCGCTCCCTCATACAATATAAGATCCTGATGCATTCCGATCACTTTTCCAACCAGGCAATCATCCTCCTTACTATATTCGACCGTACCCTTATAACCTTTATATTCCAAGTAATCCATATTTGTTAAATCAATGAGTTATTCTTTAAATGAAGATATATCTGTTTCATCATCCACTCTTTCATGACAAGACCAGGATGAGGTTTATGAATGTTTATGCTGACTCCTGTCTTCGTATTTTTAAAAGACACACGAGACCCGGAAGTTGTCCCCTTATTATCAATCCTATAATCAAAATATCCCAACAGTGTTATAATTTCATCAAAAGTGAAGTCTTTCGGCAATTGCAGAAATCTTCTTATCAGTTTTTCCTTTCTCCCCATATCAATCTTAATGCAAAGATACTATTTTTAGTATCATAATCAATTAATATTTTTTGTTTACAAAGTTCAGGGAGGATATCCGTGTAAAAAAAATGATATACGGATAAATTAACAAATCGGCCTCCTGGATAGCCAGAAAGCCGATTCATATAGAACAGATTAGTTGATTTTTATAAAAAATCGTCCAGAATCCTGTATAGGTTTACTTGGTCAGGAGGCGGAACTCGCCCTCTTTGAGGGTGATGCTGCCAGAGACTGTACCGCCGTTCATATAGTCGGTCCAGCTACCGGAAGGTACAGTGTAGCTGATCTGACCCTTGGAGAAGTTTCCTACCACATGGAATGACTTTCCGTCAGCAGAGCATGTGATGGTCTTGGTCGTTGTGCTGCCACCTGCAGACATCGAGAATGAAGCATCGCTGTCGAAGAAGCGAGGATTCTCACGACGGAACTTCAGAAGCTTTGCATATGTGTCATAGAGAGCCTTGCGCTGAGGAACTGCAAGATACTCGGCTGTCTTCACCGGTTTCTCTCCCGTACGGCCATTCTCCTCGATGGAAATGTCATATCCTATCTCACCGAACTGCCAGATCATCTTAGGGCCCGGAACTGTAAGGAAGAATGCTGCAGAAGCACCAGCACGACGCATAGCCACTGAGAAAGCATCATCAGAACTGCCGCTTCCAGAGCCTGAGCCGGTAGAAGGATCTGCAGGGCGCTGACCAGGAGTCATAAGCCAGACCATCTCAGCATCGAGACTGAAGTAGATGTCGTATATACCAGCTGCAGGTACATACATATCCTTGGATCCAGCTCCATTTGTCATCTCATAACCCTTTCCTACAGTAAGTATAAAGTTATCGGTGGATGCTCCGTAGTTGAAAGAATCGTTCCAAACACCGGCCATACGAATCTTGAAACGGTCATTTGCAGCAACTGTCACATTCTTTACGGAGAAGAACTTGCCATCCTTAGACATCTTCTTGTCATCGGATGCACCCCACTTGTCACCGAGACCTATAACACCCCATGTCACAGAAGAAGCATCAGCCCCTGCGCCATAGAATACACGTTCCTCGTCGTGGCTCTCCATGTAGCTTACCCAGCCGCCGTAAAGGCCTGCTGTCTTCTCGTATGAACCGGAGAAATCTCCGTTGCCGCCACATACCGCCGAACGATAAGGTCCGTTCATGTTTCTCCATAGCTTGATACCATGCTCAGCGAGAACCTTCTCCTCAGACCAGTCAGCGAGGTGCTCGAAAATAACCACAGCATCCTTGTTCACTGACCACACGTGATCCGCATATCCCTTGAGGATGTTCACACGTGACTGATCATAATGGCCCCATGCACCGACATCACCGAGAGTATTGTTCTGGGTAAAGCCCTTCGTGAGGTCAAAACGGAATCCGTCCACATCATACTCTGTGAGGAGATACTCGAGGCTACCCTTCACCATCTCCTTTACCATAGGATTCTCGTGGTTCATGTCATGGAAAACATTGAACTCATGTTTTGCGGTCACGTTGAACCAAGGATTATTAGCTGCAGTGCAGTTGTTCGCACTATCCCACCACATCTTAGCCCATGAATGATTTCCTGTAGCATGGTTATACACAACATCCACAATCACAGCGATTCCGCGGCCATGGCACTCGTCGATGAACTCCTTGTACTGCTCACGTGTACCATAATACTTGTCGAGCGCAAACCAGTGGTTAGGATCATATCCCCAACTGAGGTTACCGTCGAACTCCTGGATAGGCATGAGTTCGATTGCATTCACACCGAGGTTCTCGATATAATCGAGCTGGGCCATAGCTCCAGCAATATTCTGAGATGTGGTGAAGTCACGGAAATGCATCTCGTAGATCACGAGGTCGTTCTTGTCCTCCACCTTGAAGCTCTTGTTCTTCCAGTTATACTGAGGCTTGTTGATCTGGAATGCAGACACGAGCTGTCTTGCTCCCTCAGGGAATGCAGGAACGCCCTGAATGTACTTGTCGTGCCCCTGGTCATAAACGATCTCTGTATAAGGGTCGCTGAGGAATGTATCAGCACCAGACTCATTGCCGAGACGGTACTGGAAACGGTACTCCTTGTTCGGATCAAAATCCTTAAGGGTTATCCACCAGCAGCCCTTGTTGTAATCTCTCTTCATGGCACCTTCCTTGACCCTTTCCCAATTGTTCCAGTCACCCACGATGTAGCAGTATCTGTGGAAATTCTTGTCTGTTCCAAGGTCATAGAGCACAAATGTAACTGAACCGTCTTCATTGTAGTTGATGCCGTAATCTGCACCCGCAGGTACATCTCCCTTCTCCACAGGATCCGGTTCGAAAGGCACAGAGGTATATTTATTATCTACAATCCCCTCAAAGAAATAATCAGCCTCAATACCTTTCAGAGCACCATCAGCACTTCTTATGATGATACCGATCTTATTCACCGGAAGTTCGCCAGAACCAAACCACTCACGGATCGTCGGAGTAAGAGCAAGCGACCATACATTATCCGCTTCCTTCTTATATTTGTTTACCTCAAAGTTAGACTTCAACGGCCATTCTTCCGGTTTTTCAGAATTCGGCCATTCAGAAGGTACACAATGCCATTCATTATAGTCATCAACGATTCCTATATGGGCATATGCATCTCCAGTATAACCATAAAGTTTGCTGTCTGAAGCAGCCTTAAAATAGATGCGTGCACTCTCATCCGCATTAGGAGTCCCGTTTTCTGTAGCAAGAGTAAATCCGTCAGCCAGTTTGCTCAGATCCATTGTCGGAGCTGAAGCTTCAGCCGTTCCCGGTGCCTGCTTTACAGCCACCTTCACAGACTGACCTGCACAACTGAAAACGATTTCAGCCGTGCGCTCTGCAGGAGAGTTGGCTGTCACTGAAACCTC
Organism: Candidatus Cryptobacteroides sp.; assembly: GCA_045531765.1. GTDB lineage: Bacteria > Bacteroidota > Bacteroidia > Bacteroidales > UBA932 > Cryptobacteroides. Next base: position 23,681 of record JAZSEQ010000057.1, on the reverse strand, counting down.
AACCTGACCTGACGACTTGCCATATGTCTTTGAAGTAGTAAGCCATGAACCGCCGTTGATCTTAAGCCCCCATGTCTCACCTGCTGTCACAGTCACAGTCTGACTGCCCGCCTCTCCGCTGAACTCCAGCGCTGTAGGAGTCACTGTGAACTGCTCGAGATTCTTGTTGCAGCCTATGGCTACAAAGGCCATAGTCATGATTAGGAAAATAATTCTTTTCATTTCTATACTATTAAACTATTAATCTACAGATTGCCACGCTTCGCTCGCAATGACAGTAGTCATACCCGACTTGACCGGGTATCCTGGAAACCAGCGGTCCGGTCAGGGACCGCTGGCTTATTATGCATATTACTTAGAGAAAACAACCTTAACGTCTGAATGAATGAGACCGTCCCAAGCAAAGGTGATCACCACATTGTAGGTTCCTGCTTCACCTGCGATGAAGTTGTCAGTTCCTGTAACAGTAAGGCCCTCTACTGTTGCGCCGCCAACACCGATCCACTGTTCGTTGATACGGGCCTTGAGTTCGTCGTTAGCTGCAACTGCAAGACCTTCAAGCTTGAACTCGTAAGTACCGGCGAATGTAGCTGCGTCAGTTACATTCTTGCTTACGAATGACGCTCTGTCGCCCTGGTCGAATGATGGGTCATCCCAACCGATAGCACTTCCTGAGAATCCAACCACAAATGCCTCTGCTGAAGGGTCAATATATGTAACAACTGCCTCTCCAGCGTCAGCAGGAGTCTTTCCATCTGTCATGAAGTAAGCCTTGCCAGACTGGCCATCCTCAGCGACCTTCAGGTATACGTCATAAGTTCCGGCAGGGACATTAAGATTTGAGCCGTTTCCAACAACATCAAGCTCTGCATCTACAGCGAATGTTCCACCGAGATTAGTCTGAATCTCAGCACCGGTTTCGTCCTTGTAATTCCACATACCGTCTTTACGGAATTTCAATCCTCCGGCAGCTGCAACAACAAAGCCTTTGGCAACATGATACTCACCTTCGATAAACATAGGGTAGTCAGCACCCCAGTTGTTAAACTCACCGATAAGTGCCCAAGGAGAAGCCTCTGGAGCTGCTCCGCCACCTGGGTATGAACCGTCAGTAATGAACCACGCCTTAGCGTTCTCAGGATCGAGATATACATCGTATGTACCTGCAGTCACATTGATGTTGCCTCCGTTAGGAGCAAGAGCAAGTTCTGCGTCAGCGGCGAATGTAACACCTTCTGCAGCACCGAGGTTTGTCTGTACTTCGTTGCCTTCCTCATCCTTATAGTTCCACTGTCCATCCTTGCGGAACTTGAGTTCACCCTCAAGTTCTGCGCCCTTGATGACGTAATATGTACCGTCCGAAGTAAGCATGAGGTCACCTGCCCACTCATTGAATGCACCGATAAGGGACCAACCTACAACTGGAGTTGGATCTGGTTCTGGTTCAGGAGTTGTATTGCCACCAACTGGCTCCTCCTTGCCGAACATGTCTGCATTGAGTTCGATTGTCATCTCTGCAGGGTTGTTCATGTTAGCGTAGATACGATAGTTACCTGCCTTAGCCTCAAGGTTGCCATCGCCATTTGAAACTGTCATTCCAAATGCCGCAGCGCCCCAGTTAAGAGCCCAATCAGCATCAGCGCGAAGCTTGAACTGGCCATCCGCAGCAAACTCGACATCAGCGTAGAATCTCTGCTTGTCAGCATTGAAATTCATCACGACATCACCACCCCAATCATTGAATGAACCGATAACACCAATCTGATTGAATGAGAAGTTCTTGATGAGCTTAGGAGTAGCCTTGTCAAGTGTAAGGCTGTAGAATCTGTGAGTAGTGTAAGCTGAGATGTTATCACCACCACCTGCTACAAGCGGAAGTTCAGCAGCCTCAGCAGCCTGTGCCTCATCTTTAGGAGAAGAGAACTCGTTTTCTCCCCACTTAGCACCTACAAACTTGAACTGAAGAGCAGATACATCCTCACCGAAGTCGATTACACCGCTGTACTTGGTATCAGTGCCATCGAAATCAAATACGAACTGTCCCTTGCCTGGAGTCCAGTTGTTGTATGCATAGCTACCGGCAACAGTCAATGTCGGATATGTCTTCTCAGCTGCAGTCACCTTGCAAGAAACTGTAACAGCGTTCGAGTAGATCTTTGCATACTCACCGACCTTTGCACCGATGAAGAAGTTAATATCCTCTGCTACACCGTCAGCAAGACCAAGATCGTTGAAGAGGATTGCATTGAGAGTCTCGTAATCAACCTCGGTAGATGTTCCAGTCATACCTGAAGTGATTGTAACCTTAGTGTCTGGAGCAGCAGCTGTTGCAGCCTCAAGAGAGTAATTTATCTGAGTCTGAACACCATAGTCTGCAGCCGACCAAGTAAAGGCAACCACACCGTCCACCATGTTTGATGGAGTGATTTCGATAGGTCCCTCTACAGCCTCGAGTTCTGGAGCAACGACATCCTCTGGAGCTGCCATCTGCACCATCTCAGGCTCCTGGCAACCTGCGAACATACCGACCGCAGCTGCCATTGAAAGGAAATATTTTGTAATCTTCATATTCTTTAAACTGTTTTATGACTATCTCGCATAACCAGGGTTCTGCTGAAGGTCGAGGTTAGTTGCAAGCTCAGTTGAAGGAACCGGGAACACGTTGAAGTGCTCAGGAAGATCCTGTCCACCGAAGTTTCCGCCCTTGTAAGTCCAGTTGTAACCGCTGATCCACTTGCCGTAGCGGATGAGGTCGGTACGACGGTGACCTTCCCACATCAGCTCGCGTGCGCGCTCTGCCATGAGGTAGTCTGCGTCGATAGTTGCCGGAGCTGTTACACCTGCACGCTCAGCAAGAGCTGCAACCTGTGCAGAAGCGTCTCCGCCTGCATGCATACAAGCCTCAGCATAGATAAGATGGATCTCACCAAGACGGATGAGAGGCCAGTCGATGTCGCTGAAGTTCTTTTTAGCTGCAGTTGCTGCATATTCTGACGGTTCGACATCATGAGGGACATTATTGAACTTGATGCATGACCATCCGTTGAGGAATGTGTTGAGCTGATCCTGCATAGACTCTGTACGGCCCTTGATATAGAAGTAAGAAGCACGCTTGTCAGTCCAGTCATATGTACCCGCAGCATAATCAGGATTCTTCACGTCAGTAAAGAACTTCTGAACATACTCATAAGGAACACGGTTACCTGCCCAACCACCGTTGATACCTGTGATGTTCACAGCTCCGTCGTCTCCTGAGAGAGTGGAGAGGGTGAGGTAAGTTGTACCACCGTATGACTGAGTGTACTCAGCGCTGTAAGAAGCTGCGAAGAGCATTTCCTTCTTTGCATCAGGGTTCTCACCGTTGTCACCGCGGAAAAGCTCTGCGTGAGTAGGAGCGAGGGCATAGCCGAGAGAGTAGATCTTCTCGCAGGTAGCCTTAGCCTCTGCCCACATTGCTGTACCGGTATAAACCTCAGCGTTGAGGTATACACGAGCGAGGAGACCGAGAACGGAACCCTTGTCAGCACGTGGATAGTTTGACTGAGCTGCAGGCATTGCGCTACCGTCAGAAGCGAGGTCGTTGAGCTCGCTTACGATGAAGTCGAAGATCTCTGCTGCAGGTGCCTGTGGAGGGTTGTAACCACCACCGAACTGAGTGTTCTCAGTAGAGAATGGAACCTGTCCGAAAGTATCCATGGCTGCCCAGTAGAAGAATGCACGGAGGAAACGGGCCTCTGCACGATACTCCTGAACCTTAGCCTTCACGTCAGCAGAGCAGCCTCTGAGGTCGAGGTTTGCATCTGAAGTCTGACGAAGATACTCGTTTACATATGTGATACCCTGGAGAGTACGTACATACACTGCGTAAACAGCGTCATTGAGGACGTCACCCTTCCAAGTGTTGTTGTTGAGGTCGTTTACCCATGCGTCACCCCATGCACACTTTGCAGCATCTGCGGTAACCTCCTGAGTCGACCAGAATGCACGGATGAACTCCGATGCACCGCCGTCAGCAACCTGAAGGTCCTGAGTGTTGTTTGATACGAGCTGGAAGTAGATCTTGGTAAGACCCTGCACATAGCCTGCCTCGTCAGCGCCGTAAGCGGTCTCCGAAGTCACGTCGGTCTCATTCAACGGAATGGTGTTGAGGTCTCCGACGCAGGCTGTAAGCATTGCAGCAGCTGCCACTGCGGAAAATATATTCTTAAGTTTCATTGTCATTTTCCTCCTCATTAGAAGTTGATGTTAAGACGAACTGAGAAAGTACGAGGTCTTGGCCAGAATGTTCTGTCAACACCGTCAGTGCTGTTGATCTCAGGATCGATTCCAGAGTACTTTGTGAGAACGAATACATTCTGGCATGATGCAGCTACGCGGATGTTGCCACCCCATGAGCCGATTTCCTTGAATGTATAACCGAGGTTGATGTCGTCCATACGGAAGAATGAAGCATCCTCAAGATAGAAGTCAGAGAAGAACTGGTAGTCACCGCTGATCTGGGTGAAGCCTGTTCTCTTGACAGCAGTTGCGAAGTTAGGAAGGTTGCCTGCGTTCACATCAAAGTATGCTGTAGAGTTGTTTGATGCGAAGTCGTTGAATACCTTGTAACCGAACGAACCGTGGCCGTTGAAACCGAAGTCCCAGTTCTTGTATGAGAGCTTCACGTTGAGACCATAGTAGAAGTCAGGGTTAGGATCGCCTGCGCAGTACTTGTCGTCATTGTTGATCACGCCGTCCTCGTTGAGGTCAACAAATGCGTTCTGGATAGGCATGCCCTCTGAATCATAGAGCTGCTTGAACACCCAGTATGAATATGGAGCGTAACCTACCTGGTGACGACCTACATAAGAACCAGTACCGTGTGAGATACCTGAAGTCTGGATGTAGTAGCTGTCGTCGTCAGTTGCGTTGAGCTTGGTGAACTTGGTATCCTGGAAAGTACCATTAACACCGATAGAGAGATGCCAGTCGTTAGTCTGTACAGGGATGAAGTTCAAAGCGAACTCGATACCCTTGTTCTGCATCGAACCTACGTTTGTAAGAACGGTGTTACCGAAGTTTGAACCCATTGGAGTGAGGACGCTGTTGAGGAGGTCATCAGTGTTGCGGAGGTAAGCGTCAACGTTACCTGTGATGCGGTCACCGAGGAATCCGAAGTCAACACCGACGTTGTAAGTAGTGGTTGTCTCCCACTTGATGTTAGGGTCGTAAGCTCCTGGAGTCCACATGAACTGGAAACCGTTAGAACCCATGAAGTACTGCTGGTAAACGTCAGTAGAGAGGCCGTAACGTGAAAGGTGAGCGTACTCGCCGATACCGTCCTGCTGACCTGTCATACCTGCAGAGAGACGAACCTTCAACTGCGAGAGCGACTTCACGTCCTTGAGGAAGCCTTCCTCCTTTGCGTTCCATGCGAATGCTCCTGAAGGGAAAAGGCCCCAACGGGTTGCTGGAGAGAAACGTGAAGATCCGTCGTTACGGAGTGAGAATGTGAAGAGGTACTTAGAAGCGATCGAATAATTGATACGTCCGTAGAATGAAACGAGGAAGCTCTCCCATCTCCATGTAGGATAACGTCCGTCTACAGTCTCATTCTTGGTCTGGTCGAGTTTCACCTCATCCGAAAGGTTGAAATAAGAAATTGTCTTATTTGAGCCATAGAAATGCTGCCAAGAGTAACCGGCCATCACGTCGAGGTTGTGGATGCCCCATGTCTTATTGTAGTTTGCATAAGCCTCGATAGCCTGGCTGCGGCGCATCTGCCACTCCTTCGAGTACTGGCCGACACCACGATTCTCAGTATCTGACCAAGCCTGATATGAGCCCACTACAGAACCGTTCTTGTTGTTGTAGTCTGACCAGTCAACTGAGGCTGTCGCAACGAGTTTGAGGTCCTCAAGACCGTGAACCTTGTATTCAATGCCTGCGCTTCCGATGAAACGGCGTGAAGTACCATAGCTGATGCGGTCATAAAGCTGAGACATAGGACCTACACCGAGAAGAGTGTTAGGTGCAAAGCTCTCACCACGGCCTGTACCATAGTTGAAGTAACCGTTGCAGGTGTCGTAGTCGATGGAGCCGTCCTCGTTACGGAAATAAGGATCCTGAGTAGGGTTGAAGAATGCTGCATTACCTACAACGCCACCGTCAGCATAGTTTGAATATGTGTATACACCTTTTGCATTGAGGTTGAGGGTGAGGTGCTTGTCGAAGAAGTTTGGAGAAAGGCTGAAGTCGAGGGTACCCTTGTCATAAGTAGAGCCTACGAGTGTACCGGCCTGGTCAGTGTAACCGAGAGATGCACGATAAGGCATGCGCTCGTTTACGTTACCGCTCACGCTTACGTTATGGTCGTGAGTGATTGCGGTCTTGAAGATGATGTCCTGATAGTCGACATTCTGGTCCTTGCTGAGGCGAGCGGCGATTGCCTTGCCTGCAGGAGTTGAAGTGTCGCCCATGAGGTTCTCACCCTCCCAGTAGATTCCGTAAGTGTCCTTGATGAAGCCACGGAATTCGTCTGGAGACATAACCTGGAGCTTTCTTGAGTTTGCCTGAACGCTCATGCTACCGCTGTAAGAAACCTGAGGACGGTTGCCCTTACCCTTCTTTGTTGTGATGAGGATGACACCGTTTGATGCACGTGAACCGTAGATCGCAGCTGAAGATGCGTCCTTGAGGACAGTGAATGAGTCGATGTCGTTAGGGTTGATCATATCGAGAGGGTTCGACATACCGAAACCACCTTCGCGAGCGATCGGAACACCGTCGATTACGATGAGAGGATCGTTAGACGCGTTGAGGGAAGCGGCACCACGGATACGGATTGTAGATCCTGAGCCAGGGCCACCGTCACCAGGAGTGATGAGAAGTCCCGGGACCTTACCCTTGAGCATATCCTGGGTGTTTACCATTGCACCGCGGTTGAGCTCCTCGCTCTTGATTGCAGTGATGGAACCTGTCATATCTTCCTTCTTGACTGTACCGTAACCGATGACAACCACCTCATCGAGGAACTGAGCGTCATCTGCGAGAGTCACAGTCTTAGGAAGCTGTGAAGCTACAAAAGCCTGTGTAGCGTAACCGATGCAGCTGATTTCCACAACTGCGTCTGCGCTGGAAACAGTAAGGATGTAGTTACCGTCAAGGTCGGTGGATGTACCGTTGGTGGTACCCTGCTCGATGACTGTGGCACCGACGACAGGTCCGATCTGATCAACAACTACTCCTTTCACCTCGTATCCGCCCTGGGCGAATACAGACACACCCATCATGCAGAAAAGCACGAGAGATGCGCATAGTGTCTTGATTCTGTTCATAAGAATTTTGTTTGGTTAGTAGATTGTTTATTGTTAAGACTTATTGAGATTGTCAATCAAGCGTCCTTTCCTATCTTCACAAAACGGACAGCAACAGCTCCGAGCACCAGAAGCACTGCGGCTACGATGAACATATTCACCTGTGCTCCGCCTACAAGACTCAGCAGGAGGCCGCCACAGGCAGCAGCGACGATCTGCGGAAGGCAGATAGTGCCGTTGAACAGTCCCAGGTATGTGCCGATGTGGTCACCTGAAAGCGAGTTTGTGAGAAGGGTAAACGGTATTGCCAGCATCGCTGCCCATGCCACACCGATAAGCAGGAAGGACAGGATCAGGAGATACTGGTCGTGGATGAAGAAGACCGATGCAAAACCTACGGCTCCGATGAGGAGACTGACCACATAAGCGGTCTTGATGTTCCTGAACTTAGGGATTACAAGAGCCCACACGACAGAGCCGATCGACTGGAGACCGAAAAGGATTCCGACCCAGTTGCCTGCAGTCTGATATCCTTCTGAAGCCACGTCTGTCGTACCCCACACCGTGTCTGCTATAGCACCGTTGGTGTATGTCCACATGTAAAGGAAGGCAGCCCAGCAGAAGAACTGCACCAGGCCCACTGTCCAGAATGTCGATGGGGCCTTCTTCAGCAGTGTGAGCATGCCCGGCTTAGGCTCGCTGTCCTTCTTTGAAAGGTCGATGCCATGGAACTCCGCATATTCCTTAGGAGGCATTTCCTTCACCTTGACAGAGGTGAAGATGACGCAGAGGATAAGGATGGCGGCTCCGATATAGAACGAATACTTCACGGAATCCGGAACCTGTCCCTCCGGAGCGACATTAGCGATGCCGAACATGGCAAGAAGGAACGGGAAGATGAATCCCACGAAACCTCCTGCATTCACAAGGAAGCTCTGGATGGAGTATGCCTTGGATTTCTGTTCTTCACCGACCATGTCTCCCACAAGCATCTTGAATGGCTGCATGGCCATGTTGATGGATGTATCCAGCAGCATCAGGGCCACAAGACCGAAGATCATGGCTCCCGTAAAGGTGAAGCTGAAGTTTCCTGCATTAGGAAGAAGACACATCACGGCGATGGCGATGAGCGAGCCGAGGAAAAGATAAGGGATACGACGTCCGAAACGGCACCATGTCATATCGCTGTATTTTCCCACAAGCGGCTGGACTATCATGCCCATGAGGGGCGGGAGGATCCAGAAGAAGCTGAGGCTGTGGGGATCAGCTCCCAGCGTAGCGAATATACGGCTGATATTCGCACTCTGAAGGGAATAGGCAATCTGGACTCCGAAAAATCCGAAACTGATATTCCACATCTGCCAGAATGTAAGTTTAGCTTTTTGCATTTTATGGCGTTTTTGGTTACTAATTCGTAGCATTATATAAGTTTGCGAAAATAATCATTATATATAACAAGCGCGAATTTCATTGGACGAATTGCAAAAAGAAAAGGACGAACGGCCGGTTTTTCGGGATGAAATGAGGGCAAAAATTGGATAATATTTCGATTTTGCCTATCTTCGGACCTGAAATCTGACATTTATGGCATTATTCAAGAATATAAAGCCTTCATTGATAATCCACATCTTCGCATTGCTTCATGCCGTTGTGGCATTGTCCTGCAGGATAGCCGGGGTGGAAGACGAACTTCTTCTCACCATTCTTACCATAGCCATGGCTCTTCTGATATGCTATAAGAAAAACCTCAGCATAGAGTTCACGGCCGCCATCATCATCGTAGGAAACATCATCGGCTATCTGATGGGAACGCTCGGCGCCAACCTTCTGCACATGCTCCTGAGCTCGCAGTACGCCGTCAATGCCCTGTCCACAGCTGCAACAACAGAAGTCCTCGGATGGAGCATAGTCGCCATATCCGACATCTTCAAGGGAGGAGCATCCGGAAACGAGGACAACTCCCTGTCTTCACCATACATGAAATGGCTGCTGCTGGCTGCCGGAGGCATTTTCGTACTTCGACTTGGAATCGTGCTCCTGTTCAACAGAGACCCTTTCGATCCGGACCATGTGATGCAGGTCACAGGACAGGTCCTGACAAATTCCGTCGCTATAGTCATACTTGTCTGCCTAAACATCCTGTACGTGAGGTTTACCGCCTCCAAGAAGCATACCCGAAGAAAATCATGGATAAAGACAGCCCTTTTCCTTGGATTCATGCTCGGAACGACCCTTCTTGAAACGATACTTGTCGGCTCCGGCATTCCTTTTGATTTCAACAGAGCCGTCTTCAGTCGTGAATTCCCGCTGCTGTTCACCGTTTCATTGCTTGCACAGGTGACGATATATTGCATAATATACATGGCAAATTATGCGATTACAGCCAAATCGGAGATGAATGAAGAACGTGAGAAGGCAAATATGGCGCAATACAGGTATATGAAGCTGAAGAGACAGGTGGATCCCCATTTCCTGTTCAATTCGCTCAATATACTTGACTGCCTTGTTTGCGAGGAACAGAGTGAAAAGGCAAGCCTGTACATCCATAAGCTCGCCGGGATATACAGGTATATGATCAAGAGCGAGGATGAAGAACTCGTGCCTCTGAGGGACGAACTGGTGTTCGTGAATCTTTACACGGACCTGCTGAAAATACGTTTCCCGGAAGGCTTCAAGGTAGAGGTTGAAGTTTCTGAGGAAGACAAAGGACGACTTGTGCTCCCATGCTCGATACAGCTGCTTATAGAGAATGCCACAAAACACAATGCAGTCACGTCGGAGGAGCCGCTGGTCATCAAGGTGGAGTCAGTTGGTGGAGACCGCATCAAGGTCAGCAACAACATCATACCTAAGATAACAAGGAGTTCCTCGACAGGGCTCGGCCAGAAATATATAAGGCAGCTTTATATGGACCTTTCCGGCAAGTCCATAGAAATCACTGAAAAGGCCGGCAGATATTGTGTAATCTTACCGCTATTATAATCGCTATGAAAGTTCTTATTGTAGAAGATGAGATTATGGCTCAGAAGAGTCTGGTCAGACTGCTTTCCCAGAATTTTCCTGACGTCACGGTAGTGGACATACTGTCTTCTGTCAAAGGTACTGTGGCATGGCTCAAGGAGAATCCGGATGCTGTGGATGTGATATTCATGGATGTGGAACTTTCCGACGGAGTGTGCTTCGAGATATTCCGTCAGGCCAATGTCAAGGCAAAGGTCATAATGACAACGGCATATGACCACTATGCTGTGAAGGCTTTCGAGACCGGAAGTGTGGACTATCTTTTGAAGCCCATAGATTCCACGGCTCTGAAAAGGGCTGTGGCAAGATGCCGTATGAGCGGCGGCGTGATTGATGTAGACCAGCTGCTGAAGGCTGTCGGGAACGGATCAGAGGCAAAGAAGGATTATAAGGAAAGATATATCGTGAAGTTCAACGACAGAATCGTGCCTCTGCTGACTTCATCCATTGCATATATCTATTCCGAAGACAAGAACAATTATCTTCTTACGTTTGACGGGCAGCACTACGTGATCGACTCGTCGCTGGATGTAATCTACGAGGACCTCAATCCAAGGGATTTCTTCAGGATTTCGCGAGGGTGCATAATGTCTCTTAAAGCCATCAAAAGCATTATAAAGCAGGCCGGAGGACGTCTGCGCATAGTATCCGAGCCTGAATCTCCGTTTGAAATGACGGTCAGCCGCTCACGCGTGGATGACTTCCTTGCCTGGCTGGAAAGATAGACGGTCGGATTATACCGGAAACGCTCCTGATCCCCTCTGTAAGGTGGGAATCAGGAGCGTTTCAGATTATTCTGCTCTAACGTAAATCACTTTCTGCCGCTGGCCGCAATCATGCCGCTCAAGGTCTCGTTGAATTCCTTTGCATCGGCAAGCTGCTCGACAGTGAGGTGCATCCTGTATCTCCAGTAGTGACGTGAGTTTGCAGGTACGTTGATGCGCTCGTCGTTAGGGTTGAGGCGACGGAGGTCACCGTCCATCGAGAGCCAGTCTTGAAGCGGAAGCACAGTAAGCATTGCAGGAGACCAGAGGTGCTGGTCAAGAATCTGACGACAGATCCACGGCTCGCAGAAGTATGGAGCCTCGCCCTGATTGCCGAGAATCATCTGCCAGAACTGGTCAGTGACCTGACGGTCTTCCTCCCACCATGCGCGGATCGGATTCATGTCGTGGGTAGAAGTCGTACATACGGACAGATATGGGTAGTTCGCAGGATGTGCGAATGTCTCCTCAACCGACTTAGGCATGCGCTGGATCTCGAGAGAAAGAATCCTGAGATCAGACATTACCTGAGGCACTGTTGCCGGAATCATTCCGAGGTCCTCACCGCAGGCGAGCAGTCCTGTGGAGTCAAGAAGTGCAGGAAGCTTCTGCATTGCCTTCTCCTTCCAGAATTCATTGTTGCGGCGATAGAAGAAGTCTTCATAGAGGCGGTCAAATGCCGCGCGGCGATAAGCATCAAGCCATTCATATCCCTGTGTGGACTTTGCACCGATCTTAGGATGGTAGTGCCCGGTCTTGCGAGGGTCCTCCATGAAGAGGTCGAAGTTGTTCACATCAAATCCCTGGCTTTCAAGCTCGTGAGCAGGGTATGGGAGGGCAGGATTGAAGTATCCGTTAAGGCCGCTCTTTGTCCAGAGAGGAATCTCCCAGATGCGGAAAAAGCCGAGAATATGGTCAATACGGAAGGCGTCGAAGTACTCAGCCATCTTAGCCAGACGCGACTTCCACCATGCATAACCGTCTTCTGCCATCTTCTCCCAGTTGTAGGTAGGGAATCCCCAGTTCTGGCCGTCAGCAGAGAATGCATCAGGCGGTGCTCCAGCCTGTGAGTTCATATGGAAGAGTTCAGGATATAGCCATGCGTCCACGCTGGTGCGGCTGATTCCGATAGGAAGGTCACCCTTGAAGATGACGCCCTTTGAATGCGCATACCTGCATACCTCAGAAAGCTGAAGGTCAAGATGGTACTGCACGAAACACCAGAAATCCACATCTGCCTTATGTTCCTCGCAGAAAGCTGCAACCTTCTTCTTATTGTATTTTGCATAACCCTTCCACTGAGAGAAATCAGGCGTGCCGTTAAGGTCACGAAGCACACAGAATGCCGCATATGGCAGGAGCCAGCTGGAATTCTTTTCCACAAAAGCCTGATATCCGGATGTCGTGGAAAGTTTCTTGAAAGTCCTGTCGAAAGCCTTGTGCAGAAGCTCGAGCTTGGCGTTGTTCACGCGCTCGTAGTCTATCTGATCCAGAGCGTTAAGCTCGGCCTGAAGAGCCTTGTAAGCCTCATCCACCTTCACTCCTGCAGCAGGCAGATTAATGAACTGAGGATGGAGGGCAAAGGTTGAGTTAGGATTGTATGGGTATGAGTCCTCCCAGGTATGGAGCATCGTGGTGTCGTTGATAGGGAGAAGCTGGAGGATACTCTGTCCTGTAGCTGCCGCCCAGTCCACCATCTTCCTGAGGTCGTAGAACTCACCCACTCCGAAGTCATCCTCAGTGCGGAGCGAGAACACCGGAATCGCCGTGCCGGCACCCTTCCAGTTCCTTCCGCTGAAATACACCTGGATATCCGATTCCACCACCACTTCGTCTTCCTGAGGCAGCACTGAGAACCATCGGTTCTCACCGGTCTCCCATGCCACAGGAGCAAGAGTAGCCTTGTCAGCAATGAAGAGTTTATATGCAAAAGGCTCGTTCACATTAAGAGCGAGTGTCCATACAGGAAATTCGGATGCATCGAACACCAGGGTCCTGGACCAGTCCTTCAAGGCCTTTCCGCTTCCGGCAAGAGCCAGAACTTCATTCGGGCGGAGGGACGGAGCCGCAACTTTCAGAAGGACATTTGCGTCCTTAGGAGATTTCTGGACCTTATCGTTCTTTCTGCCGAATATGGCATTTGTAAAGGCCGACGAATAGAAAGGAGAATCATAAGGACGGTCATTCCACTTGTCATAGACTGTCACCACCTTTGGAGAGGATCCTTCAGGAAGCGTGAGAGTGTGGCCTTTCCACTCGGTACGGACGGTCTGGCCGTCACGGACCACCTCGTAGGTATAATCCTTGACTTTCGAAGGATTGACTCTGGCTATTTCCCCTTCCCAGATTCCGTCCGGAGTGTATGAAAGAGGATAGCGTTTCCCTCCAAGACAAAGGACTATTTCCTCGCCCCAGGATGTCTTGTATTCAATGCTGATGTGTAATGTCATAATATTGTGTGTTATTAATTTATTGCATGATGGTATCGTCATACGGTCAGTTTCATCTTCTTCCAGTTCACTACAGGCAGTATGAAGGCCGCAACAGAAGCCACGATCCAGAACCACGACACAGGAGCAAAATCATAGACATCCACTCCCTGAGATGTAGTCATGAATCCCTGGATGAGATATCCGCTAGTGATGTCCTGAATACCTGCAGCCACATAACTTGATATCCCTACCACTCCCAAAGCAGCCCCAGTCGCCTTTCTCGGTACTATATCCACAGCCATAAGCCCGGCAACGATACAGTATAGCACCCCGACCGACAGACTGAACAAAGATACATAAAAGATATTCATGACAAAGCCTCCTCCGACGAACAGAAAGAGAATCAGCGATGAAGTGCTCATAATTCCGGATAAAACAGCAGGTTTTACCCTGTCTCCCCTGAAAACCTTGTCGGAGAGCCAGCCTGCGATGACTGTCCCGAGGATTCCGGAAACAGCAGAAAACGCAATGATCCGGGATGCTTCCTCAAGCCCGAATCCACGTTCCTTCTGCAGGAACAGCACACCCCATCCGGCTATCGCATATTTGGTGACGTATATGAATGCACTGGACAAGGCTATCACCCATATCCCGGGATGTCTGAGCACCTTTTTCTGGAGATGACGCGTGGGCTCGCTGTCCGCCTTTGTCATGGCTTCGCCGGATAGCGTCTGCACTGAAGGAAGTCCCTTGCTTTCAGGCGTATCTGATACAAAGATGAGAATCAGAGCTGTTCCTATAAGCCCCGCAAGTGCAGCCACGATAAAGCCAGCCTGCCATCCGAGCCACACCACGACAAACGCGAGGATATTATATGAAAGAAACTCTCCTATGTATGGGCTCGTGCTGAAAAGGCTGTAATATGATCCTCTTCTGGATTGCGGGAACCAGCGTGAAAGGCTTATGACTCCAGGCGCGGAGCCCATCGACTGCATCCATCCGTTGATGCCCCAAAGAACAGCAAATCCCATGAAAAGCACCAAGGAAGGTATCATGTCCTGAAAGAGTCCAAGCACTCCAAGGAGAAGATTGACAATCGCTGATATGAAAAGGCCTGTCGCCATGAAACGGCGTATATTGCAGTAGTCTGCAATGAAACCGTTCATAAACTTCCCGAGCGCATAGACAAAAAGCAGGGCCGAGCCGATAAGTCCCAGTTCACCAGCCGAAAGCACGCCTTCATCTATCAGAGGCTGCTTTACGACATTGATGCTCATCCGGCACACATAATACAGGCTGTAGGCTACCGTAGCACCCCAGAAGGTCTTGCTTCTGAGTGATTTATACGTTTCCTGCACCCTATCGTCAGGCACTTTTTCAGCTGAAGGCTTGCTTATCCTATAAAATGAGAAGAGACTCATGGCTGATTACAATGAACCCTCAAAGTTATATAATTTTTCGATACCCGACCGTAAGGTATACGGTTCTTGCCAGAAGATGGGCGAAATATGCGGCCATCAGCAGATGCATCGCAATATTGTCATATGACGGATGTCCGCCTGCAAGACAATCAAGCGACAATATTCCTGAAAACCACACAAAAGCGAACGCGGCGACAGACCAAAGCATGGAATTGCGCATCTGCCGCGAGGCTGTCGCACCTATGTAGATACCGTCCCATGTGAATGCCGCACATCCCGCAAAAGGCATCAGGAGCAGCCAAGGAAGATACTCACGCGCGGCCTCCACCACAGTCGCATCAGATGTCATCATCCTCAACATCGGAACACCGGCAAATTGATATATACCGATGAATATCAAAGCTATACCCATGCTCCAGATGAAGGTCCACCTCACAGAGGCCTTCACCATCCCCCTGTCACCGGCCCCGATGAAACGACCGGTCAGAGCTTCTCCTGCGTATGCGAATCCGTCGGTAAAGTAAGAGAATATCATCAGAAGCTTCATCATTATCGAACTGACTGCCAGCAGGACATCCCCATAGCGTGCAGAAATTACGGTAAAGCCTATGTATATTGCAATAAAGCAGAGAGAACGCACAAAAAGGTCACTGTTCATGACAAAGAAACGACGGGTTTCCCCACCCTTGAACAGGGTAGCCAGATCACTTCGATCAATTTGCGAAAGGGTATTTCGGCGATATTTTGCCAAGAGCAGCAGCAACGCCACCACAAAACCGGAATACTGGGCAATCACAGTTCCTGCGGCTACTCCACTGAATCCCATTCCTTCATATCTGATACCTCCCACGGAGAATCCAAGGGCCAGGATAATGCTCATCAGGACATTCATTCCGTTCACAGTCAGATCGGTAATCATCGGACTCACACTGTCCTGCATGCCGATGAACCATCCCTTCAATGCCATCAGACCAAGGGTCGCAGGAGCCGCCCATATGCGGATGAAGAAATACCGGGACGCAAGTTCACGTACTTCGGGAGTACAATCAACCACCAGAAATGCGGCTTTAACGAAAATCCATTGGATGGCTATCAGTACGGCAGCACTCGCCAGGGCTATACCCAAGGCACGGGCAAGTATGCGTGAGCATTCCCGGCGGTCTCCCCTTCCGAAAGCCTGGGCGGCAAGTCCGCCTGTGCCTATGCGCAGAAATCCGAAATTCCAGTACAGCAGGTCGAAGAGCATGGAGCCGATGGCAATGCCACCTATCATGGTTGCCGCCTGGGCATCAAGATGTCCTGCCACCGCGATATCCGCCATCCCTACCAGAGGAACGGTTATATTGGCCAGAATGCTGGGTATCGCCAATTTCAATATGTCCCTGTTGATCTCTTTCATAACATCATCCACGGCTCGACCGGGGATCTCCTACCTATATTTCCCCTCCTCATCCAGCATGCCGAGGTAAGACGAATACCTGTCATAGCTGATCTCACCGGCCTCCACGGCCTCTTTCACTGCACATCCCGGCTCGTGGGTATGGGTGCATGGAGTGAAGCGGCAGCCCTGCGCAGCCTTGAGCATCTCAGGAAAATACAGCGCTATCTCCTCCTTCTTCAGGTCCACCAGGCCGAAGCCTCTCAGCCCCGGTGTATCCACTATGAAGCCACCGGAAGAGAGGGGATACATTTCATAGAATGTGGTGGTATGCCTGCCCTGGACATGAGCCTCCGAAATCTCCCCCACCTTGGGATCAAGAGTAGGATCAAGGGCCTTTATGAGCGACGATTTGCCGACCCCCGATACACCCGAAAACAGCGACACATGACCCTTGCAGGCCTCCCTGAGTCCTTCTACTCCCTCTCCGGTCAGCGCAGACACCTCAAGCACGGTATACCCTGCACCTTCATATATCTCATGGAAGGCCTCGAGCATCCGGGCATGGGACTCACGGTAAAGGTCCACCTTGTTCAGAACTATGGTAACGGGGACGTTATATACCTCGCATGTCACGAGGATGCGGTCCAGGAACGGGAGCTTGATCTCGGGATAATCGATAGTGGCGATGATGAACGCACGGTCCAGATTGGAGGCGATGATATGCGACTGGCGTGAAAGATTGGCAGACTTGCGGATGATATAGTTCCTGCGCTGCTGCACAGATGTGATCACAGCGGCATTCTCCGGAGTTACATACGCAGCAAGTTCCTGTTCAGCAACGCCTTCCGGCACTTCCGCCTCAAAATTCACCACATCCCCTACAGCAACAGGGTTCGTAGCCGTACTGCCTTTCAACCTGATCTTTCCCCTCAACACGGCAGGGAACATGTCCCACTCCGGCAGACGGGACAGCAGATAATGGCTTCCCGTATGTTTCACAACAGTAGCTTGTCCTTTTATGATCATTGTCCGTGACGTTCTTTGATATTCGGTGCAAAGATAAAGAATTTCCGTTTTTATCATTACCTTTGTAGGATATAGAAGCAATTATTATGATTCAGGAAAACCATATCGACTCAGCCATCAGGGAACTGTTCGGCAACCTGACCTTCACCCAGGAGCCCCGCGGGCTCTATGACCCGTTGAGATACATGATGGAGATCGGCGGAAAGCGCATCCGCCCGCGTCTCTGCCTCACAGCCTACGCCCTTTACAAGGACGCATTCTGCGAGGAGATACTATCACCAGCTGCCGCCATGGAGGTCTTCCACAGTTTCACGCTGATCCACGACGACATCATGGACAAGGCGGACGTAAGGCGCGGAGTACCGACGGTGTACCGCAAGTGGGACGAAAATACGGCTATCCTTTCCGGAGACGTGATGTCGATCGAGAGCTACAAGCTGATCGCAAAAGCACCGGCAGAAGTGCTTCCAAAGGCGCTGGAACTGTTTTCCAAGACAGCGGCAGAAGTATGCGAAGGGCAGCAGTACGACATGGATTTCGAGGATATGGACTTTGTCCCGATGAAGGACTACATGAATATGATCGGGCTC
Source organism: Candidatus Cryptobacteroides sp. (assembly GCA_045531765.1). Lineage (GTDB taxonomy): Bacteria > Bacteroidota > Bacteroidia > Bacteroidales > UBA932 > Cryptobacteroides. The sequence goes on along the minus strand of JAZSEQ010000057.1, from coordinate 5,751 downwards.
AAGACGGCTGTCCTGATTGCATGTTCAGCCAAGATGGGTGCCATCATCGCTGAAGCGCCTGCCCAGGAATGCGATCTCCTGTACAAATACGGATATGACCTCGGACTGGCGTTCCAGGTCGCTGATGACTGGCTGGACACTTATGCCGACCCTAAGGTATTCGGGAAGGCCATCGGAGGCGATATCCTCAATAACAAGAAGAACTGGCTGACTACCAGAGCATTCGAGAAGGCATCGGGCCAGATGCACGGACAGTTGCTTGCGGCTATGAAGATGCCGGTGGAAACTAATGAGCAGAAGGCTGCCAAGATCGCTGCCGTCAAGGACATCTATGCAGCACTGGAAGTCGGAGAAGAAGCAAGGCAGGAGATCGTGAAACTCCACGCACAGGCGATGGAATATATCTCACGGATGAATCTCACGCCGGAAAAGGCTGCGCTGCTTGAAAATTATGCAAAGAAACTTATCGGAAGAACAAAATAATGAAAAGATTGCCACGTCGCTACGCTCCTCGCAATGACGTAGGGAGACAACGGCTGGGACAGATGAAGATAATGGCTGGGGCGTAGGGAGACAACGGCTGGGACAGATGAAGATAACGGCTGGGGCGTAGGGAGACAACGGCAATGACTATGATGACAATGGAAAAAAGAAAACTAGAGATAATGGCTCCTGCAGGCAACTTCGAATGTCTTCATGCAGCCATACAGGGAGGTGCCGATTCCGTGTATTTCGGAGTGGAAAAGTTGAACATGAGGTCACATTCTGCAAACAATTTCAAGATGACCGACCTCGCAGAGATCGTCCGGATCTGTTCCGGATATAATGTAAAGACATACCTCACCCTGAACATAGCCCTCTTCGGAGAAGACCTTGAGGATATGAAGCGTACGCTGGATGCAGCCAAGGAAGCAGGCATAACGGCAGTCATAGCATCGGACATGGCTGCAATCATGTATGCACGCCAGATAGGTGTAGAGGTGCACATTTCCACCCAGCTCAGCATTTCCAACATCGAGGCCCTGAGGTTCTATGCGCAGTTCGCAGACGTGATCGTGCTCGCACGAGAGCTGAACCTCGGCCAGGTGAAGGCAATAAAGGAGATAATAGACCGGGACAACATCTGCGGGCCTTCAGGAAGACGAGTAGAGATAGAGATGTTCGCCCATGGAGCATTGTGCATGGCCATCTCCGGCAAATGCTACCTCAGCCTGCATGAGTATGGAGCATCAGCCAACCGCGGCTCATGCTACCAGCTCTGCCGCCGTGCATACAAGGTGGAAGACAGGGAGACAGGCATGCAGCTTGAGATTGACAACAAGTACATCATGTCCCCTAAGGACCTGTGCACGATAGAGTTCATGGACAAGATCATCGATGCCGGAGTCACTGTATTCAAGATCGAGGGGCGCGCAAGGTCGGCAGAATATGTGAAACGTGTGGCATCATGCTACAGACGGGCCGCCGATGCGGTATGCGACGGGACATATACTCATGAGCTGGGCGCAGGACTGAAGAAGGAACTCGAAGAGGTGTTCAACCGGGGATTCTGGGACGGCTACTATCAGGGCGCACGTCTCGGGGAATGGTGCGACGTCTACGGCAGCACAGCTACACGCAAGAAGGCTTACTGCGGCAAGATCACCAACTGGTTCGGCAAGCTCGGAGTGGCGGAGATCCTGGTTGAGTCAAACACACTCAAGGTCGGAGATAAGATTCTGATCATCGGTCCTACTTCAGGATGCATAGAATACACTGTTCCTGAGATCAGAGTGGACCTGAAACCTGTCCAGGAAGCTGCCAAAGGCATATATTGCTCGATCCCGATCGACTGGAGCAAGGTGGTTCCGGGAGCACGCGAAGAGGAACTCGGGCTGTGCGGAGACGGTTGCAGCGACACCTCCTGCAAGGCCATCGAAGAGACCCGACTCAGACGTTCCGACAAGGTATATATATGGGCGGAGGACTAGGCGAACAGTTCACGCAGAACCTTCAGAGAGTTTACATTGAGAGATGATTCCGTATGGAATTCCAGATAGCGGAGAATACCCTCCGCTATTTCGTTTCTTACAGCGCCGCTCAGCGGGATAAGCATCGCCTGGGCGAACTGTTCACTCATGAACTGACGGACCACGTCCGTATGGGCTCCGACAAAAGGAGTCAGGTCGCGCGTAACAGGACTGAATCCCAGGACCACAGCCAGTTCAAGAAGAAAATATATATGGAAATTGCTGAATTCCGACTCTATCGCATCCAGAAGAATGATATTCTTTTCGCACCACTCATAAAGTCCCTGCTCGGCGGTCCCGTCCTTGAGCGCACGATAGAGGACCTCACTTAGAAACATGGTCATGGAATTCTTGAACACACTGTTCCTTATACCCAGAAGATGGTGCTTGGCAGAGAGATTGCGAGCCGTATAAAGCGTTGATTTGGAAGACTCTGTGATATCAGCCTCAAGAATACTCATCGGAAGGAACAGCGACATGGCCTTCTTTCCGGCCCCGCGCACAAGAAAACTCCGCCGGCCATAATCTCTGCTGAGGGTGTGGACGACGATGGAATTTTCTCCGAATTTGGTCGTATGGAGTACTATCAGTTCGGTGGCGGTTGTCATAGATTTTCTTTCAGCCAGGCAGCCATGGCACGAAGCGCCTTGCCTCGATGGGAAATGTCATTTTTCTGTTCTTCGGTGATATCGGCCAATGTAAGACCCGGATATTCGTCTGCGACAAAAATCGGATCATATCCAAACCCTCCGTTTCCGGATTTCCCGCGGGCGATGATACCTTCAAGAGTACCTTCGAAGAAGTGCTTCTGTCCTCCTATTATAAGTGTCACCACGCTCTTGAACCGCGCACGGCGCGACACAGGCTTGACATCCAGACCGAGTTTACGGGCCATATCAGCCTCAGTCTCACGGACATTAAGTTCATACAGGACTTTATCCATATTCGCATTGAAATCCTTTCCTTCTCCTGCATATCTCGCAGTATAGACGCCTGGAGCTCCGCCTAACGCATCCACCTCAAGTCCTGTATCGTCCGCGAAGCAATCGCAGCCACATCTGTCATATAGATACTGGGCCTTCTGTAAAGAGTTGGCCTTCAATGTATTTCCTGTTTCAGGGATATCCTCTACAATCCCGAAGTCTGCCGGCGTAACCAGTTCAAATCCGTCCCCCAGAATCTCAGAGGCCTCCCTGAGTTTGCCTTTGTTACCCGTAGCAAAAACCAATTTCATACTTTCATTCATTTTAAATCGCGCAAAGGTATGAAATTTTTCGTACTTTTGCGGTACGCATTATGCCACACACTATGAAACACAGAATTGTCATTACTTCACTCGCAATATTCATGGCAGCATTTTCTGTCGCCGCACAATCAAGGGACTTCAAACTCGGTCAATGGACTGAAATCCACAACGGAATACTCAAGGAGTTGAGCCGCTCTTACGTGGATTCGCTTCCTGTTGACAAGATGATGAGGGAAGGCGTAGATGCCATGCTGGAGGAACTGGATCCATATACCGTATATATACCAGAGGAGGAAAACGAGGATTTCCAGATGATGATTTCCAAGACATACGGAGGTATCGGGGCCATCATCCATAAGAAGAAAGACGAAAACGTCATCATCAACGAGCCATATTTCGGTTCTCCTGCCCACAAATACGGTCTGCAGTGCGGTGACGAGATCCTCGCAATCGACGGCCTGCCGACTCCCGGGCTCGAAACAAAGGAAAGCAGCGACAGGATGAAAGGAAAGCCCGGCACTACCGTTGTTTTCAAGGTCAAGAAGGTAAGGACCGGTGATACGCTCGATGTGTCTATCGTGAGGGAAAGGATTCATTTCCCGGATATCGAATATGCCGGCATGCTGGACGACACGACAGGTTATATCCTTCAGAGCGGATTTACAGAGGGTGTTGCCCAGCAACTTAAAAGTAAATTCCTCGACCTCAAATCAAAGGGCATGAAACGCCTGGTGCTGGATTTGCGCGGCAACGGCGGCGGACTTATGAGCGAGGCAGTGAACATAATCTCGCTTTTTGTACCGAAGGGAAGCCTCGCTGTGTCGTCAAAAGGCAAACTGGAAAGCAGAGAATATCACACCCACACGGAGCCGATTGACACACAAATGCCTATCATCGTGATGATTGACGGAGGTTCCGCTTCAGCATCTGAAATCGTTTCAGGAGGATTGCAGGACCTCGGCAGGGCTACCATAAAAGGTGAGACAAGTTTCGGAAAAGGTCTGGTACAGTCGATAAGGCCGCTCCCATATAACGGACAGATGAAGATCACCACTGCAAAATACTATACTCCGAGCGGCCGTTGCGTACAGGGAGTCGGAGTAACACCTGATGTGAAGATCGAAGTACCTCAGTACAGCCGTCTCGTATATTCTCTTGTGCTGAGCGGAGTAATCGACCAGTATGTGCTCAAGTTCGCACGAGAGCATGACAGCATCCCTGCTGCAGACGATTACCATTTCACCGATGAGGATTTCGAGGATTTCGTTGCGTTTGCAAAGACCCAGGAGTTCGACTACAGAAGCAGCGCCAAGGCCACCTTCGACCAGATGAAGGAAGAACTTGAAAAAGACGGACTTGCAGAGGTGATGTCCGGCGAACTGGGAGCCCTCGAAAAGGCACTTGAGATGGATAAGGAAAGATTCATCCGTCTGAAGAAGGATGAGATAATTCCTTTCATTGAAGAGGAAATAGTAACGAGGTACTGGTGGCAGGAGGCAGGAGTCAAGATACGTCTCAGATATGACGAACAACTGAAAAAAGCATTATAAGCACCCGTATGAAGAGGATATCATTTTTAATATTGTCCGTTGCCGCGATCTGTTGCAATGCCTGCATGGAAGATGGCGATTATGGATACCGCGACCACAACTGGGCACCGGAAAAACTTGTAGGCGCCATCATGAGTGATAAGGAAGAAGGCACTCTGCTGATAAAACTTTCCGATTGCGGCCAGGAGGCAATGGAGAACGGAACATTTGAAGACGAACGCATATTCAATGGTCTGAGGGAGGCTTTTCTGTCCCCGGTTTTTGCCAATGCATCAAATGAAACAGCAATAAGGCATGGCCTTCATAAATGGTATGAACTGTCCTTTGACGATTCCATATCTCCGGAAACGGCTGCAGAACTTGTGGCCGGACATGATGAGGTGGAAGCCGTGCAGTACAACTCCATCCTGAAACCCGTCCACAGCGAAGTGTCGGCCGAATACGTTGACTCGCCGGTAACAAGAGCGGCGGCAGCAGCAGACCTTCCGTTCAACGATATCAGATTGAAGGACCAGTGGGACCTGATCAACGACGGTTCTCTGGAGGGGTCTGTTGCAGGCGCCGATGTCGGGGTTAAGGAAGCATGGAAACTGACTGCCGGAGACCCTCGGGTGGTCGTGGCTGTGTTTGACCAGGGTATCGCGGTCAATCATCCAGACCTGAAGGATGCTCTCTGGTGCAACACCGCAGAGATAAACGGCACAGACGGAAAGGACGATGACGGCAACGGATATGTCGATGACAAATACGGATATAATTTCGTGGAGGACAAGGGCAAGCCGTCATACGGTTATAATGCCGACCACGGAACCCATGTGGCAGGAACAATAGCCGCGACCAACAACAACGGTATCGGAGTAAGTTCGATTGCAGGAGGAAGCGGAAACGGAGACGGAGTACGCGTGATGTCATGCCAGATTTTCGGAAAGGACGGACAGCAGGGGTC
>JAZSEQ010000007.1:0-21182 GCA_045531765.1 Candidatus Cryptobacteroides sp. | reverse complement strand
ATTGAACCTGATTTCGTCGTATCTCAAGGAGTCTGCATATATGCAAAGAAATGTATGGAGTTGGCTGAATTAGTTTCAACCATGGAGGAAACCCCCATCAAGGGCATTTATAAGGTCAAGAAGAAGTGGGAACATCCGCAAGAGTATAGCTTCTTTAGCTATAGATACCCTTTCAAGTATGGCCTTTTACAAATTGAGCAGTCTATAACACTTGACATATTATCTATCTGTAAAACTATCTTGCCATGTGATTACTCTCGGATAATAGTCGTTGACAATAGCAATTGTATAATATTAACGTCCGGAGTCATTAGCCAATATTATAAGGATGTTAAGAATATCTATAATATTGATGAATATCAAGGTGTATATAACATCTTTGAACAAAAATTCATATTACCTTGTGAATATCACACAATATACGAACCGGATAAAAATGGATTATCTAGAGCTTTAAAATCGTTTAGTGTAAATCCATCAGAAAATCTTAGATGTGGTTACATTAATTTTATGACAGGAGAAGTCGTTATTCCTTTTATATATAACACTAAATATTCTGAATGGAAAGGTAGTTGCGAATGTGACGATGCTGGATTTTATTGCGTTCAGAGGAGCGATGATAACAAGTGGGGTATAGTAGATAAGGCGAACAACATAATCGTACAATTTAAATATGAGGATGAGTTTCATTTTTACGCATCAAGCGGGTATAAAGCTCGAGTGAAACGTAATGGATTATACGGATTTGTTGATTTGAAAGGTAATGAATTCATTAGTTGCAAGTATGTATCTGCCCATGCTGAATATGAAAAAATAGGCAACTATTTTAGAGCCGTTGTTGGATTCTATGAAATAGGATTATTTGGCAAGCAGACTTACTATGAATTAGTAATAGATGATAATGACAAAGCGATTACAGATAAGTATCATCTAATCAAGATAAAGTCTTATTCGGATCCAACAATTATTATATGTAGTAAAAATGGACGAAGCATCCCATTAAGTATAATTACTGGCCAACCACTTAATTTTCAGTATTATGACTAATAAATGTAGTAAATGTGGTAATCTATGTCCAAGTTCATACCACTATTGCCCATTCTGTGGCAAACTAATAGATCAGGTTAATCTACTTAATCTCAGAAACCACTTTATTATACAAGGAGTTTCTCGTGATAAACAGAAAAAAGTACAGAATGATTATATAATGTATGTTGCTAATGAAGAGGAGGTCTTCAATATCAATTTAAAAGTGACAATGCCAATAAATGAGTCTGCCATTTTCGATGTTTATTTTCAAGATGTAAACGCCGATACAGTTTTCAACCTGAAGTCGTTGTCAGTCTCTTTGTTAGCCAAGGAAAATGAGATTGTGGAAGTTCCATTTACATTGCCTGCTGGGATACTCAGTGGGTATAATACTGCAATCATCAAATACAATAATATGGAGGTCTTCCATATAGACTTCGTCCCAAGTGTTATAAGTATTATAGTAGATAACAGTTGGTTTAATATGGAATTAAGTTGGGGATATTACAATGCATGTTTGACTTACCTGCCTTGGTGGATGCTGATGCCAAATACAACAAGTAAAGACGTTAGATACATAAATTGGAACATTAAGCTGGAGCATGTCGCAGGTATAAGTTTACAAGAAAAATGCTTAAAGGTTAATGATTTTATTACAAAACTAAAACGCAAATCAAATGCCAATATTAATTTAGCGACAATTAGACGATCGCCGGAATGGCTTGATAAGCATTGGGGCACATCAGATTTTTATTTCGATAAAACTTCTGAAGATACCAATATCTATGTAGAGATGTCGATAAATGACTACCTGAAATCAATTAAATCAAAAAACTCCTCATTGGCTGCAGCATTTGACAAACGTCATGGTATATTAGCCAATGATGGTAGTCCAATGAGTGAAGATGAAATGCTAAAATATGTAAATGAAATTCTTAGAAGCAGATTTAATGGTTGGTTGTACTAATATATTTCCTAACGACGGCTTAATCTAATTTATATTTTATGTGGACTTTTAAAGAGCAATAATTATGAAAGAATACGGAAACTATTTAGAAAGAGAAGACATCTATATTTCAGATAGCAACTATATTGGACGCGAACTACTGAGAATTAAGAATATCGGTGACTTTTTAGTTTGTCGAAAAATTATACATAATACAGCTTTAACATTATTAGAAGAAGCTAGGGAAAAACATCGTGGTAATGTATATATGTATGAATCAGACGGAAATACTCTCTTAGTTGCTGAATTTGACTATAACAGCAAGATTTACTACTGGTGGGAAAAATATCAAGGAACAATTAGCGAAAACGTAAAAAAAAGAATACAAAGTTTTGATACTAGATTGGGAGAATCTGGTTTAGGTTTGATTAGCTTTTGGGAGGATGATGAATTATTCCCTATGACTAAGTTAATTAATTCAACTCTGGAAATCGTTGTCATGAAAGCTCCATTAAGAACTTACGTATTGTATTCAATCAATGAAAATCAATCACCTATGATAGAAAATATGGATGCGCTATTCAAATAATACAATTGTTATAGAATGACTATGCTTTCCTGTCCGTCGACTGTCTTGATGTCTGTGCCGATAAGGGCGAGAAGGGCCATCTGACCTATCATTGCTGTAGTGTTCATATCTGTAAGTATTAGTAAGTTATCTGATTGTGAATTGTCGAGATCCCGGTACGGTCTCCATATAGAGGTTATACATGGTAGGCTCAGCTGCCTGTAAGGCCTTGGCGTTGAACTTACGCGTATCCTTGGTGTTCTTCCACTGAGCCAGGACCGATCCTTCCGGAGATACCAGTGACTCGGCTGTTCCGAGAGCTATCTTGATCTCATCCTCAAGGGAGCTCCTTGTGCTCTCCAGCTGCTTGATGGTCGATGCTATCTCCTTGATGGCACCGTATCTCTCCATCATCTCACTGTCAGCCTCGAGTGTCTCTCCAACTGTAGCCTGCGGGCTTCTCAGCAGCGAATCCTCTCCGTCGATATCCTCAGGCGGAATGCCTCCGCAGACGTTGATCAGCCAGAACTGCTCGATGGACTCGATCATTGCCTTGTAGAAGTCCGGTTTGAAGTCAATCTCCTGATAGTCGAAGTTCAGTCGCGGATAAGAGGATATCCAAGCGACCGCTCCCTTCTTGACTCCCATCACTCCCATCTGATACTGAAGCTGGCAGTACCAGTAGACTGGGATGTCGTCCTTGTCAACGGCCACTGACGTTGTCTTACACTCAAGGATATGCTGGTTAGACTTGGTCGGCTTCTCCCCGGCGTAGTGATAGATACGGTCAGGAGACACCCTGAGGTACTCACGCTTGGTGTCAACGGCCAGCCAGTCTCCCTCGGAGATCTTCTTGATCACGGCTCCTGTCCTTGCGGCAAAGAGCGTCGCCACGGCAGGCTCTAGATGATGCCCCATCTCCATGGCCTCGTTCTGTTCCACTGGAAGGTCGATGCCGGTCTTCCTTCTCCACAGCTTGTATGGAGTGTCGAAGTGGTTCACTCCCATGATGGTGCCGGCCTCCGATGAGCCGACACCCTTCTTTCTCTCGTCAAGCCACTGCTGGTGACTTGTCGTCTTTACTACTCTGTATAACTCATGACTGTACTCTGTTTGCGGCCTTCTTGCCTGAAAGGGTAAGCAGAAGGTCAAGGTGTTCATCTGTGATCGTGTATTTGGCTTTGAGCCTTGCCGAGAGGTTCTCTATGGAATCCTTCTGGCTCGCCGTGAATGCTATGGCTTGCTTCCAGGTCTTCACGCTCGGTGAGAGTGTCGGCTTCACCTCGGAAACAGGCGTGCCAGCCACCTGGGCCTGTACCGGCTCGCTCTGACTCTGAGCAGTGTCGTACTTGGTGACGTCCTTCTCGAAGTAGACGTCAGCTCCGACTCCCAGGGCCTTTGCTGCTACGCTGATGGCATCGGTATAAGCCTTCTTGTAAGCGTCATCATCAAGGTATGGTACCAGAACCTAGGTTCCGCTCTCGTACTTCCTCTCGTGGGATATGAGCTTGTTTCCGCCGTTTCCGTAGATAGGCTTGCTCCATTCTCTGTCCTTCTTAACGAAGAGGTTGATATCGACGAATACCGCCACGTCGGAGTTCTCGTCCACCTCCGTCCATGTCTTGATGACCTCGGTATACCATCCGAATCCTACCGGTCCGAAGACCTCCGTAAGCTTCTTGATTCTCCACATCGGGTTGATGTCGCTCTTTCCCTTGAGTCGTCCTGCCTCGATGGCCTTCTTAGCCTCATTAGGAACACTTCTTACTCTCTCATAGATCGAGAGGTTGTCCTGCTGGACATGCTTGTTATTCTCCATATCTGTAAGGATTAATGATTGAACGTCAGTTCATCACTATGGCCTTCCCTACCGGGATCAGGCTGTGATGTTGAGCATACAGAAGGTGAACGGAGTAAACGAACAAGGCAGTCAAGGGAAAATCGATACTCCGAAGGGAGTGTCTATTTTGCTGAAGACATATGCGAACCAACGAGCATGGTGCATTGGGAGATTCACTCCGTTACATACCTTCGCGACACATCACGGCTGTCCCGGTCGAGATGGCATATTTTTTACAAGTACACATTTATGTAAAAATCTACGGGAAATATTTATATTCGCCGTAGATTTATATACATTTTAGAAATATCTTATTATCTTTGCAAGCAAATGATATGGCAATGGAGAAAATCACAGACATAGTCAACCAGCGGGGCGGAATCGTATCGGCTAAAGATCTTACCAGGGCAGAATACACCCGTGTTCTGAGGGCAGTAGGCAGAGGGGAACTGATAAAGGTCAGGCAAGGTGTATACGCAACACCTCAAAGTCTGGTAAATACAATGGTTGATGTCGAGAAGATTGTCCCTAACGGTGTCATATGCCTATACAATGCTTGGGCATACCATAAGCTCAGCACAACGATTCCCCCATCGGTATGTATAGCAATAGAAACGAAGCGTAAGGTCAGACTTCCTGACGACACATCCGTCCAGCTATATTATTGGAAAAAAGAGTATCTGGACTTCGGTATCGAAGAACAGGAATACTCTGGATATAAAGTAAGGATCACCGACCTCGAAAGAAGTGTGTGTGACGCAATAAAGTACAGAAACAAGATAGGTATGGACTTGTGCGGAGAAGTGATGAGATCATACCTGAAGCGAAGTGACAGGAGTCTCAGCAGGCTATATGTATATGCAAAAAGACTTAGAGTCGCTAACGTATTGAATAATTATCTTGAAATCAATCTTGAATAATGGAAAAGCAAGTTAAGAATTACGGTCGATCTATCCGGGAAAAGCTCCTGAATATAACTAGAGGCTCAGGACAAAGATACCAGTACATGTACCTTTTGGCCAGATACTTCAATGAAAGATTATTATATCGCGTTTCTGTGAGCCAGTACAAGGACAACTTCGTCCTTAAGGGAGGTTCGCTCCTGTATGCTTTGGATGGACTTGATACTCGTCCTACAGTTGATGTCGACTTTCTCGCTGAGAAGATCAGCCGTGACAGAGAATATCTGGAAGGCGTTTTTAGGGAGATTCTCAGCATTCCTTGCGAGAAAGATGGCGTCACATTTGACATCGCACACATCACATCGGAGCCTATTACCGTTGAGAAGAAATACCCAGGAACGAGATTCCACATCACAGCTCTTATGGACACCATAGTCCACAATATGTCAATCGACATAGGATTTGGTGACGTGATAACCCCGTGTCCGGAATCGGTTGACTTCCCTATGCTCATACAGGACAACCCGTCGATAAATCTTCAAGCGTACTCCATTGAGACCGTAATAGCAGAGAAATTCCATACTATGATAGACAGAGATGTCCTTAACAGTCGAATGAAGGACTTCTTTGACTGTTACCAGATACTTACCTCCAAGGAAGTAAACAAGGACACATTGCAGGAAGCCATCAATGCTACATTCAGCAACCGTGGACTAACATATAATGATGATCTTGAACTGTTCACCGATTCTTTCAGAAATGACATCATGAGAATCAAACGTTGGGAGTCGTTCCTAAAGAAAATCAAATGGAAGAAAGCAATCAGTTTCGATGAGGTCATGGATGTGATCGAGAAGAATCTCAAACCACTGATGGATGAATATTGGAAGAAAGCATAAAATAAGCCCCTGAGTGCCTGCAAACTCAAGGGCACTCAAACAAGGCTTATGATAAGTTATTCCCAATCTGCATCTACATCTTCATCCTCATCATCTTCCAGATTAGCTATCATATACGTGATATATTCATGAAGCAGTTCGGGCATACGTACCTCCGGATTATCTTCCAATCTCTCAGTCCACCATGCTCTCACCATGTCAGGCAGCCTCTCACTGCATGCCTGGAATCGTTCCAGCACACTATCAGGGGTCATTTCAAGCTCTTCAGCTATGGATTCAGAGGATTCCCTAAGGACATATGACGATGTCCATATTGTCTTATCCTGCTCATCCCAATCGGAACTCCTGACAAGCGTCAGGAACTGATGCTGGATATAAAGGTAAGTCTCAGCGCTAAAAGGTGGGATTCCCAGCACCCACAGAGGATTGTCATCCCTGTTACGGTCATCAGGATACTCATATCCTATGTATTTAAGAAAGTCGCTAACTGTTTTCATATGGTTATGCATTAATTCATTATTTCCAGACTGAAGTCCACCTGCTTTGGACATGACGCGCATATGGTCATCGATCCGGCCCGCCCGCACAAGTGCTTCCATGTCCGATGCGGCGAAGAGAAATACAGCCTAAACAGTTTCTTACCACAATCCGGACATATTTCCTTTGTGACATAGACTCTGTCAGGCTTCACACACATGCTAGCCAGAACATCCTTCCATGGGTAGTAAACCATACGGGCCTTTTCCGGCAGATTGGTATGATCATTAGAATTTGCATCCGAATCTTCAAAGAGCATCCCCTCAAAAAAGGCTCCGACAGACATATGATTCACAGAGTCATTAATCTCTTTGTATGAACGGACGATATCCTCAATGGATTCATTAATACTCAGTTTTGTCATCAAGTGATTGACCAGTCTGTGCACTGCCTCAGTTTTCTTTGTATTCATATTCATCATCGATTAAGATTGCTACTATTTACTCATCATCTAAATAGCCTGCTTGAAGATGCCATCTTCCGAAGGATAATAGTCCTATGGTGCACATCTATCCTTATCTTTACTGACATATGAATCCCAATAAAAATACATCTCGTATGTGGATTTCCAACCAAGACGCTTGAAGTCACGGAAGACATCAGAGAATCTCCTGCCGACCTGCTTTTTCATATATCGGTTCAGGAATCTCCAAAGCCGGCCATTGGGATTTTCATAAGGATAGATATAAATTCCTGTCCTACTTGATCCACGTGACATGGGAAGTACCGAAACGTCTGACATGTGGTCACGCACAAAATTACGGTCATATTTCATGCACGAGTATGCTTTTGCTGCATTGGGAGCATGATTGTGAATCTTCTTTGCTTTGAGTGTCGACTGTTTTTTCATACTATCATCAGATTATGAGAATACTACATATATATATAGTAGAGAATATTTATTCAATAATCTTTCGAAAAATCAGTAAAAACAGTTCTAATCACAGAATCACTCATGAGCAAAAGGCAGCAGCTCCCCTTTATCCACGTATTCCTGCCGGCTTCATCTCGCAATAACGCTCATACCACTGACGCTTCGCTGGTGTATCGATAGGATCGTATTCGCTGATGATGCATCCTGTGGAAAGGTCGTCCGCAAGAGCGAGGATGATTTCCGAAAGTTCGAGCGTCTGTTCGAGGGCCTTCCCCTGAGGACAGAAGATATTACGCTCACGAATATGCTCATAGCCATATATCGCACCCATGATATTGCCGGTGATCGAGCCGGTGGAGTCGCTGTCGCCATCGTGGTTGACGGATGCTATGATTGCATCCTCCACACTGTCTACATGGCGCACGGCGCAGTACAGGGCGATGGCCCAGGCCTCCTCGCCAGTCCAACCTACTCCCAGATGGTGGATCGCCTTAGCATCCGGCATTTCAGAATGAGCCAGCCTCAGAGCCTTTTCGCTAAGTTCCCTAAGATAGTGTTTGTCCGGATCATATTTCCCTACATATATCCTATCCAACATATCAAGGGTCTCGCCCACAAGAGCGTCGATATCCTTCTTCACCTGCCCAGGAGTCAGCGGAACGAGCTTGTAAAGCAGAACTGTGAGCAAAGATGCAGGCAGGAATCCGAGGGGATGCTTGTGGGTTGATTCAGCAATCTCACCTCCGGCCTCGGCCAGTTCCTCAAGAGAATATGTATGCTCGCCTCTTGAAGCATAGCCCGCATCCAGCAAAGCCATCGGAGCCACCCTCATTATGCCTCCGCAGCCCTTGCTGTTATTATGTACCTCCTTCCCCCTTATCATGTTCGCACAGGCACTCATGCAGGTATTGCCCGGAGCACGGCGGTGGGCAAGTTCAGGAAGGTCACGAAGCCATGTATGTTTCCTGAACATTCCGTATTCCTGAGTCTGGGTTGTGTACCAGTCAATGTATGCTCCATCGACATATTTCTCCGGTCTGCCGCCTATGCCTCTCATATATCCTCTGGTCAGTCCCATGAGCATTCCGTTAGCAGTGAAGAGGGTCATCTGAGTGTCATCGCTGATAAGGGCCTTGCCCTTAGAATCCAGTTCAAACTTCGTGATGCCCTGACCGCCGTAACGTGACAGGATTGCACTGCGGCTCATGAACTCCACTTCGTAACCGAGAGCATCTCCGGCTGCACCGGCCATCAGACAACCGCGTATGCAGTCGGCAACACGTGCATACTTGCCTTGCTTATATTCGTCGCTGGTGCCTATGAACCTCGCGATGAAGTCGATCTGTTCCTGCGTCTCCGGCGTACGGCGATAAGCAGATTTCGGCATATCTGCGAAATGTCTGCTGAGCGCTTCCAGAACATCCTCCAGCTGCGGATTATCTATGTTCTGCGCAATGTGGCACGCGATGATTGTTCCAGTTCGGCCTACACCTCCCCAGCAGTGAAGATATGTATAGCCATCCATCTTCTGAAGTTCCCTGATATGGACGAGAAGACGATGCACGTCTTCAACACTGTCAGGTGCTCCGCAGTCCTTGATGGGGAAACGTGTATACGTTGCTTCCTTTGGCAGAAGATGGCTGTAAGGCTTCAACTCACCTTCTTCAGTAAGGTCCACGAAATGACGTACTCCGAAATGAAGCATGTGCCTTATCTTCTGCTCAGCCTTCTCGCCGTTCTTGTCGCCAGGATATTCTCCTGCATACAGGCATCCGTCCCCATAGACGCAGTATGACTCTCTGAGAGGCTTCGATATGAAGTTGATGAAGCGGTCATTTATGTCAAGAAGGTCATCTGGAAGCAATGCACGGCACTTATTCTCAAGTTCAGTTCTGAATCCACCACCATAGACGTGCAGACGTTCAGCACCAGCTATCGATGCTGTCATAGCTCCGATGGTATCAGAGTCGCCACCCATCGATATAGCCATTCGCAGAGCCTTCTCTGCCGGATAACTGCTGTATTTCAGATATGACATTATCGCAATCGGCACACTGCCCTGGCAGGTCACATCAAAGGTGTAGTCCTCACGGATGGACTCAAGATCCTGGTCAAGATCATATCCGAATGTCTGCTCTATGAATTGCTTTATCTTCCCGCCTACGTCCCACTCCTCGGTCTTCTTCAGATATACACAAGCGGCTATCGCCTGAGTTCCCTTGATCCCCTCAGGATGATCATGGCTCACCGATGCTGTTATACGGGCAAGCTCCAAAGCCTCCTCCAGAGAGTTGGCATACAGACCCACCGGACTCACGCGCATTGCCGAACCGTTGCCGAAGCTGTTGTAAGGCTTAGGGGAATCCTCCCCCAGCCACTGACGGAACATTCCACCGTAACCTGCGGCAGGGTACCTGCGGCCAAGACGCTGCATGCACTCGATGAGTTTTTCCTTGCTGTGGGAGGGATCAATCATCAGCCACTCGGCCACAGCAATGGTCATCACCGTATCGTCTGTGAAGCGGCTGCCTTCAGGCAACAGCTCAAATTCCTCCGTCTTTATGTTCCTCCTTTCTCTTGTCGAGCCGACCATATCACCTACTATGGCTCCCAATACACGAAAATTAATAGCTCTCATTGTTATATGTTATCTTCAAAATCATACTTCAGCTTAGTATATCCCAAACCATTGCGGCATCATCATATGCCCGGAAAGCACAAGGACTGCAACAACAAAAATAAAAATCTTCTTCATAATATCTTAGTAAATCAGCCATCAATTTCAGGAGCATCGTCGGTTATCACAGCATCTCCCCTGTCACTGAATCTGCTGTAAACATGAGGAATCTTAAGATACCTGTCACCTTGCTCGCTCTTAAGAAGGAATGAATATTCTCCGTATGGTATTACATCTGTAAACTCCTCGTCAGAGATAAGCTTCTGCTTTTCCAGATCATATATCTTCCATCCGTCCAGCTTACGCACCTTGCAGTAAGGTTTGGTCGGTATCAACAGATCAATGTAATAGTATTCGGCAGGAAGAATCAAGCCATAGCGATCCCTGATACCATCTCCTTCCCTTCCGGTAACCAGCATAAGTCCGTGTCTGGAGAATCCATAATCATCAAAATGCCCGACCTTTCTTGCTTCAAGAACTGAGAATGGATTATAGCCGATGCATAATACCGGTATAAGCAAGCTAACCATAACATACAGCGCAATTGAAGACCAATACTTTCTGGTAGAATAAGCGAATCGTGCGATTGCAACTGCAGAAAGACCTAGAGAAGCAAGCAGCAGGATGATGCGGATCATATTTATTCCGTACTGCGCGAAATAGAATACCGATGCACCCGAGACCAGCAGCATGACATCCTTGTAATCTGTCTTCCTTCCCATATTCCAGTTTACAAGTGCCATAAAGGTTGCCGGAAGAGCTGCTGTCGTAATGGCTGATACCGAATTGTAAGTCACACCACATGAATATGCCAGACCGAACATGAGTATGCAGATGATAAAAGACTGCTCTAATCGCGTAAGAAAGCCTTCGACTCTTCCCTTATTGAAAATCACAGGTATCAGCATGAGAAGAACACATAAAGCTAACACGGAAACGCTGCGAGCTCCAAACGCTCCCATAAATATAGACATGAAAAAAATCGTGGCTATAAGATATGTGACAAGTCCAATCTTTTTCCAAATACCTAACTGACTACAAACCAGCTGCCCCTTGATTGCTCTATATACGTAGAGGACTGAAGGAAGTATGAATACCCAGATAGAGGCTATCCCGGCTATCAAATACCTATAATCCCAAGAGCCATACCATATATCGGAGAACTCCGCCAGGTCGAAGGATCCTGAACCAAAGAAAGCCATAAGAGACTTCAACACTGTCAGCAAAGGTCTGTTGAACAGCATAAAGATAGAATTTCCATGATTCAAGAGAGTCACTAAGCTGAATACGACAAGTAACAGAAGCGGTGTCAGAGCCATCCTGCTTCGTCTGTAGGTCAGGAAACTGAGCCACATCCTCAGCACTGGCACTACCCATAGGAGTGGGTTATAAGCTGCCGAGCCTACATGAAGTACGAGCATCAGCCAGATGGAGCAGATGAAAAGATCTGCAGCCAGCATAAAACAAGAGAAATTTGATTGGTTCATATAGTGTGATTCTAAAGTTATCGTGCGCTAACACTATTAATGATGCTGAACCCATCCTTTTTCTTTCATCGGAACAAATATTTATTTTAGAAGTGAAAGAATAAGCTGGCAAAACTCACTTATACATATGACGGTCCGGAATTATTGCGACCATTATACAGCACTCAAATGAAAACCACAGGCAACATTATGACAGTTATCATCACATTGCTGGCATCTCTGGCAATTTCATGTACCCCAGCAATGGGAATCTCACACAGGGCATATGATGACACGCCCAGACAGGATTCCATCATATTCAAGAAAGAGCAGATGCTGGCAGTCTCCGACTCTGCATACTTCTTCTGGTTCAGCGATGATGCTGAACTTCAGGAAGCTGACCCACACGCATACTGGCTCATGAACAGGATGATGCAGACTGTCCAATACGTCAAGACTGCAGAAGATGCAGTAGCATGGACACTCGCCCTGAATGAGGATGTCAAGGAATACGGCAGAATAATTAACAGAAGGATTCATGACAAGCGCGCTGAAGATGCTGCGTCTCTTGCAATCGAGAACCTCATTGCGCTTTATGGAGCAGGTAACCAACCGGAGCTTAACATCGAGTCTACGTGCTGTCTATTCTGGAGCATTACAGACTGATCAACTCGTACATCCGTCTGATGGACTTGCAGCATGACAATGAGCTGAAACGGCTATTGTATCGCGAATACAGGGAATGGTTTGACATCAACAATGCCGCAAACGGACTGATGGTCTTCTACACCTATGCCGCCGCCGGATACTCTGCCCTTCCGATGGATATCAACTACACGTTTGCCGAGTGGTCAGAAAGACGTTCAAAAGAGCTTGAGATAGAGTGCGATATCTTCTGGTCATACAGCTGGCAGCCGTATAGCAGCGACTCTCGCAGAGTCTCGGAGAGAAGACAGAAAAAGCTGATATCATATTTCAAGGAAGCGGATCAGGCCGCCATAATCGACGAGGTCCTTTCCGGATGGGAAGAGAAAGACTACGAATATGCCCTGGAGAGGTTCGGAGAAAGCTTCGACTTTGACAGGATATATGAGATGGCCACTCTCTACGAGGCTGCTCTGCAGAACTGGAAGGCTGTCCGCGAGCAGATCAAGTCACACCTTCCGAAGCAGAAGCAGAAATCATACAGCGAGATAACCAGAGAGATCAACACAAGACTCTACGATGACCTCCTGAGGCTGAAGAAGATAAGTTATTAACTACATAAACCATAATTACATGAAGATACGTATTCACAACCTCATCATTCTTGATGAGAGCGGCTCGATGGAGAGCATCAAGAGATCCGCCATCAACGGCATGAACGAAACCGTGCAGAGCATCAGAGACGCACAGAAGAAACACGAAGACCAGGAGCATATCGTCTCATTGGTGTCATTCAACAGCAGCGAAATCAAGGGTATCTATGACTGCGTTCCCGTGGCTGAAGTGAAGGAACTTACCGACAAGGAATACGTTCCGGACTGTTGCACCCCACTATATGATGCGATGGGTCTGTCACTTAACCATCTACGCGCGAAGGTGAACGATGAAGACAAGGTACTGGTCACCATTATCACTGACGGTGAAGAGAACTCTTCCACCGAATACAATAGTGCCGCCATCAAGGCTCTAGTGGATTCCCTCAAGGAGAAAGGATGGGTATTCGCATACATCGGAGCGAACCAGGATGTACTGAAGGTAGCCCAGACCATATCTGTCACAAACGTCATGAACTTCTCGTCTACAGACTTCGGAACTACTTCCGCTATTGCCTCACTTAGAAAGAGCAGAGACAGGATGTTCAGCCGAATTGCTGACGGAGTATTCGATTCTGTGAGCGAGAACACAGACTTCTTTTCTGAAGACGAAGAATAAGAAAAGCCCGGAGAGTTCACGAACTCCGGGATCGAAAGACACGGATTCAGCGCCCTTGTAGTTTCGTGAGCACTTGGGAATACAGGTTTCCGTCCGGATCGTGGGCCGGCAGTTCTAGCTTTCTTTCTGGTGATAATTAGGTATAAGAAAGCAGCGGAGGGAATGGACGCATTCTCTCCGCTTTTTATTGATAGACTCAAGCCTTCGATCAAAGGATAGTTCGGTAAAAATCTTCAATCAGTCTATTCAGATCCCCTATGGCAAAAGTGACCTGAGTATCGACATAGCCCATATTGACCACGTGGAAGGAGGTAACAGCTGACACAGCCGAAGGGTCAATTTCCACCAGGCGACCGACATGATTACGTGAATTGACACTTCTGATTACCTCACTGTAGTCTTCTCCATCGTTCCTGATAACACATGGTACCATAAAGGTGACCAGCATTGAATCCTCGTCAAAACGGCACACCGCAAGCTCCATATTGAAGTTGAAGCGGAATCCCGTTTCAGATTCGTTCCAGAGCGGATTGTACCCCAAGCTGGAAAGGGCATCCATAATTTCAAAATGTACTATATGCATGTCACGTTATCATTTAAGTACTCATCTCTTCCCACCTTCTTGTGAAACTCTCTCAAAGCTTCATCCATAGACTGCAACATGAAGACCACTTCATCCTGATTGATCTTCTGCGTTCCTACATACTGGGATGAAGATATGACCACAATGCCATCAACCTCATATACATATGCCAGGAATTGAGTCCAATTCATGTTATTGAAAGCCGCATGAAGTTCGGATCTGACATCATAGTCATCTTTATCAAACGTTGCGATATCAGCATAGAATCCCAACTGGAAAGGCTCCACCATATCGAATACGAACGTATGACCGCGGTATGTCACAGCAGGCTCAAGATAACAGTCATGATAGAAGCAAAACAGTCCGAGCTCCTTAAGGACATTGATCAGTTCCACACGACGCTTTGTCATACTGATCTCTATCGAATAACATTCTGCATCCCTGTACAACTTCTGAAGAAGTTCATCGCAAGTTTCCTTGGTTCCCATAAGAATCATACTTTAAAATAAGTTCTTCAATCCCAATATGCCGTTCTTGACTCCACCTCCGACTACGGCAGGCATGCATTTGACTGCCCTTCTACGTATCTCCTTGCGTATAGCCTGCCTGTTCTCATTGAAGTAAAGGCTTCCTTCCTCGAGATACTTCAGGGCTGTCATGCCGACTCTCAGGGTCACAAACGCATTGATCATTCCATTTGCTGCCGACTTGAATAGCGTTCCTGTCACATTGACTCCCGACATACCCAAAAGTTCACCGAGATTGAGGTCATCGAGTGCTTCATCAGCTGACGCTATCAACACTGACGAGGACGCAACCGCGACATAAAGCCTGAAGACCTGTCCCAACGAGGGGCGTCTGCCTCTGAGATCAACAAGGCGTCGTATCAATGATATGTTCATGCTCAGACACGTAAAGACATCAAGCGCGCCGTTCTGTGAGACAGATGTCAGTATGAACACATTCTGAGCTGACTTCCTGACCATGTGTTCCGCCCCCTTCCGGTCCTCTTCATCCATGAGCTCACCTGAAGGTTCAAGTTCAGGAGTGAAAATGATCTTCATCGTCGGCCATACCACGAAGGCAACTGTCAAAGCCAGGAGAACGGCATAGAAGGAATATCCGAGCCACGGGCTCAGCTCGGACACCTTGTCAGCAACAGTGATGACATTGCCGATGACACATATCACAGCAAGTATCACGAGTGATGTAAGAACGATTATGATTGTGTGTTTCTTCATAAGGTAAAATATTTTGTCTTGTCCGCATCGGGACTCAACATGTCGTTCATGAACTCATAGTATGTCTTGTAGATGTGATCAGCAAGCTGTTTGCACACTCTTTCCTTAAAGCCATCTGCACATACCTTCTCCATAATCATGTCAAGGCTACCTCCGGCTACACGTGCGAGCCATACTTTATTGTAGCCTACAAGATTCATGTCATCTTCCCTGAGGTTCACACCGACACTTACATAATACCAGTCAGTCCTATAATCAGAACTTGTCCTCTGAATGCTGAACCATAGCTTCTTAGCAAAACAGAGAACCTCATTCTTCGGTTTGAGAGGGATGCCTTTTGTAACCTTACCTCTCGGCTTGAGATCTCCGAGACGCTTGCGGAAATCATCATCATTCAGCGAACTGACAAGGAGATCATATATAGCGTCAAAGTTATCGGTGACTATCTTCTCATGTTCCATACCGTAAAGCGTAGCTGTGGCTTCAGCCATCATCACGTCCATCATTGCATTGTCTTCCATACCCATAACGTAAATTAGTTGGTGTCAAATATTCTGTGCAGAGAGTGGTCCTCAAGCGAAAGATGCGCAATCTCCACCCTATGCACATGTGCAAACTCCGATGCTATCACGGCTGTCATATCATCAGTCAAGGACCTGTCCACCTTGTAGAATGTCCAGTCCGGATATCTCTGCTGAAGTTCCTCGTCTTCATAAGGGACCAACCCCTTGACAATGCAAGGGCCGGAAAGGACTATTTCACTTGCATGTCTGTATCCGATGACAGGCTCATCTTCGACAAACGAGCAGAGGTTGATCAGATATCCATCCGAATCTTTCGATTCATATCCGGCAAACGACAACAGATCCACCTGACATGCAGGAAACATCGCACATGCAGGATACTTCCAGTATTTGCCTGGGAGAGGCATCAGGACGTTCTCCATATCCAACTCGACTTCAGGAGTGAACGAGTCGTTGTCAAAGCAAAGACGCATGAGATGGTACCCAACAAGCGACTTCATCCTCCAGTCTGGTTCGCGTGTAAAAACCTCAAGCAATTCAAATTGAAGGGAGGGCGTCTCGGAGTAATCCACCAAGTTGAATGCCCTTTCATTCTTCTGTTCCAATGTAAGCATAATCATATCTCCTATTTACGTTTAGCATATCCTGTCAGACGCTTCAAATGCTTGACACCTTCATCGTCATCCTTAAGTGTGCCACTGCATCTGTCCGGTGACGGAATAGGTATACCCCAGTGATCCTCTGCAATCATAGTGTTACAGTTATATGTCCTGCTTCCACAAACAGGACACACTGTCAGTTCTTCATGTGTAGCGTAGTGACAGTCCGCACCTCTGCAAATGCTGTAGTCCAGACATGACCTACTGACAGTTGTCTTTTCGATGCGCGGTTCTCCGCAAACCGGGCATGCAGGATCTGTCCTGCTGCAGATATTACCACATCCCGAGCATACATACTCGGTCATGTAGAAGTCGTTGATATCAAGTTTCTGTTCCATAATCATCTTTTCATATTCTCATAGATGATACTACTTCTAAATTCTTTCGTCCAAAGCCCGAAGAAAGCATCAAAGTCCCTTCATTTCCTTTTCAAACCGTTCCTTCGTCTGATGAAGCGTAACGATACATCTCTTGACGATATCTTCCAGATCGGAGTCTTCAGAGACAAAGAGTTCACAAGCCACGCTCACATACTCCTTTTCCACCTGGAGTTTGGTAACCTTCATGAATGTGGTACATTCGTTCATCACCTTCATGACTTCAAGCTCGTCGTCATCTTCGTCAATCTCATAGAATGACGGGATGTATATTGCAAGAAACTCAGGGTCGTTTGAATCCGGTACATAGAGATACAAGGTCATCTGATAAAAAAAACACACCCTGTCATCATCTTCAAACGGCATCAGTCCCAGTTTCTTCAATACGTCTATAACCTTTCCTTTCGTATCCATATTTGACGGCTCTTAATATCCAGTTACAAACCCAATCTTCCTACGCTCCTCCTTTTTCGGCAAGGACTGCATCTGTCGGTTCATCTCATCATAGAATGCCCTGTCCTTATCAGAGACCGATCTTCTGGTAATCGACACTCTCTTCATAAGCACTTCCTGACTTATTAGCTCATCATTTCTGGACGCTTCAAGGGCAGCCTTGTTGACGATGAGTTCGATATCACTTGCGACATACCCTTCTGTAGCTCTGGCGAGTTCATCAAAATCAACATCCTCATCAAGCGGACGTCCCATCAGATGGATCCTGAAGAGATCCTTCCTGGCCT
Source organism: Candidatus Cryptobacteroides sp. (assembly GCA_045531765.1). Lineage (GTDB taxonomy): Bacteria > Bacteroidota > Bacteroidia > Bacteroidales > UBA932 > Cryptobacteroides. The sequence goes on along the minus strand of JAZSEQ010000007.1, from coordinate 3,403 downwards.
CCTCATCCGGCATCGGTATGTAAACCATGTTGTCAAGCCTTCCGCTTCTCAAGATTGCCGGATCAATCATGTTTGGTCTGTTTGTCGTACCTATCACGAAGATGCCACGGTCAGAGCAGTTGTTCAGCTGCGTAAGGAACTCATTGACCTCACCTGATATCGCCTCGCTTGTGGCTCTTGACCTATCCGGCACCATACCGTCAAGTTCATCGAAGCAGAGGATAGTCGGTGCCTTGGCACAAGCTTTATCAAAGAGCTCCTTTATCTTACCCTGCGTACCGTGTACGAAAGTGCTTCCGAGATCGGACGCCTTGACCATAACAAAGTTAAGTTTGCTTTCCTGAGCAAACTTCTCAGCTATGAATGTCTTTCCACATCCCGGAGGGCCAAAGAAGAGCATCCCGTTGGGCACCTTGAGTCGATACTGCTTGGCCTTCTCAGGATTCTTGAGTACGAACATGACCTCGTCAGACAGAAGCTCCTTGACCCCTGTCATACCTGCAACAGCATCAAATCCCTTAGGAGAATCGGGCATATCATTGTCATCCTCTTCCTGCGGTACCTGATGTGAGAGTTCTACCTCGGAAGCCTGTTCGGCCTCTGTGCCCTCCTCTTTCTCTGTTTCAGATGAATTCTGCAGAGTATCATTAAGAGCAGCCACGACCTCCTGTACGCTGCTATATCGCTGATCATAATCCGGAGCCAGCATCTTGCAGAGGACATCAACGGCCTTCTTCGGGAGCTTCATAGTCTGATTCTGACAAATCTCCTGAACGGATCTTCTTCTTACCTCCCTTAGAGCAGCAACTGAATCCACTTCAAGTTTCTCGTCAAACCACGGTTCGACTCCAAACAGCATGGTGTACATGAGGGCACCAGCAGAGAAGATGTCGCTCCTGACATTGAAGCGGTGCCTCATCGTTTCAGGAGCCATATACCATGGATTCAGGTTGTTCATCTTGAAACGTGCCCTACCACCTGAGGACTCTGACGAAAGATGTCCGAAGCCGACGAGTGTCGCATCATATACATCAACGATGACATTCCTTGGAGTCACATCATTGTGAATGATTCCTCGAGTATGCATAACTCCAAGTGCACACAGCACCTGCTGCATGATTATCACAGCCTCATCCCAGGAGTAAACCGAGCCATCTTTCAAGAACTCTGACAGTCTGATACCATCACTCAGTTCTCTTACCATGAACCTATAGTCTATGGAGTCGATATTGACTATACCATACCTTATGAGCTTCGGCATTGAATACATCCGTTTCATCAATTTACGAGTAGAATCCGCAAACTCCACCGAGCTGCAGCCATCAATGATGATCTTCATGATGGCAGTTCTTCCCTTTTTGTCAGTAACAATGTAACTTTCGGCATTGTTAACCCCATATGTCTTGCAGTATTCCTGTACTTGGAATCCCTCTATCTTCTGTCCAATCTTCAATGTAGGTGCCATATACGTTTCGTTTAGTCGTCATAGTAAATGATAGTATTCTCAGGCTTTTCTTTCATCAAAACAGCCACATGTGTCAATTAAATTTTCATTTCACGGCGTTTATATCTCTGCATATCACGTATGTCAGGAAAAAGATGTACTTTTGCCGTCCAAACCAAGTTCAGTATATAGACATGACTAAAGCAGAAATAGTTAAAGATGTGTCAAAGAGCACCGGCATTGAGGCCAACACAGTGATGGCTGTAATAGAGGGATTCATGGAAGCGGTGAAGGGTTCACTCGCAAAGGAGAACAATGTGTACCTCCGTGGATTCGGTACATTCGAGGTGAAGACCAGAAAGGCTAAGACCGGTCGTAACATCACCAAGAACACAACCGTAATCATTCCTGAGCATAAGGTCCCAACCTTCAAGCCATGCCCGGACTTCAAGAATCAGGTGAAGTAACATGGGACTAGGTAAATGGATAGCAGGAGCGCTCGGATGGGCCATGTTCGGACCTATCGGAGGCATCCTGGGATATTACTTCACTTCAAGGCTTGAGAGGCTCGCTGAATCCGCAGTGGTATACACTGAGGAGCAGTCATGGAACCAGGGACAGAGGAACAGTTTCCTCATGAGCCTGTTGGTGCTGTCAGCTTCTGTCATCAAGGCGGACGGTAAGACGACCTAGCAGGACAAGGCCACACTGCGAGAGTTCTTTGCAAGGAACTTCGGAGCACAGGCAGCCAATGAGGTAGATGAGATACTCGAAGAACTTCTTCAGAAGGACTACAACCTCTATGAGGTATGCAGCCAGATCCGCTCATGCATGGACTACTCGCAGCGTGTGCAGCTGTATCATTTTCTCGTTCAGCTCGGAGCATGCGACGGACTGCAGCAAAGAGAGATTGACGTCCTCGAGACCATCGCTACAAACATCGGATTGTCAAAGGCAGAGGTGGATTCAATCTTCGCCCAGTTCAGACCAAGCAACGACAGCAACTATAGGATTCTTGAAATCACTCCTGACGCAACAGACGAGGAGGTGAAGAAGGCATACCGTAAGATGGCCATAAAATACCATCCGGATAAAGTTGCCACTCTTGGGGAAGATGTGCAGAAGGCAGCGGAGGAGAAGTTCAAGGCTGTAAATCAGGCTTACGAAACAATCTGTAGGGAACGCGGCATTAAAGTATACGTCAAGAAAAAAGTCAGCCAAAATCGAGCAAATTGTGTGATTTTGACTGACTTTTCTATTTCATAATTCCCTACCGGTTACTTCCCGATGGCCTTCAGTAGCTGTGCAAACTGATCCGGACACGAGGTCATCTTGTTTCCACAAGTGATACCCGAAAGTCTCTGTTGCACATCAGATATCTTATGACCTATCGCAAGAGCAGCAATGCCTTTGAGATTGCCGTTGCATCCGCCATAGATGGCGACATCAAGAATCTCATCCCCGAAGAGCTTGAGTTCGATCGCCTGCGAGCACACTCCCTCAGGCTGTGCCACGACAGTCCTTACTCCGCAGCTGAATGTATCGTTTATTATCTTCATCAAATTCAATTTACACGGGCAAAGATAAGTGGAGATTCTGACGGATTAACAGAATGTGGTTCTTGAATGTGTCCGGAAGAGGAATCTACATTCGCGGATACAAATGAGTGAAGCCGAGATAGACTTTCATTATTTACCGATATTTTGTAATTTTACACCGACAAATCGGAATTCCCAGTTGAAATCCAAGCACAACCTACATAATATTTTCAACTAAATTCATAAATTGTTATATATCAAGCAAATAAATTTCTATTAATTTTCTGTTACGACAACAAAAATCCTGTCAATCTAGTTCAGATCGACTCAATTGAGACTCAAATTTATCCTCGGTAAACAAACTTCCCAAAGCGGACAATAGAATTCAATGCCGCAAGTATCTGCATTAGATTACGGAGGC
>JAZSEQ010000018.1:0-33377 GCA_045531765.1 Candidatus Cryptobacteroides sp. | reverse complement strand
GAGAATCCATACGCAGTTCGCGTGGTTTCAGACATCCTCGAGTCCAACGGTTCATCATCAATGGCTACAGTCTGCGCAGGCTGCCTCGCGTTGATGGATGCCGGTGTGAAGATCAAGAAGCCGGTTGCAGGTGTCGCAATGGGTCTTATCACAGACAAGGACAATCCAAACGAAAGATACGCCATCCTTACCGACATCCTCGGTGACGAGGACCACCTCGGAGACATGGACTTCAAGGTGACCGGTACAAAGGACGGTATCACAGCAACCCAGATGGACATTAAGGTGGACGGACTTTCATACGACGTTCTCGAGAGAGCTCTCGAGCAGGCGCGTCAGGGCCGTCTCCACATCATGGGCGAGATGATGAAGACCATCAGCGAACCACGTGCAGAGTACAAGGAATTCGTTCCACGCATGGTTCAGATTCGTGTTGCAGGCGAGTTCATCGGTGCAATCATCGGAAAGGGCGGCGAGACCATCCAGAAGATCCAGCGTGAGACCGGCACAACGATCACCATCACCGAGGAGCAGATCGACGGCGTATCACAGGGCGTTGTGGACATCTTCGGTCTTGACAAGGAGTCTATGGACAAGGCACTGAACTGGATCAACGGCATCTGTGCAGTTCCTGAAGTAGGCACCGTATACCATGGCAAGATCGTTTCAATCCTCGAGTTCGGTGCATTCGTGGAGATACTCCCTGGCAAGGAAGGCCTTCTCCATGTGTCAGAGATCGCTTGGGAGAAGACCGAGAAGGTAGAGGATGTCCTCCATGTAGGTGACGAGGTGGACGTCAAGCTCCTCGAGATCGACGAGAAGACAGGCAAGATGAGACTTTCACGCAAGGCTCTTCTCGAGAAGCCTGAAGGATATGTAGAGCCGGAGCGCAAGCCACGTGGAGACAGAGGTCCACGTCGTGACAATGACCGCCGCGACAACCGTGGCCCACGTCGTGACGACAACCGTGGCCCACGTCGCGATGACAGAGGTCCAAGAGGCCCTCGCCGCGAACGTCCTGCTGAAACTCCTGCTGTCGAGCAGAACAACGAACCTGAGATGTTCTAGTACATCCTGACACACGATAGAAAGGCTGGCCTTTGAGGGCTGGCCTTTTTTCATATATCGCAGTTGTTTTGGTTAAGACATTATCAATCAAACCATTACGCAATCACCCCTACCCCAAAACGCGCACCCACCTTTAGCTAACACACTGACTACCAAGTTACTAAGAAAAACGGAGTATCAGATGAAGGAATTTACATATCTGAATTTTGCTGGCTTGAGTGGCTCTCAACATATCAGCAAGCAGATTCAGTTTTGCAGCAGTGTCCATGGAGATGACGGCACCGGCATCCTTGAAACCACGTGCATGCACATATTGATACAGTTCTCTGTATTCAGCATCAGAGCGGCTCCATCCATGCTCTCTGATCTCATACTCACTTCCAGCATTTGAATTTATGGCAGTCACCATATTCTCATAACCGTCATAACATTTCGTTATAAGATAGTCATACCTTATTACATTATAACGTACTATTATGTAGTCGGTCAGCTGGTTCTTCTCCTTCTTGTCCAATCCTGCAAACAAGCGTTCCATCAACCTCATTCAAGGCACGTTTTAAATCCGGAGATGCATCCCGGATAATCAGAGGATCGGAAAAAGGACAATCAGATATGCTGTAAGCCAGAAAATTCCATCTATAGTCTTGGGCTCGTCTGCACAGGAACCTTTCCACCGGATTGTTGAACAGATATGCAATTGCAGTACGAAGCAACTTCAAACCTAACTTAGGGGCACTGCCAAAAGCACTGCAGAAGAATGGGCCGGAACGTTCATGCTCCTTATTATATGGGAACGATATACATGTTTACACCAACTGTCATTTCTTTCGCAGACGCTCAAGCGGCAAGCCGATTGCGACCGAACGAAGTGAGTGGAGAAATCTTTTTAAAGATGTCTCGACTGTGCTCGACATGACAGGTGTAAACTCATATATTAAAACCAAATATTAAATCCGGAGATCGTTCTTTGATAGGTATGATTGACCTCTTGACTGACAAATTTTCTTTTCTTCTTCATAATATTTCTTTGAACAAATATTTAGCAGACCAATAACCATGTATTCTTATAGTCATACAACATTCTGGTAATTCTTATATAACTGTCATTCAATGACTTGTAACTTTACGGGTATTACTTTTAGTACACCCATCTCAACCTAATGTACTATAAACCAGAAACTTAGGAATTACATCGTGTATCGCTTACATAGCAGGCAAGAAGGTCGAGACACCGACATAATCATTCTTGCAGCAAAGTTCGGAAGAAGCCGATGGAAGGATTATAAGAAAAAGAAAAATGTATTATAAAAAAGAGAAAACCTTATAAAAAAAAGAAAAATCTGCAGGGTAAATGCTAAATTTGCGGGATATGGTTAATGGTGCTGCCTGAAAATGAAGCCAGACCTGAAAATTTAGTACAAGGGAGAGATTAAATGGCTTAACACCATGAGGGTAATCGTTAGCTGATGTATATCATATCTTATCATAGCATTGCATAGCACAGCACAGCATAGCATAGCATAACATAGCACACCCTAATAGAAATTCTATAAATGTAAAAAATTGCCGTTATGAAGATTCTAAGAATACTCTTGAGCATAATTCTGGCTGCGATTCTCAGTCTAGGACCTATTTCATGCGAAGGAAAACTGAATTCAGAAGGAGACCTCACTGAGAATGCCGGCTCGGGAAACGAGGATGATGCAGGGAATGGAGATGAAGGAGGTAGCGGGAGCAACAGCGGTGAATCAGATGACGATGGCAGTGGAGAGGGAAATAATGGCAGTGGCTCAGAAGATGATGGAGGAATTTCAGGAGACGATGGCAGTGGCTCAGGAGACGATGGCAACGATAGCGGAGACATTACAGGTGGTTCGGATAAACCGGAGCCAGAAGGACCGAAGGAGTTTGTAATGCTGTTTACCAATGATTTCCACAGTCAGATAGAACCTCTGGGCAAGGATGAGACATATAATGCAGACAGGGGCGGAATCAAGAGGATCAAGGCTCTGGTGGATAGTGTGAGGAATGCCGAACCGGCTGTACTTCTGGCCGATGCCGGAGACTTTGTGCAGGGTACCTATTATTTCAGCCTTCTGAACGGAGTGGTCGAGAGCATTGCAATGAAGGAGCTGGGATACGACGTACGCACCATCGGCAACCATGAGTTCGACAAGAAGATGGTATGCCTGGGAGACATGCTGACATTGAGTGGAGTACCTGCAGTAGCAACAAACTATGATTTCACCCAGACTCCTCTTTCAAGCCTTATTCACAACTCGATCATACTCAAATCAGGAAACACAAAGATTGGCTTCATCGGATTGAACGTAAGACTGACCAATCTGGTAGACCCGACAGCCTGCGAAGGCGTAATTTGGCAGAATGCTATCAATGTGGCTGACACCGAAGCTATGAAACTGCGTGAACAGGGGGCGGATATAGTCATTGCTCTCTCGCATCTGGGATACGAAAAAACCAATGAGGTATATTACGACAGGGGTATCGCCATGAACACCAGACATATCGACATGATCATCGGAGGACATTCCCATACATTCCTCAACTACGCAGACTATGTCATTAATCTTGACGGAGATAAAGTTCCGATAGTACAGACCGGAAGCAAAGGAATATGCCTGGGATATGCCAAAATAAAGATTGATGAACAAGGAAAGCCTTCATTCACATATAGACTTATTCCTGTAAAGAATCATCTGGACAAGAAACTTGACCCGGACTTTTCTGCACTTATTGACACGTATTCAGCTAATGTGAAAACCGAAATGAATAAGGTTATCGGTTATTGCCCGCAAGCTTTGAGGAAGGGCACACCTGAGAGTCCGCTCACCAATCTTACAGGAGATGCTCTCGTATGGATGGCTGAGGAGCATTATGGAGTCAAGGCAGATGTCGGAATATATAATAGCGGAGGCATCAGGGCTGAGATTTCAGCCGGAGACCTTACTGTAGGGGATGTCTACGCAGTCTATCCATTCGATAATGTCCTCTCGGTAGCTACTCTCAAAGGAAGCGACCTGGTAAAACTCTTTGAGTACGTAGCTTCCAATGGAGGCCTGCCTATAAACAAGGAGGTGAGACTTGTCATAAGCAATAAGAAAGTTAAATCAGTCACCTTGAACGGGAAGCCGATCGATAATAACCAGACATACACAGTCGCAACGATAGACTATCTGATGAATCTCGGAAGATACGGTCTTGAGAACGCGACCGGCCGGAAAGACTCCGGAGAAATCATCAGAGACTGCTTCGTAAAATACTTCAGTCATCTTGCCGCTGAGAATAACGGCAACATTACAGCCTCGAAGGATGGCAGGATCACCATTCAATAAGCACTACTCCGGAGTGGGACCTCGACACCTGTGATTACTACCATGAAGCACAGAAGACAGGATATCCTTATGGAGGAATCCTTCGGCAGGTTCAGAGAGAAATTCATAAGGATTATCAAGGGAACAAAGCCTGACGACAACACAACGGACATTATGCACAAATATCATATAGCACAGTTAATTTCGTATAATGCACCATTTGTCCAAAAGAATTGTTTAAATTTGCAGTACATGTTGGACAAATATGAAAAAGATACACATAACAACCGCAATTTTGTCCATTATACTGCCTGTCTGCTTCTACACAAATGCAAAAGCAGACACAGTTGGACAGAACACAGACACTAAACTTTCATTCACCCATTTCTTTGTAAACGACGGCCTCTCACAGGGAACAGTAGTATCTTCATGCCAGGACAGCCTCGGCCATATGTGGTTCGCGACCCTCGACGGCCTGAACAGGTATGACGGATACCGCTTCAAGGTGTACCGCCACAATAGTCAGGATACGACCTCTATCCTGGACAACATCATCAGGAAAGTTCATGTAGACAAGAATGGAGACCTGTGGGTCGGCACAGAGAAGGGATTTGCTATGTTTGACCGCAAGATGGACCGCTTCCGAAATGTCTACACGGGAGAGATGGCTGTAAGCGGCTTTGCAGACGTGTCCGACGATGGGACAATGCTTGTAGCTGCCGGGGGCAGCCTGCGCTTCTTTGACAGGAACAGATGGACATGGAATGACAACGGAGCTCCATATCAGTCCAAAAATTTTGGAGCCACTATCCTGTACCGGCACGGGGAGAGGATATGGATCGGGACATCGAGTGAAGGAGTGTTCTGTTACTCAACTGAAAGCGGAGAACTGAAAAGGATATCCTCTTTGAATGTGACGCGCTCCATCCAGTGCATAATCGCCGAAGATAGTGAAAGGATATGGATAGCTACTGAAGGCGAAGGTCTCTACCTCTATAACCATAGGACAGGGAATTGCCGCCATTATCAGCATTCAGGAAAGGAAGGCGAAGCCATAAATTCCAATTACGTACGCACCCTCAACAAAGACCTTTACGGAAGGCTCTGGGTAGGAACGGTCAATGGACTGAATATTCTGGAAGATGACAGGTTCATCCAGATCAACAGCGATCCATTCACTCAGGGTAGCCTGTCACAGCCTTCTGTCCGATGCATCAGCAGGGATTATCAGGGAGGAATGTGGCTGGGCACCTGGTTCGGAGGCATCAACTATTGGCATCCGTTGAAGAACAGATTTACAAATATCCAGAGACAACCCAACAGCGAATCACTGAACGACAACGTAATAAGCTGCATAACGGAAGACAGTGACAATTCACTTTGGATTGGAACGAACAGCGGTGGAGTAAACCACTATGACACCGGGAAGGGTACCTTCAGCTATTACAGCATGAGGACATCCGTGGTAGACGGGAACAAATCGAATGACATCAAGGCCATTTACGTAGACGATTCAAGGGGTCTGGTATTCGTGGGAGCACATGCAGGTGGTTTGAGCATAATCAACAAAAGGACAGGCAAGGTGCACCACTGTCTGGATAACCGTCCTTCCAACGTACCTATTGACGTATACGCCATCATCCCGGCAAATGACGAGAAGTTATGGATAGGAACTCTCAACGGACTTAAGTCATTTGATATCAGTACACACGAATATCGGGATGTAGACACGGACTTCAAGGACAATCAGATCAATTCGGTAAGCATACGCTCGCTTCTGAAGGACTCGAGAGAGCGTCTTTGGGTCGGAGGTGACAAGGGGCTTATGTGTCTCCAGGAGACCGACAAAGGTCTGAAACAGCATGTTCTCCCGATATCTGAGGAAATACTTAACAGCGTCTTCGTGCAGTGTATCTATGAAAATGCGACACGTCTCATCTGGATAGGCAGCCGCCAGGGACTCTTCTGTTATGACGACAGGGAAGGTCAGATTGTACGCTACACCTCTTCGGACGGACTTCCGAGCGACATCATCCACGGCATCGAAGAGGACTCATACGGACGTCTGTGGGTCAGTACGGACAGAGGGATAAGCTGCTTCAACCCTTTTTCAGGAGTGTTCAGGAACTACACCATGGCGGACGGACTGCAAAGCAATCAGTTCAACACATATTCCCACTGCAGGAGAAGCAACGGAGAGATGCTGTTCGGAGGAGTGAACGGAATCACGTCATTCACCCCTGAGACCATGGAGGATAATCCATACATGCCACAGCCTGTACTTACATCATTCATGGTGTTCAACAGGACGATGATTCCAGGGAAAGGAGTGCTTGATGAAAGCATAGAGACCACAGACGGCATCGTATTGAAACATGACCAGAATTCTTTCTCGATCGAATTTTCGGTACCCAACTATCTGGCAGGACATCACAACACTTTCAGATACATGCTTGAGGGTTTCGACAAGGAATGGTATGAAACAGGGACATATTCAGTTTCATATTCCAACATTCCTCACGGGGAGTACCGTTTCCTGATCATGGCAGCCAACAATGACGGCAAATGGAATGAAACTCCTACAGTACTGAAGATCAAGATAAAGCCGATATGGTACAAGACCACAGCAGCAAGTGCTGTATTTGCCCTGATGATCATACTTCTCATAGCAGCAGCATATATGATCATTGTCGAAAGAAAGGAACGGGAAAACAAGACAGAGCTGGAAAAGCAGGAAAAGGCACATCAGGAAGAGATCCATCAGATGAAGATGAGATTCTTCATCAACATATCCCATGAGATGCGCACACCGCTGACTCTGATCATCAATCCGCTTCAGGAAATGATTGCCAAGAGTACCGACTCATGGATGCGCAAACAGCTCAAGTATCTCGAGCGCAATGCAAAGAGACTGCTCCACCTGGTAAATCAGCTCATGGACTACAGAAGGGCAGAGCTTGGAGTCTTCAAACTCAACGTGCGTCCTGAGAATGTACACAAGATTGTAAAGGAGAACTGGGGATTTTATGAAAAGCTCGCACAAAGCAAGAAGATAAAGTATTCCCTCGTGTCCGACCTTGAAGGCAAGACCCTATACACGGACGGGCAATATCTTGAGCTCATATTGAACAACCTGCTGTCCAATGCTTTCAAATATACGGAAAGCGGCAGCATCATTGTAAAGGCCACACAGGCTGAAAACAATCTCATGCTGGAGGTATCCGACACCGGTTCGGGTATCCCGGAAGGGAAGCAGGACAGGATCTTCGAAAGGTTCTACCAGATCGACAATGAGCATATCGGCAGTGGCATAGGCCTGTCACTTGTCCAAAGACTTGTCGAGCTTCACCATGGACAGATCCGCCTTGCCAGCGAAGTCGGCAAAGGTTCCACGTTCACTGTTCTTCTTCCTCTGTCTCTGAATTCATACACAGCTGAGGAACTTGGCAACTCCAACACCTACGAGACACATACCAGCAACACTCCTGACATGTATATGCTGGAGAACGATGCTCCTGAGGAGGAGATCGTAGAGGTCAGCAACAAGAAGAAAGGCAGGCTTCTGATTGCGGAAGACAACGAAGATATCCGCAACTACATGAAGAACGGTCTCCAGAGCATGTTTGACATCATGCTTGCCAAGAACGGAGAAGAAGCTCTGCAGATGCTCAAGGAGAATGAACCAGACATCGTCATAACGGATATGATGATGCCTGTAATGGACGGTCTTAAGCTGTGTGCGCAGATAAAGCAGAACATAAATACAAGTCACATACCGGTAATTATGGTATCTGCCAAGACAGACAGCAAGGATCAGCTGGAGGCTCTGAAGACCGGAGCTGACGATTATATAGCAAAACCGTTCTCGATGGCGATCCTCGTGACCAAGATACGCAACATCCTCAGGACATATCACCGTCTGCAGGACAAGGCTACAAAATCCATGGACATCGCTCCTGAAAAGATCAGCTTCAACATGCTTGACGAGCAGCTTCTCAACAAGGCCATAAGCATTGTTGAGCAGAATATGGACAATACGGAATTCTCAACGGAAGAGTTCGCCCAGGCAATGAATATGAGCCGGTCCAACCTGCACATCAAGCTCAAGGCCCTCACAGGAGAATCGGCTCTGGATTTCATACGCAAGATACGCTTCAAGGAAGCATGCAGGCTGCTCAAGGACGGTCGCTACAGCATCTCGGAAATCAGCGACATGGTAGGATTCAACACACCTTCATATTTCGCGACATGCTTCAAGAAATATATGGGATGCCTGCCTACGGAGTATGTCAAAAGGAACGTTTAGTCTGGGAGTATCCGGCAAGATTATATGAAACCGGGACAGTGCTGTCTCCTACTCTGTAGATGCCGAACTTGAAATAATATCCGTAATCATCATTACGTCCTATGAGGATTCGAGCATTATCCACGATATGCTCGGATCTTCCTTTTTCCGGCTGCATTACTACATCAAGGCGCCCTGGCTTGAGAATAGTCTCCTTTTCCCGACCATAAACCGTCCAGTCTATCTCAACTGTAAACTCGACCCAGCAATCCTTAGGAAATTCTTCGAAAGGCATCTTATAGGCTATTGTCGAAGCCTTATACTCCGATGTGACAGGCACCAGCACCTCGTGGCGTTTCGGAGATGCATTGCAACGGTCATCCTTGTCCGTAAGCCAACGTCGGTCGGAATTAGCCTTTATATAGAACTGTCCGTCAGAAAAACCGAATGCAAGAGGCGGATACCCTCCCTGCTCCACAAGCCATCCGTTCGGATCCCCTGCCTTATACTGAAGTTCTCCGTACTTATTCCTTTTATGATTACCCTTCTTATCCATTACAGGAACTTTCACATGGCCGACATTCTTCTTAAACATCACCGTATCGGAAAGTGCAACGAATTCATCCACTGTCAGGGTCTTTATCTCACCATCAGGAGTCTGGACTAAAGTTCTGGAAGGCATACCATGCCACTGCGCAAAAATTGTCGTCACTTCAGATGAAAGGTCGGAAGGTACGTAAACAGCGAATCTGTACGTATATGCAGATCCCTGCTCACATATTCCCTTACCTTCATGATAAACGGTCTTGAGAATCTGCTGTTTCTGATAATCATCCGATGACACTCCCTCATAGTCGGAAGCAACTGCATAGCAGTAAGACATCTCCGCACGACCTTTTGTGGAACCTTTCGAGTAGCCTGCGAGTGTGTTATCGTCCTCCTTGAGTTCGAACCTATACGAAGGTTTTCCTTTATAAAGGATTGAATTATCATGGGATATTGCATAATCACGTGCAACTCCTACGCACACCCACTCCCCGTCTACGACTTGAGAGCTCCTTGCCGTATCAGCCTGTACATTCACCCTTTCCATTATAGGCATCAGGCGTTCCTGCGACATCACCTGAATACATAGAAATGTCAGTAATGATAATACAACTAATTTCTTCATATATCAATAAATAAAGGTTTTAATATATGAGTTTACACCTGTCATGTCGAGCGCAGTCGAGACATCTTTAAAAAGATTTCTCCACTCACTTCGTTCGGTCGCAATCGGCTTGCCGCTTGAGCGTCTGCGAAAGAAATGACAGTTGGTGTAAACATGTATATCGTTCCCTAAATAAAAGGGGCTGATGACTCAGCCCCTTAAAGTGTTAGTCTACAATCTTGCAGCAACGTACAGGAAGGGCCCAAGCCGAACGCTGGGAAGCCGACCCTATCTTCATTTCTGAGGTAGCCTTTCCTTGTTCATCATACTGAGCTGCAGAGATTTCTATTCTACAAATCTGACCCTGGAAGCGTGAGCTGCCGATCAGCGAATAAGAAGCCCAGAGGGAACCATGCTGACCAAGCTGCTGAAGCTTGCCGTCAGACCTTACTCCGCATGAAGGGTAATATGCAGAAGTCTTGTCAGTAGTGTTCGTAAAGAGGAAACTGCTGTTGTATTGTGTACTGAATGAGCAATTATCAAACTTCCATTCTGAGCTGTTATGCCATACCATTCTTGCTGAAGAAGGTACGATATATCCTGCCGGACATGGATCGTAATTAGTCTTATCTGTGGATTTGATTGCATTCAGATCCTGATTGGTTCCGTCATGAGAATTATTCCATAAATCAGTAACGTCAGCAAGCGCAGAAGTAGAGAGCCAAGTCTCTGCTCCTATCGTATTTTCTGTAGTTGCAGACAGGAAGGTCGTAGGATGCTGGATGGCATACTGGATATCAGTCATTCCATCAGCAACTGTTCCCTTCGCAAACTCAAGTCCTTCAAATACAGCAGTATTCTCAACATGAGCCAGAGTGAAATTCCCGAACTGTCCTCCCTCAGCTGCAGCATCTGTAGCATGTCCTATCGTATTTGCCCTTGGGAACGGATCCTTACGACCCCACTGATAATAGAGTCCGAATGCATCAACCGTAGCCTCTGTCGTAGTCGCTCCAAGATGATAGTTCATAAGAGGATAATTCTGAGCATTTCTCGCATAATGAACGCTTGCCGTAGGATCCTCCTGAAGCATCCAGATATGCCATGACCATGAAATATGTCCTGCCTGAGCCTTTGTCGCAATCGCTGCATTACCCTTTGTGTTAGCCTTTACACAGAACTGCACATACTTGTCTGCAAGAGATACGCCGCTCAGAAGCGAAGCCTCTCCCTCAGACCAAAGCCAGTCTGCCGATACGGCGTCGATTGCCGTAGTGCCATCATTGAGGAAGTCGGCAGGGAACTTATAATATCCGCCGTCGAGAACGATGTAGCAGTTAGCACGTGCAGTTCCATCGGCACCAGCAAGGTTGTAATATGCAGGAACCACTGAGCCTGCTTCAACAAGCGCATCAAGACCACTGAGAGCAATCTGGCCGTTCTCCGGAACAGCAGTCACATAACTGAAAGCCTGGCCGTTTGCAAGAGTGAAATCAACCTTCAGACTGCTTACAGGAAGAACTGTCACGCTGCCGGAAACGACCTCAAGAGTCTTGTCTCCAGCCTCATTGAGAGCCTCCTCGGAAGCAACTGTTATTGATGCGACCGAAGTCTCCTGCCAGATACTTCCTGAAAGGTCTGCGGAAACGACGAGAGTCACAGGCTCTGAAGAAGCCGCCTTCTTGCCTTCCTGCTTAATTGCGATTGATGATACAAGTGCACCACCTTCACCCTTGTAGAAGTTCACTGCAGCGCTGCGTTCTGCCTCGGTATCATTAGGCTGTACGGTCACTGTGTATTTATACTCGGTCATAGCCTTTGTCTCCACTACAGACACCCACTCAGCTGAAGTAGAAACATAAGGAACGAAATTAGCCGAAACAGGCACCAGGAATGAACCTCCGTCAGCGACAGCAGGATATTCGTTCTGTCCGATTTCGATCTTGTCCTGAGTGATTGATATTACAGTCATTGCAATCTGTTCGTCCGAATAAGCGAATACGAGAACAGCAGCATCAACCCACTCTGCAGGAGCTGTAAGAGTGATTGTACCTGAAACGGCATCAGTACGCGCAACTGAAGCCTTCCAACCTTCATTAGGAGAGCAAACCACCTGTACATTCTCACCTGCACCGACCAGAGTATATGCAGCAGTATAGACATCACCGGAAGCGACAGGAGCCGCAACCGAAATCTTAAGAGCCTTGTAACGGTCCATGACGAGAGGTTCTCCCTCTGCGAGTACAAATGTGACATCATCCTCGGTCACAATTACGTCTGTAACAGCTGAAGGGACTGTCGAAACACCCTTGATTTCGCCTACATCCGACCATGACTGTCCGTTGTCATAAGACACCTGAAGCATATTGCCTTCAGCAACCTGGAACATAGGAGCCGGAGCGTCCTTGCCGTCTTCACCTGTGGTAGGGATCTTCTTGCCATCGACAAGAAGGAACTCGCCGTTGAGAGTCCAATAGAAGACTCCGTCCGTATCCTGCTTTACTCCCACAACAGGACTGTCACCTTTCTCACCCTGGTCACCTGTCTCACCCTTCTCGCCATCTTTACCATGACGAAGGTCGCACCATGTGTCATCATTGAAATAGATAGTCCATCCATAAGATGTCTCGACAACATGTGTCACCATCTTGCAGCCGTTGTAGGCCGCCATAAATGTGTTCAGAGCCGCAACATCGCTATTGAGCCCATCCACCATCGCCTTAAGCTCGGCAACCTCCTGCTGCAGAGCCTCAAGATCCTCCTGAAGAGCATACTGGCTACATCCTGCAGTACCAAGGAGAAGCACAGAAAGAATAATAAAGAAAAATCTTTTCATACTATATTGATTATTTAATTGTTACCAACCCGGGTTCTGTTTAAACTGTGAGCAAAGGTCCTTGTCCCTTTGAGGAATAGGGAGAAGCTCGTTTTTACCTTTAATAGTATACTGCGCAATCTGATAATAGCTCTGAGCCAGGTCATGCCAGTCAGCGAGCGCATCGAAGGTCTCACGGATAGTCTCATAGTAGACACCCCACCTGATAAGGTCCTGGCGACGGTGTCCTTCAAAGGCAAGTTCGTATGCACGTTCCTTTCTTACAGCCTGACGGAACTGCTCATAGCCGAGGGAAGCATCGAGATCGGCGGCACTTGAAGCTGCATTCACAGGAAGACCGTATCCTCTGCGGCGAACAGCATTTACTGCAGCGAAGGCCTCGCTGGAAGGTCCCTTCTTCCATTCGTTGAGCGCCTCTGCATACAGAAGCAGCACATCAGCATAACGAAGCACATACCAGTTCACATTGGAGACATTCGCATCAACGATATTGTTCTCCTCAGTCACATATGTCGGAATATCCCATTTACCGGGACACATGCTGTTATTGTATTTGCTTCGGTAATCTGCCTTTGCATTAGGATCGGCGGCAAGAGCCCAATATCCGTCCTTGACCACATCCTTGTCATCTACCTTCTCCTTATATGTCCACAGAGATGTCTTTCCTCCGGCATCCTGTGTGTATCTGTGGTCAGCGCATGAAATTTCCCATCTCTTGTCATTAGGATAACCCGTCTCGTACCATTCGAGGGCAAAGGTCGGAAGCACTTTCCAGTTTGCCGCGATACGGCCGCAGTTCACCGCTTCCGCCGCTGCAGACACACCGTTCCACTTGCCGATACGGCCACTTGAATCGTTGCTTCCATTGCCAGTAATGGTAGGAGAATAGAAGCTCACTTCAATGAGGCTTTCCTTAGGATCCCATGCGCCGGCTCCTGAATTGTACCAGAGCTGTTCGAAATCCTCAAGCAGGCCATGCTTGCCTGAATTGATAAGCACCTGTGCAGTCTTGGCTGCAAGCTCCCACTTGCTCTCATCATAGAGAGGATATCCCGCCCATGTAGCGTAGACCTTTGCAAGAAGTCCCAGGGCACCGCCTTTGGAGAAACGGAAGCTGTTGCTGGTCCTGTAGGCATCATCCGTAGCATACGGAAGCGTTTCCACAGCATAGAGAAGGTCCTGCTCGATGAATGCATACACGTCCACAGGAGCAGCCTGCACGAATGTAGAAGGATGCTGCTTACTCTGTTCAGTGGAAGTCATCAAAGGCACGTTGCCGAACCATCTGACAAGTTCGAAATAGAAAAGGGCCCTCAGCGCACGTGCTTCAGCCATATAGACTGCAGCAAGAGGCTTGTCTTCCTCCGGGAACTCATTCCATTTCAGGGAAAGTCTTTCTATGAAATCATTGGCTTCATAGACTCCGTTATACAGAGCCCTCCATGTAGTCTGTACCTCATCCTCAGTGGATGTATAGGCGTTGCTGGGCACATTTCGGTAGTTGGTGAGTGAATTGCCCTCCACCTTTGCCTCATCCGTACCGAGAGTAAAGAAGAGGGAGAGGTGGTAGCCGTACATACCGTCAGTCACCATATTCCGGTAGACTCCAAGCAGGACGCTCTGTGCCTGGGTCGCATTATTGATGTATGTATCTTTCTGGATCTCCACATAATTGTGCTCATCAAGAGAACATGAAACCACAGAAAGTGATGCGACAGCGATAATAAACAAGTATATTATTCTTTTCATATTCCTACGCATTAAAATTGAAGCTCAAGACCAAACGTAAACGCCTTGCTCTTTGGATATCCACCCCAGTCGAAGCCCGGCATAAGCGGAGAAGAAAGGGTATTCACTTCAGGGTCATAGCCGCTATATCTGGTCAGACAGAACAGATTCTGGGCAGTGACGTAGAAACGCACCTTGGATAATTTTGCCCTTCTCGAGATGTCCTCAGGAAGAGTGTATCCGAGGGTCACATTCTTCAGACGCAGATACGAACCGTCTTCGATGAATCTTGAATAAAGTTCGGAAGGGACATATCCGTCAAAAGAAGGCACTGCATTCGAAGCATTGGTCACTGTCCATCTGTCAGCCACCTCAGCCCACTGGTTTGTCCTGTCGGAATTGGACTGCGTACAGTACATACGTGTCGCATTGTACACCTCGTTGCCATAGCTGAACTGGAACATGAAGCTGAAATCCACACCATATATGTTAAAGGAGTTTGTTATACCTCCATACCAGTCTGCCTGACCGTTTCCTATTACAGCGCGGTCGGATGTCGTGATGACACCGTCTCCATCCATATCCTTGTACTTGGCCATACCAGGTGCAGCCGGTTTGCCGGCATGCTCCGTGATGTCGGCCACACCCTTTCTGAGAGTCATGCCACCGCCGGGAGCCACCTCGAAGTCAGAGTACTGATATACTCCGTCATAAACATATCCATACATATCTCCAAGAGCCGATCCCACATAGGCGACATAATCATAGCCGCTGAAGTTGGAATTGAATCCGCTTCGTGAGAACATATATTCTGTACCATCCTGAAGAGCCACGAGGGTGTTCTCAAGGAAAGATATGTTGAAATCGGTAGACCAGAAGAAGTTCCTGGTGCTGAAATTCACTGAATTGATTGTAATCTCGACACCCTTGTTACGTATCTTTCCGATATTCTGCCACTGAGAATCGAAACCGGTCACATGAGCCAGGTTCTGCGCGAGGAGCAGGTCCTTCGTATCCTTGATGAAGCCATCGACAGTAACATTGAGACGGCTGTCAAATATGCCGAAATCAACACCTACATTGGCTGTGGTAGAACCCTCCCACTTGAGATTATCGTTGGCGATCTGCTTAGGAGTAAGGACGGTAGCCTGTGAAGACCCTATGCCATATTTACTCATCTCATAGAGGTCCATGGACAGATAGTTAGAGATACGGTCATTACCTACAGTACCCCATCCTGCGCGAAGCTTCAGATTGGAAAGCCATGAGGAGGCATCCTCCATGAAAGACTCCTTGGATATGTTCCAGGCTGCCGAGAATGAAGGGAAGAATCCCCACTTATGCTTCTTTGAAAACACAGTCGAGGCGTCGGCACGTACAGTTCCGGTAAACATGTATCTGTCCCTGTAATTATAGAAGGCCCTCGCAAAGAACGACTGGCGCAGGTTCTCCGCCTTGTATGTGGTCACCTGACTCGGTGTCGCACCCAGACCGAGGTTATTGTTCTTCAGGTCAGCAAAAGGGAAGTCCTTGGACTGGCCGAGGAGATACTCGTTACCGCTGTATGACACCTCATGTCCCAGCATTGCATCAATGCTGTGCTTCTTTGCGATCTTGGTCTTGTAGGTGAGCACATTGCTGTTCTGCCAGCGAAGAGCCCGTGTCATCTGAGTAGATCCGTAGACTCCGCCTCCACGATAGGCCTGGTTACTGTTCTCACCATAGAAAATGTCACGTCTCTGATAGTTGGCATTATACGTTGCCGATGTCTTGAACGTAAGACCCTTGGCAAGAGTGAAGTTCAGGGAACCGTTTGCAATCCATTGCTCCTGGGAGCGGTTGTCATCCACAGACTCGGCCTGAAGGATAGGATTGTTGTCCGAAGAGTTGAAGTTACTCTCCGACATCGACAGAGGGTCATACATCGAGTAACGGAGGGTGTAATCGCTCACATTCAGACCTCCTGTAGGACGGTAACGGAGTATGTTGGCCAGAACACCGCCGCTTGTACCCGTACCGGTCTTGAGAGTGTTGGTGTAGTTGATGGAGAAATCCAGGTTGAGCCACTTGGTCACCTTCTGGAAAATCTTCACACGCGCATTATCCTTGCGGTAGCCGCTGTTGGAGAAGATACCCTCCTCATCAAAATGAGAGAATGAAATGGTATACTTGGAATCCTTCTGACCGCCTCGGATGCTCACGTCATGATTCTGTGACCATGTAGGACGGAAAGCTTCATCCTGCCAGTCGATACCGATACCTGGAGCAAGATAATCCTCTGCAGTCTGGTATCTGTAAGGTATTCCATCATTGTCCTCCCCAAGCTTAAAGTAGGTTGTTCCGTATTTTGTCGGATTGGCCTCCACCTGAAGTTTCACGAACTCATAAGGTGTCAGAAGCTCGATCCTCTTGGAAAGTTCCCTGTATGTAGCAGAACCATTGTAACTTATCTGAGGGGCGCCCTCGATGCCGGATTTGGTGGTCACGAGCACAACTCCGTTGGCTGCACGTGCTCCATAGATGGCTGATGCCGATGCGTCCTTGAGGAAGTCCACAGACTGTATGTCCTGATTGGCCAGATAGTCGATGTTGTCTACCTCGAATCCGTCCACGATATATAGAGGCGAAGTGTCTCCGTTCACACTGCCGACACCACGGATCTTGATATCGAATCCTGCACCAGGGGTACCGTCGGCCGCCGTGACATTCACACCGGCGATCTGACCTCCGAGAGCTTCCATGACAGTACCTGTCTTGAAATCCTCGATAGCCTTGGACGACACGGAAGCCACGGAACCTGTGAGGTCGCTCTTCTTCATGGTACCGTAACCGATGACCACGACTTCGTCAAGCACCGTATTGTCAGGCATGAGCTGGACATCAATCCTTGTCCTTCCGTCCACCTTTATTATGGCTGTCTTATAACTTATGAAGTTGATGTTCAGGGAAGCAGTTACCGGTACTGTAATAGTGTAATTACCGTCGATATCAGTGACGGTTCCATTGGAGATGTTGCCATCCTCTATGACTCCGGCACCTATCATAGGCAGGCCGGTCTCATCGGTAACTACTCCTGACACCGTTATACTTTCCTGAGCAAAAACTGTCAGGGAAAGCATGAGGGACAGGACAGTCATCACTGCCCTTGTTCCCCAGTCGTATATTGTTGTCTGTTTCATTTCCATAGTCTTTACTCGTTATTGAACCTGGTGTCAAACCATATCCATATTACATATGTACGAGGACCTCCTGATACTGTCGGGTCGGTCTTGCCATTGTTATCCACCTGCGTCTCACCAAGGAAGATTCCGTTGGCATAATTTCCATCTGCATCTCTCCACTTGTCAGGATTGATCACCATCCTGAGGTCTTCCTGACGATAGTAGCCCAGTCTGTAGGTAGCATTCGAGTTATATGCAGAAATAGGATTTCTTTCACCTGTATTTACAGTTGCGTTTTCACCTCCTATGCCTTTGTAATACTGACTCCACATATTGTACAGGAAACTGTTCTTTACACTCGGCTTTTCGGCTGAAGCGCTGTACTTGCCGTCAAAACACCAGAAGTTGAATGTTCCTCTGTAGTCCATAGCGAATGTCGCACTTATGTCATTGCCTTCCTTGTCCGTGACTGCGGCAGGTCCTGATGTTCCACCGGTCTTAGGATTTACCTGGAAGACAAATGGAGTATAGTCTATATAGTACTTGCCTGATATCAGGAATCTGTTGTGATAGAACACATGGAATGTCCTTGTAATCGCAGCAGGATCGTTTCCTCCGACCGTCACATTCACCCTAAGGACGTTCATAGGACGTTCGAAGCGGCTTGTCGTCACAGTAATGGTTCCGTCCTCCGCTACAGAACAAGCGTCCTGAGACCAGAGTTTATTGACTTCATACTTCACGTCTGCACCTTCCGGAATATCATGAGCCACCACAGGGAGAATATAGTCCTTGTTCTTCTCAGTAAACCTGAACTGGTCCGCATAGTCTTTAACAGGCTCCAGACCAAGGTTATTGCCCCAACGTACGGTTGTGAAATAATTAGGATTTTCGACAACCTTGAACGAGAATACAGCCTCCAACGAACTCTTTATGTTCTCAGCCACCACAGTGATTTTATAATCACCCACAGGGATATTGTTGCCCTTTGGAGCAGATATCACTCCTGTCTCAGGATTGATTGCAAGTTCCGAGAGAGCAGCAGGAAGTTCTTCCTTGAAATAGTAGTATACATCCTCACCTGTCATGACAGGTACAGCATTGACAGGAAGGGTCTGTATCACATCCGCATGAGCAGGATAAGAGAACTCGGTGATAGGCTGTATGAAATCCACAACCGTGATTGTGTACACGTCATCAAAGTCCTTTGAGCCGAACTTATTTGTTGCCGTCATGGACACCACGTATCTGTCACCTATCACCAGGTCGTTGCCTTCAGCTATGGTGAGAACACCCGTATTGGATTCAACCTTCACCCAGTCGCACTTCGGAACCACAGACTTTATGTCGAATTTCAGGCCGTCCTTGGATCCCCTGACTATCGGAGCCTTGGACCTCATCGCAAGACCTGCTTCCACCTTACCCTGTGAAGGAGAGAAACTCATAGCCAAAGGACCTGATGTCACATTGATTGTCAGTGCATCCTGATAAATTCCCTCCTGTGATTCATCTCCCACGATGTAGGTGTTGAGCTTAAGGTCAAACTCATATCTTCCGGGCTGGAAGTCCTCATTCCCTCCGATGATGGAAAGGACACCTGAAGCATCTATCTTGAAGAAACTGTCATGCTTGGCAAGAAGCACTCCGTCCCTGCGCACAGATGCTATCCTGTAGCCTTTTACGGATATGTGCTCACCCTCCGTGATGACCTTGGAAGTCGGAAGAGGATTTCCTGCAATCACATCATCAAGCTTCACCGAAATGACTGCCGGATCCATGGATATCCCTTCAGGAACCGGCCTCATCATATTCACTGTAATTGCATCAGCAAACATATATTCGCTGCCGTTACTCCTGCATGAAATGCTCAAGGCATATTTTCCTACAGGCAGATTATCTGTTCCGGACAGAGAGACTTCTCCGGTGGAAGCGTCTACCGTAAAGCAGTCCGTCTGAAAATCCTTGCCTTCATGGGTCACTTTATATATGCGGAAATCAGATGGAGTCTCTCCATGATAGGAAGGGCTTACCGAGAAATTGGTCGAAGGCCCGATATCTGTGATTCCCGGATAGTACAAGGTGAATTCCGAAGTGTCCGTGATACCTTCCGGCTGGCACGAAGATACTCCGACACATAAACCTGCCGCCACCAGGACTCCCAGCAGCGCAGACCATATCTTAAATAATCGGTTACTCATATCTATAGCGTATATGATAAGTTATATACAACACCGTTCACCGTCACCTTTACAGAAGCACCATTCTGGCGGAAAGTTCCTGCCGGCGTGGTCACATTATCAGTAAACACGGCGTCGATGGTATTTTCAGCAAAGGTTTCAGGCTTTCCATAAGGCAGAATCACAGTGATGAATCTTGCAGCCAGACCGGACTTCTTGGTCACGTCAAGCTGATAGAATTTCCTTTGCACCCTCTGGTCGATCTCATCCGAATAGTAACATGTTCCCTGCGAGAAGAGATAACCTTCCGTTGTCTCTGAGAAGGACTTGAAAATCATGTTGTTGTCATCATTGAACACCGTGTGGGCACCCTGTTCGTCAATTACACACACCTCTCTTCCGAGTCCGCCTGTGGAAGTATCGGAACAGAGCTTGAAATTGAGATTGACGGTCACATCCGAAGCTGTTCCGTAAGCCTCATCGACGACCACAAAGAATTTGTTCTCGACAAGGAATATCGCCCTCCTGTGTGTCAGATCCTCATATCCAGGATTCTCTGTAACGATAAGTTCGGCATTCTGCTGGCTTTCCTGCTTGAGCATCCTGCCGTTCATCACAGTTATATCCTCCTTGTTCTTCGTCACTGTGTTATGCATGTATGTGGAAGCATATACCTTACGTACAGCTTCGTCATCATAGGTGAACACACCTGCATCAGGAAGGAAACGACGTCCGTTCTTATAAATCGAAAAATGTCCGTTATCAGGCTGACAGTGCCAGTTGCCCTTGACATTAGGGTTGCTCTTATGCACAAGCATCATATCCCTGGCCTCCCATCCGGTACGGAGCATATAGTATCCTCCGGCAGGATAGGCCTTGGATCTGTACGAAGGCCTGGTGCCGACAGCCCCCTGATTGGCCACCCACATAAGTTCCTGATCCTCCGGGAACATTGAAGAATAGGTCCGGAAGTTCCTCAGAAGCACATTTCTGCTGACCCTCTGGCTGCGCGTGTCATTGAAATTATCAACCGAGTAGTTCGGGTAAATGACATCCTTCATGAACTGTGTCGCCTTATAAAGCTTGGCTGTATAATCAGACGGGAAGAGAGACAGCTTGTCATTTGCAAGAGCCACAGCATAAAGCTCTGTGAATGCCGCCAGACCGGTTTCTCCGAAATGATAGCTTATATCGAACTCATTATGCACACCATCCTCAAGGAACTGAGTTTCAAGCTGGGTGGATATTGATGCAGCACCCTCACTCAGCCATGTGGAGGCATTCTTGAACTCAGGATACATTATAGCGGCAATCGTGTATGCCTGATCCTGGCTCAGGCGGATGTTGCTCGTGTCTGTCTTGTACCAGTTCAGACGCAGGCACTCCATATGCTGGCTCAGAGCCTTCAGGAACTGTGTCAGGAGTGCAGGAGTGAAATTCTCGGAATGAATGTAGTACCAGAGGATGTCTGTCTGCACGGATATACGGTTTGACAGCTGAAGTCCTGTCCACTCCATCTTGGAAGTCTTGCCTTCAGGACATGGATATTTCGCAAGCCATGACCAGTAGGCTGCAATCCAGTTCTTGAGGTACTCCTCGTTTCCGGTAGCCCTGTATGCCTTGGCCTGAGGCAGCATCCACTGGTGACGGTTCTTCTGGTAGGAGAACTCTGAATTATAGTCCACCCCTTCCGGAAGATAAGCCCAATCGACATTACCGTCAGCATCGGCAAAGCACCAGTAGGTTTCCACCCCGGTGGTCTCATCAGTACTTTCGACACCTCCATATTTCACGTAATAGCGGTGCTCCAGGGCCTGATCGGCTATCCTTTTTTCCGATTCGGTAAGAGTAGGATTGACCAGGTCCGGATTGGAATTGTAGACATCTGTCCTGGAGCGGTAATACTCAAGCAGATAATACGCCGCGTGAGCATATTCTTCGGCTTCATAATGAGCCTTGACCTTCTCCAATCCAGGATAGTCAAGATTCAGAAGAGTAAATACATCGGTATCGATCTCGTCCGGCTCCCCCACCTCTGGAGAAATCGGGATATCAGGATCTCCTACCTCCTTAGTCCCTTCTTCAAGCACATCTGCACATGCCAGTGTCATACAGGCAAACAGCAGAAGCAGAAAGTTTCTTTTCATACAAAACGGTTGATTTATTGTAAATAAAATTAGATGAAACATAGTTCTTCACACTACAAATTTACGCAATGTCAATCCCTACGGGATTTTACTTTGTATCCATTTACACTAATTACCGATTACTTTTATTACTTTTGTCCAGATTGACTTTAATTTTGTTCAGAAATATCATCATTTCACGAAAAACCCTTACTTTTCAACATCTTTAATGAACTATGTTACAGTCCAAAGGAATATTGGACAATTACAAACAGCAGGAAGATGCGCATATGCTAACTTTGTATCCGGAAAATAAACTAAAACCATAAATATCATGAAACTGAATCATCTCATCATCGCAGCGACAGCAGCGATTCTCACGACAGGTTGTCAGACCGAAGACTACGGATGGATAAAGAAAGGAATCGAAACAGCGCAGCACCAGCTGATGCTTACGGCTTCTGAAATCGACGGAACAGGCATGATGCCGCGTTCAATCTGGTCAGGTTACGATCTTGACATGCTCAGCTACCAGCTCGGAAAGGACAAGTCAGTCTTCAAGGACTCACTCAGAACTCATCCTACAGCCGACAAACTCGGAAAGCGTCGCCTCTGCGGAATCTACGACTGGACCAGCGGATTCTTCCCGGGCTCACTCTGGTATCTGTATGAATTCACAGGTGATGAGGCAGTCAAGGCGGAGGCTGTGAAATACACCAACCTCCTCAATCCCATACGTGAATATACCGGCACACATGACCTTGGTTTCATGATGAACTGCAGCTACGGCAATGCACTCAGGCTATCGCCTAACGACACAATCCCTGCCGTACTTATCCAGACTGCCGACAATCTCTGTTCCCGTTTCAACGAAGAGATCGGGTGCATCCGTTCATGGGATTTCGGAAGATGGAACTTCCCGGTCATCATTGACAACATGATGAATCTCGACCTGCTCTTCAATGCCGGCAGACTTACAGGAAAGTCATGCTACAGGGACGTGGCCGTAAAGCATGCTGACACCACCATGCCTAACCACTTCCGTGACGACAGGACATGCTGGCATGTCATAAGCTACAACAACGACGGTACAGTGGAATGCAAGGAGACCTTCCAGGGCAAGAACCACGACTCAGCATGGTCACGTGGCCAGGCATGGGCTGTATACGGATACACCGCCATCTACCGCGAGACCAGGGAGGCAAGGTATCTCGACTTCGCAAAGGAGATCGCAGACATGATCATGGCGAAAGTGAACACAGAGGATGCAGTCCCTTACTGGGACTACGATGCTCCTGCAGGTGAAGACACTCCACGTGATGCTTCCGCTGCTGCAGTGACTGCATGCGGTCTTCTCGAGCTCAGTACAATGACAGAAGGAGGCGGGAAATACTTCGACTATGCGGAGAAGATACTGAAGAGCCTCTCAAGCCAGGCATATCTCGCAGCTCCGGGTACCAACGAAGGCTTCGTGCTCATGCATTCAACAGGATCGCTTGCACATGGATCCGAGATCGACGTTCCTCTCAACTATGCGGACTACTACTATCTCGAGGGACTTCAGAGATATATGAAGATCAAGGGTATCGAATACAAGAATCTATAAAAGACGTCAGCAATGAAAAGATTTTTTGCAATAGCGGCAGCCATGCTGCTGGGATTGAATTCATATGCCCAGGAGCCACAGCTCAAGAGCGAGGTATTCGACATGCTCGACCTTGAGCGTAAAGGGCTTGAACAGGTGAAAGCCCTTCATGAAAGCGGCAATGATGCAGAAGCGGCTGAAGCCCTGCTGGAATATTACAAGAACCGCAAAGGCGTGAAGACTCCTGACATCAAGGATCCCGCAAAGGTAAAGATCACCGAAGAACACCAGAAATGGGCGGACGATGCACTGGAGCACACTTTCTTCGTACACAAGGGATATCAGCCTTCGTATAATTACGGAGAGGACATCGACTGGAAATTCTGGCCGGTAAAGGATAATGAGCTCCGTTGGCAGCTTCACCGTCACAAATGGTTCACCCCGATGGGAAAGGCCTACCGTATCAGCGGAGACGAGAAATATGCCGTTGAATGGACTAAGCAGTATATAGACTGGATCCGTAAGAATCCTTACATCAACAAGGAGAACCTGTTCGCTGAAGGTGCAGGTGAAGGGGAAGTCAAGGCAGGAATGGATCCGGACGTAGAGAACATGCGTTTCGCATGGCGCCCGCTGGAGGTGAGCAACCGTCTTCAGGACCAGACCCTCCAGTTCCAGCTTTTCATCGTATCGCCGTCCTTTACCGCTGAGTTCCTCACTGAATTCCTCTTCAACTATCACAGGCATGCCGAACACATAATGGCCAACTATTCGGACTCAGGCAACCACCTTCTGTTCGAGGCCCAGAGAATGATCTATGCCGGCACTTTCTTCCCTGAATTCAAGAACGCCGAGACATGGAGAAAGAGCGGTGTGGAGATACTCAACAGGGAAATCGGAGTCCAGATCTACGAGGACGGAGGACAGTATGAACTTTGTCCTCACTACCACCTCGCATCTATAGAAATATTCATCAAGGCCCTCGATATGGCCGATATCAACGGTTTCCGTAACGTATTTCCTCAGAGCTATATAGACACCATCGAGAAGATGATCATGTTCTATGCCAACATCTGTTTCCCTGATTTCTCAAACCCTTGCTTCAGCGACGCAAAGCTCATCAAGGGCAAGCAGATGAAGAACAATTTCAAGAACTGGTCAAGACTCTTCCCTGAGAATCAGGCGATCAAGTACTGGGCGACTGACGGAAAGGAAGGCTCCCTTCCTGAGAATCTGTCAATAGGATATCAGAAATCGGGATTCTTCGTATTCCGCAACGGATGGGGCAAGGATGCTCTCCAGATGGTGGTGAAGGCCGGACCTCCTGCTTTCTGGCACTGTCAGCCTGACAACGGTACATTCGAGATCTGGTATAACGGAAGACCTCTATTCCAGGACTCCGGATCTTACGTCTATGCTGGAGAAGGAGAAGTCATGGAATGGAGAAAGTGGTTCCGCAGGACCGCGTCGCACAACACTTTGACTCTCAATGACAAGGATATCGAGACAACTGACTCCAGGACACTTCTGTGGCAGCCTGAGGGTGATGTCCAGATTCTCGTGACAGAGAACCAGAGTTACAAGAACCTCAAGCACCGCAGAAGCGTATTCTTTGTGGACGGAAGGTATTTCGTGATTGTGGACGAGGCTGTCGGAAACGCCAAGGGAGTCGTAAACCTCCACTATCAGATGCCACGTGGAAAGAGTACAAACAGCCGTGAGACAATGCATTTCAATACAGAGGCGGACAATGGATGCAACATGAAGCTCCAGTGCTTCGGTCCTGATGGAATGACGATGAAGAAGGAAGAGGGATGGCAGTCTCCTGACTATATGAAGAAGAATAAGAGGATCAACGCCAGCTTCAACGTCAGAAAGACTGACGGCACCCCTGTCCGTTACATCACTGTGATCGTCCCTAAGGAAGAGGCAGGTGACAATCCTTCGATTTCAGCAAAATTCCTTGACAAGGGATATAGCGACAAAGGCGTGAAGGTACAGGTAAAGGTAGGGAAAGACAAGAAGAAGACACTTAGCTACAGTCTATAGATATGAAACATCTTAAAGCAGCATATGCGCTTCCTTTGGCAGCGGCAGGACTCACCGCCTGCTGCCAGGAGGAGCAGCGCCCGAACATAATTTTCATCATGACGGATGACCACACGACACAGGCAATGTCATGCTACGGAAGCAGACTCATAGAGACTCCGAACATGGACAGGCTTGCAACCGAAGGCATCCGCTTTGACAACTGCTATGCCACCAACGCCCTTTCAGGTCCGTCACGCGCATGCATACTCACTGGAAAGTTCAGCCATGCAAACGGATTCACCGACAACGCCAGCCATTTCGACGGATCCCAGCAGACCTTTCCTAAACTGCTCCAGCAGGCGGGGTACACCACAGGAATAATAGGAAAGTGGCACCTGATTTCAGAACCTCAGGGATTTGACTTCTGGAGCATCATAACAGGTCAGGAAGAGCAGGGAGACTATTATTCTCCTGAGTTCAAGGAAAACGGCGTTGATATTCGGGAAGAAGGTTACGTTACCGATGTCATCACTGACAAGGCACTTGAATTCATCGATTCGGCAGAAGGTCCGTACTGCCTGATGTATCACCAGAAGGCACCGCACCGCAACTGGATGCCGGCTCCGAGACATCTCGGAATGTTCAATGACACAGTGTTCCCTGAGCCTGAAACCCTGTTTGACGACTATGAAGGCAGGGGCACTGCCGCACGCACGCAGGATATGTCCATAGCCCATACGCTGCAGAATGACTGGGACCTGAAGCTTCTTACAAGGGAGGAGATCCTTGCAGGCGGCAACAGGTTGTATAATGTATATACCCGCATGCCGGAAGATGTGCAGCACAAATGGGACAGCGTGTATGCCCCTCGCATTGCGGAATTCCGCAGCGGCAGACTTGAAGGCGATGAACTTGTCCGCTGGAAGTACCAGCAGTACATGAGGGATTACCTTGCTACACTCATGAGTGTGGACGAAGGTATCGGACGTCTTCTTGACCATCTTGAGAAGAAAGGTCAGCTGGACAACACCATTATCGTATACACATCCGACCAGGGTTTCTTTCTCGGCGAACACGGATGGTTCGACAAGAGATTCATGTATGAGGAATGTCAGAGGATGCCTCTGCTGATACGCTACCCTAAGGCCATCAAGGCAGGAAGTGTCAGCCAGGCCCTTGCAATGAACATCGATTTCGGTCCTACCTTCCTTGACTATGCAGGAGTGGAGGTGCCGTCAGACATGCATGGACGTTCACTCAGGCAGGTAGTCGAAAACGAGGGTGCCGTACCGGAGAACTGGCGTGAAGCTGCATATTATCACTATTACGAATATCCTGCCGAGCACTCTGTGAAGCGCCACTACGGTATACGTACACAGGATTGCAAGCTCATCCATTTCTATAACGACGTGGATGAATGGGAAATGTATGACATGAAGGCGGACCCTCAGGAAATGCGCAATGTCTACAACGACCCGGCATATGCCCAGAAACGCGAAGAAATGCATGCCA
This sequence comes from Candidatus Cryptobacteroides sp., assembly GCA_045531765.1. Taxonomy (GTDB): domain Bacteria; phylum Bacteroidota; class Bacteroidia; order Bacteroidales; family UBA932; genus Cryptobacteroides. Next base: position 6,386 of record JAZSEQ010000018.1, on the reverse strand, counting down.
TACTCGACAGGACACAGAAACTCTACGGTGACACCGACCCTTGCGAGAAGGAACATGTATTATATAAAGGTGACAGAAGATTCATGAACAGAAAAGAACAGAAATAATATGGATAGAAGAGATTTCATAAAGACCACAGGATGGTCAATGCTCGGTCTGGCGGCATCAGGCAGTCTGCTTGGCTCATGCACGCCGGGTTCAAAGGAAGCTAAGAAAATAATGCCTTCCCCAACAGGTCTCAAGATGTTCTGGGGAGACCTTCATAACCATTGCAACCTTACTTACGGCCATGGAGACATGCGCGATGCATTCGAGGCTGCGAAAGGACAGCTGGACTTCGTGAGCGTCACACCTCATGCAATGTGGCCGGACATTCCTGGTAAGAACGACCCGCGTCTCAGCTGGGTGATCGACTACCACACCGATGCATTCAAGAGACTCCGTGCCGGTGGATACCAGAAGTATCAGGCAATGACCAAGGAGTACAACAAGGAAGGGGAATTCCTTACCTTCATCGGCTATGAGGCACACAGCATGCAGCATGGCGACCATGTGGCTCTCCATCATGACCTCGACGCACCTCTTGTGGAGTGTGAGTCCATAGAAGACTGGAAGAACAAGTTCAAGGGCCAGAAGGTGTTCGTCACCCCTCATCACATGGGATATCAGACCGGTTACAGAGGCTACAACTGGGATTTCTTCACTGAGGGCGACACGACTCCTTTCGTGGAAATGCTTTCCCGCCATGGTCTTGCAGAAGGAGATATGGGCGACATAAACTATTATCATGACATGGGACCACGCCAGTGGGAAGGAACCATCCAGTACGGACTCAGCCAGGGCAAGAAGTTCGGCATCATGGGCTCAACCGACCAGCATTCGGGATACCCGGGAAGCTACGGCGACGGACGCGTAGGAGTGCTTGCAGAAAGCCTGGGCCGCGACAACATCTGGGAAGGTCTCCGTTCACGCCACACATGCTGCGCGACAGGTGACAGGATCAATATCGATTTCCGTCTCAACGATGCATTCATGGGTGACGTCGTGAAGGGAGACAGGAGAAGGATTTATCTCAACGTAACGGGCGAGAGCTGCATAGACTATGTGGACATCGTGAAGAACAACAGGCTCATCGCACGACTCAACGGTCCACTCATCCCGGTAACACCTAAGGGAGACACAATCCGCTGCAAGATCAAGATGGAGTACGGATGGAACCGAGAGGAAAAATATGTGCCTTGGAACGGAAAGATAAGCATCAGCAAGGGACGCATCCTCAGTGTGACTCCATGCTTCCGTGGTGCAGCCTTCACATCTCCTCAGGAGGGAGAGACCGAGTTCCACACCCATATCAACCGCATAGTCGGCTCCACAGACACGGCCGTAGAGCTTGCTCTCCATACCACCAAGAATCCTAACACGGTGACTCCTGCCACTCAGGCAGTGATTCTGGACGTGGAGATGCCTCTTGACGGAATCATAACTTCAGACTTCAACGGCAAGGCGTTCAGCCATACCCTTGCAGAGCTGCTGGAAGGCTCACGTTCGCACTTCATGCGCGGATGGCTCAGCGAGGCTGTGCTTTTCAACAGGGCTATGCCTGAGAGCTGCTGGACTGTGGAACACTATATGGAAGACTGCGAGCCGGAGAATGATACCGACTTCTACTATGTCCGTGTACGTCAGAAGGACCAGCAGTGGGCATGGAGCTCTCCTATATGGGTGGAAAGGTAAAACATCTGATTATGAAAAAGAATCTCATAATGGGGGCGGCTGTTCTGCCGGCCGCTCTCTCAGCTTTGAGCGCACAGGCCAAGGATAAGCCGAACATCATCTATATAATGACTGACCAGCAGTGTGCCTCAGCCATGAGCTGTGCCGGCAACACCGATCTTCACACCCCGAACATGGACCTTCTGGCCGAGAGGGGTGTAAGATTCACCAATGCCTATTGCGCATTCCCTTTGAGCGGGCCGTCAAGGGCTGCGATGTTCACAGGCTACATGCCCAGCGAGACAGGCATGATAGAAAACGAGATGCCGATGAAGGACTCTCTCCGCAGCTGCACCCTCGGAACTCTCGTCAGTGAAGCGGGATATGACTGCGTATATGCAGGTAAATGGCATGTGAACACAGTTACCATTCCAGACGGGGAATTCGGATTCCGCAGGATAAAGGACAACGGAGACATCGGACTTGCCGAGTCCTGCGTGGAGTATCTCCAGAACAGAGACAGGAAGGAACCTTTCTTCATGGTGGCATCATTCATCAATCCACACAACATCTGCGAATATGCCCGCGGACAGAAGACCCCTCATGCAAAGGTACCTGAGACAGCGCTGAAGGACTGCCCTAACCTTCCTGAGAATTTCGCCGTATCCCCTTACGACGCCACAGTGCTCCAGTTCGAGAAGGCCCAGGAATACAAGCTGTATCCTACCGTGACATACAGTCCTGACGACTGGAGATTCTACCGCAACGCATATTACCGTCTGACTGAAGCAGTGGATGCGGAAATCGGAAAGATACTGGCCGAGGTTTCTGAACAGAATCTATGGAAGAACACAGTCATAATCTTCACTTCTGACCATGGAGACGGCAACGGTGCGCATCAGTGGAACCAGAAGACCGCTCTTTATGAAGAAGTGGCAGGAGTACCTATGATCGTCTGCCTTCCGGGAGGAAAGAATGCCGGGACCGTGACAGATGCTCTTGTAAACAACGGCATAGACCTTATGCCGAGCATCTGTGACTGGACAGGAGCCACTGTGCCTGCGGGACGCACAGGAAAGAGTTACAGGAGTGTCGTGGAGAAGGGAGACAAGGGACAGGACCACATCGTCACCGAGACCAACTTCAACCAGACCAAAGGCACTCTCGGATGGATGGTCCGGACTCCTAAGTACAAGTATGTCATCTATGACAAGGGCCAGTACAGGGAACAGCTGTTCTATATGGACAAGGACCGTGGAGAAATGCGCAACCTGGCCGTGGAGAATCAGTATCAGGACGTCCTGCGCGAACATCGTGCACTTCTCGAGAACTGGCTGAAGACCCACCCGGGGCCAGACCGTCAGAGACACCTGCGGTTCATCCCTGAATAATCATTTCTTTCCCGAGCGATACAGCTGCCAGGAATTATAGAAATTATGCCAGATACAATATAGACCGCCGACGATGGCTGTTTCAGGAATCATGAAGGTGTAGCCCATCCAGATGGCGAACACAGTATTCTTCTGGCCAAGAGACTGACCGGCAGTGACCTTATTGACATGCCTTCCGACATTTCGTCCGTCCGAAATCTGTCGGGAGGCTTTCCCTTTATAGCAGCTTCCTATGAAACGTCCTGCCGCGAACTGCATCACACAGCACACAAGCGAAATCAGTCCCATGGACATAAGCAGCCTGACACTCATGGTGCTATGCACGATAGACCTTGTAGTCATGGCTATGGCCAGGGTCAAAGCGACAGCCCAGAGATAGAAAGGAAGGTCAGGATACCGAAGAAACTTCCGATGGAGTTTCGGAGCCAGATAGCGCACCATCCATGCCGCAAGACATGGCAGGATAAGCAATGGGAAGATCTTTGCAAGTATCACATAGAAGGCCGTCCAGAAATCCACACCGGCGACAGGATGAAGAAGGGGTACCACAAGAGGCACCAGCACTGCAGCAAGCAGATTTATAAGCACCGTATATGTCGTGATTCCCGCCACATCACCTCCAAGCTTTCTGGTCACTACTGCCGCAGCTGTCGCGGTAGGGCAGATAAAGCATAGCATCGCGCTCTCAACAAGGACGAGCTTGTCATGATAAGTCCCCGGATACCACTCCATGAACCCCTTGGCAAGGAATCCCAGAGCTGTAAAGAGGCCACCCTGTATCAGAAGCAGCCACCAATGCCATCTGTGCGGTTTCAGGTCCTTAGGCTCTATCCTGCACAAGGTCAGGAAGAGCATGGCAAATATCAGAAGCGGCTGCAGCACACCTATCAGATCATTCAGGAACGGACCGGCCTTATGGATCGGTTCCGGCATCTGGCTGTACAAAAGATACATGGATGCTCCCGTCATCATCGCTATGGGAAGCATCCATTCCTTCATTATTTTCTTCCAGTCCATAAATATTCTCATATAATCACGACGCATTCTGAAACCTACGGCTATGCACAGGAGAATGCCTGGACATCGGGTGTGACCGTTTATTCGTAAAGCTTGGTAGGATACTGATGGTTGAAGCAGGCAAGGCATAGGTCATCGCGCTTGCCGGCTGCGAGCATTCCTTCATGGGAGAGGAATGCAAGTGAATCGGCATCTATGAGCCTGCACACCTGTTCCACGCTGTTGCTGTTGCTGATGAGTTCCTCAGGAGTATGTACGTCCACTCCATAGTAGCAGGTGTATTTCAAAGGTGCACTGGCTATACGTACATGCACCTCGGCCGCACCAGCCTCACGCAGCATCTTTACAATTTTCAGTGAAGTGGTTCCGCGCACGATGGAATCATCCACCAGCACTACCCTCTTTCCCTTTACAATGGTCTTCACCGGAGACAGCTTCATCTTCACTCCCTTCTCACGCATAGACTGGGTCGGAAGGATGAATGTACGGCCGACATATTTGCTCTTGATAAGGCCCATCTCGTACGGCAGACCGCTTGCTTCGGCATATCCCTGAGCGGCGCTCAGACTTGAATCAGGCACTCCGATGACTATGTCCGCATCGGCCGGAGCCTCCTGGAAGAGTATCCTGCCTGATTCCTTTCTGTAATTATGCACATTACATCCCTCGATGTCGCTGTCGGGACGCGCGAAATAAACATACTCCATAGCACACATGGCATGGCGCTGCGGCTCTGAATAAAACTGGCTGCGTATACCATGATGGTCAAGAGTAACGATTTCTCCGGGTTCCACATCACGGATATACTCTGCACCTAACACATCAAAGGCACATGTCTCGCTGGCAACCACATAACCATCTCCGAGTTTTCCTATTGCAAGCGGATGGAATCCATATTTATCCCGACATGCATATATACGACGTCCGGTCATCACCACAAATGCAAATGCCCCGTCTATAGTATTGAGGGCTTCCTTCAGAGCATAGATTCTGGGCTTATCCTTTCCTATACCCTGCTTTTTGATGAGATGCGCAAGCACCTCTGCATCCGAAGATGACTGGAAGAGGCTGCCCTTGTCCTCAAGTTCATGACGAAGCTGGTTATAGTTCACGATCTGACCGTTGTTTGCCATCGCGAAGTCACCGGAGCTGTGGTGGAAGAGGAAAGGCTGTATGTTCTCCGTGCCCTTGCAGCCTGCATTGCTGTAGCGGACATGGCCGATAGCCATATTGCCCGGCAGCTTTTCAAGTTTCTGCTCATTGAACACTTCGGATACAAGGCCGTCACCCTTGACCCTATGGAACTGACCGTCAGGAGCCACAGAAACTATTCCACAGCCCTGCTGTCCTCTGTGCTGGAGGGTGTGCAGGCCATAATAAGCCAGACCTGCGGCATCCTCAACGCCATATATGCCAAGCACACCACACTCATGATGGAGCTTGTCATCCCTGAATTTGTTACATTTACACATTCTGTTGTTCGTTTTAATAGATCCCCGATCATGTCGGGGATGACAGTTATGTTACTCTCCTCTGAAATAAGCAACCGCATTATGGAACAATGGCTGCTCGCGGGTATCGTCGTCAATATTCTTGAAGAGATTCTCCTCGAAACGCTCGGTATGTCCCATCTTTCCAAGGATCTGTCCGTTGCGGCTGATGATACCCTCGATCGCATAATATGATCCGTTCGGGTTGTATGGAGACTCCATAGTAGGCTCCTCCTCGAGAGGATCCACATACTGGAAAGCTATCTGGCCGTTAGCGAAGATTTCCTTCGCAAGTTCCTCATTGACAACGAATTTACCCTCACCGTGGCTCACTGCAATAGTATGGAGGTCACCGATGGCGAAGTCCTTGAGCCATGGAGAATTCGTAGTCGCGACACGAGTCGTCACCATCTGGGAGATGTGGCGATTGATGTCGTTGCGGAAGAGTGTAGGGCTGTCCTTTGTCACCTGGCCGAGGCGTCCGTAAGGGAGGAGGCCCGACTTCACGAGGGCCTGGAATCCGTTGCAGATACCGAGGATAAGGCCGCCGCGATCGATGAGAGCATGAATAGCCTCTGCTATATCCTTGTTGTTCAAAACATTGGCAATGAACTTACCGCTTCCGCCAGGCTCGTCTCCTGCAGAGAATCCGCCGCAGAGCATGAGGATATGACACTCGTCGATATTCTTCTTCATTTCAGCGATAGACCTGAAGATGTCATCTTCCGTCAGATTGCAGAACACGCTCATGCGCACTTCCGCTCCGGCATTGCGC
>JAZSEQ010000085.1:0-17707 GCA_045531765.1 Candidatus Cryptobacteroides sp. | reverse complement strand
GGTAGCATGAAGAAAGAGGTTGTCAAGACTTGGTCACGCGCAAGCATGATTTCTCCTGACTTTGTAGGTCACACCATCGCAGTTCATAATGGAAATAAGTTTATTCCTGTTTATGTTACTGAGAACATGGTAGGTCACAAGCTTGGTGAGTTTGCGCCAACAAGAACTTTCAAAGGCCATTCGGGCAATCGTAAATAATTTAAAATGAAATTGTAATTATGGGAGCTCGTAAAAGACAAATGGCCGAGAGGCTTAAGGAAATAAAGAAGCAGACAGCTATCGCAAAGCTGAATGATGTACCTACATCACCTCGCAAGATGCGTCTCGTTGCAGACATCATCCGTGGCGTTGAGGTGAACCGTGCACTCGATATTTTGAAATTTTCGAAGAAGCACGCTTCTATAGATCTGGAGAAACTTCTCCGTAGCGCTATCGCTAACTGGGAAGCTAAGAATCCTGATAATATCAAAGAGTTGGAGAACGGTAACGTTATCGTAAAGACCATCATGGTCGATGAGGGACGTACTCTCAAGAGAATCCGTCCTTGCCCTCAGGGTCGTGCGGGTCGTATCCGCAAGCGTTCAAACCACGTTACAGTTATCCTCGATGTTAAACCAGCAGCAGTTAAGGAGGCATAATCATGGGACAGAAGACTAATCCTATAAGCAACAGAATCGGTATCACCCGTGGTTGGGACTCTAACTGGGTAGGTGGTAACTATGCAGAGAAGATCGCAGAGGACTTTGAGATCCGCAAGTATCTCTCAAGCCGTCTCGCAAAGGCTTCTCTTTCAAAGATCGTTATCGAGAGAACTCTTAAGCTCATCACTGTAACAATTCACGCAGCAAGACCAGGTGTGATAATCGGAAAGGGCGGACAGGCAGTTGATCTCCTCAAGGAGGAACTCAAGAAGGTGACCAAGAAGGATGTTCAGATCAACATCTATGAGGTCAACAAGCCTGAGGTTGATGCTCACATCGTGGCTGACTCAATCGCTCGTCAGATCGAGGGTCGTGTTTCATACCGTCGTGCAATCAAGATGGCCGTAGCAACTACAATGCGCGTAGGTGCTGAGGGTATCAAGGTTCAGATCAGCGGTCGTCTCGGTGGCGCCGAGATGGCAAGAAGCGAGATGTTCAAGGAAGGTCGTACTCCTCTCCACACATTCCGCGCTGACATCGACTACGCACTCGCTGAGGCTCACACCAAGGTAGGCGTTCTTGGTATCAAGGTATGGATCTGCAACGGTGAGGTTTACGGTAAGAAGGACCTCTCTCCTAACGCAGGTGTTGCAGCTCAGGCTCAGCAGTCCGGCAACAACCGTGGTGGCCGTGGCAACGACCGTCGTCGTGGTGGCCGTGGTGGTCGCAGAGAGAATAAGTAATTCTAACTCTAAACACCATAATGAAGGGTTGGTATCATCATGCCAGCCCTTTTTTGTATATGTCCCCATGCGCATCTCCACTTGCCGTTTTATGCAAAATGATTATCTTTGAAGAATGAAGTGTAATTTTAAAACGGATTGAGTATGAAAACGTTGTTTAGAATCATGGTAGTGGCAACGGCTTTGGCAGTATGCTGCTCATGTCAGCCTTCAGCAAGCGAGCTTGCAAAGGAATATCAGCAGCTGACGAAGGAATTGGCACAGGCAAAGCTTGCCGGTGACGATGAGGCCGTGGAGCGTATCAAGGATAAGATGGATGATCTCAATGAGAGGATAGAGGATGCTGCCGAGCGTGAGGCGAAGAAGGCAAAAAAGGAGATCAAGAAGGGAGCGAAGAAGCTCGGGAATGAGATAGAGGATGCATTTGAAGATTTAGTTAAGTAGAATATGAACAGGTTTTTTTTAGGGGCTGCGGCAGTTGCAGTCATGACCGTGGCATGCGGTAAGGTTTCCGAGGTCACTGAGATCTCAGGTCAGGTGAATATAGACGGCGTCACTGAGGTAAGGGTGCTGGTCGAGAATGTGGTGGATACTCTTGTGCCTGTGACAGAAGGCAGGTTCCAGGTGGATGTCCCTGCGGATGTCACGACTTTCGGTCGAATTGCAGCCGGCTCCAATGGTACTGCTTTTATATCTGACGGAACGCCTCTCAATGTGGTGATCGATGAGGAGTCTACGGTCACTTCCAAGTATCCTAAGCTTTCGGTGACAGAGAGGATGAATGCCTACAATGCAGCCGAAAAAGTGCTCATGGATGAATATATGGGCAGGCAGAAGGAGATATTTGCAGACAGCCTCAAGACTCAGGAGGAAAAGTCAGCTGCGTTCGAATCTTTCTTTGATGAGTTTATCGTAAGGTATCGTGCCCATCATACAGGTGCAGTGGAGGCTAATACAGACAACTTCATAGCAGTCCTTGCCCTCAATAACCTTAGAGGTGAGCTTGAAGATGTGCAGCTTGCCGAGCTTGTGAACTCCCTTGTTCCTGCTCTTCAGGAAAACAGATATATCAAGAATATGAAGAATGCTCTGGATGCAAGGATCGAGACTGCAGAGGGAAAGATGTTCAAGGACTTCACTGCTGAACATGTATATGGTTACAGCCGCAGCGCAGATCCTCAGCCGTTGAAGAAGGAGGTCAGGTTCTCTGACTATGTAGGTAAGGGAAAATATGTCCTTGTGGATTTCTGGTCGCCATGGTGCGGTCCTTGCCGTCGCGAGATGCCTAATATCAAGACAGTTTACGACCAGTACAGGAACAAGGGCCTTGAGGTACTCAGTCTTGCAGTATGGGAGAGAAAGCCACAGTCGCATACTATCGAGGTAGCCGGACAGCTTGAAATGGATTGGCTGCATATCAATAATTGCGGCAGTGTCCCTACTGAAATCTATGGCGTGGAGGGTATTCCTCATCTGATGCTCATCGGCCCTGACGGAACAATTCTCAAGAGAGGTTTCCATGGTCTTGAGGGTATTCAGGAGGCTGTTGCTGAATATATAAAGTAGTTATTCGCAATTTCTGGCGTAGTCGGGAAATCTGATCGATGACCATCAGAGAAAAGATAGCTTTATTTCCACATTCCCCTGGTGTCTACCGGTATTATGACGCCGAGGGGAATGTGATTTATGTGGGTAAGGCGAAGGATCTGCACAAGAGGGTTGCACAGTATTTCGTGCCGGCAGAAAGACTTACCCGCAAGACGGCAGTGATGGTGTCGAAGATCGCTGATGCCGAGTATACGGTGGTGGAGTCGGAGGCTGATGCCCTGCTTCTTGAAAACAATCTTATCAAGCAGTTCAAGCCGCGCTACAACATCCTTCTCAAGGATTCGAAGACATATCCGTGGATATGCGTGAGTGCGGAGGAATTTCCGCGTGTCTTCCTGACCCGCAGGATGGTGAGGGACGGCTCCAGGTATTTCGGACCATACAGCAGCGTGGTGCATGCAAGGAATCTTGTGGAGTTTTTCCACAGCATATATCCGTTGCGCACCTGCCGCCATAAGATCACCTCGGATGTAATCCTGCGCGGGAAAATACGTCCTTGCCTGAATTTTCATATAAAGAGGTGCCGCGGGTGCTGCATTGGCGGAATATCCCAGAAAGAGTATAATGAGAATATCGAGGAAATCGTAAGTCTTCTGAAAGGTGGTGGCCGCGACATTATCCAGCATTACAGGACTCAGATGCAGGAAGCTGCGTCGAGGATGGATTTCGAGGAGGCTCAGTTTTTCAAGGAGAAGATGCTCTCTCTGGAGCAGCATTACAGCAAGTCGGTGATTGTTAATTCGACGGTCGGTGATGTTGATGTCTTTTCCCTTGTCATTGATGGTTCAGAGGCATTCGGAAATTTCATGAGGATACGTGGTGGAGCTGTGGTCCAGTCTCTCAACATGGGATTCAGGCTGATGATTGAAGAGGAACAGGAAGCCGTTCTGGGCACCTTCATCGGAGAGATACGCTCCAAGTTCGGAATGCTTTCGCGTGAGGTTATAGTCCCGTTCATTCCTGATGTTGAAATTGAGAATATCGAGTTTCGTGTGCCGGTGCGCGGAGACAAGCTTGCCCTATTGGAGTTAAGTGCACGCAATGCCAAGGAAATGCGCCTGAACGCCCTCAAGCAGCAGGAACATACGGACCCTGACGCCTACAGGAATATGGTCATGGAGTCTCTTCGCAAACAGTTGGGCATGAAGGAACTGCCTGTTCATATGGAATGTTTCGATAATTCCAATATCCAGGGAACCAATCCGGTATCTGCATGTGTGGTATTTCGTAATGCCGTGCCTTCAAAGAAGGATTACAGACATTTTAAGGTGAAGACGGTGGTAGGGGCCAACGATTATGCCACAATGAAGGAGGTGGTGAACCGGCGCTATTCACGCATGCTTGAGGAAAATCCTGAAGACCTGCCTCAGCTTATCGTTATCGACGGTGGAAAAGGCCAGCTTGCATTTGCGTACGAAGCCTTGTCGGAACTTGGCATAATAGGGAAGGTCACGTTGATAGCTCTCGCCGAACGCATGGAGGAGGTCTACAGGGTAGGAGATCCGTATCCTCTGTTCATAGACCGTAATTCTCCGGCTCTGAAGGTCCTTCAGCAGATAAGGGATGAGGCTCATAGATTCGGAATCACATTCCATCGTAACCTCAGGAGCAAGGCTCAGGTGGAATCAGCCTTGCGTGGTATAAAGGGAGTGGGAGAGAAGACGGAGCAGAGGCTTCTTCTGCGTTTTGGAAGTGTTGCAAGAATAGCCCAGGCTTCGGAGGAGGCTCTTGCGGAAGTTGTCGGTCCGCAGCTGGCCGCAAGGATACTTGATGAATTGAACAGAAAATCAGATTGATATGAACAATAAGTTACTTTCGCTATATGACTGGTTTCTCATCATCGGCGTCATAGCTTCTAATATCATTTATTCCATATTGACCGGCAACGTGGATGTCGTAGGTTCTACAGCAGGAATCGCCGGTGTGCTTTGCGTCGTCCTTGTGGCGAAAGGAAGCATATGGAACTATGTTTTCGGCATAGTCAATGTGTCGATGTATGCTTATATCTCCTATAAGGCTTCCCTTTACGGTGATGCCGCCCTTAATGCATTCTATTATGTGCCGATGCAGTTCATCGGTTGGTGGCAGTGGCGTAAGCGTGGAGCGGCGATATCCGGTTCTGAGGCCAAGGGTCAGAATGTTCAGGTAAGGGCCCGCAGGTTCACATGGGGCCAGAGGGCTGTCCTTGCTGCAGGGTGTCTTATAGCTGTTGTCGTGACCGGCTGTGTGTTGAAATATTTCGGAGATCCTCAGCCGTTCAAGGATGCAGCGACAACGGTTTTCAGTATAGTCGCACAGGCTTTGATGGCATTGGCTTTTATGGAGCAATGGGTGCTTTGGATAGCAACGAATATAATAAGTGTGGTCATGTGGTGCATATGTGTGGCCCGTGGTGATGCACATGCAGGAGTGATGGTGATAATGTGGATATTCTATCTGATGAACTCCATCAACGGCCTCAGGGTATGGAATAAGTTGAGCAGATAGGCATTTGATGCCAAAATTTTTATTTTCCGATTTTTTTTATTTAATTTGCACTGCTTTTGACGCAAATACGTGTATTAGAATACTAATTATTAACTAAAATTAAAACGTTATGGCTAATATTGCAGAAGACGTAAAGGCAATCATCGTCGAGAAATTGGGCGTTGATGCTGCTGAGGTAACAGAGACAGCTAGCTTCCAGAACGATCTCGGTGCTGATTCACTTGATATCGTTGAGCTCATCATGGATTTCGAGAAGAAGTTCGATATCGAGATTCCGGATGATGATGCTGGCGACAAGATCACAACTGTAGGAGATGCTATCAAGTACATCGAGGACAAGGTGAACAGCAAATAATTTTGTCTGAAATAAAAAAAGTGCAGTCTTGAAAAAGGCTGCACTTGTTTTTTATTCGCTGATTTTCGGAGCCGAGAAGGTGACCTTCAGTCTTGGCTTCTGCTTCAGGTCGCTGCCGTACTCCGGACCGCATAACACTGCGTTATAGAATCGGTCCTTGTCAAGTTCTGTGGACGAGGAGGTGCTCGTGCTGTTGGCAGCACTTGCATAAGCAGCCATCATGTAATAATTATAGTAGTTGTTGTAGCCGTATCCGCCGTATCCATAACCGCCGTATCCGTATCCTCCATAGCCGCCGTATCCGCCGTAACCATAGCCATATCCGTACGGATCATACATCATATTATTATAGTATGAGTTGTACAGGAGATTGTTATAGTAGTCGTTGTAGCCGGTATTGCTGCTCGTTGTTGTTATCTCCTCATGCATGATAAGGAACCAGATGTCATAATTCTCCACCTTCTTGCTGTAGTCTTCAGCATTCCTGTCCAGCTTGAGAATCTCCTGCACATGGTGACTGATGTCAGGACTGTATATGCAGAGTGACCTGTTTATGTCTCCCTGGTTCTCGCTTTCTATGCTGGAGTCGGTGAGTCCTGCGTATGACACGTGATTGCCGTTGGTGCTTCTCAGCCTTACGGTAGGGCTCAATATCATAGGGTATTTCTCCAACTTGCCGTAGTCTCCCTCTACGTTGTATGGAAGGATTATGGTGGCCTTGTTGATCACCACGTCCTTGGGATCTCTTCCTGTCTTGGATATCTCGTTTTCCAGGATGGTCCTGATTTCTTCAGCCTTTATGACAGGCTTGATTCCGCTGCCTCCTTCAACATAAATCTTGTCAGTCGCCTTGACTCCGGTCTGGTATGACCGGATGGTCTCATGGTCGCTCATGTTGAAGGCAAACTGGGCCGGATAACTTGTATGCTCTTCTGTCAGGAATTCCGCCGGACCGAAATAGAATACGAATGAAGTATCCACCGGCTCATCTGAGTAATCATATTTTGCGGTGAACTTAAGTTCTGCGTAATTTCCTGATATATAGCCATATGAGTCGGTCTCGATAGGAAGGTTGAACATATTGATTCGTCCACCCTCACCTGCCGGTGAATCCGTTGTGATAAGTATGCCCGGAAGAGTCTTCACGTATGAACTGATAGAATCAAGTTCCACGGTCTTGAGCTTCTCGATGAAACGCTCTGTGAATTCCTTGCTGAAATCAAATGAAAGGGAATCTCCTCCATTGTACACCGGAATGCCGTCTGTGATCCTGTTGTTCGGATCCAGATATTCTTCCCTGTTGATCCTGCCCTGTTCCGTGTACTGGGAGAATGATCCTGCGTAGATCACGTTTGTGTCCAGGTCTTTCTTGAGTTCGGAAACATATACGTTCTGCAGCATCCTCAGCTGATTGTCATTGACCATTGACAAGGTGTCCCTGACGGCGGTGAAATGAAACTGGCGCACCTTGGTGTCCGTACCGAAGTCAAGTGACTTGGCGATGGGGACCAGGGTGAATGTAGTGCTTTTGATGGTTGTGCCCAGCACCCCGTCGTTTATCGCGCCGAAAGTGAAGCGGGTGTTGCTGTAACCCGAAATACTGTCGGCCATATGGAGCATTACGTTTTCGAAGGGAACTTCCTCCGGTGTGTAGACATCCCAGATCTGGTCGGTGGGAATGAAGTTCTCGCCAAGAGTCTCGTCCACATCCACACATGCTGCAGAGCAACACAGTATCGCACCGATAGCCGCAAGACGGCTTACTCTGCCAATGATATCAAGATTCATTATAAACTATCGTAAAAACTGTTGTAATCGTTAATGTATGTTCCGTTCTGGATGCTTTCTGCATTGAACGGGAGTATCGGAAGTCCGGAATCCTTGCAGAAGGTCACGATGTCTTCGTTCACATTCTCCGAGCCCATGATTATTCCATCGGAATAGCTGGCCGCAAGCTTCGCAAGATTTATGCCGCTCGGCTCATCGAGGATCTCCACGTCCTTGTCGCTTATTCCTCCGAACAGTATTTTCTCCTTGATGTCTGCAGGGAAGTCCGTTGCCGGGGTGTCATTGTAAAGAGACAGAACTATCTTGCTGTTGGAGAAGATCGGGTCGTCGATGTATGCTTTCTTGAGGTAAAGCGGAAGCACATGCGATATCCAGCCCTGACAATGGATCACGTCCGGCGCCCAGCGGAGTTTCTTGACGGTCTCCAGCACTCCTCGTGCAAAGAAGATCGCTCTTTCGCAGTTGTCGCTGAAGAATTCACCGTTTTCATCGTGATAGACACTCTTTCTGTGGAAATAATCTTCATTGTCGATGAAATACACCTGCATCCTTGCGGCGGAAATGGACGCCACCTTGATAACCAGCGGCCTGTCCACGTCATTAATCACGATATTCATTCCGGAAAGACGGATCACCTCGTGGAGCTGGTTCTTTCTTTCGTTGATACATCCGTATCTTGGCATGAAGGACCTGATCTCCTTCTTCATCTCCTGGATACCCTGGGGAAGGAATCTTCCGATGTGGGATATCTCATTTTCCGGCAGATATGGGAATATCTCCGAATTGACGAACAGGACTCTTTTTACCGTGTTATCCATACTGTTTGTTTTTAATGACAAAATCTCTACAAAGATAAGAAATATTTTTGGATTATCACTATCTTTGACCCCGCTATGGGGAAAACGGATAATAATAAGATGATGCGCAGGAGGCTTGCAAACGCATACCTGTCATCGGTAATCAGCATAAGTCTCGTGCTTCTTCTTGTCGGAGTGGCCAGCATGCTGCTGGTCAATGCGAAGAGTGTGTCCGATTACTTCAAGGAAAATATGCAGGTGTCGGTCATGATGAAGCAGACGGTGTCCGAGGATGAGGCGCTCGAATATCAGACCGGCCTGAACAAGGAACGCTTCATCAGAAGTTCCCTTTTCATTTCCAGAGAGCAGGGAAAGCGTGAGATGGCAGACATGTTGGGTGACGACTTTCTGGATGTCTTCGAGACGTCCCCGATACCGGTGTCCATAGATGTCACCCTTAATGCGGAATATGTCTCTGCAGACAGCCTTGAAGTGGTACGGGAAATCATAGCTGAATCTCCTCTTGTGGATGAGGTGGTCTATCAGCGTTCGCTTGTAGATGCACTGAACGCCAATCTGAACAGGATATCCGCCGTGCTTGCCGTCTTTATCGCCCTGCTCCTGTTCATCTCCTTCGTGCTCATCAACAACACAGTGAGGTTGAACGTGTTCGCCAGACGCTTTACAATTCACACCATGAAGCTTGTGGGAGCCACGAAGGCCTTCATTCGTGCACCTTTCCTGATTCAATCCGTATTTCAGGGGATTTTTGCTGCCTTTGTCGCTATAATAGCCCTGGTTGCCATGCTTTTTGTAGTCAGAAACGAGTTTGCCCAGCTCTTCGAAGTGTTCAGACTGGAACTGCTGCTGGTGGTGATGGCTATAGTTCTGGTTTCGGGAGTGGTGATATGTTTTACAAGCACTTATTTTGTGGTGGGAAAGCTCGTGGGCTTGAACAAGGATGAATTATATTACTAAGAGTCAATAGAATGGAAAACGAAAACACAAAGATGCCGATTACTCCGAAGGGTCTGAGACTGCTTCTTGCCGGCTTGATTGTGATGATATCGGGATATATCCTCATGATGGGAGGCGGCAGCGATGATCCGGAAGTGTTCAATTACGCCATGTTCGATTTCCGTAGGATGGTTGCAGCTCCTGTCGTTATCCTTGCGGGTATAGTGATCGAAATCGTCGCTATAATGAAGGTATTCAAGAAATAGGGTTATGGAGTGGTATGAAGCTGTCCTGTTGGGACTTATACAGGGATTGACGGAATTCCTTCCTGTCAGCAGCAGCGGTCACCTGGAGATCGGTAAAGTCGTGCTGGGTGTGGAGACCACTGACGACCTCCTCTTTACGACCATGGTGCATGCGGCGACCGTATTGAGCACGATTCTGGTTTTCCGCAGGCAGATCCGTGACCTGCTGACTGGCTTCTTCAGAGGCTTGAAGGGAATAAGATTCGGGAAGAATGCTGCAGGCGGCTCCACACTGATCTGTAACGACCAGACGGATTACCTCCTGAAAATGGTGGTTTCCATGATTCCTGTCTTCATTGTCGGGGTGTTCTTCAAAGATCAGGTGGAAAGTATCTTCGGTTCCATTACCGTAGTGGGCTATGCCTTGATAGTCACGGCATTGCTCCTGTTTTTCTCCGATTACGCGTCAAGACCGGGAAGAAAGTCCATCTTCCCTTCCAATGAATATAGAAACGGGATTTCCTACTGGCAGGCTTTCGCAGTGGGACTCGGACAGGCATTTGCCGTTGTTCCGGGGCTTTCCCGCTCAGGAACCACCATCTCTACAGGTCTGATATGTGGCGTACGCAGGGATGTGATGGCGCAGTTCTCTTTCCTGATGGTGCTGGTGCCTATCCTTGGAGAAACTTTCCTCGAAGTTGTCGGCGGAGAATTCGGATCTTCTTCTGTGGGAGTCATGCAGCTTGTACTGGGATTTGTATCCGCTTTTGTCTCAGGACTTTTCGCATGTAAAGCCATGGTGGCCCTGGTTAAGAAAGCCAAGCTCAGCTGGTTTGCGCTATATTGTCTGGCTGCTGCGGTCTGCATATTTGTTTTTGCCTGATTTCCTATGAAAAGCTATTTTGTATCAGACGTCCATCTGGGCCTGAAAGTCGGTGATCCTGCCGACCGTGAGCTCCGTTTTGTCTCCTTCCTGCAGAGTCTTCCGCAGGATGCTGAGGCTGTGTATCTGCTCGGTGACATATGGGATTTCTGGTATGAGTACAGGGATGTCGTGCCTAAAGGATATGTGCGTGTGTTCGCCGCCTTGACTGCACTGATGGACAGAGGAGTGAAGGTGTATTTCTTCCAAGGCAACCATGATGTGTGGACATACAGGTATTTTGAGGAACTCGGGATGATACGTCTGGTCCAGCCATATGTCGTGGAGCTCGGGGACAGGAGGTTCTGCCTTGGCCATGGAGACGGACTTGGGCCTGTTCCTGTCGGTTACAGAATCCTCCGGGGAGTGTTTCATAGCCGCGTGACCCAGACTCTCTTCAGTCTTCTGCATCCGTGGCTTGCCTTCAGATTCGGCAACGGCTGGTCGAAGAATAACCGTCTCTCACATGAACAGGAATATGCGTTCAGGGGGGCAGATGAGCCTTTATATAGGTTTGCCGAGGAATTTGCGTCCGCCAATGCTGTGGACTGCTTTATTTTCGGCCACTATCATGCGGATGTCAGGATGACTCTTGCCTGCGGCGCGGAATTCCATGTGATGAAAGACTGGATCTCGTCTTCTCCGTACATATGTTTCGATTCGGAAACCGGCGAGGTGTCTCATCGGTACTTTTCCGGGATTATGACTTCAGGCGGATCCTTCCAGAACAGTGAGAAATAGAATGCCGGGAAGTCACCCGCTTCCCAGATCTTCACAAGTTCCTCCACTTTGGCATCTTCTCCTTCCGGATCGTAAGGCTTCTTCAGGTCCGAGCCAAAAAGTTTTGCTATGCCCTGCCAGAAACCGGCGGTAAGACTGTTCTTGAAATCCTTGATTATCATATATGAGGATTTTCCTACCTCTCTGTCTATGAGTTTCATCAGGAGCTTTCCCTGACTGATGGTCATTTTTCTGATCGGCTTCTCAAAGGCTTCAAACAATTCGTCCTGCACCACATCCACATACTTTCCTCTCCTGTACCATTTCATATTCTCGGTTTCGATGGTGCTGTCTGCCTGCATCACGATCTTTTTTGCCACGAGGGCATAAGGGTAGGTCTTGCTGAAATTATGCACCAGCCTGTAATACCGTCTCCACTCCCTTCCCTTCTGTTTCGGTACCCTTGCATACACCTTGGATGCCGGCAATGCGTCGATGTAGACCGTATCTTTCCCCACGACGGTGTAATTCATCAGTTCCTTCTTTTTCGTCCCATCCGTCTTCGTCTGGCCACGGCACACCCCCGCTGCCGCTGTAATGACCAGCAGCAGAGCACATATATATGTATTTATGCCTGACCTTCTCATAGGTGTTGTATCATGACATGAAAAACATGTCCGGGCTTTCCCTCCTGTTTCCCCTCCCTCTCCAGCACATCCCCGCAAAGTTAGCAAACCGGCCCGTATCTGCAAAATCCGTGCTGCCGCCGCCAATGGCTCCAGAGTTGCTTTTGTCGGTGAAAACGATATTGAGACTGTGTCTGTGACTTTTTGATTCAAAAATTTGGAAAAGTCATAGGGGGGGTATATTTGCAGACCCTAAAAGCAAGCTTATGTGTCATAAAATTCTAAAAGTGACGTCTGTCTTGATGGCGGCGTTTTTTTCTGTTACAGCGTATTCCCAGCAGGTTGATTATTCCGTGGTGTCTGTGCCTGAAGAGTCAGGTATCGATTTCACGATGCTGACCTCCAAGAACGATTATGTGTGTATGCCGATGGTCACCAGAAACAGGAAAGGCTTAAATTGGTATACAAACAAGATAATCGACGTATCTTCTGATGGAAGTAAGATAGCTTTTCTTGCCATGCGTGGACAGACGACGAATGTTTTTGTAAAGGATCTGGTCAGACAAGGTGCTTCCGTTCAGCGCACCAACCGCAGAAACGTCACGGATTTTTCGTATTCCCCGGACGGAAGGTGGATAACATTCTCTGAAGCCACAATGAATACAAATGTGATATTCCAGACGGATGCCAACAATGGTTTCATATGCAGACAGATAACGAACGGTTTTAAGGACTATTCGCCGATGTATTCTCTTGATGGCAAGAAGATATTCTTTGCAAGGTCGGAAACTGCCTCTACCAGCATATGGAGCTATGACTTGAAAGATAACTTCCTGTCCAGCTATATGACCGGTTTCAATCCATGTGTGATGCAGGATGAAAACAGCCTTCTGTGTGTCAGGGTAAATGGCTTCGGGAAAGGAGAAATATGGAAAGTCAATTATTTGACAGGAGTTGAGGAATGTATTGTCTCTGATTCGGAGAAGTCATTCTCCACACCGTCGCTTTCACCGGATGGACAGTGGATTCTGTTTGTGGGAAGTTCGGCTGTACCTACAGGAAAGTCTGTATATTGGAATACCGACATATATGTGTGCCGCGTGGATGGCTCTCATCTGACTCAGCTTACTTATCATGTGGCTGAGGACCTCAGTCCGGAGTGGAGCAGGGATGGAAAATATATATATTTCATTAGCCAGAGAGGTGACTCAGGGGGGACGGCAAATATCTGGAGGATGACATTCGTAGTGTTGTAGAATCTTTAATTTATAATAGTCATGAAAAAATTATTTGTGATTGCATGCGCTTTGTTTGCGCTTTGCACAACTGCCTCTGCACAGTTTATGAATGCTGGGGGCAATGCCGGAGGTAACGGCCAGGGAATGTCTCAGGATGTAGAGTCTACATTCGGTACGTTCAGATTTTCGTATAGCTCCATGAATATAGTCCCTGAGTATGATGGCGAGACAGAAGGAGGCTTTGAGGAAATGAATGCTCTGTCTCTTGAATGGACGAACGCCCATAATATCATGGCTTCTCAACCTCTGTATCTGGAGTACGGTGCGGGATTGCAGTGGTCTTTCTGGTCTGATGAAGAAAGAAATGGAGACGGTGACAAATACTCCCAGTCGGTCAATTTCCTTGCGGTCAAGGTGCCTGTGAGTGTGGTATATGACCTGGCTATTCCTCAGACGTCTTTCTCCATAATGCCTTATGCAGGGCTTAATCTGGCTACGTATCTGCTTGGACAGGTAGATAATTCATATGATTCAAGCGAATACTCTGAAAGTGATACTGTAAGCTGTTTCAGCGATGATGATATGGAGGGTGAACCTTGGAACAGGGTAGTCCTTGGCTGGCAGGTAGGTGCACGGATCAATTTCGGTAAATACTTTGCAGGAGTCGGATATGAAGGACCGCTGACAAATTTTGTAAAGGAAACTTATGATGGAAAGAAGTACAGAGTGTATTCCAATCAGTTGAATATAACACTCGGCTGGAAGTTCTGATTCTTCGCTTTATTCACACAGCGGTTTCCGTGGCCGGTATCTTTATGCCGCTATGGAAGCCGCTTTGTCGGTTAATAAATGTAATTGATGAAAAAACTGTTCTTGACACTATCGTTCCTGCTGCTTTCTCTGGCTCTTGTCGCTCAAACCGGGAAGTCCGTCGTTCTGGACGGGGATTCATTCCGTGTTGAACAGACAGATGTTCTTACAGGCGCAAATATTGACCCTATAGGCAAGGACCGTTCAAACAGAGAGTGTTTTCGTTTGAAACTTCATCTGGACAGAATGACCCCGGAAGACATCGCGGAAATAGAGGTGAGGGTTCTGGGCGGTAATGTCGTGCTTATGAAACGGGAGATGGCTTCAGGAGGCAATGGACTGATTCTTGAGATGACGGCGCGTCCTGATACGCGTTTATACGTCAGACACCCGTCACTTGGTGAATCAAACATCGTCACAATCAGTCCCGAAGGCGGCAAGGTGTATCTGATGGACGGTTGGGCGGAACACAGGCTCACAGTGGTGGTGTCATGTTCGAAAGTTGGTGCAGAGGTCTGGTTGGATGGCGCTTTCAGAGGCGTGATCGGTAGCGATAACACCTTGAGTATCCCTGAAGTAATCGCGGGAATGCATACTTTGAAGGTCCGGTCAGGCGAAGCTGACTGCCAGCAGCAGATAGAAGTGTCTTCCGGTAAGGTCTTCTTTAATGTGGAACTGAGGAATGCAGCTCTTCTGCAGCAGTTTGTGGTATTCAATGTATACCCCTCGGATGCGCTGATTATGCTTGACGGTGAGCCTCTTATAGTCAAATCCGGTGTTGCCAGCAAACTTGTGAGATTTGGTACTCACGAGTTTTCAGTGTCTGCCAGGAACCATCATCCCAGTGTCGGGACTGTGGTAGTAAATGATGTGAAAGGCAAGCAGACCGTTTCCGTGAATCTGGCTCCTGCGTATGGATGGCTTAGTGTCGAAGGAGCCTCATCAGAAGGAGCTTATGTCTATCTTGACAACAATCTTTTAGGACAGGCTCCTATTAAAAGCGATCCTCTGCCAAGTGGAGAGTATGTTGTAAAGATAGTGAAACCGCTGTATAAGAGTCTTGATTTGTCAGTGACTGTCAGCGATGGTAAAGTTTCGTATCTCGATCCCACACTGACTCCTGATTTTTCGACGGTGAGCCTGTCTGTTGATAATAATGCGGAAATCTGGGTGAACGGGGAACTGAAGGGTCTCGGGACGTGGACAGGTGACCTGGCCAGAGGTGACTATATGGTGGAGTGCCGTAAGAATGGTCATCGTCCTACATCCGAAACATTGACTGTGACCGAAGGTATGCCAGCCAGGTCGGTGCGTCTGCGGCCGCCGGAGCCGTTGTATGGAACTCTGACAATTACATCTGAACCGGAATTGTCAGAGGTTTATCTGGATGGGGTACATGTGGGACAGACCCCGCTGTATCTTCCTGAATCCATTGTCGGGAATCATGAACTGAAGATAACACATTCAGGCTGTTCCGTGTGGGTTGGGAAAGTGGTTGTCCGTGAAGGAGAGGTGGCGGAGGTTACTGCTGTTCTTCGTAAGAATTCCCCGGCAGTCTCTGTGCCGCACAAGATGGTCAGTGTCAAAGATGTGTCGTTCTGTATGGTGTTGGTAAAAGGTGGCTCCTTCACAATGGGTGCAACTTCTGGACAAGGTGCTGATTCTCACGAAGCTGAACGTCCCGCCCATAACGTGACTCTGTCTGATTTCTATATGGGCGAAACAGAGGTGACTCAAGACCTGTGGATGGCAGTAATGGGAAATAATCCCGCTCAATATGATACGGGAAATGACAGGCCTGTGACTCATGTGTCGTGGAACGATTGTCAGGAATTTGTGGAAGCATTAAGTGCAATGACCGGTCATAAGTTCAGACTGCCTACTGAGGCCGAGTGGGAATATGCTGCTCGTGGCGGAAATAAATCCGGCAGATATAAGTATTCGGGCGGATCTGATCTGGAAGATGTCGCGTGGTATGACGGGAATTCAGAAGGGCAGACCCATCCGGTGAAGACAAAGCACCCGAATGAGCTCGGACTATACGATATGTCCGGCAATGTGTGGGAGTGGTGTAATGATTGGTACGGAGAGTATTGCAGTGTTCCTCAGACAAATCCTAAAGGACCGGAAAGTGGATTTGGTCATGTGCTGCGTGGCGGAGACTGGCGTGACAGTCCGACATCTTGCCGTGTGTCTCACAGGGATTACGGAACTCCGGGATATAGCAATAAAGGTGGTGGTTTACGTCTGGTAATGATTCCTTAAGTGTAGAAGTTATCCGCACCGTAGAACCATAAACGCATTCCTCGGAGTGCGTTTTTTTGTCGGTGCAGAAAAGATCAAGGTAAAGATTCGGTTGGGCAAAAGATCCGACATCAGCCTGACGATAGCGACGTCAAAGAAAACGGGATTTTATTGACGACAGGTGGCGTTTTGGGGGTAAAATGATTGTTTTCTGCTCTTCTCGTCAAAAAAGTAGCCATTTCTTTGACGTCATCATTGGGGATCTGAGATGGTCGAAACTTGATTATATTATTTATCTTTGCGGCAATATAGCATTTTCAGAAATATGAAACGGATACTTTTGTTCTTGGCGATTATGCTTGGTGTGGCGTGTACCCGCATGGGGACTGTGACAGACCTGAGTACTTTGAAAGTTGGAGATAGAACTCAGATAGCGGGGACTCTGACTGCATTGACACAGCGTGGGTTTATACTTGCTGACAATGTGGGCAATAATGCATATGTGTATGTCGGGCCCGATTTTGATCCGGGGTATTTTACAATAGGTTGTCATGTGGAGGTAAAGGCCGATGTGACATCCTATCGCGGTCTTCTGGAACTTCAGAATGCAGAGGTGGACATGATAGGGCCAGAAGATTACTATTATCCTTCCCCATATGAAATTACCGGGTCCGACTTCCAGACATACATATCTTCACCTCAACGACGGGTGGAATACATCAGTTCGACTGGAGTAATTGTTCCTAATACGTTGGGTGATAAGTTCTATCTTGTTTGGGGTGAGGATTATAGCCGTGCTATTGAATTTGAGTTTCCGGTTGTAGATATGAATCAGTATTTACGCAAGCTGGTTAAGATTGAAGGCTATTCCCTGTGGAGTAAAGATTATGATACGAATACTAGCGTTTTGTGTGTAGTTCTGACAAGTATCGAATTCATATAGACTATATTTTTAAGGTAATAATATATTATTTTACACTATAAGGCGTCTGGTATGCTGCATCTCAGTAAACTCAGTGAGCCGAATGATAGTGGTACACCTTGTGCGAGTTTAGCCTAAAACTCGCCTAAGGTGTCGTCAAATGCAACCGCCTGATGCAGGCTTGGGGAGTGGGGCAGATTGATTTTTATTATTACCAGGTATACCATTTCCATATTTGATCTTTATATTGAAGGAGGGTGACAATCAGTGATGATTTAGTCGCCTTCTTTCGTGTAGGGTAATTGTATGACTGACGCCCCTTTCGCGGTAAACTTATGTCGGGATTGGCTTCTGTGCAAGGGGAGACTTGATTATCGTCAAAAGAAGAACCGATTTATTGACGCCAGAGTCAGGGTGAGTTCGGGGCGGGAGTATGACGAAAGCGTGAATCGGTTCCTTGTTTTTTAGGGAACGATATACATGTTTACACCAACTGTCATTTCTTTCGCTATCGCTCAAGCGACTTTGTCGATTTCTTTCGCAGACGCTCAAGCGGCAAGCCGATTGCGACCGAACGAAGTGAGTGGAGAAATCTTTTTAAAGA
>JAZSEQ010000068.1:0-23636 GCA_045531765.1 Candidatus Cryptobacteroides sp. | reverse complement strand
CGGAAGAGCTTGTCCGACACCCAGCCGGAAAGCACCGTACCAAAGATGCCGAGAAGGGCGTTTACGGAGATGATTGTAGTAGCCTCAGTAAGTGAGAACCCTTTCTGCTCCTGAAGGAAGAGTACTCCCCAACCGTTGATGGCATATCTGGCGATATACATGAATGCTGATGCACCAGCGAGGATCCACACTGCAGGAGTCTTGAGAACAAGCCTCTGGAGGGCTCCGGTGGACTCCGTCGCCTCATCGACGGAAGTCTTTTCATGAGCCATCTCCTCTACTGCAGGGAGACCCTTGCTCTGAGGATTATCATGCAGGAAGAACACAATCACAACCACTCCAAGGGCACCCGCGATAGAAGAACCGATGAAGCCCCACTGCCAGCCGGCAACAGACACAAGGATACCCACAAACAGGAACGAAAGCCACTCTCCAAGGTTATGACTGAGGCTGAAGAAGCCGTAGAATGTGCCTCGTTTGCTGAGCGGATACCATCTTGACAGGCCTATGATTGCAGGAGGCGCACCCATAGACTGCGACCAGCCGTTGATGCCCCACATTATGGCAAACATCATGAACACTGTCATTGTAGGAAGCGCACTGCTTGCGAATCCGAGGATTCCGAGGCAGAAGTTGGCAACGGCAGAGACAAGAAGTCCTGTGGCCATGAAACGCTTGATGTTGCAATGGTCGGCAAGGAAACCGTTGATGAACTTTCCTATAGCGTATGCAAACAGAAGCACCGAGCCGATGAGTCCAAGCTGCGAAGCGTCTAGCATTCCGCTGTCGAGGATCGGTTTCTTGACCACGTTAAGGCTGGTGCGGCACACATAGTAAAGGCTATAGCCGATGGTTCCGGCAAGGAAGGTCTGGAAGCCCAGCATGCGGAACTTCTTTTCCTGAAGGGCAGCATCCACCTTGGTCTTTGACGGCTTGGAGATGCGGTAGAACGATTTGATTAAGAATAGTAGTTTCATTATTTAATCTATTGCGGGAAAATGGTCGCTTATGGTGCGGTCGTTTTCTTTTATCTGAAATTAAGATGTATTCCTATAGGGTAATGATCAGACGGGAGACGCTGTTTGTGGACTACCACGCCTTCCTCTCCGGCCTTGATGGCCTCCAGGGCCTCGGCAGATGGCTTTTCGTCTGACCAATATGAATATGTCAGTACTGTATAGTCAAGGACCTCAAAGTCATCAGACACAAGCACATGGTCGATGCGGCTGTCAGTCTTGAAATCGGTCTTGAAGTAGTTCATCGAGCCAGTCGGAGCAAAGCGCACCGCCGCGGCATCGTAGCAGTCAACGAACATACCCGACTCCATCATCATAGGATAGATAGGATTGAACTGGTCCACATTGAAGTCACCCAAAAGAATATAAGGCTGCTTTCCGCACATCATCTTGATTCTCTCCATCACGAGCAGAGCAGACTGCTTGCGGGCCTCGACTCCGCGATGATCCATATGCAGGTTGAACATCCAGAACTTCTTTCCGGTCCTGCGGTCCTTGAACTGGCCCCATGTGCAGATGCGGGTATATTTTGCATCCCAGCCGACAGAACCGACAACCTCAGGAGTCTCGGAAAGCCAAAAATTACCGCTTGACAGGCACTTTATACGGTCCGATTTATAGAATATCGCAGCGTATTCTCCGGAAGTCTTACCGTCGTCGCGGCCGACACCGATATAGTCATAGTCCGGCAGAGCCGCAAGCATATCCTCCAGCTGATTATGCAGGACCTCCTGAGTGCCGAATATGTCGAAAGCCTCGACCTTCAGAATGTCGCACACAACCGGACAGCGTACTGCCCAGCCGTTGCCGGCAACAGCGTCATTGGCATTGTCGTTACGGATGTTGAATTCGCCGAGGTATAGGGGTCGGGCATGCAATGCCACTGTAGCTGAAAGTATGGACAGAACGAGCAGAATTGCACAAGAACAAGATATGGTCTTAATGAATATGGAATGTTTCATTGATAACAGTTCATCAGGTTACCAAGTTACTTTTTCTGTGTATACATTGCCAAAGAGGTCAGTAACCCTTACCTCTCCAGACCTGACTCCAGGAGTCGGTGTCACCGTAAAGATGTTGGCGTTGTCAGCAGGTGTACAATATTTCCTTGTTGTCTTATTAGTGACTGAATTAAATATTTCAAGATATGCAGGATCCACTCCTGGAGTATAAGACATATCCGCCACCTTCACCCCATTCTCATACCACTGAGGAGTGCTCCAACCCTCGGACCAGTTCCAGACATTGACCTTGACAGTTGCTTCTGAGGTCTTTTCAGGACTATAAGCGCGCATCTGGGTCTCCTTTCCGGTGCCTACTCCCTTATAGTACCAGCTCAAAGAATCCCCGCGGACTTCCATGACCATATAACCCTGAGGCTCTCCCTGAGCTGCAATCTCACGATTCAGGCGAAGAGCACCTGTACAGCGCGCCACACTGATACACTGGATGTTAGGAGCGCCATGAGGTGTATTCTTACCCTCGTAATTATAATAGAAGTTTACGTGATTGTGTCCATTCCAGGCATACACAGCCTTATACTGCGCGAACAATGACAAATACTCCTTATAGTTCAGGCTATAAGCATTATGAGACCCGTTTGGAGAAGTATTCGGAGTCTTGAACGGATTGTGATGCGAACAAGTGAGGATGACCTTATCCTTAGGGACATTCGCAAGATCTGCCTTCACCCATGCGAGTGTTCTTTCATCAAGACCATAGTAGTATCTTCCGGTAGGACTCTGACGGTCATAGATGATGTCATTAAAGACCATATAGTGGAAATTTCCCAGATCGAATGAATAATGGGTAGGTCCCACATATGATTCATAATAGACATTTCCCTGCTCTGTCTCGAACATGGTTCCCTGGTCGTAGTCATGATTACCGATGACATTGAAGGTCGGACAGTTGATCTTTGCCGCTCCATCCATATAGTCATCCCAAGCAGGCATCTGATTATAAACAAGGTCACCGAGATTGATGCAATAGACCGGCTCTGAGCAAGATGCACGAAAAGCCTCCGCATCTGGAGCCACAGTCTCATGCCAGGTCTCCATAGACCCATCCACACCAAATGTCCTCACCTGCGGATCAGCAATCATCATGACCGTATAATTCTCAGCAACACTCTGACGATCCAGAATAAAATGAGCCTCTGCGGCAACCGCATGACGAGGTATCCTCTTAAATGTCTGAGGAATACCGTTTCTCATAGGGAATGAAGCATCAGATGGCACACTGAGATATACGAAATTGGAAGCGTCAAGATCAGAATTCATAGCAAAACGTCCGTTCGCATCAGTCTTGACATACTGAAGGCCGTCAGTTACCATGACACCCTCCCATGGCTTTCCGGACGAATCAAGTACAGTGCCTGTCAGGTTTCCATCAGCAGCAGGAGCATCTAGCGCCTTTGCCCAATCCGAAGGTGCTGCACCGCCTGTAGTTGTTGACACCGCAGAGCCGCAGATGTCGCCAGTGCGGCCGCCGTTGCTGTTTACGCTACCATAATTTGCACAGTCAATCACGCATGAGCGCAGATCCTCGCGTCCTTCCATATAAGCAACGATACCTGCCGCATGAATGGCGTTTCTATTATTTGAATCATATTTGTTTCCGCCAGCGCCAGCTGAAATCTTTCCATAATTCATGCAGGCACGCACGTAAGCACCTGCGGTGGCAGTCTTGGTTATATATACATTACCGACAATGCCACCTGCCGTACTTCGATTACGCGAGCTCACGCCATCGAAGATGACATCACCATAGTTGATACATCCGTGCACATGCACCGGGCGGCCTATATTTCCGACGATACCGCCAGTCTGAGACGGAAGGTCTCCTGTAGACTTCACCGTGCCATAATTCAGACAGTCCGCAATCACGAGCAGTTCGTGCGGCATGCCGACTATACCACCGATATTTGCACTGCAGGCACCCAGAGAAGTTATTGTGCCGAAGTTTTCACATCTTGCCATGTCGCCCTTAGTCTGGCCGGCAATTCCACCCACGCGCGCCACACCTATTGTCTGACCGTCCTCTGACTCGCGTATATCAGCCACGACCTCACCCTTGTTAGTGCAGAACTTCATCGTTGCACGTCCAGGATAACCGGCCACTCCTCCGATATACAGGGACATCAGACTTGATACTGCAGAAACCTTACCCTCATTAAGACATCTAGAGACTGTAGACTCAACAGGCGCCTTACCCGGTGTACCTCCGCAGATTCCACCTAATGCGACCAAAACGGTCTCCTTCAACTCGCCGGAAGTATCTGAAGTGATTTCACCATAGTTTGCACAGTTATAGATGACCATTTTATTATATCCTACCAGACCTCCTATCCACGACTGTGCAAGAGCATAACTGCATGAATGGCTGACATCGGCGTAGTTTACACAGTCGCGGATGACTCCGTGATTGTTGTCCGCAATGAAACCCGCATGATGTTCATCTCCCCGTCCCACAGCCTTCAGGCTGCAGGAAGAGTCGATTACAAGATTCTGCACAAGGCCCGTTGCCGCAACATCAAGAAAGAGGCCTCTGGTAGCCTTCCAGTTACGTAAACGGAAGCCCTTGCCATCAAACTTGTCCTTGAATGAGTTGATCTGAGGCAGGTTCTTGACCTTTGCCATATCTATATCTGCACTCAGGTAGATAGTAGTATCTGCATCGCACCACTGCATCACGCTTTCCCCATTGTTATAGGCCTTAATGAATGCCTGAAGGTCCTTAGCAGTGCCGATACCTTGTGCGTATGCGGCCGCATACACACAAAGAACGACAAATATTAAGATGATTCTTTTCATTACCAAGTTATTGAAGCTGTATGAGTATTGCCGAAACGGTCCTTCACGCTGACTGTTCCGCTGCCGTGTTCACTATCGACAAACACTCTGAACATAGAACTGTTATTATTCTTGTCAGGAACAAAGTTTTGATTCACCCAAGACCAGTCGCCCTGAGTATTGTAGAAGTTTGTTATATCCCAATCGCTGTACGAGTAACGATAATCCTTATCTGTCACCCTCTTCATCACTGAAGGGATGCCGTCTATGGTAAGACGTGGGGTCTGCCAAAGTTCATCCCACAAGAACACATTGACATAGATGTTCATGTCAGTGGCTCCATAGGTCTTAGGAGGAAACACCTGCATCTGGTATGACTCGTCAAGAGGTTTTCCTGTAGACTTCATGATAGCTCTTCCGCTTGCATCGTAGTCCCAGTCACGCCATTTGTATTCAGGCATATCTCCACCCATACCGTAACCGCCGTAAGCGCCTTTCTGATAATACATCGGCTTGAACTTCCACGATATCTCGCCGTTGTTATAATCAACAACAACATATCCACGTGGTGTTCCGTTGGAGCCAAGATACTCGTTATTCCAGAGAGTTCCTGTCACGCGTGAAACTGTGTGGGTCTCGACGACTGGACTATTTGTATCCACATAATTGAATGTACTATGGGTGTGTCCGGCCCAGACATACGCCTTCTTGTACTTCGAGAGAAGAGATCTGAGATCAGCCAGATGACTTCCAGAACGTAACTTTCCGTCCTCCTTCATTATCATCGGCGAATGCGCGCAAACCATCAGCGGCGTATCAAGCGACACATGAGCCAGGTCATTCTTGACCCACTCCCAGATGTCGTCGGTAAGACCTGTCGCACATTCGTCACTGTAAGCTCCATCCTGAGACATCATATTGTCCAGCATCAGATAGTGGAGATTACCTAGATTGAACGAGTAATTCACAGGGCCCATGACAGCCTCATATGCCTTTGAAGCCTCTTCATCGGACATATTAAGTGCGTGTCCCTGATCATGATTACCGATAACATTGTATGTAGTCACGCCAGTTGTAGACATTCCGTTACGGTACTGTGCCAAAAGAGACAGATCCTGATGAACGATGTCACCCAGACCGATACCATATACAGGGCAGTTCTTGTTGGCAGCCACATACTCCTTCATGTCCAGATACATATCGTCGCACATATCAAGCGAACTATAGGCGAACTGATCCAAGTTGACAGATCTCTTACGAGGCTGAGGATCGGCAAACATGAGGACCTTGTAACGGTTAGGATTAGCGATCTTGTTCAGAGTAAAATCTGCCGTATACTTGCCGTTAGTGTCTTTTGTACAATCCTTCAGCCATTTCCAGAAGGTCGCATGGCCGTCCTGTACAGGAGCCGAGTATCCAGAAGGTGTAGAAACCATCACATAATCATGCTCCCCTCTGGAAAGATTTGAAGGAAGATAATAGCGTCCCTGCTTGTCTGTCTTCACGCAATACTGTCCGTCCGAAACCACGACTCCCTCAAGGAGGGCGCCGTCATTTCCTTTCACAGTACCGCTTATCATCCAGTCCTTAGGTGTGTCAGAACCTCCACCACCTCCTGCCGGACCGGGCTCCTTGCCGCAAGAAACAAGGGCAAGAAGCGCGACCAGCATCAGAAAATATTTAAAAAACTTCATAATCATTAAAGTGTTCCGTTCCAGAGAGTTATATTGCTAATGGTCCCAAGTCCGTTACCTACAGCAAGGGACTCGACATTGTTGGTACTGACCTCAACACCGTTTACCTGACCGCCGAATTTACAATTATCAATAACTGTATCCGCCTCAGCGACAGCAACCACACCGCCATATAATGGTGTACCACTATTCTGTACAGTGACATTTCCGTAATATGAACAGCCTGTAATCTTCACTCCTCCACCTCTTGCAATTGACAGAATACCTCCTGCCTGCTGCCCATTACCACCACTGGTTGCGGCATATACATCACACTTAGCAACGCAATTCTTGACTTCAGAATTCATAAGCCAGCCGGCAATACCGCCCTTGTGCGGAGAATTGCTTGAAGTATTTTGCGAAAGTGTTCCACTATTGCTGCATGATACAATTTCTGCATTGCGGGCAAAACCGACAACACCAGCAGCCATGCCACGATAAACCTTGAAACCACCTGAATTTACACAAGATGTCATCTTCAATTTTTTTGAAAAAGAAGTCACCTTATTATCGAATGCTCCAAGAATACCGGCACCCGTACACACAGTATACCAGCCATCCTTACTATCATTTCCATCCTTTACTGCGCAGTTCGAATAATGATGCATCGTAATATCAGCCTTGTTCTCACAAGATGCAAACTCAGCGTCACCTCCAAGAACAACTCCCGCAACACCTCCATACACAAACGCCATCCATTTACTTGAAGCGCTATATGTTCCTGACAGGACCTTACCGATCTCTGCATTGTTTATACATGACTTGAAAGATGCATCACCATAAATGAAACCAGCAATTCCTCCAATAAAACATCTGGAAATAAGAGATGTCACTTGAGTTTCGTTATATGCAGTAGAGATGACTCCACTATTGGACACTGTATCAAAAGAAAGCGATTTCGCTGCAGCAGAAGGAGCAGTTCCGCCAAGCACGCCGCCAAGGCAGACATATGAGGCTGTCCGAGATGTTTTCTGATCCAGCGAGATATTCGTCTGGCACTCATATCCCTTGAACGACAGAGCGACGTCAGCCTCCGCCTTACCGACAAATCCACCGGCAAAGACTTCGGTAGTTGCTGAACTTGCGAAAGAATCGATGCTGATGTTTCCAAGCGTCACCGACTTGTCAGAGACGTTGTCAAAATTGCGGTCACTGCCTACACTTCCGTAAAGTCCACCGAGGATCACATTTGATGAACTTCCTCCGAGAGTCACCTTACCCATGAACGAGTTGTTGGATACAACAGTCTTCGCAGGAAGTGAACTTGTAATTCCGCCGGCCACAATATGTGAGATTCCAGAAGAGAACTTCAGGTCACCTGTCATCTCATTTGCAGTCACAGTTCCTTCAGTCATTCCGACAACACCTCCCACCTGACACAGCATCTGCGCAGATCCCGTAGAAACAGTGACATTTCCTGTCATCTTAGACTTGGTCACGGTACTCTTCTCATCAGCATAACCGACAATACCACCGACATATGCCGGTTCATCATTGTCGTTTGTTCCGGCAAAATCCAAGGCACCGTCGAACTGGCAGTCAGTCACCTTTGACTCCTTAGCCACAGACACAATACCTCCGAAAGCTCCTTCAAGACCGCTGAACTCTTTGTCATTGTAAAGCGAACATCCCTTTCCAAGAACAACATTCTGAATAGTCGCAGCCTCGCAGTATCCGAACAGGCCGACAGAGGTGTTCTTGAGGTTTGTAATCTCATATTTACCTCCATTGAACTGGCCCTTGAACGGAGAAGCTGCTGTTCCGATACCAGTCCAACCCTTAACATCGGACATATCGATTTCGCCCTTGACTGTCACAACTCCGTTATCCTCCCAGTCAGTAGTCGGTCTGCCTTCCGCAACAGCCTTGGCAAATGCCACCATACCATTGCCGGTCACAAGACCATTTGCTGGGATGTAGTCCTGAACCATAGCGGGCAGTTGAACAACAGATGCAGACGCGTTCGAGAGGTTAAGAGACAGTTCGACCTGGCGCGCCTGAGAGCAGTCACTGAGATTCTCATTGAAGACGAAGTCTACAGTAGATGTACCGTCTTCGTTCTCTGTCACGGTTGCCTTAGCAAATTTTGGAGTCACAACATTATCAACAATATATGCAGGAGCAGTCACCGCAAAGCCTACGCCCTGTGTTCCATCAAGAACTATATTACCGGATTCATCATAAGTGAATTCTGAGCCGAACTGATAGATGTTGATAGAGCCGGTCTCCTCGCCTGCTGAAAGTTTGATACTGCCATAACGCGAAGTTCCTTCGTTGGCCGAAGCGTTGATTGTCAGCGTTGTAGTTGTATAGTCTGCAGAAGAAGATGCCCCTTTTGTCACCTCCATCCAGCTGTCTGCCTCAAAATCCCACTCAGTTCCGGCAACAGTAGTCACATTCACGCTATAAGTGCCACCCTCTATGCCAGAGATGAAATATGGCTGTCCGATGATGAATGCTGTGGCATTCTGATTTACAGTGATCTCGAATCCGCGATAATCACCTGCCACAAATGTAAGGGTTGCAGGCTCTCGAGCCTCGAAGTCTTCGTTAGCAGCTATGCTGAGAGTGACGCTGCCCGATCCGCGATGTTCCTCCGGAACTACAACGCACCAGTCTCTGTTACTCTCAAGGTTCCACTTGAGGTTTTCATTGTTTACCGTCACCTCGATCGTCTTCTTTACTGAAGCACTGGCAACGGTCAAGGATCTGACCTCTGTTCCGGCCAAAGCGTAAGAGACTTCGATTGTAGTCTTGTCACGTCCGGCAAGAATATCGGCGTCCGAAATCTTATCGACACACGAGGCAGCGAGCATCAAGGTCGAGAGAATAAGGATATTACGATATATAAATTTCATAGTCTTCATTATTATTGTCTTCCTTTGAGTCTGGTCTGATAACTTTCTGTAGTAGCAGCCCACCACACATCAGATTTATTGTTATTTATTCCGCCGAGCCATCTGTCGAGTGCCTCCGGATAGGCCTGAGGGTTACGATAAAGTTCGTCAGAAGGGTAACGCATACGTGTCGGGAGAATCTGGTCGTTTCCTGCTGCAGGACCATTGGTCTTCAGAAGCGGATAACCGGTTCTGCGATAGTCACACCACGACTCGATGCCGATGAAGAATTGAGCAAGCCACTTGTGAGTCAAGATAACCTCGAGAGCATTGTCTGAGTTGAAGGTCTGTCCGCTATATAGAGCGCCATTGACACAGTAGTTAAGATACTCTACAACCATCGGATCCTCAGCCTTGACATAAGGATTCCACTCAAGAATGCTCTGTGTGATACCATCCTTCAGGAGGTTCAGATAACCTCCGAAACCTGAGATGCTGCTGATCCAGCCTCTTGCTCCTGCTTCAGCATAGATGAATGCAAGCTCAGAGTACTGCATGAGAGGATATGCACTTGCATTCTGAAGGTCATATACCTTACCCCAGATTGCACTTGGCTCAGGATCTCCGGTAGTCGGATTCTTTCCTCTTACCATCCTGCCCACTCTTGAGTTACCAGCCTGAGACTTATGCTCATCACTGTCAAGGAAACGCACTCTCGCATCATTGAGAAGATGTACTGGCAGGCCGTTGGCCTTACGCCACCAACAGTCATAACGAGGGTCTTCCACGCGACCTGAACCAGGTGAGGAAACATTATATGGAGATGGCTTATACTGATGATAAGTGATGCCATCGCCATCGACCTTCTCGTCAGTGTCCAGCATTCTTTCCACCAGGACATCACTGACTGCAAGCGTGTTCCAGTTACCGCTGGTCATTGTAAAGAAAGGAGTATGTTCCACCTCGTTAATCGTGCTGAACGGAACCATAGGACGATCCTCCATAGAACGCATCTGAGGATAGTCACCGCTACCGCTCTGATAGCTATTGTAAAGCTCACCGAGTTTCTGAGCCACGGAAACAGCCTCCCATTTATCATTGAGTTCCAGCACACCGCCATCCTCTTCAACAACTTTCATAGCCACACGCATCAGCACACGGGCGTAGAGGGAGTTTCCGAAACGACGCCACTTCTCTAACTCACCATTGTAGACCTTGTCGCACACAGCAGAGAACTGGATCTTCTGTGTCTGGGCGAGCATCTCGTTGGCATCCTCAAGCATGCAGATCACCTCACGATAAATATCCTTCTGAGTATCATAGCTGGTTGTATACACGGTCTCTCCATTCTGGAGTACAAGCTGTCCTGCCTCCTTGAAAGGAACATCACCATAAGTATCTGTGATATGTGTAATCAAGAAAGACTTTATGATCAAAGCCACACCCTGCATTGCAGGATTATTTTCCTCTATGGCTTTCTGGTGCATCTGCATGGCATTGCCCCACTGCAGATACAGAGTCGACCAGACATCATCAGTTGTTGCCTCCGGAATATTATAGTTGTCAACCACGCGTGATGACACCTCAGAATTTGTCGACACTCCGTACTGCATCAACAGGGCAGTCGAAGACCTGAACACGTTGATGAGGCTGTACTGCGTCTTGAACATGATCGGATGAACGAATGATTCAGACGGAGCATCATACAGGGCATATGGATTCTTGCCCATTTCTTCAAACTTTGAGCAAGCTGTGCTGAAAGCAAGAAGAGTCATTAAAATGACCAAAGAGTGAATGATATATTTTTTCATGATGTTTCCTCTTCGTTAGAATACAAGATTAAGTGTTGCTCCAAACTGTGCCGTAGATGGCATCTGCAGAATATCGAAGCCAGGAATTACCGCACTGCCTCTCATTGTCACGCCCTCCGGATCCCAAGCCGGGAAGTCTGACCAGCAGTAAAGATTGTTACCGTAGACCGAAACACTTGCAGCACTGAGAATCTTTGTCTTGGCCATCCACTTCTTTGGGAATGAATACTCTATGCGTACCTCACGCAACTTCAGGAACTGAGTGCTCACGAAGTTTGCCTCAGCATTTGTCTGGTCATATTTATTGTGATAATATGTAGCGATGTTTACAGGGTCGATGGCAGCGGTGTTGATCACATAGTTGCCATCAGATGTCTGACGTACGCCCACAGGGACCATTCCGCCCTCACGTCCTTCAAGAGTTGCAACACCTTTACCGCGATAGTTCAGTACCCAGTTTGTGTAAGAGAACACATTACCGCCGAGCTGACCGTCGAAGGCAATATAGAACTGAAGACCTTTCCACTTGAGGGTCGTATTGAAACCGCCCTTGCAGAGAGGAGCGCATTCGCCAAGATACTGAAGGTCGGTAGTAGTCTGAGGATTGCCCAGCTTATCGAGGACAAGCATACCTGACACATCCACCATCTTACCGTCTGCATCGATTGCAACCGATCCCTCCGGTGCTCTTACATAACCCTTACCGTACATTGACGTAAGGCTACCACCCTCATAGGCAGTCATATAAGCGTGTGAGCTATACTGGGCCACGATCCATGAATCGATTCCATCACCCAACGAGACCACAGTGTTGCGGTTCATGGTAAAGTTGGCTCCGAGTTTCCACTGAAGATCACGTGTCTTGATCAATGTACCGCTTACAGAGGCCTCCACACCACGGTTTCTGATTGAGCCGGCATTGACATACACATAGTTCACACCGTTTGCGTAAGAGACCGGCATCTGCGAGATAAGGTCGTCTGTCACAGAATCATAGAACGCAGCATCGAAAGAGAAGCGGTTCTTGAACATACGGAGTTCGAGACCTACCTCCCAGGAAGACACGATCTCAGGACGAAGATTCCGGTTTGACTTGCTCGACTGGTTGGCAACCGTACCAGGGAATCCTGTGCCCTGATAGTAATTGCTGACACGGTAAGGAGCAGTGTCATTACCCACCTGTGCCCATGAAGCACGGATCTTCATAAGATTGATAAGGCCACCTCTGCGTCCGAAATCAAACAGGTCATTCAAAGCGACACTACCTGACACTGACGGATAGAAGAATGAGCAGTTCTCCTTTGGAAGAGTGCTCGACCAGTCGTTACGGCCTGTAACGTCAAGGAAGATTGCATTCCTCCAGGACAGTGAAACCATACCGTAAAGCGAGTTTGTCTGTCTCTCGTAACCGTTGTTGCCGGTCAGCGGCTCGTACGCCGTATTGACAAGCGAATATACACCAGGTATATTCAAGGCGCTGGCTGTCTGCGAATGATTGCTGTAGCTACGCCATATTATCGATCCTCCGAAGTTTGCCGTAATATCGAAATCTCTTGCAAACTGAGTGTTATACTTCAGGAGGAAGTCTCCGGAGTACTGCTTTGAATTGATATCCTGCTCGCGGTACCAGCCATTAGGCTTTGCCTGTGTAGAAGTAGCCTGACGCTGCGTACGGAAGTCTGAAGTCATATCCACTCCTCCGCGCACTGTAAGGTCAAGTCCCTTGGCGATATCAGCCTTCATGAGGACATTACCATAGATACGGTCACGCTTCTGATTGTTGATACACTGATTGGCAAGGAAATATGCATTATTCTTTCCTCCCGACAGAGTTGCATCCTGCTTGAACGCCGCCTCATCTGCCCAATAGTGAGAAGGCCACTCCATATCCACATTCGGAGCATAACACCAAAGTCCATACATGATGGAAGTCGAGCCATATCCGGAAGAAGTCGGGATATTTGCCTTGTGAGTATATCTATAGTTCAAAGAACTCTCTACCTTAAGCCACTTGGCAAGCTGGTTGATGGTACGAAGAGAGAGGAAGTGCGACTGTGTCGGAGAGTTAGGGACAATCGTCGACACACTGTTGTTGGTATATCCGAGACGGATGCTGTTGTCCTTGTTCATCTTTCCTGAAAGCACAATAGAATTAGAGAAGGTCAGACCTGTCTCAAAATAATTCTTGAACCAGTCACCGTAACTCTTAAAAGGAGTGGCGACACGTTCGAAATCTCCGAACTCGTTGTATTTTCCTCCGATACCGAGTTTTTCATTGTAGTACTGATAATAAGGAGTTCCGTCAAGTTTCGGTCCCCAAGACTCCATTCCTGCTGTAGTAGAGTAGTTTGGCATAGGATTCAAGCCTGCAACATCCTCACCCTCTGCTGACTTCAGATAATAATAGTAATTCAAGCCTGCAGAGCCCTGACCATAGGTATACTGAAGGTCCGGAGACGAGAGCACTTTATCAGCCGCAAAGCTGGATTTGAAGCTTACTTGAAATTTTGCATCCTGACTATGTGCAGACTTTGTGGTGATGATGATGGCACCATTGGCTGCTTGCGAACCATAGAGCGCTGTAGCTGCCGCTCCCTTGAGGACAGTCACACTCTCAATATTTTCAGGGTCTACGTCGGCAGTACCGTTACCATAGTCGATAGCGAAAGAGCTACCCTCTCCACCAGCATCTGTTGCAGTAGCTGTGTTGTACATAGGGACTCCGTCCACCACGAACAATGCAGTGTTGTTTTCAAGGCTTGCAGAAGACTCACCGCGCACGGTCACACGCATAGAACCATCCGGACCGGTACCTCTGTCGATATTAAGACCAGCCACCTGACCGGAGAGACCGTTAAGCCAGTTACCGGTGGTCGCAGAGTTTGCAAACTTGTCACTCTCGACCTTCTGTGCCGAGTATCCTATGGATTTCTCATCCCTCTTGATACCCAAGGCTGTCACCACGGCAGATTCCATTACCTGAGCATCGGTTTTCATGGTTAGATTGATGACAGTTCTATCACCGACTTTTATTGTCTCTGTCTTAAAGCCCATGAATGAGAACTGAAGTTCCTGATCCGGAGTGACAATGATAGAATAATCACCGTTTTCATCGGAGATGACGCCGGTGAGCGTACCGACGACAACGACTCCTACTCCCGGCATAGGTAAATTCTCTTCATCAATGATTTTACCTTTGATGGTCCTCGCGTTATCCTGGGCCGATGCGGCTATGCCTTGCAGCAGGACCAGCATCATTCCCAGAGCCAGGAACATCTGTCTGAATAAGTTAAATTTCGGGTTCATTCTTATTAGTTATTTATGTTTTCCTAAGTGATTTATTTATATAGTACAGGAAAAACTGTAAGCCGCAGATGAGTCAGGCCATAAGGGACAAGATCCATGTACTTGCCTGCCCCACGAGAAGAAGGTGCGACCGGAAGATCGGGTGTCAGAAGTTCTCCTGCAGGTCCTTTGGCAAAGTCCCACTCGATCGGATAAACTTCAACCCTCAACCTCGGGCCATCTTCCGTATGAACGAAATCTGCCTCGGCATCAGCCTTTACAGCATAGTTCCATGCACCGGATGGAGTAATGCTCCAACAAGGAAAGGCACTATCATCCTCCGGATACTTACCATTCATATTTTCATATCGTATGGTATCCTTCTCCCATTTTGATGGGATATCGTATGCATATACAAGCGGGCCACGTTCAAACCAGACGCCTGAGCCATGCGCTGTCTGACGCAGTGCCTTCATCGGAAGATCCAGAATAATAATGTCGCCATCCTTGAACGTCCTCTCGAGATTGTAGAATGTGCCGGCAGCCAAAGGTTCCTTGACATTCTTTCCATTCACAGAAAGGGTAGCTTCAGAGCACCAGCCTGGAATACGGAGACGAAGACTCATCTTCTTTGCTTTTCTGGCATCCACCTTGATGGTGACCTTCTGATCATACGGATAAGAGGTCTCCTGAACAAAAGTAAGATCATCATCGTACTTGAAAGCAGAAGGTCCATAAAGGGCAGCGACCACCCCATCACCACTTCGCAGCCACATCCTGGCCGCATAGTTAGGCATCAGACGATGAATCTGACCTGCGCAGCACTCAGTCTGATGTGTAGGACGGTAAGCCATCCACGTAGAACAATAATTATCCTTATTGTGGTTTGATGTACCTGTACATATGAACTGATTGACAGACGAATAGTACTGCAAGGACTTGAAATCGTTGGCAATCGATCCCATACCGGCATTGAAGACAATCTTCTCCATCATATCCGCATAGCGCGCTTCCTGCAGGATCTCAAGAAAGTATCCGAGTGTCCAGCACATGTCTATCGCATCACAGGTCTCGTGACTATGCATTATTCCGCGCCCTTTAAGCCACTCAGCAGAAGTGAACAGCCCGTCCGGAAGTCCGCACTCATGATAGAGACGGTCCAGTGAACTGACAGCAAGGTGCTTATAATAAGGATTGCCTGTCGCTTCATAAAGCAAGATCGGAAGCTTCAGCATCTCGCACATTGTGACACCGTGCATTTCGTAAGGTTTCTCTGCAGTGAGGAACTCGATAGTCACACGTGCATCTCTGTGCTGTTCCTTGTCTCCAAGAATCTGCTTTCTATGACGGTACACCGAGTCAGCCTTTTCAACAAGAGTCCTGTCTCCGGTCTTCTTTGCAGTCCATAGCATGCCTTCGATGTTCACAATGTTACGTCTGCCGGCAAGATCAGTTGTAGTCAAAGCCTTGAAGTTCTTATGCAAGGCATCCAGAATCTCCCGCGACGGCTCCACATCATAGGCAGCCTTCATCGCACGGAAGAATACTGCCATAGGCCAATGATTCTTAATGTCGGGATTACCAAGAATGCCACTCGGCTGAGGGTGGTCAATCGTATACTTTATCCCTCTCTCCGCCTTCTCTATCATATCCTTATCATCAAGGAGATAGCCAAGGCGAATCAATCCGTCAGTGTAATACGCTGTCTGCTCATAACGCCACCAGATACGGCCATGAGTTCCCATGCGCGGGATCTCGCCGTCCCATAGACACGTATTATAAGGATAAGAAAGAGCCTCCGGATGGCCTGTGAGACCATCTTTCTGCGACTGAAGATACTCCTTCAGCCAGCCATCGGGATGAATATCACGAAGACCGGTCTCCTCCCATGTCTGAGCCGACATTAAAGAAGACACACAAAGTAAAACTATCGCCAGTACTCTAAATCTCATACGAATTATCTGTTAAATGGATATTTCTTCCTGGACAGCAGTTTAGAAAACACATCATCCAGAGCTTTCTCCATAGCCTTATAGCCTTCGAGGTTCGGGTGAACTGCATCCTTCCTATACTCCTGTATCATTCCGCCGTCAGCATCCTTTGTTACTGCATGATAGTCCACAAGGGGGATTTTGTTAGCTGCTGCATACTCTACAATCATTGTATTGAGGGAGTCGATCTGAGGACGAGGGTCGCCTACTCTCTTGCGCCAGCCGATCTCATCCGCCGCCACAAGCGTGCACATGACAGGCTTGATGCCGTTGCACTTTGCGAGTTCTACCATTGAAACAAGGTTACCGAATGTGTTTTCAACTGTAATGTAACCGTTGTTGCGGGCTATATCGTTGATACCTGCAAGAATCACCACATACTCAGGTGCAAGCTCGATCACATCCTGACGGAAACGCACCAGAAGATGCATTGTTGTCTGTCCACCGATACCTCGCCCGACGAAGTTGCGTTCATCAAGCCACGAAGCATCCCGACGCACCCAGTTGCGGGTGATGGAATCGCCGAAGAGGACAGCAAGGGGCTTGGTCTTTACCTCAGCGTTCTTTTCCTGATAGTAAGAAAAACGCGCCCAATCCTTGTCCTCCTTGGTAATCTCCTGAGCCACTGCCACTGAAGGGATCAGGGCAATGGCCAGGATTATAAAAAGTCGGAAGGTTTTCATTTTAGAGGTCTGCTGTGTTATTTTCTCCGGTGAAGTTTGTATCCGAGCAGATTCCGAGTGACAAGCCCGCCTTATAGTGGCAGTTCTTGATGGTTGAACCAGCTACAGATTTACCTGCGATGAGACCGCCCTTTGTAACTGTTGTACAGTAACTCTTGCAACCATCAACTGTCGAGCCTGTGTCAATAATACCAACGATTCCGCCACCCACCTGAATCTGAGATGACGCGATTGAAGTACCTGTCCAGTCACAGTTGCTTACAGTTGAGTTTACAAGCCATGCTGCAATACCTCCGATATAATATGCCGAACAATCAAAATCTGTTGAACAGGTAGATCCTGATATGTTCGTATATTCTGCATATCCTGCAATACCGCCAAAATAACCACGTCTTGAATTACATTTAGAATCATCTGTTCGATTTGCGGTACAGTCTGTAACTGTTATGATGTTTTCCTCAGTTCCTTCAGCAAAAGCCACGATTCCACCTGTATATGCAGAAAGATCCTTGGCCTGAGAATTGTTGAAATGGTCATTATAGACATTACCGGTATTTGCACAAGAACTTATCGAAGACTTACCCTTAAGGTAACCTGCAACACCTCCTATATACAAGGTTCTTCCGTTCTGTTTTGTGCTATTACCTCCATGGACATATCCTGTATTTTCACATGAACTGATAGCAACATTAGAAACAGAATAAGCCAATACACCACCGACATGGTTGTTTATATCATCAGAATTAGCTACCGTCATATTAATATACACCTCACCTTCATTGCGGCAGCCGGAAATCTCCACGTCCTTAGTAGACACTACAGCACCGACAACTCCGGAGAGATAAAGATTCTGAAGGATTGCACTATGCTTGTGAGAAACATCTCCTGTGTTCTTGGAATTCTTTACTGAAGCCGAGGTCCAGCCCACAACTCCACCCTCAAAAAATCCCAAGGTCACATTGGAGTTATTGCTCTCTACAACCACATCACCGGAATTTGAAATATTCTTGGATGATGTTCCATCTATTGCCGCAGTAGTTGATCCGATAACTCCACCTATTCTGACTTCAGCATTTGCACTGTTCTCTGTTCTTGAAATTGTCAATTTCGCCTTATTTTGAACATTTGAAATATTTGCTGAAGTGTTTTCACCTATGACTCCCCCGATATACGGAAGTCTCGCACTATAAGAATCCGAGCCAGCTGTTCCAACTGAAATCGTACCGGTTGTCTCATTCACGCAGTCCTTTACAGTACCCTCATTACGTCCAACGATACCGCCGAGCTTCTGGAGACGAGGAGTACTTCTGTTGAAGATAAAGCCATAGTTGTTACACCCGCTGATCTCACCCTTATTATATCCTGCAATTCCTCCATCATAAAGATAACGAGAGTTGGCATCAGCCGCAGTACCGTCTGTACCGGTCCTTAATACAAAATTGACAAAATTCGCCCTGTTTACGCAACTGAGGACCTTACCGGTATTCATACCGGCCACACCTCCTTCTGCTGTAAAGTATGCCAGTGTCGAACAATTTGCAAGGGTAGGAGTGTCATAAGTATATGTTCCCATCGTTACCGTCATGGTCTTGTCGCCAAAGACTTCGCATCCGGAAATAGTACCTGCGTTATCTCCAACAATACCACCGAGCATCAAGAAAGGATTACTTTTATCTGTACTTGCCACATGACCGGCGAAGTTCAAAGTTCCTTTGAAATCAGTATCTTCAATCACACCGTCAGCGTTCGAGATACGGCCTGCGATTCCTCCGACATAGGCTTTCTTGCCTGTCACAGAGAAGCCCGCAGGCACAGAGATCGAACCAGTATATGAAGCCCCTTCAACGCTTCCGACCACAATTCGACCGCAGATTGAGCCGATATATTTGTCTGCTGCGACAGCTGCATCAGCTACGGTAATATCTGATGCTACAGTCACATTCTTGATCTCACCTCTATGATAACCTACTATTGCCGACATATAGTCTAGTTTTGAGGCATCAAAGGTAAACGCCGAAGTCTCATCAATTAAAAGGTTTCTGATATATCCATTAGATCCTGTATATGCAAACAATGGAATATTGGCAACATATCCCTTGATAGCCTTGCCGTTACCGTCAAAAACACCGTTGAAGTAGTTTGTATTACCCTCAGCATCTTGCTCTGCAGTTCCGATACCACCAGTCGCAGCATAAGCAGCAGAGGTTGTCTCATCGAAGACGATGTCCTGAGAAAGGCTTACCACGAGAAGGTCCTCGTCAGCATACTCACGGTTATTGTATGCAGTTGCAAAGTCAATAAGATCCTGAGCTGTAGCAATCTCAACATCAAGGTCTGTTCCTGTAGGCACGAAGTCGAAGGCAGGCATATCATAGATCTTTCCAGTCACGAGAGTCTCATCGCTTTTCTTGCTCTGCTCCATGAAATGGCCCTTGTCATCAACCAGCCTGATTGTGTAACCATTTGCATATTCCTGAGCAGGAACAACAAGGTACATTACAAAAGGCTCCTCGCCAAGAGTCTTTGAAACCTTATAGCGAATTTTCCTGTCAGCATCAGCAGTTGATGCTCCGCTAAGAGATAAAGCGTCAAAATCAATGGTGAAATCACCACTCACCTGCTCATTGTTCTTTCCATAAAAATCAACGTACTCAATATTGTCATGTTCTGAACCATCAGACATATTCACAGTCAGTTTGATCACTGCACAAAGATGGCTGAATTCCAAAGATGCTGTTGATGATACCGCAGCCATAGGAGATGCTGATTCAGAGAAACTTCCTTCCTTATAAGTCTGATATGCAGGAAGAGTCACTGTTGTCGCATCCTTGTAGATTGAAGAAGGGAACACTGCCTTATAAGGAGACTCAAGCAGTCCCTCAAAAGT
This sequence comes from Candidatus Cryptobacteroides sp., assembly GCA_045531765.1. Taxonomy (GTDB): domain Bacteria; phylum Bacteroidota; class Bacteroidia; order Bacteroidales; family UBA932; genus Cryptobacteroides. Next base: position 3,599 of record JAZSEQ010000068.1, on the reverse strand, counting down.
GAATTGAGCAGAAGCCGCAGCCTCTTCAAGTTCGAGAGCAGCAGACTCGACTCCGTTCACATTGATCTTGTCTCCGTTTGTCCAGAGGACCTTCTCGTCATCCTGGAGTACGGTCCTGGTTGCTGCGTCTACATTTGCTGTAAGTACAGTCACACCACTCTGTGGCACATCTGGCTCTACTAAATTCTCCTTGACGCAACCAGCAACCAACAGAGAAGCCATCATAACGATAGGGAAAAATATCTTTTTCATAATTCTTCTTGTTTTAATCAGGTTAACATTATTCCCACGTTCCGGGCAACAAATCAAAATCTGTAATCGAGCTCTCGTCATCAGGGCTTGAGCATAGTACACCTTCCTGAACCAAGTCCATCTGGACACACGTAGGAGGGCAATAAGAAAGTTCTTTCTTTTTCATAATTGTTAGGATTAGTTTATATTGTTTAACTTGAGTTCTTCATTCCATTCTTTTCCAAATCGGTTTTTAATGACAATCCGAACCATCTTGGTACCGGGAGACGGCTTGGCAGCGAAGTAGTGCTTTGCCTTACGTGTAAGCCTATAATCAGCCGGTTCTTTTCCCAACGCCTCATATCGGGCTCTTATTGACTCTGCATGCAGCGGCGAGTATTCCTCAACCTGCTCCATTGCTCCCATCGGCTTTCCATCCTGATACCATTCAAGGTTCCACTTCGGATCATAATCCCACACATTAACAACCACGGATTCCGGATTGAGAGTCGCCTGCCCAGGCATATAGACCTCATACTGGAAATCCCGGTCACGGCCGATGGACTTGTAATACCAAGTAAGAGAGTCCCCATTCTTGGTGAAGACCTTGTATCCACGAGGAGTTCCGTCTGTGCAATGATATACATCCCACCATGTGCCGCAGATGGCAGCCACATTATGTTCCATCACACCCGGAGCATACTCAAATACCGCATTGGTGTGGTTATGGCCGGAAATGAATGTAACCTCATGTCCCTTGAACATATCCAGCAATGCATCATGATTCGTTATCATCCCGGCATAATGTCTTCCGTTCAATGGAGAAGGCTGAGCGACATAAATATCTGCATGCCCGGGCACATATTTCATCAGCCCACGGATCCAATCGATCAGACTGTCAGTGTATCCCAGTTCATAGCCGCTGCGCGAGTGATATATTATATTGTCAAGGACAATGACCACGTCATCACCAATGAAAAAAGCATAGTCTGCCGGACCGAAAGCCTCGTTGTATAAGTCGGATGCGAGGTTATCATCATTGAACTTCCTGTTGTGGTCATGGTTTCCGATGACAGGGTAGAACGGTATGGACTCCGACCACATAGTCTCCTTCCAGTCTTTCATCAGGTAATATTTATCATGGGTGATGTCGCCAACGACAATGGCTACAGTCGGAGTTTTCAGGCCTGAGACACACTGACGGATGTCATCAAGAGGTACTCCTGCAAATTCGTTGAAATGATCCTTGCTGCGCGGCTGAGGATCCCCCACTGCAATGATATTATACTCAGATGACGGAACCGGCGTTTCCTTAAGGTCGAATTCGAAATACGACTTTCCTTCTGCCTTCCTGTAGAATGCCGGAGAGCCTTCTGACCAATCTGCAGTATATCCTGACGGTGTTACAATGTATACAAAGTCAGCGCTGTCGCAGATATCTAGCGTAAAAGTCCCCCTCCTGCCTGTCTGAGTGAAATTGCGACCGTCAGTCACAACAACGGATGAGAGTTTCTTTCTGCCAGAGGTGACTCGCCCCTTCACAATCCTGGCTTCTGACACCAGACATGTCAGAAATAAAACAAAAACAAGTATAGATGCTTTTTTCATAGTAATTATCGCTAATGAGCAACTCGATATCCCAATCGAGGCTGAAGTGCATCGGTCAATGCCGTTGCCGGACAGGCATCCGATTCCTCTGAGGCTTTGATTTAATATACGACTATAAGGTTGGGAACAGAACGTTCGCCTTCATGGTCGAACTTTCTGTTGTCACGAGGATGGTTGATGACTCCTGTCTCTTCTGACCATAATGCAGATGATCCGCCGCCATCAAGATTAATCGCATCTGTCATTCCCAGAAGATGACAGATGTAGGCGGTCTCAAAGATGCTGGCACCATCTGCCTTGCCTTTGAATCGGCCATCTATCACCACAAAATAGATATTTCCCGAATCATCCTTACCGATGGCTGTACGGGGATGACGTCTGTCGTAGAACTGTGCAGAAGTGTAATGTGTCCTTATCTTGCTGCCCGCAGCCTGCTCGGCCTTCATCGCAGCGACATTTTCTCCATCAGCCCTGTCACCCATCAGTTCGGGCACCACAATCTCATCGTCCAGAACAAGGAGCGGACCGGTTGCCATTGCAGACTTCATCTTCTTCGTAACAGAAGCATAATCCACGGAATCCGGACACTGAGCAATTGACATTTTCCTTCCTTTTGCATCCTTAAATCCGAAAACGCCATTTACTCTATAAAGTTCGGTAGGGTGAGTATATCCCAAAATCTGCTTATCCTTCTTGAAAAAGACACTTGGAATCTTTTCCTTGACATGGAAATAGCCGCCATTCATCACAACAGCAGCTCCGATTTCCTTTCCGATTGCACTTGGTGTCCCGGCGCTTTCCCCCGGTCTATGAAGAATTTCAGTCTTGAATTTCTTAGCCGGATATTTCACAACGCTGATGCTCTGGACAGAGTTGAACATATTCACTTGAGCATACATCGCACTTGCCCCCCTTTCCAGTTGAGTAACCTTCCATGGGGCATTGACAAAGGCCAATGAATCTGAAACAAGATTATAGTTTTGCGCTGGCGCAACAAGCGTTGACACCGACAAGGATAACAGGCTGAAAAAGAGAAGCCTAAGCAAGTTTTTCATACTAAAATCTTTACACAAATTACCGAATAAAAGCATAGCTGATGGCGCACTACAATGAAACCAGATTATCTGATTCCGTACTTCTTAAGAATCTTCAAGAGCGGTTTCTCAATGGATCTGGCCCAGAGGGTGTATCCATAATCATTCGGATGGGTTCCATCCACCGATGTCTCATGATCTGGAGAGGTCGCATTCGTCTGAATGAAATATACATGGTCGTATTTCTTCATGACCTCCTTCATCACCCTGGCTCCGGCCACCTGCTTCGCTCCCCAATCGGCATCCTTGGACTTCGAGAAATTACGACTTTCAATGTATATGGTCTGCTGGAATATAAGCGGAATACCTGGGTGAGCCGCCTGAACCTGCTCTATGAACGGAACTATACGTTCCTCGATCATCTGAGCATCCGGATTCGAGAAAGCATCGAAAATGAAAGCATCGACATCCGCATCGCAAAGCACATCTCCAAAGTAAGGCTGCATCTTGCAGTTTCCGCTGCAGCCCAGATTGAGAATCTGCAGGCCTGTATTACGCATAAGTTGCGACGGATAACTCATGCCAGGACGGCTTGTGCTGATTCCGTGAGTGAAGCTGGATCCGAAGATACCGATACGGTGACGGAACGGAGACTCCAGACTCTCTATCACGGCTCCCTCCTCGACTCCGATCTTGACAGAGTTAAGTTCGCTGTAGATCGGGAGG
>JAZSEQ010000020.1:0-2893 GCA_045531765.1 Candidatus Cryptobacteroides sp. | reverse complement strand
AACGCATCCTCTATACGGCCGAAATAACGCGGACGCCACACCTGGTCACTGCCGACTATGAATGCATCATATTCGTCCTCTCGGACATCCTTGAATCTCTTGATGATACGAGGCGCTATAAGTTCGTCCACAAACCTCTGCGTGTTGGCTGAAACAGCCGGAAACTCTCTGCGGAATCTGATCTCGCGGAACACTTCCGGTCCTGCCGCACCCTTGGTCAGACGCTGCAAAGCCCGCTTGGCATAGACAAAAGGAGCCTTCCACAGGGCCGGCAGCGGCATCTTGACCTTACGGTCCAGAACCGTGGCCTGATGTCCCATGGACTCCAGGTATGTCTTCAGCGCATAGGCCTGAAAAATGCCTCCGTAATTGGTGTGCAGAGGCAGTGTCACTATAGCAATCCTCATCGTATAATTTTCTTCTTAATGTCAGAAAGGAACCTGCGGGCTCTTCTGTATATCCTCTGATGCAACGGCCTCCTGACAACAAATCCTTTCATATATGCAATCAGGTCTGACGCACTGTGGACTCCCCTGAAGAAATCTTCCCGTCTCTCCGGAATCGCAGCAGGACCGGAATATCCTCCGTTGTCACGCATCGCCGCCTCCGCACTCACAGCGACAGACTGCATGCTTACAGAATCCAGCAAAGCCTTACCCTTTGCCGTATTGACAAACACGGCGGACACTCCCTTGTCGTCATTGAACGCAGGAGCTGCCTCGGCAACGTTCCAAAGGTCTGCGAGCGTCAGGTCAGAAGCCTTCCCGCCTGCTCGGAATGGACAGTCATAGCAAGACGGTCTCAATGTCATATCCTGCATGAACAACGCCATATACGGGTCGTCAATATATTCCACACTTACATTGTCATGTCTGAAGCAGTAATGTCTCCAGCTGCGGGACTTGTCCCTGAAGGACAGGGACCTGATCCTTCCGCCGCTTCGGGTCTCAAGCGCCTTCACATATTTTTCCCAAAGACCCGGACCCGGCACGCCATGACAAGCAAAGTCTACAGTCATCAATCCTTCGGTATTGCTGCCCAAGAAATTCTTCAGGCCCGCGACCTGGCATGGAGTGCCTGTGAAAAGCACCTTCTTCCCATCCTTCAGATACTGATTTACATCTTCAAAAGCTGAATACAGGTCGCTCTGGACATATTTCGAGCCTCTCATCGGCTCAATCCCCTCCAATTCTGAAGCTTCTGCATGAACTACCTTATGGTCACTTTCGAAGACAGCTCCGAACACAACGTCTCCCCCTTCAATCACATATTCCGCCAAGACAGGAAACACTCCGCCTGAAGAAGATCCGGCCACATGCTCCCCAGACCTTGCAGCCAGGACTTCAACCGGAGCCGAGGCAGCAGGAGGATTCAGCATCGGACACACCTTCTCACACTTGCCGCAGCCGATGCACAGGTCCGGATCGGCTACCGGATAGTCAAAGCCCTCACGGTCGCGGCGCATGACTATGCACTGCGCGGGACACGCAGTGGCGCAGGCGGTGCAGCCGCAGCACAGAGACTTATCCGATATCCTTATCATTTCCTGACAAATTTCTCTTTAATCTTGCTTACCAGCCACTTGCGTTCATCGCTCTGCAGTCCGAACGCCATGATCACAAACATAGACCACAGCACACAGACAGATGCACTGGCCAGGAAGCCCGCAATACCTCCCGGCTTGAAAGCCTCGAGGATCAGCGGCACGGCCAAAGAAACGCAAACCACCTTGAAGAAAACACCGAAATACACCTCCTTAAGGAAAGGCAGCACAGGGAATCCCGTCGCCTTGCTGAGCATCAGCAGACGCGCCCACATGCATATCTGTGATATTATGATGGCAACTATTACAGTCACTTCAGGAATCGCTCCCATCCTGAGACACACATACGACACCGGCAGGTTCAGAAGCTGGATACCCCCCACGACAAGCTGATAGTTGCGTATGTTTCCCGTCGCGAGCATCGCAGTTATCATCGGATTGGAGAGCGACTCGCTCAGAGCGAATATCAGGAAGAGCTGCACGAAGAGCGTGGAATGCTCAGGCACTTCCTTGAGCCATATTGACAACAGGTAATCTGCATTGAAGATTACCGGAAGGGCTATGAGGAAAAGAAGGAAGAAAGACATTCTGGATGACCTTCTCACCAGACTGAACATATATTCCTTTTCCCCGGCAGCATATGACTTCGTGATCTGCGGATTGACGGCAGTCATGAAGTTGGTCACAAAGCCCTGGACCGCTCCGTTAAGCTGTACGGCGACCCCTCTTGCGGCATTGACAGCCGGGCCTGAAAACAGATTTACCAGGATGTTTCCTCCATGGTCCCTCAGCACTCCCGATGTCACTCCGATGAAGTTCCATCCTGCAAAAGAGAACATCTCCCTGATCAGAGGCCTGTCAAAGACAGGACGGTATCTGCATTCCTCGAAATGCAGACGGCAATATAGACCATAGGCCATACGCACGATCAGCACGACCCCGGCCATCAGAGCCGCATAATATACAAGTCTGTCTATAGGAGAATGCAGTATGAGGAATGCAACTCCTAACCTCAGGAGGCCGTCAAGAATGCCTATGTATGCGTATGCGGACATATGTTCATGAGCGGTGATCGAAGCCATCTGAGGCACGCTCATGAGGTTTATGACAAATGCCAGGAGCGAGAAATGCAGTACCATGCGTGCTGCAGGGATCCTCGACGGGTCTATGGTCATCTCGTTGTCTATGAACCACAGGCCGAGAGGCTCTGCGAGGAGGACCACGACGGCCGCAAGGATCAGCTGGATGGTCACCGCTGTAGAATATACTTTATTGAGCTGCGCGTCAGCGCCCTTGCCCATCTCGAAGGTTATGAATCTCGAGACTGCGGAATTCAGCGCCCCGGATATT
>JAZSEQ010000028.1:0-56671 GCA_045531765.1 Candidatus Cryptobacteroides sp. | reverse complement strand
CAGGAGTCCATAAGGATCGGGACAAGCACATTCTCCCTGACTGACGCTGACTGCGAGGTCACAGGCAACCATTTCTACAGATGTGACGGTGAAAGGGCGGAAATCATTTCCAACAAGAGCTGCGGTAATCTGTATGAAGGGAACCTGTTTGAAGACAGCGTGGGTACGCTTACCCTGCGCCATGGTAACGGATGCACCGTCAGAGGAAATTACTTCATATCTTCCGGACGGGAGGATGTCGGCGGTGTCAGGGTCATAGGCGAGGACCATGTCGTGGAGAACAATGTGATGCAGAGGCTTACCGGCACTGCATACAACACGGCGCTCTGTGTAGTGAAAGGCGAGTCTGCAGCTGAGTTGAACGGATATTGGACCGTGAAGAATCTCATATTCAGGAACAATGTCATCATAGACTGCCTCAACGGTATCCTGCTGAATTACGGTAAGAGAGACACACAGGATTCCCATCCTCGGAATCTCCTTTTCGAGGGTAATACGATAGTTTCCGGCAAATCATATCACATACCTTTGAAGGTGCTTGATATGCCTGAGTCGGAGATTCATTGGAAGAACAATCTCGTCTCTGGAGGAAAATGTCGCGGGTATTCTGCAGAAGTCGTAAAGACAAGGCCGGTCATCAGTGATTATTCGCCTCAGATGGAAAGTATCAGAACAAATTCTGGAGTAAGATGGTAAGAAGAACTGTTTATGCTTTGCTAATCCTGCTGCTGTGTCTTCCGACAGCGTATATGGCGGCAGAAAACCATATGGTATCCCTGACCGAGGTTGCAGGTGTGCTCAAGACATCAAGCCCGGGTGATACCATTTTTGTAAAGGACGGACTATATAATGATGTCGTGCTTAAGTGGGAGGCTGATGCCGCCGCCGCTTCTCCGGTTGTCGTAGTGGCTCAGAACAAGGGAAAAGTCGTGATAGGCGGCGATTCCCAGCTGAAGATCTTCGGCAGGGGACTGGTGGTGTCTTCTCTCGTTTTCCGTGACGGCCAGGTGGCCAGGGGAACCGTGATAGAGTTCCGTAACGGTGACAATCTTGCAGAGGAATGCCGTATGACGGATTGTGTTGTTGATTCATATAATCCTTCGCGCAGGGATATCTCCTACAGCTATGTCCATCTTTATGGAAAGAACAACCGTGTGGACCATTGCTCCTTCCTCGGCAAGAAGAATCTCGGTGTGACCCTTATAGTGATGCTGAACTACGAAGGCTGTATCGAGAACGGTCATGTCATCGAACACAATTATTTCGGCCCGCGTCCTGTCTATGGCTCCAATGGCGCCGAGACGATACGTGTAGGAACATCACAGCAGTGTCACAGGAACTCGAGGACAATCATCCGTAACAATATGTTTGACAGATGTAACGGAGAGGTTGAGGTAATCTCGATCAAGTCGAGCGAGAATGTGATTGAAGACAATGTCCTTTATGAGTGTCAGGGAGTTCTGGCTCTTCGCCATGGTGACCGCAATATCGCACGCAGGAATGTATTCATAGGGAACGGGGTCCGCAACACTGGCGGAATAAGAATCGTCGGTGAGGACCAGGTCGTGACGGACAACCGTATGTACTCCCTTGAAGGCGACCGCTTCTTCTCTGCTCTTGCGCTGATGAACGCTGTCCCGAACTCTCTGCCTAACAGGTATGTCCAGGTGAAGAATGCCAGGATCGAAAACAATCTTTTCGTGGATTGTGCATCCATCGAGTTCGGTACCGGTAATGATTTCGAGCGGACTCTTGCTCCTGTCGATATAGACTTTGTCGGGAATACTCTGGTGAACAGGACTGCAACCTTTCCATATGAGGCTGTGGCTGAGGTGGATGGAGTGAGATTCAGGTCGAACAAGGCGCTCCTGTCGCCTTCTACGGATCTGCCGAAGGGCTTCTCTGTCCTGAAGAAGTCGGATTTCCAGGCCCCATCATATGCCTCCCTTGCTGAAGGTAAGGGAGCTTCATGGTACGGCCGTCCGGAGGCAGATGCAGCCGGAAATCCTGAATTCATAAAGGTTACAGAGGATGACGACCTTGCTGCAATCGTTGCTTCGGCACCGTATGGGGCTGTCATTGAACTTGCAGGAAACGAGTTCTGGCTTGAAAAGGCCATGAATGTCTCCACAAAGATGGTGATCCGTGCACAGGAAGGATATAGTCCTGTTATACGTTTCCATGGAAGGTCAGGTGACAATATGCTTACTCTGCATGACGGGGCTGACCTGCATGTGAAGGGCCTTCATTTCTGCGGCGCCCTTGCTTCGGGCAGGAGTATGGCCAGAGGTGGAATCTCTACTGCTGTGGATATGATAGAGCCTTACATGCTTTTTGTCGAAAATTGTGTATTTTCGCAATATGGTGAGAGCGGTTTCATCCCTATCAAGGGACTGAAAGGTACTTTCGGTGAGAAGGTGATCATCCGAGGCTGTACTTTTGATTCCCTGTCGGGAGATGCAATCAATTATGCATCAGAACTTGAGGACAAGGGACGGTATAGCGGAGACGACCTGATCATCGAGAACTGCCGGTTCAACAGGATTCTGGGAATCCCGGTGAACGTCTACCGTGGCGGAAGCGACGAAAGTACAGCAGGACCATATGTTTACGTAAAAGGATGTACATTCACTGACTGCTGCAACAAGGTCCGTGGCTCTGTGATAAGAATCATTGGTGCCCAGATCCTTGACATATCCGGTTGTGAGTTCATCGACAGCGGAAGAGGAGGTTTTTCAGTCAGACTTGACGATGCGCCTTGGGAACGTGTCACTGTTTCCGACCTTAAATTTGAGAACTCGGGGGGCGTGAGGGCCAACCGTAAATTTGAACTGTAATTGTTATGAAAAGAATACTTATACTGTTGTCTCTGTTTGCCGGCATTGCACTTTCGGCGGCGACTCATCCGACACTGCTTCTGACGAAGAAGGGCGTTGCCGACATGAAGGAGTCGTTGGGTTCCGTGCCTAAGTTCGACCTTTCTGTGGAACAGTTGCTGGCGGAGGCAGATGCCGCCTTGCTCAAGCCGATATGCATTCCGGAGCCGAAGGATGGCGGCGGCGGATACAGCCATGAGATGCATAAGCTCAATTACTATGATATGTATGCCTGTGGTGTCGCTTATCAGCTCAGCGGAAAGAAGGCATATGCGGAAAAGGTGAAGGAAATCCTTTACGGCTATGCGGAGATGTATCCGACTCTCGGCTATCACGCTCTCGGCCTCTCCAAGACTCCCGGAAGGATATTCTGGCAGACCTTGAATGAATGCGTATGGCTTGTCCACACCTCTGTGGCGTATGACTGCGTATATGACTATCTGAGCAGCAAGGACCATAAGCATCTTCAGAAGAATCTCTTCCGTCCTATGGCCGAGTTCATCATGAACGGTACGCCTGATTATGACCAGAACAACAAGACTTTCAACAAGATGCATAATCATGGCACCTGGGCGACTGCGGCTGTCGGCATGATAGCGATCGCCATGGGTGATGATGACATGCTCGACAAGGCTCTGTACGGCTCTGACAAGACCGGCAGGAACGGAGGTTTCGTCAAACAGCTTGACTGGCTTTTCTCACCTGACGGCTATTTCACTGAAGGTGCGTATTATCTGAGATATGCAATATGGCCGTTCGTCACATTCGCACAGTGTATCGATCATTATCGTCCTGAACTGGATATATTCGGATACAGGGACGGAATCATACTCAAGGCAGTCGATGCTCTCGTCCAGATGGCTTATGACGGAGTATTCCTCCGATTCAATGATGCCTTGCTGAAGGATTACAATGCTCAGGAACTTATCTATGCGGTGAATATCGCATACAATGCAGACAGGACCAACAAGATGCTCCTCTCTGTGGCACGTGACTATCAGAACAAGGTGCTGGTGTCGGATGCCGGCTATGCCGTTGCGAAGGCTGTTGCAGACGGGGAAGCAGAAGATGTGAAATTTTCAAGCGTCTTCTATCGTGACGGAGGCAAGGGAGATGAGGGTGGAATTGCAATCATCCGCTCCGCTGATCCTTCCTTGAACAGTCTCGTAAGCTTCAAGGCTACATCGCATGGCCTGAGCCATGGCCACTATGACAAGCTGACCTTCGCCTATTACGATAACGGAAACGAAATCATCACTGACTACGGGGCCTCGCGCTTCCTTAACATCGAGGCGAAATACAAGGGTCATTATACCCATCAGAACAAGTCATATGCGATGAGCACCATAGCCCACAACACTCTTGTGGTCGATGAAAAGAGTCACTTCGGAGGTGATATTAAGGTTTCTTCGAAGCATCATTCCGATATCTTCCATGTCTCTATAGATGACCCTGCATTCCAGGTGGTGGCGGCCAGGGAGTCAAATGCCGCTCCCGGAGTGGAAATGTTCCGCTGCCTGGCATATGCTGATGTGCCGTTTCTTGAGTATCCTCTTATCATGGACGTATTGAAGGCGGATAGCGGGACTTCTCATCAGTATGACTATCCTATCCATTACAACGGCCATATGATAAGTCTCAGTGTTCCATATGAAAAGGCCATGGACGTGATGAGGCCTCTTGGAAAGGGGAACGGCTATCATCACCTCTGGCTCGAGGCTTCCGCCAAAGGTGGGGAAGGATCGACCGCCTACACTTGGCTTACCGGCAACAGGATGTACAGCATCAGCACAAACACCACTCCGGAGACAGAAGTCTATCTTGCCCGTATCGGAGCCAACGATCCGGACTTCAACCTGAGAAATGAACCTATGTATATGCTGAGGGAGAAGAATGTTTCTGACCATGTGTTCGCATCATGTGTGGAGACTCATGGCAGATATGACCTTCAGGTGGAGCAGTCGGCCAACCTCGTGCGTTCATGCAAGGGAGTGAAGGTCTATCAGGGCAGCGGTGCCTTAGCGGTGAAATACAGCTTCATAGGTGGCAACAGTGTGCTGTTCTGTGTGGCATTCAATGATAACTCTCCTTTGGAGGAGCATTCAGTGGATGTGGAGGGGCAGAAGGTTACATGGAAAGGTCCTGCTTATATGAAAGTCAATTAACAATTAATACTACTAAAAGATGAAAACCAGAAGTGAAACTTATCAGTATGCCGACAAGCTGGCTTGGGAAACACCGGGCCCCGGCATCAAAAGACAGATTATGGGTTATGACGGTCAGCTTATGATTGTCAAGGTGCATTTCGAGAAGGGAGCCGTAGGCACCCAGCACGAGCATTACCACAGCCAGGCTACTTATGTGGCAAGCGGAAAGTTCGAACTTGAAATAGGCGGCAAGAAGGCTATTCTTGGTCCTGGTGACGGCTATTATGTAGCTCCTGACGAACTTCACGGATGTGTATGCCTTGAGGAAGGCGAACTAATCGATGTATTCTCTCCACACCGTGCCGATTTTCTAACAAAATAATAACTGTATATGAAGGTACGTGGATTGAGGTGGTGGGTGATCGGACTCATAGTTCTCATCACCATCATTAATTATCTGGACAGAAATACTCTTGCCATCATGTGGCAGGGTATCGTTGAGAGTCTTGGGCTTATTGATCCGGAAGGACTTACTGAGGATGAGTATAAGACTCAGACTAAAGAGCTCTATGCGTATATAAATATGTTTTTCATGGTGGCATATGGTATTTCCCAGATGCTTTCAGGAAAACTCTATGACAAGATCGGTACACGCAAAGGTTTCGTTGCGTCGGTTCTCGTATGGGGTGTAGCAGATGCATGTACAGCCATCGCTTCAGGCGTAAAGTCTCTTTGCGGCTTCCGCGCTGCCTTGGGACTTGGAGAGGCAGGACCTTGGCCAGGTGCAACCAAGAGTAACGCTGAATGGTTCCCTCAGAAGGAGCGCGCAATGGCTCAGGGCTTGTTCAATGCAGGAGCTTCTGTCGGTGCCATCCTGTCTCCTATCCTTATCGCACTGCTTTATTCCATCTGCGGATGGAAACTGACCTTCGTGATCGTGGGATGTACAGGCCTTCTATGGCTTATTCCATGGCTCATCATAAACAAGAAGGGCCCGAAGGAACATCCTTGGATCACAGACCAGGAGAAGGAATACATCCTTTCAGGACAGCCTGAGTCTGTCGTGAAGGATGACAAGGGACTTTCGTGGAAGGAACTCCTCTCCAGAAAGAAGAGTTATGCTGTCATTCTCGGGCGTTTCTTCCTCGATCCTATCTGGTGGATGTTTGTGACATGGCTTCCGATTTATCTCTTCGACGTATATGGCTTCGATGTCAAGGAAATCGGTATGACTGCATGGGTTCCATATGTGGGAGCTGCAGTCGGTTCACTTGCGGGCGGCTGGTTCTCCGGCTATCTCGTAGGCAAGGGCAAAAGCGTCAATTTCGCACGCAAGACATCCATACTTCTTGGTGCAGCCATTACGCTTCCTGCACTTATCGCAGTGGCATTCGTCTCAGATGCAATGGTTGCTGTAGTTTTCATGGCTGTGATCCTCTGCGGATACCAGTTCTCCATGAATAACATCCAGACTCTCGCTTCCGACCTTTATACAGGTAAGAGCGTAGGATCACTCGCTGGACTTGGAGGAGCTGCTGCAACAGTGGGAACAATCATTTCGATTTTCCTTGTCCCTGTTCTTACTCAGGGCAGCAACTGGCTTCCGTTCTTCATCATGGGAGCATCTCTTGTGCCTCTCAGCATGATATCGATACTCTTCTTCGGAGGTAAGATCGAACAGCAGAAATAATAAACATTTACGATTTAATTATATTTAGTATGAAAAGACTTGAAGGAAAAGTAGCCGTGGTGACCGGCGGCGCGCGCGACCTCGGACGTGCGATCTCAATCAAACTGGCCAAGGAAGGCGCAAAGGTGTGCCTCAACTATTTTGACAATGAGGGTGACGCAAATGTGACTCTCGATATGATCAAGGAATTCGGTGGCGAGGCTATCGCCGTTCAGGGAGATATGACGAAGGCTGATCAGGTGAAGGCTCTCTTTGCAAAGGCTGCTGAGGCTTTTGGCGGAAAGGTCCACATCCTCGTCAATGTAGTTGGTGGTATCGTCGGAAGGAAGCTCATAGTTGAGCAGGATGAGGCTTGGTATGATTTCCTTATGGACGTGAATATGCGCAGCGTATTCCTTTGTACAAGAGAAGTGGTTCCTATGATGACTGAAGGCGGTTCGATCATCAACTTCTCGTCTCAGGCTGCCCGTGACGGCGGCGGACCTGGAGCATCCATGTATGCGACGGCAAAGGCTGCCGTGATGTGTCATACAAGATCTATGGCTAAGGAACTTGGCCCTCAGGGCATCAGAGTGAATGCTCTTGCTCCGGGTATGATCAACACATCTTTCCATGACAGGTTCACAAAACCTGAGTCTCGCGAGAATCTCCATAAGTCAGCACCGCTTCGTCGTGAGGGTGAGGCTTATGAGATTGCAGATCTGGTATGCTATCTTGCAAGCGACGAGTCGTCTTACATCACAGGAACAAATATCGACATCAACGGAGGCTGCCTCTTCTCATAGTCGATATACCATTTAAGCGAAGGTGACTGGTCAGTCTGTTCAGACTCATCAGTCACCTTCGTCCTTTGTATCATTCTACAGGTTCTCTGCCACGAACTCAGCTGTCTTGAAGAAGATTTCCTCCATCTTGTCTGAACTTTTTGCAGCCAGGTTGTGGTCATAGTTCTCATATACCACGAGGTCAATCACGCTGCTCTTGTTGGCCTTTTGAAGCTTGTCGGCGAAATCCTTGCTCTGTGACCACTCGACGGTGATGTCACCGGTTCCGCAGTAGAGCTGTGCAGCAATCTTCTTTTTCTTGGGGATCATATGCGCCGGTGAAGCATTCTCGAGCACCTTCTGGTCCAGCTGGCCGAAATATGCCTTGCGCATCTCAGTCTTTGCTCTGGTCGTGATTGCGGCAGTGGTAAGGTCGTATATTCCCGAGTAGCCTATGAATACCTTTGCATTCTCGCATTTCATTGCTGCACAGGCTGCAAGATGTGCTCCCGCAGAAGTACCGAAGAAACCTGTTCTCTCCGGATCGATATTGAGACTTTCCGCATTCTCGACAATGTACTTCACTGCGTCCATTACGTCGTTTATTGATACATCAACATGTGCTCCAGTCTGGTTGGCAAGTGTGTAGGATATCCTCACACATGTGATTCCGTGCTGCTGTGCAAGGTATCTTGAAAGACTCCTGCTTGATTCGAACGAACCTCTTTCCCAGCCGCCTCCGTGGCAGAAGAACATTACGGGCGCCGGCTTTTCCGTTACGGCCTTGTCTATGGCAAGCTTAAGTTCGTAGCTGTCATATGTCTTATATGTACGGACTTCTGTCTCGGTTTTATTGTATAGCTTTGAAGTGAGCCTGTCGTTCTGATGTGTGTATGGGACAGTCAGGTCTTCTATTGCATCAAGGTCAATGATCTTGGCATATCTTCCCCTTTTCTGTAGTGAATAGCTGCCATCGGCATTCTGTGTCAGTTTCATGGAATATCTGTTCGTCGGTGCCTTTTCCTGGGCAGCTGAAGGCAAAGTTGGCAGAATCATTGTCAATAATGACAGATAAATGATGATCGATCTTTTTTTCATTGTTTGGCTTTTTAGTTTTAATTATTAATTTTGCAGAAATTGGTTTACCAGTTTTGTCTCCGCAAATCTATGAATTATTTTTGAAACTATGAATATTCCTAAACTTATTCTGCTGCTGTCATTTATGATAGTATCATGCGGCAGTGATTTCGTTATCCCACCTCCAGTACCAGGACCTGATGGCGGCTCATCAGGAGAACAGGGGGGAGTGACAGAAGAAGAACCTCCTGTAGTACTTCCGGTCCTGCCTGAAGAAGCCCTCGTCGCTGACGGCAATGATGCACTCACGTATGCCCTCATCTTGCAGAAAGGGTATAACTATGAGACCCCGGATAATTCGGGAAATCATGCTTCAGCTCCATACCGTCATATCCGTCAGAGTTATGATGAATTTCTGAAGCGGTATGTCTTTGATTTCATTCTCCACATAGAGAATGATGATGACAGAGGCAAGACAGATATCAAGGACCGTCAGAGAAATGAGATCAAGACAGACTCCAAGTCTCCTGCTGAAATGGTTGCCCAGAAAGGGGAGACCCTGAGGATGTCATGGAAGTTCTGCCTGCCCGCAGGAATGAAGACCACGACCAAGTTCTCTCATATTCATCAGCTCAAGGGAATTGACAATAAGGAAGGTAATGCCGATGTCGGTATGCCTCTGATTACCTTTACAGCCCGCTCCATGAGCAACGGAACGCAGCAGTTTCAGGTGATTCACACATCTCCTTCCTCCCGGAACTCCGAGAACACCACAATATACAAGTGCTCTCTTGACGATTTTCTGGGCAGATGGGTGGAAGTCGTGGAGACAGTTACATTTGATGAGGACGGTACATATGAACTGCTTATCCGTCGGATGGATGACGGAAAGGAGCTTGTGAAGATAAGTCCGAAGAACTTGTGGCTGTGGAGGGAAGGCACAACCGGACTCAGGCCTAAGTGGGGCTTGTACAGGCACTTCGGCGTCAATCGCTCGAATGCCCATCTGCTTCGTGATGAATGTCTTAAGTTTACAGATTTTTTTATAGAAAAGTTGAAATAAATTGGTTAAATTGGTTAAATTGGTTTTTATTGATAAATTCGCGCGTTTTTTCAATATAAACTATGGCAAGTTCGACCAATTCACCTCAGGTTGAGGTGGTTCTTAACCATATCAGCAGCCTTCTTAAATCGGGACGTCTTTTTCCTGGAGACCGTCTGCCTGCTGAAAGAAGACTTTCTGAACAGCTGGGCGTAAGCCGTGTACACGTACGTACAGCCTTTCAGAAACTTGAGTTCTACGGAATAGTAAAGACATATCCCCAGAGCGGAACAGTAATAGCTGAGCATACTGTCCAGGTACTGGAAGGTATGATAGGGGATCTTCTTAAGATTGACGGCTTTGATTTTTATTCCCTTGTTTATGTCAGAGTGCTTCTTGAAGTGGAGGCTATAAGGCTTTCTGCGAAAATGAGGACCGATGAAGATATCGCCCGTATGAAGGCGGCATGTGAAGAATTCAAGCTGCATGCAGATTCTGACAGACGTGTCGAAAAGGATTTCGCATTTCATCAGGCTGTTACCTTTGGTGCCCACAATCCTGTGATTTCATCGCTTCTGCTTGTTATCACTCCGGATGTGATGACCTACTACTTCAAGTATCAGGTGTGTGCGAACCCGAAGGAGGAAGTTATCAGAGAGCACTGCAGGATGCTTGAATGTGTGATTGCCCAGGATCAGGATGGAGCAGAGAAATGTATCAGGGAACATCTTGCTTCCATTATGGAATTTGCCGAGGCCGTCAGGGACGGGACATTAAAGATCTAGTTTGAGAGCATATGTCAGGAATGGGACCTACATATGAAGCAATAGCTCATTTTGTGCATGGCGGTGTCACTGTCTTCTTTTTGACATGGTCATGGCTTCTGTGGCCTATGCGCAGGCAGAGCAACATGATGTATATGCTTTTTCTGAACATGGCCTATTTCGCTTTCTGCAATCTCAAGGACCTGATCTTCCTGGTGGACGGATATTGGGAGGATATGTTCTATTCGGGGATATCAGTCACAATTGACCTTCTGTATGTGCCGATAATGGCGAACTTCTTCATTGAGGTCGTGTCTCCAGGATGGGTGACCAGAAGAAGGGTCCTGGTTCCGGTCTGCATACAGGCGTTGTTTGTTCCTGCCTTTATTCTATACCCGAACGAGGCTGTATATAATGTGGCGCTTTATGTAGCATATGGCGGTGGAGTCGTAGCTATGGCATTTGCCTGTTTCCTGGCCGCACATCATTGGAAATATATCCGGGACAATTATTCCTACACCGAGCATATAGATGTCTCCTGGGCGATCAGGTGCGGAATCCTGCTGTTCATATGCCTGACTTTGTACATACTGGCCTTTGCCAATGAGACATGGCTGAGCGGGGCTGTATTTCAGATCATATGCGTATGCACGTGGCTGTACCTGTATTCGCTTTCCCGTAAGCATCTGGTGGTGGATGTCCCTTCACCCGTTTTCGCTTTTCCTTGGGTCGCCCGTCCTATGTCCGAGAAACAGACAATAGTATCAGAGGATATTTATGCAGGCATAGCTTCCCGTCTGGAAACAAGTATTACTCGTGATAAGATTTACCTCAATCCGAAACTAAGTCTTCAGGATGTGGCTTCAGAAATTGGGACAAACAGAACATATCTGTCTGACTATCTGAATACTGCCCTGCACCAGACTTTCTATGAATTTGTGAATTTTCATAGAGTGAATGAGGCATGCAGAATCATCGATGCCATTCGTGGTGAAGCCCGTGTCAATATGTCGGAAATCGCGGAAAGGTCCGGATTCAACAGTATCTCCACTTTCAATCGGGCATTCTCAAAACAGGTCGGCATGACACCGACCATGTATTTGCGTCGTCATCCCTGAAAGGTGTCTCAGAAACACTCTTTCAGTATGCTGACGATGTTGTCTGTCTTTCCCATGGTGTAGAAATGCACGGCAGGCACTCCATTTCTGATCAGGTCCCGACACTGCATAGTGCACCATTCTGTTCCTGTTCTGTAGACAGCTTCCTTATCATCCTTCACTTTTTCAAGGGCTTCCGTAAGCTCTATCGGGATATCAAGGGAGAATGACTCCGGCAGCAGTCCCAGCTGCCTGTATGTGGATATCGGTTTCACTCCAGGAACTATTGGTATATCTATGCCTGCTGTCCTGCACTTTTCAACGAACTCATAGTAGACCCTGTTGTCGAAGAACATCTGTGTTATGATGTAGTCAGCTCCTGCATCCACCTTCTTCTTCAGATTTTCTATGTCGGTCTCAATGTTCGGCGCCTCGAAGTGTTTCTCCGGATAGGCTCCCACTCCTATGCAGAAGTATCTGTCATCAGTGTCTGCACCAATCCTCTTCCTTCGGTAAACTGAGCTTCCCTGGTATTTCCTTATGCCTTCCACAAGTTCGCTTGCGTACCTGTATCCTCCCGGAGTGGGGGAGAAACGCTTCTCTCCGCTTATGCAGTCGCCTCTCAAGGCTACAATGTTGTTGATGCCAAGGAACTCCAGATTGTCAAGCTTGCTCTCGATCTCTTCCGCCGTGTTTCCTCCACAGATCAGGTGCGGCACCACTTCTATGTCATATTTCGATGCTATTGCAGCGCAAACTGTAGTCTCGCTTATGCGGTTGCGTATCAGATGACGGCTGAACGTTCCGTCTGTACCTTCCCGGAACTCGTACTCGTCCCTATGACTGGTCACATTGATGTATTTGGGGCTGAAATCCATGAACGGAGCTATGCTCTCCAGCAGTTCGTTCTTTGTCATACCTCTTAAAGGAGGTACAATCTCTATTGAAGGAAACGCCTTCGTGCTGGTGTTCAGTATGTCTGATACTTTCATGTCGCTTTTTAAAGAGTTATGCTTAAAGGCTTGATAATTACGGGTATGTGTCGCTCAGTCGCTTATCATGTGTCCCAGAAACTGTCGTGCTGTCCTCTCATCCATGCCGCGGCGTGAAGCATAGTCCTTGTATTGCGTTTCGCTTATGCGGCGGATTTCCGGGTACCTGGCTTCCGGATGCATGAAGATCAGGCCGCAGATGCTTGCCTCCGGAGTCATGGCACATGTTTCTGTGAGCTTGATTCCCAGGTCATATCTGCCTGAGAGCACATTAAGTATGTCGCGTTTGATGGTGTGGTCGGGACAGCTGGAGTATCCTGCTGCCGGCTTTATGACCTTTATGTCATGCAGCTCATTACCGTTTCCGGCTTCCCGGATGCCGTTTAGAATCTCGGAGTCAAGCCATTTAGATGCAGCTTCGGCAAGAGTCATCCTTACAGTCTTCGCCACGAGATCTTCGTATCTGCTGCTGCATGCCGGACAGCAGCAGCCTTCCTCGTGTGCTGCATTTACGGGCCTCACACATACTGTAAACATTCCGACAACTGAATGTCCTCCTATGGTTTCCGGAACCACAAAGTCGCATAGTGACAATCTCTGGCCGGACTCCTGTCTGAGCATAGGCAGACGTACTTCTTCCGTGATGATGTCCTTGCCGTCTGTGCATGCCCTCAGGAATCTTGCAGAAATCCTGATGACGAAATTTCCCAGAGCAAGTTCATCCTCTGCATCCTTCCTCAGCTGCATGAGTTCCATGGCTTCAGGTGATGCGCTGCCGTATTTCACACCCCAGATCGCGTAGAACATCCTCCAGTCAAAGTATGGCATCACTTCCTCAGCTGAAAGTTCTCTTGATTGTATGTCCTTGACAGCTGTCTCCACTTTCCCGGCCTTGGCGGCCTGATATCCCATGTCTGGTTGAGTGGAATCGGTTGAGTCTTCCCCGACATTCCTTTCCTCTTTGCCTTCATAAAGCTTCCTGAGCTTTTCCTGGTCTGCATGCATCTCGTTCTCGAACGTTTCCCTGTCAGATATGCATTTCTTGGCCATTACCGCTGCAGCGGATGCATCCGCCCCATGGAATACATGTCCGTAAAGCGGAGCAAGCTTCACTGCTGTATGAAGTGCGGAGGTTGTAGCACCGCCTACCAGCAGTGGCTTGTCCATTCCTCTGTCAGCCATCTCGCGACAAAGTTCCTCCATCTGATAAAGTGAAGGGGTGATGAGTCCGCTTACAGCTATGATGTCCGCATCGACTCTTTCTGCCTCATCAAGGATGGTCTCCTTGTCTGCCATCACTCCCAGGTCATGCACATCAAATCCGTTGCAGGTGAGAACAATGCCTGTGATGTTCTTTCCGATGTCGTGCACATCTCCCTTGACTGTCGCGATAACGATCTTAGGACGTCCGGATCCATTGTCTTCCTGACCGATGTATGGCTCCAGAACAGTCACCGCATCTCTCATGACCTTTGCTGACTTGACCACCTGAGGCAGGAACATCTTGCCTTCCGAGAATCTTCTTCCGACTTCCTCCATGCCGTCCATAAGAGGTCCCTCGATTATACTGATGGCACTCCCATATTCCGCCAAGGCCTCGTGCAGGTCATTTTCAAGATCTGCCGTTCTACCTTTTACCAGAGAGTCAGTCAGACGTTCGGAAATACCTTTGCTGTGGCTGTGACATCCGCAGCTGCACCCCTCATGATGCATGCCTGCCTCATCCTTTACCCCAGATCCGGCGTGGCTTTGGCAGTAATCCATGAGCCTTTCGGTTGCCTGTGGGTCGGTGTCGGATATGACGTCCTCTACGCATTTCAGAAGCTCTGCATCTATCTCGTCATAAATCTGCAGCATGGATGGATTGACTATGGCCATGTCCAGTCCGGCCTTGATGGCATGATATAGAAATGCCGAGTGCATCGCTTCCCGTACCGGGTTGTTACCTCTGAATGCAAAAGAAAGATTGGATACTCCTCCTGATGTCAGTGCTCCTGGAAGGTTTGCCTTTATCCATCTGACCGCTTCAATGAAATCGACGGCATATCTTGAATGTTCTGGAATTCCTGTGCCTATCGAAAGGATGTTTACGTCGAATATTATGTCGTGCGGGTCTATTTCTGCTTCGCGCGTCAGAAGGTCATATGCTCTGCGGCATATTTCTATCTTCCTGTCGTATGTCGTTGCCTGCCCCTGCTCGTCGAATGCCATGACAACCATGGCAGCTCCGTAGGACTTTATTTCCCTTGCCTTGCGTATAAACGCTTCAGGTCCTTCCTTCAGACTTATTGAATTGACGATGCATTTGCCTTGAGCATTCTTAAGACCGGCCAGAAGTGTCTCCCAATGGGATGAGTCTATCATCAGTGCTGCCTTGGCGACGGCTGGCTCATTTGAAACATACCTCACGAATCTCTCCATTTCCTTGGGACCGTCCAGCATGGCGTCGTCCATATTGATGTCAATGATGGAAGCGCCACCCTCAATCTGTCCGGCGGCTATATGTAGCGCTTCCTCATATTTACCTTCAGATATCAGGCGCGCAAATTTTCTGGAGCCGGCTACGTTTGTCCTTTCACCGATGTTGGTGAAATTGTTGCGTGATATGTCCAGGGTGACAGTTTCAAGACCGCTGACCTGAAGGGGAGCTTCCCCCTCCATTGGGACAGGTCGTGCAGGAATGCCTTTCATGGCTGCTGCAAGAACCCTGATATGTTCTGGTGTAGTGCCGCAGCATCCTCCTGCCATATTGATCAGACCTTTCCTTGCCATGGTGAGGACCTGGCCTGCCATTTCCTCCGGACTCTGGTCATATCCTCCCATTTCATTAGGAAGTCCGGCATTAGGGTAACAGCTGACAGCACATCTGCACCATTGGGCAATGTCTTCAATCAGAGGTGTCATCTCTGCTGCCCCGAGTGAGCAGTTCAGGCCGAAACTGATGATAGGGTAGTGTCGGACTGCGGTGTAGAAAGCCTCCAAGGTCTGGCCTGTCAATGTCCTTCCGCTTCTGTCACCCACCGACACCGACACCATTACAGGTATCGCCGTCCTGCCTGAGCACATGTCCCTTCCTAAGTCAGAGACAGCCTTCAGTGCAGCCTTGACATTGAGTGCATCGAAACAGGTCTCTATAAGTATGATGTCAGCACCGCCCTTTATCAGAGCCTCTGCCTGTTCACGATATGACTCATACATCATGTCGAATGAATATGGCCTGAAAGAAGGGTCGGAGGCGTCAGGAGAAAGTGACAGGGACTTTGAAGTAGGACCCATGCTTCCTGCCACCCACACCTTCCTGCTCAACCCGATTGATGCGGCCATTGCATCAGCCTCATCTGCGGCCTCACGTGCAAGTCTGGCACCTTCATATGCCATCTGTGCAGCCAGTCCTTCGCAGCCGTATTCTGCCTGTGATATCTGATTGGCGCTGAAAGTGTTGGTCTCGATTATATCCGCCCCTGCAGCAATGTATTCCTTGTGAATGGACTTTATCACATCGGGACGTGTGAGGTTGAGACATTCGCTGTTCCCCTTCAATTCTTTACTGCACGAAACAAACGGACCGCTGTGGTAGTCTTCCTCAGCGAGTCCGTATCTTTGTATCATGGTGCCCATGGCACCGTCCAGTATGTATATCTTATCCTGCAGATTCATCATAACCTGCAAATTTAATCATTTATTTTGAATGGGATCGTTTTTATCCCAGGAAGCTGAGGAGTATACCTGCTGCCACTGCAGAACCAATTACTCCTGCGACATTCGGTGCCATGGCGTGCATCAGAAGGTGGTTCTTAGGGTCGGATTCCCGTCCGACATTCTGCGAAACCCTTGCTGCGTCAGGCACTGCAGATACACCTGCGTTTCCAATCAGAGGATTTATCTTGTTACCCTCCTTGCAGAAAAGGTTCATTATCTTGGCAAACCCCACTCCGCAGACTGTAGCTACTATGAACGACATAAGGCCAAGCGCAAAAATCTTGATCGATGTAGCCGTCAGAAATACGTCTGCCTGAGTGGAACAACCGACGGTCACTCCGATGAGGATTGTCACCACGTCGATGAGAGGTCCACGTGCAGTCTCTGCCAGACGCTTTGTCACTCCGCTCTCCTTCAGGAGATTACCGAAGAACAGCATTCCCAGAAGCGGCATGCCTGAAGGGACTATCAGGGCAGTAAGGATAAATCCGACGATAGGGAATATTATCTTTTCCTTCTGGCTCACTGTTCTCGGGGTCTTCATGCGGATGAGCCTTTCCTTCCTTGTGGTCATCAGGAGCATGATAGGCCTCTGAATCACAGGAACCAACGCCATGTAAGAATATGCCGATACAGCTATCGCACCCATAAGATGTGGAGCAAGCTTGGATGAAAGGAATATGGCTGTAGGCCCGTCAGCTCCTCCGATGATGCCTATGGCACCGCTTTCCGCCGGAGTGAATCCCATATGTACGGCAGCTATGTAGGCACCGAATATTCCGATCTGCGCAGCTGCACCGATCAGAAGCAGCCGCGGCTGGGCTATGAGTGAAGAGAAGTCAGTCATAGCTCCGATGCCGAGGAAGATAAGCGGAGGATACCAACCCTGCTGTACACCCTGGTACAAGATGTTCATCACGGATCCCTCCTCATAGATTCCTATCTTCAGACCCTCAGTAAACGGAATGTTTCCTATTATCATTCCGAATCCGATAGGTACCAACAGCAACGGTTCCCAGTCCTTCTTGATGGCGACAGTGATGAAGGCCACTCCGATGGCTATCATCACTAAATGTTCCCACGTCATGTTTGCGAAGCCTGTATACTGCAGGAACTGCCACAAACTTTCGGTTATGGTATTCATGTGATTATCCGATTGTTACTATTGTTGCTCCTTCAAGAACAGAATCTCCTTTCGATACGTTCACGGATGCTACAGTCCCGTCAAACTCAGCCTGGATCTCGTTTTCCATCTTCATTGCCTCGAGCACAGCTACCACCTGTCCGGCCTTCACTGCGTCTCCGGCATTGACCTTTACCGCAATGATCACGCCCGGGAGAGGGGACGTCACTGGCTTGGCTTTCCCTCCTGCTGCCGGTGCGGCTGGAACTGCAGGCTGTACCGGAGCAGGCTGTGCTGCCACCGGAGCAGGCTGTGCAGGTGCGGCAGGAGCATCCTCCAGTTCAACATCATATGATGTTCCGTTTACTGTTACAGACGCATTCTTTCCTTCTACTGAATTGATGGCAACATTGTACTCGTTGCCGTTGATCTTGAATTTATACTGTTTCATGACAGGTTATTTCCTTTTGATGGTTATTATATAGCTTTCGTTATCGTGTACCGTGTCGTTGAGGTACTGGTGAAGTGCCATGCCGATTGCTGCATAGGCTTCCGTATTGAATTCCTGGTCAATTGCCATGGCAATTGCAGCCGCCACTTCAGGAGGCACTCCATCCTTCTTCTCTGAAGAGTCGGACTTTTGGCGTCTGCCAAGCAACTTTTTCCAGTCGATCCCCGTATTCACTACCTTCCCGACAAGGGTATAGGCGAAATACAGAACGACCAGTGCAGAGAATACAACTGAAACCGAGACCACAGTGATGATTGCTCCGTGGGGATCCTTCTCGGCCATTTCCGCACTTTTGATGACAACGCTTTCCGAAACCTGCAATAATGATGATATGTTCATGCCGATTCTTTATTATAGAGGTAGGTTGTCATGTTTCTTCCATGGATTCTTCTGCTCCTTGCCTGCGAGCTGCTCCAATGCTCGGATCACACGGAAACGTGTGTTTCGAGGCTCTATCACGTCGTCGATATATCCGTAGCCTGCCGCATTGTATGGATTGCAGAAGAGATCGTTGTATTCCGCCTTCTTTTCCATGGCCGTCCTGGCCTGCTCTTCAGGATCTGTCAAAGCCTTGATCTCTTTTGAGTAAAGTATCTCTACTGCTCCTTCAGCTCCCATGACCGCAATGTTGGCAGAAGGCCAGGCATAGTTCAGGTCGCCTCTCAACTGTTTGCAGCTCATCGTGATATGAGCTCCTCCATAGGATTTCCTCAACGTTACCGTCACCTTTGGAACTGTAGCTTCGCCATATGCATACAGCAGCTTCGCTCCATGCGAGATGATGCCTCCGTATTCCTGCTGGGTTCCGCAAAGAAAGCCCGGAACATCCACAAGTGTCACGAGCGGGATGTTGAAGGCGTCGCAGAAACGGACGAAACGTGCCGCTTTGCGGGAAGCGTTTATGTCAAGCACTCCTGCAAGGATCTTGGGCTGGTTGGCGACGATGCCCACCGAGCGTCCGTTCATATGGGCGAAACCTACTATCATATTCTTTGCCCAGCTTTTGTGTACCTCGAGGAACTTCCCGTCGTCCACGATGCTGCCGATGACCTGATACATGTCGTAGGCCTTGTTCGGATTGTCCGGGATGATGCTGTTGAGTGCATCATCCACGCGACCTGCAGGGTCAGATGTCTCTACAAGCGGTGCATGCTCCCTGTTGTTTGACGGAAGGAAACTAAGAAGAGCCTTGATGGTCCGGATGCCTTCCTGCTCGCTTTCAGCAGCGAAATGTGCTACTCCGCTCTTTGTCGCATGTACACTTGCACCTCCAAGCTCCTCCTGCGTCACATTCTCTCCCGTGACTGTCTTGACGACTCCCGGACCGGTCAGGAACATATAGGACGTGTCCTTTATCATTACGGTGAAATCAGTCAGGGCAGGGGAATATACGGCTCCTCCTGCGCATGGACCGAAGATTCCTGAAATCTGAGGTATCACCCCGGATGCCAGTATATTCCTCTCGAATATCTCGCCGAAACCTGCAAGGGAGCAGATGCCCTCCTGGATCCTTGCCCCTCCTGAGTCATTGATGCCGATGAACGGAGCACCGTTACGTACGGCCATGTCCATGACCTTGCAGATCTTCTGTGCCATGGTCTCCGACATCGATCCTCCGTTTACGGTGAAATCCTGTGCAAAGACATACACCGGACGTCCTTCAATGGTACCCATTCCTGTCACTACTCCATCCCCGTCATATTTCGTCTTTTCCATCCCGAAGTTGGTGCAACGATGCTGCACGAACATATCGAATTCTTCAAAACTTCCTTCGTCCAGAAGAAGTGCAAGCCTTTCACGTGCCGTGAGCTTGCCTTTATGGTGCTGGGCGTCTATCCTCTTCTGGCCTCCGCCCATACGCGCAGAAGTCCTGCGCTCAACCAGTTCCTTGATTTTTTCCTGTTGAATCATAAGTTTTCACAAATTACTCTCCGGGAACTGCGATGTTCCCTATCAACCCATGACAAAGATAGCATTTTTTTATACTGGCCAAGCAAAATCCCGCCACACCTGGTGATTTTCTGCCGAATTGCGTTATTTTGTGGCGAAATCAGCGGTTATATAAAATAAGAAATGCCGGCCGTCAATCCGACGGTCGGCATTCTGTGTTTTGATTGTAAGTAGTTTACGGCTGCATTGTAGTGTAGACGTTCTGTACGTCGTCGTCTTCTTCGATGCGTTCGATGAGTTTCTCGACATCTGCCTTTGCATCGCCTTCAAGGACCTTGAGGTCTACATTAGGAAGTCTGGTGAACTCGGCTGCTACCAGCTCGTAACCGTTCTCCTCGATCCATTTCTGGATACTGTTGAATGCTGTGAATTCGCCATAGAGAACAATCTCCATTTCTTCTTTGTCATTCTCTTCCTCAAAGATTTCCTCAACGCCATAGTCGATCAGTTCGAGTTCAAGTTCCTC
Source organism: Candidatus Cryptobacteroides sp. (assembly GCA_045531765.1). Classification (GTDB taxonomy): domain Bacteria; phylum Bacteroidota; class Bacteroidia; order Bacteroidales; family UBA932; genus Cryptobacteroides. The sequence goes on along the minus strand of JAZSEQ010000028.1, from coordinate 36,473 downwards.
GAGGTCGTATGGGTTTGCTGACTTCATGCGGAACATGCACTTGCGGTCGAACATATAGTCCACGCTTCCTGAAGTGCCGAGTGAACCTCCGCTCTTCGTGAAGTATGAACGCACATTGGCTACCGTACGGTTATTGTTGTCAGTGGCAGCTTCAACGAGGACAGCGATTCCGTGAGGACCATATCCTTCGAATACGACTTCCTTGTAGTCTGCCTGATCCTTGTCGGTAGCTCTCTTTATGGCACGCTCGATGTTGTCCTTCGGCATATTCTCGCTTCGTGCTGTCTGGATGAGGGCACGGAGACGAGGGTTGCCGGTAACATCCGCACCGCCCTGCTTTACGGCAATGGTGATTTCCTTACCGATCTTGGTGAATACGCGGGCCATGTGACCCCATCTCTTGAACTTGCGTTCCTTTCTGAATTCGAATGCGCGTCCCATCTTACTTCGCCTCTATACGTCCGATATACTTGTCAATCTCATATCCTTCCATAGACTGAGGATACTGGTCCTTGATAGTCTTGTAGAATGATAGAGCCTTTGCGTTCTCTCCGAGTTTCTCTGCTACAGCACCAGCCTTGAGAAGGTAACCTGCCGCATACATGTTGTCTGCAGTGTTTGCTGCCTTTTCGAAGTATGTGAGGGCCTTGCCGTAGTCCTCGAGACCTACATACGCATCTCCGATGCATGCTGTCGCACGTGCTGCAAGGATGTCGTCGCTGCCGTCATATGACTCGAGATATTTGATTGCAGACTCCCAGTTTCCAAGCTGAAGCTCGCATACGCCAGCATAGAAATACACTGCGTCACCAGCCTTTGAACCATACTCGTCGATGATCTGTACGAATCCAAGGGTGTTGCCGTCACCGTTGAGGGCAAGTTCATAATCCGCAGCGCGGAAGTTTGCCTCAGCGTATGCCATCTGGCCCTGAGCCTCCTGAACAGCAGGCTGCTGAATGAACTTGTACCAGCAGAACACAATTGCAGCCACGACAACGAGTCCGGTTGCGATACCACTAATGAGCTTACCGTTCTTGTTGAAGAACTGCTCTGTCTTTGAAACGGCCTCGACTACTGCCTCGACGTTTTCATTTTTGATTTCTTTAGCCATATTATCTTAATGTTTTTTGTTTTTCATGAAGAACCGCCATTGCCATGGCGGGCAAACAGGCGGCAAATTTATAAAAAAATGTCAAAAGTCCCAAGTTTTAGTTATATTTGCCAATATATCTTTCAGGTGAATCATGCCGGTATTGGAGAAAATTGTAATATCTGATTTCAGAAATATTGAACTTCAGGAAATTGAGTTCTCGCCCAACATAAACTGCATCAGCGGCAACAACGGCGAGGGCAAGACCAATCTTCTTGATTCGATATATTATCTTTCGATGACAAAGAGTGCTTTCTCTACATCCGACAGATTCAATTTCAGGCACGGTACTGATGAATTCTCCCTTTCCGGCACGTACAGGATGGAAAACGGACTTGCCAGCAGATTTTCCCTTAAGTCGGACTCCCGGGGTGAAAAGAAAGTCCGTCGTGATGACAAGGCATACGACAAGGTCAGCATGCACATCGGCACGCTTCCTGTCGTCATGGTCTCCCCTTCGGATATATCCCTGGTGAGCGAATCTTCTGAGGAGAGACGCCGTTTCATCAATTCTGTCCTCTCGCAGATGGATAGCGGGTATATGTCAGCCATGCAGCAGTACAACAGGCTGCTTCTCCAGAGAAACAGGATATTGAAGGACATGTCTCCAGACAGGTCTCTGCTGGAGGTGATCGATATGCGCATGGGAGCATTGGCGGATCCGGTATACAATGCGAGAAAACGTTTTGTGGACGATCTGAAACCCATTGTTTCAGAGTATTATAAGGTATTGTCAGGCGGTTCCGAATCAGTAGATATCTCATATGAGTCGGAACTCTCCAAGGCTCCTCTGGACCAGCTTCTTGCAGCTTCCTTCGAGAAGGATCTCGTCATGAAGCATACCACTTCCGGCATACACAGGGACGATTTCGTGTTCAGGATGAACGGCCATCCGATAAGACGTTTCGGCTCTCAAGGTCAGCAGAAGTCATTTCTCGTGTCGCTGAAATTCTCGCAATATGAAATCATGAAGCGAAATTATGGCTTTGCGCCGATACTTTTGCTTGATGATGTGTTTGATAAGCTTGATATGGCCCGTATTTCGAATCTGCTCGAGATGGTCGCCAGCAATGACTTCGGACAGATATTCATAACCGACAGCAATAAGGTGAGGATGGCTGCCATTGTTGATGGACTTACTCAGGACAGGGCTTATTTTGAAACTTCAGCAGGAACTTTCAGAAGGATATGATTATGGCATACGATGGAGGAATGAACAGGTTCAAACGCAAGGAAGCTGTGGGCATGGAACTTCTTGTCAGGGAGTTCATAAAGGATATGAAGATATCAAAGGGGATGAACTCCCGGCGTGCAGCCTCTGTATGGAACGAGGTTTCAGGTGCGGGACGATATACCTTGAATGTCTGGCTTGATAAAGGAACAATGACATGTACGGTAAGTTCTTCCGTAGTGCGCAACCAGCTGTATTTTCAGCGTGACGCTTTGATTAAGGCTATGAACGTACGTCTTGCTGAAGATATGCTGTTCGTGCATGACGGGGACGGACCGATGATAAAGAATCTGATATTGAAATGAAGATAGTGGCAGACAGCAATATCCCTTTTCTGGAAGGGGTGTTCGAACCTTATGCGGAGGTTGTGTATATTGAAGGAAGGGCAATCAATCACGATGATGTCAAGGATGCGGATGCCTTGATAATACGGACCAGGACAAAATGCAATTCGGAACTTCTGGATGGCACAGCTGTCAGCATGATAGCGACCGCTACCATCGGGACCGACCACATCGATCTGGAATATTGCCGCGAACATGGGATCCAGGTGCATAATGCGGAAGGATGCAATGCAGGGGGAGTCATGCAGTACGTCTTCTCTGCCTTGTATGGTGTTGCTGCCCGCAAGGGCATTAAGCTTGATGATGCTACATTCGGTATCATCGGAGTGGGGCATGTCGGAAGCAAGGTGGAGGACCTTGCGCGTCGTCTCGGATTCAATGTCCTGCTTTGCGACCCTCCAAGGGCAAAGGCTGAAGGTGAGGAGGGATTCTGTTCTCTTGAATACCTTCTTGCCAATTCCCAGATCGTCACCCTGCATGTCCCTCTTGACGAAACGACCAGAGGCATGGCTGATGAATCATTCTTCATGCTGATGAAGCCAGGTGCGATATTCATCAATGCATCAAGAGGTGAAGTGATGGATGAGCAGGCGCTGATTCATGCGATACCTAAGCTTGGCGCGGTGGTTATAGACACCTGGAATAACGAGCCGGACATAAATACGGACCTGGTCGAAATGGTTGATATAGCGACCCCGCACATTGCAGGCTATTCCTATCAGGGCAAGCAGAATGGAACTGCATCAGCCGTGAGGGCAGTTGCGGAGCATTTCGGCATAAAGGAGCTTACTGACTTCTATCCTGAATCAGATCTCCCTGACCACGAACCGCTCCTGCTTGACCTCAAGGACAAGACACATGGTGAGAGGGCTGCAGTCTTCCAGTATAATTATCCTATATTTACAGATGACTTCAGATTCCGGATGGAACCTCATAAATTTGAGAAACTGAGGGCAGAATATCAGTACAGAAGAGAGATTTACGTAGAATAACCACAAAATAACACATTTATGTTCAGAAAAGAAGATATCGCACAGATCGAGCAGAGAGGCTCGTCAGTGCAGACAGTACAGCAGCAGGTCGAGCGTTTCAGGCAGGGCTTCCCTTGGATGAAGATCGTGGCTCCTGCAACCCCTGAGAGAGGAATCCAGGTGCTGGATCAGGATGCGGCAGAAGCAGCAGCCAGATACTATGATTCGGCTTCGATAAACGGCAAGTGTAAGTTTGTCCCTGCATCAGGAGCGGCCTCCCGTATGTTCAAGGACCTGTTCAGTGGGCTTGATGCCCTGAAGGCAGGAAAGGAACTCTCCGATGACGCCCCGGCTGCCAGGTTTGTGGACAAGATAGGGGAATTTGCATTCTACACTCCTGAGCTGTTCGGCGAAAATCCGTGCAAGTGTCCGGAGTACCGCAAGGATGTTCTTGCAAAGACCTTGACAGATGAGGGACTCGGCTATGGCTCGAAGCCTAAGGGAGTGTTGAAGTTCCATAAATACACGGACGGTGAGATAAGGACGGCTTTTGCAGAGCATCTTGTGGAAGCTCAGAACTATATGAGGAATGAAGATGGTACGGCAAATCTTGTCGTGACAATTTCTCCTGAACATCAGCATCTCTTTGAAGAGGCTTATGCGGAAGTGAAGGCTGATTATGAGGCAAAGTACGGAGTGAAGTACGATATTACCTTCACATTCCAGGATAAGGCTACTGATACGGTTGCCGTGGATGTCGATAACAATCCTTTCAGGACCGAGACGGATTCGCTTCTGTTCCGTCCTGCAGGACATGGGGCCTTGATATACAATCTCAATGCGATAAAGGAGGAAATCGTCTCAATAAAGAATATAGATAATGTGGCCAATGAACGTCTTCTTCCTCAGACAGCCATGTGGAAGAAGGTGCTGCTTGGAAAGGCTCTCGAACTTCGTGATACACTGCACGGATATCTCCGTGAGCTGGATGCCGTATGCAATCCTATCCAAGGATCAAGAAACACGACCGTAGGAGTCCCTGGATATGATCCGGTCTACGATGACCTTTGTGCATCTGAGGAAGCCGTAGCCCTGTGTGACGATATCGAGGCTTTCCTGAATGACACATTGTGCATTCAGATGCCGGTGGCGGAAACTCCTAAGGAAAGGGTTGAAGCTCTTCGTGCCAAGCTGAACCGGCCTGTACGAGTGGCAGGAATGGTGAAGAATCAGGGTGAGCCGGGTGGCGGTCCTTTCATCATAGCCGGGAAAGACGGTTCTACTTCTCTTCAAGTCCTTGAAAGCGTTCAGATCAACATGTCCGATGAGCACGCCCGTAATGCCCTTGCTTCTGCGACCCATTTCAACCCTGTGGATATCGTGTGCTGTCTGCATGACTACAAGGGAAGGAGCTTCGATCTGCTGAAGTATGTCGATGAAGATGCCGGATTCATCAGCTCGAAGAGTTATCAGGGACGTGAACTTAAGGCCCTCGAGCTTCCTGGCCTATGGAACGGAGCTATGAGCGACTGGAATACCATGTTCGTCGAAGTCCCGCTTGAGACATTCAATCCGGTGAAGGTTGTGCTTGACCTTCTGAGGCCGGCTCATCAGAACTGATAAGCCTTTGGCTGCCGGGAGACCGGTCAGTCTCAGGACAACATCTTGTGCTTTATGCTTCTCCCTGTCGCGGTTGCAGAGTCTTCCGAGGCAGGGAGCATTGCTGTAACCATTTCTTCTGCGAGTATCAGCCGTCTCATCTCACTTTTATGTACATCTACGGTCTGTCTCAGGCTGTCGATCCCGACCTTTATCATTCTTCTGAATTCCCGCAGGTTGCGGCATGGGGCCTCGAAGCTGAACATGATGGTGTCCATGCTCTCCATAACTACAGGCTTGACCATGAAGGATTTTGACATGGTGGAATTCGATGCTTCCAGAAACAGGTCGTATGCATCTTCATCTATCGAGAAGAACAGTCTTATGGACACGATGTCCTCTTCGTACTCAAGGACGGCGATGTTTTCATCCATCTCGAACAGGATGTGGGTCTTCTCGTAGCTCGGATAATAGCCGTCTTCCATCATGCATCTGAATATACGTCTGATGTTCAGAGAACTGCGTCGCATGTCCGTATTTTTGGCTGTCTCTGTCTGTTTCATATGATAAATACTTTATTGTTGCAAAGAAAAAGCACATATGATGCCGTATTTAATGGAAAATTTCCTAAATTTGGATGATTTTGACCTTGATATGAAACTTGTAGCCTTAGAGGACGCACGGGTGCGGAGACTTCCCTTTTATCTTGCCATGGAGGAGTATGTGGCAGGCAAGTTTGACGGGGAGGCTTTTTTTATATGGCGTGTGCCCCCGACAGTGATAATAGGTCGTAATCAGGTGCTTGAAAATGAGGTGAATACGGATTATTGCCGGAAATATGGAGTCGAAGTGGTGAGACGGAAGAGCGGGGGAGGTTGCGTCTATTCCGATATGGGAAATATCATGATTTCTTATGTGTCACGGCGTGGAGATGTGAAGGATGTCTTTGACAGGTATCTGTCTGCCCTGACTTCCGCTTTGTGTGCTTTGGGGCTTGACGCTGTCACCTCCGGCAGGAACGACATCCTTGTAGGAGGACGGAAGGTAAGCGGCAATGCTTTTCATATGCTTCCGGACAGAAGCATAGTGCACGGCACCTTGTTGTATTCCACTGATCTTGATGCCTTGACAGAGGCCATACGTCCTCCGGTCGAGAAGCTGGAAAGACATGGGGTGGAGTCTGTAAGGCAGAGAGTTGCCAACATTTCGGAAATTGCGGCCGGGATGGATGCTCCTCATGTGGCTTTGAAGTCTGTGGAGGCTCTTGAAGATTATCTGAAGGATTATTTCACGGATGAAGTGGAGGTCCTTGACAGGGAGGATATTGAAGCTATAGAGGCAGCTGCCGCGATTCCTGATGCCGGAAACTGAAAATATATATAATAATGGAAGAGAATCTTTTGAAAACCTGTCTGTATGACAGACATGTGGCTCTTGGAGCCTTGATGAGCCCGTTCGGAGGTTTCATCATGCCTATCCAGTATTCCAATATCACCGATGAGCATAATGCCGTGCGCCACAGGGCTGGAATGTTCGATGTCTCCCACATGGGAGAGATCTTTGTCAGCGGCCCGGATGCGGACAGGTTCGTAAATCATGTCTTCTCAAATGACATTGCCGGTATGGAAGCCGGGAAGATCCTCTATGGCATGATGCTTTATCCGAGCGGTACCACTGTGGATGACCTTCTTGTCTATAAGGAGTCAGAACCTGATCATTATCTTCTTGTCGTGAATGCTTCCAACATAACGAAGGATTATGAGTGGCTTTGCTCGCAGTCCGAGGGCTTTGATGTGAAGATAGACAATCAGTCGGACTTCTGGGGACAGATTGCCCTGCAGGGACCGGATGCTGAGAAATATGCAGTCGGGACTCTTGGACTTGCTCCAGCTGCGGAACTTGGATTCTATACATACTACAGGACCGGCGACATGATCGTGAGCCGTACAGGATATACCGGTGAGGACGGATTCGAGATATATGCTTCCCATGAAGTCATAAATGAAATGTGGGACAGGCTTCTCGAAGCCGGAGTTGTCCCTTGTGGCCTTGGATGTCGGGATACTCTGCGTTTTGAGGCGGGACTCCCTCTCTACGGACATGAACTCAGTGATGAAATAACTCCTCTGGAGGCTGGTCTGGGCATGTTTGCAAAGATAAAGACCAAGGAAGACTTCATCGGACGTGATGCTCTCGTTGCGCAGAAGGAAGCAGGGCTTACACGCAAGAGTGTCGGCATCGAACTTCAGGACAAGGCAATTCCGCGCGCAGGATACCCTGTCGAGGTCAATGGAGTGCAGGTCGGAGTAGTGACCACAGGATACCGCTCGATATCGACTGACCGCAGCGTATGTGTGGCTATGGTAGACAAGGCATACACCGGGCTTGGAACTCAGGTAGAGATCCGCATCCGCAAGAAAGTATTCCCCGGCGAAGTGACAAAACGCCGTTTCTATGAAACCAATTATAAAAAATAATTTTACACGTCATTGCGAGAAGGGCAGAGCCCGACGTGGCAATCTTCAATAAGAATCATTAACATTAAAAACAATAAAATTATGGCAAAGACAGTAGAAGGACTCTATTACAGCGAGTCACATGAATGGGTAAAGGTGGAAGGTAACCTTGCAATCGTTGGTATCACTGATTTCGCACAGCATGCAATGGGAGATCTCTCTTATGTGGATATGCCGGAGGTGGATGATGAACTTGAGGCAGGTGAGGAGTTCGGTGCGGTAGAGAGCGTAAAGGCCGCCAGCGACCTGTTCTGTCCTGTGTCAGGAACCGTTGTCGAGATCAACGAGGCCCTTGAGGATGCTCCCGAGCTTTTGAACGAAGACGCTTTTGCAAACTGGATCATGAAGGTGGAGATGAGCGATCCTTCTGAGCTTGAAGGTCTTATGGATGCTGCGGCATACGAGGCAATGTGCGCTAACGAGTAATTTTACAGCTATGGCATTCCCATATTTCCCCCATACGGAAGATGATATACGCCAGATGCTGGACAGAATCGGAGTAGGGTCCCTGGAGGAACTCTACTCCGATGTCCCTCAGGATGTCATCTACCGTGAAGAATACGACCTTCCGGACGCTATGTCCGAGCATGAGGTCAGACAGTATTTCGAAGAGCTTGCAGAACAGAATACCAGCCTGTTCTGCCTTTGCGGTCTTGGAGCATATGACCATTATTCTCCAGCCGTGATTCCTCATATCATTTCCCGCTCGGAGTTTCTTACAGCATATACTCCGTATCAGCCGGAGGTATCCCAGGGTACGCTCCGCTATATCTTCGAATATCAGTCTATGATAACCGAACTGACCGGAATGGACTGCACCAATGCGTCCATGTATGACGGCGCGACTGCTGCTGCAGAGGCTGTGATGATGTCAATGGCGGCAACGAAGAAGAAGACCCGCGTCCTTCTGTCTGAAGGGCTCCTTCCTCAGGTCGTGAAGGTGGTCAGGACGTACGCAAAGTATAACGGAATAGAACTGGGACTCATCCCTTGCCATGAGGGTGCCACTTCGTATGGTGCGCTTCTTACCGAGCTTGCTGCAGGTGATGTGGCGGGAGTCCTTGTTCCTGGCATCAACAAATATGGTGTGATAGAAGACCTGACAGGCTTTGCAGATGCTGTTCATGCACAGAAGGGTCTGTTGATGGTTTATTCCGATCCATCGTCGCTTGCAGTAATCAGGACTCCGGGCGAGTGGGGAGCGGACATCGTCTGCGGAGATTCGCAGAGCCTCGGAGTCCCTCTCTGTTATGGAGGCCCGTATGTCGGCTTCCTTGCATGTACCAGAGACCATGTCCGCAAGCTTCCTGGAAGAATCGTGGGAGCCACACGCGATGTTGATGGAAAGCGCGCCTATGTCCTTACGCTTCAGGCCCGCGAGCAGCATATCCGTCGTGAGAAGGCTACCAGCAACATCTGCTCCAACCAGTCTCTGATGGCTCTATATGTGACAGTGTATATGTCACTTATGGGCCCGCGCGGTCTTCGTGAGGTGAATGATCTCAGCTATGGCGGGGCCCATTATCTTCACGACCGCCTTCTTGATACCGGTCTCTTTGAAAAGGCATTCGACAAGCCGTTCCTCAAGGAATTCACTCTCAAGTCTCTTGTGCCAGTGGAACTGCTGCAGGACAGACTTCAGATGTGCGGCGTCTTCGGAGCAGTCGAGGTTGAACCTGGCCTTGTGAATTTCTGTGTCACCGAGAAGGTGTCAAAGGACAATCTTGATGCGGTATTATGTATAATCAAAAGTCTTTCAAGTGAGGAGGGACAGGCATGAAGTACTACGATAAACTGATCTTTGATCTTTCCAGGGAAGGAAGACAGGGATACTCTTTGCCGATGAACAAATGGGAGACATCTGCTTTGGATCTTCCTGCAGGCCTTCAGCGTGCGGCAGCACCGGCGCTTCCCCAGGTGAGCGAACCTGATGTCGTACGCCATTATACCAATCTGTCACAGATGAACTTCGGTGTGGATTCAGGATTCTATCCTCTTGGAAGCTGCACCATGAAATACAATCCGAAGATAAACGAAGAGATTGCGGCAATGCCGGCCTTTGCAGGTCTTCATCCGCTTCAGCCGTCGCATACCGTGCAGGGAGCCCTCCGTTTGTACAAGGATCTTTCGCATGCCCTGTCGGCAATAACCGGAATGGCAGAGTTCACTCTCGATCCGTTTGCCGGTGCTCATGGCGAACTCACAGGCCTCATGGTCATCCGCAAATATCATATGTCTCGTGGCGATATGAAGCGTACCCGCATCATTGTCCCTGACAGTGCCCACGGTACTAATCCGGCCTCGGCTGCAGTCTGCGGTCTGGAGATTGTCCAGGTCAAGTCAAATGCGGCGGGACTTGTTGATGTGGAGGACCTTAAACCGCTTCTTGATGACACGATAGCCGGTATCATGATGACCAATCCTAATACTCTCGGCCTGTTCGAGAAGGATATAAAGGAAATTGCTGCCCTTGTTCATGAGTGCGGAGGTCTGCTATATTATGACGGCGCCAACATGAATCCTCTGATGGGAGTAGTCCGTCCTGGAGACATGGGATTCGATGTGATGCATCTCAATCTGCATAAGACATTCTCCACACCTCACGGAGGAGGTGGCCCTGGTGCGGGTCCTGTAGGAGTTGCAGCCCATCTGGCATCCCATCTTCCAGTTCCGAAGGTCATTGAAGCGGAAGATGGAACTCTGTATATTGCAGATGGAACATGTCAGTGTCCGGCTTCTCCTGACGGAGCAGGTGTCTTTGGTGAGGAATGCGGCTGCTCTCCAGAATGCAGGTGCGGATGTCAGTCCTGTGGACAGATATCCGGATTCATGGGCAATTTCGGTGTCCTCCTGAGAGCTTATACATATATCCTGATGCTCGGAAAGCAGAATATCAGGATGGTGGGGCCTCTTGCTGTCCTGGGGGCCAATTATGTCAAGGAATCTCTCAAGGACTGCTTCAAGCTTCCTATCGGATCGGTGTGCAAGCATGAGTTCGTTTTTGACGGTCTGCTTGACCAATCTACCGGAGTGACTACCTTGGATGTGGCCAAAAGGCTGCTTGACTATGGCTTCCATGCTCCTACAATCTATTTCCCTCTTCTTTTCCATCAGGCCATCATGATAGAGCCGACAGAGACGGAGTCGAAGGAGACGTTGGACGGATTCATAGAGATCATGAAGCATATAGCGGCAGAAGCTCTGTCAGATCCGGATTCCTTGAAGACAGCTCCTCACACAACTCCGGTGCGTCGCCTGGACGAAACCACAGCTGCACGCCAGCCGGTCTTGAAGTATAAAGATATGTGCTTATCATAGTGATACTCAATCATTTACGTTGATACGCCTATTCCGTACGCGCCGGGTCTGTTGGGGTAAAGTGGTGATAGTTAAATAGTTGGATGATAACGTTTAGATTGCGGATATGAAGATAATTATAATTGGTGCAGGGCCGGGCGGTTATGAAACCGCCCTCCTTGCTGCAAGAAGGGGAGTGGAAGTTGTGCTTGTCGAATCCGGCCATGTCGGGGGAACCTGCCTGAATGAGGGTTGCATACCGACCAAGTCCTTCTGCAGGAATGCTGAAGTGCTGGACGAACTGCGCGAGGCAGAGGCTTTCGGTGTGACCGGCCTGTCATATGACTTTGACTTCAGGGCTGTGGCGGCGCGCAAGAATGCTGCAGTTGAGCAGCTCCGTGGCGGAGTCGAGGGCTTGCTTGGCCACAAGCTGATCAACTTGGTCCGCGGCAAGGCATCGTTCAAGGACCAGCATACCGTCACTGTCATTCCGGGCGATCCTTCTGTCATTCCGGGCGATCCTTCTGTCATTCCGAGCGATCCTTCTGTCATTTCGAGCGATCCTTCTGTCATTTCGAGCGAGGCCGAAGGACGAGTCGAGAAATCCCTTGAATACAGCGCCGATTACATAATCATAGCGACCGGTTCTGTGTCAGCATCTCTTCCGATTCCGGGAGCAGATCTTCCTGGCGTTCTTACGTCGAGGGAAATTCTTGATCTGCAGGAAGTTCCAGAGAGACTGTGCGTCATAGGCGGCGGAGTCATAGGACTTGAGTTCGCCTCAGTATTCCGCAGTTTCGGCAGCGAAGTGACTGTGCTGGAGTACTTCAAGGAAATTCTCCCTCGTTTTGATTCAGACCTGTCGAAGAGACTTAAGCAGAGCCTTGGAAAACGGGGAATTGAAATCAATACTCAGGCCCAGGTGACAGGAATCACACCTGTCATTCCGGACCCTTGTTCTGTCATTCCGGGCGAAGTCGAGGAATCCATAACCTATCGCATCACATACACCCGCAAAGGCAAGGAAGAAACCGTCGAGGCAGACAAAGTCCTCATGGCAGTAGGAAGGAAGGCAAATGTTGATTCCCTCAATCTTGCAGATGCCGGTATTGAATTCACACCTAAGGGAATTGTTGTCGATGACAGGACCATGCAGACCAATGTGCCTCATATCTATGCCATAGGTGATATCAACGGCAAGATGATGCTTGCTCATGCTGCAACCTTCCAGGGCATTGTCGCTCTTGACCATATCATGGGAGTCGGGAATGAAATTGACCTGAATGTGATGCCTGCAGCAGTATTCACTTCCCCTGAAGCCGCGTCTGTGGGAATGACTGAGGAAGACTGCAAGAATGCCGGCATTCCGGTCAGATGCCTCAAGTCATTCTTCAGGGCCAACGGCAAGGCCGTGACTATGGGGGAGACAGACGGATTCTGCAAAGTCATCGTGGCGGCAGAGCCAAAGGATGTCAGCACCACGGCCTATGAGCCGGGACGTATTCTCGGATGCCACCTTTATGGACCTCATGCCTCAGACATAGTCCAGGAGGCCTGCGCTCTGATTTCCCGCAAGGCTACCATAGAACAGTTCCAGTCCATAATCCACACACATCCGACTCTGACGGAAGTGCTTCAGACCGCGGTTCATAATGGGTAAGATAAAGGTTCCGAATACATATGTGATCATATTTACGGCCTTGCTGGTTTGTGCCCTTGCGACCTGGTTTGTGCCGGGAGGGGAGCCGCAGACATGGCAGGTGTTCTCTGCACTGTATGAAGGATTCAGCCAGCAGGCTGGCATCATCGCTTTCGTTCTGGTCATAGGAGGTGCGTTCTGGGTAGTGAATAGCACCAAGGCTGTCGATCACGGGATAATGAAGTTCATAACCAAGGTGCAGGGCCTCGAGAAGTTCACTCTTGTGAGGAAGCTCGGGTCAGGCAACATCGTGATAACCCTTGTGATGCTTCTGTTCGGCCTTTTCGGCGCAGTTTTCGGAATGAGCGAGGAGACCATAGCGTTCGTCGCAGTTATCATTCCTCTGGCCAGGTCGCTCGGATATGATGATTTCACCGGTGTCTGCATGGTATACGTAGCTGCCCATGTCGGTTTTGCGGGCGCGATGCTGAATCCGTTCACTATAGGTATAGCTCAGGATATGGCAGATCTTCCGCTTTTCTCCGGAATCGAGTACCGCATATTCTGCTGGATGATACTGATGGCGGTGGCAATTGCTTTCGTATTGTGGCATGCCCGAAAGATACATAAGCCAGCGGGTGAATCAGCTTCATCTGTCGAAACTGCTGCTGCAGAGGAGGAGCCCGCTGGACGTGCAAGGGCATGGATATGCTATGCAGTGCTTCTTGTCGTGCTGGTGCTTTTCTCTGTCTTTTATGCGGAAAGCTGTTCGATCAAGCTTGGCCAGGCCTCATATGACGCCCCTTGGCTCATGTGGGTGCTTACCGCTCTGTTCGCTGTCGTCTCATTCCTTGCCTTGAAGAATTCAGCCAGGATGTTTATCCTCAATCTCCTGATGTTTACAATAGTATTCCTGATCGTGGGTGCCATGGGATACGGCTGGTATCTTTCTGAAATCTGCGCTCTGTTCATGGCGCTTGCCGTGGCAGCCGGTTTTTCTGCAGGATACTCCGCTGACAGGATAGCCAGGGAATTCGTTGCAGGAGCCAGGGATATCTTCTCTGCAGCACTGATAATCGGTTTCGCAGCAGGTATAATAGTCATCCTGAAGAACGGACAGGTAATTGACACCATGCTTGCTTCAATGGCCTCAGCCCTTGAAGGAACTGGCAGGGTCGGTGCGCTTGGATCCATGTATGGTATCCAGACATTCATCAATGTCTTCATCCCATCTGCGTCTGCAAAGGCTGCTTTGACAATGCCTATAATGGCACCTTTCTCTGATATGATTGAGGTTTCGCGTCAGGCTACAGTGCTTGCTTTCCAATTTGGAGATGGATTTACCAATATGATAACCCCTTGCTCCGGGGTGCTTATGGCTGTCCTTTCTGTTGCTAGGATTCCTTATGAAAAGTGGGTCAAGTGGATATGGAAGTTCATATTGCTGCTTGTTATTATGGGCTTCCTGCTGCTTTTGCCAACATTATTTATGGATTTACCTGGATTTTAATCATGACTTTATGAAGAACTATTTCAAATTTGCTGCATTGACATTTGTTATTGCTTTTGCATCTGGATGTAAAAATGAGCCTGAATTCTGGCTTGGAGCCGACCTTGGCTGGATTACCGAATACGAATGTCGTGGTTTCAAGTTCTACAATACAGCCGGTGAGGAACGCGAATGTACAGCGCTGATGAAGGAACTCGGTCTGAATGCAGTGCGTCATCGTGTATGGGTGGATCCTTCTGCCCACGGCAACTGGTGCAATAAGGAGGACCTGCTTGAGAAATGTCTTCGTGCAAAGGCACTTGATATGGCCATTATGGTGGATTTTCATTATAGTGACTGGTGGGCTGATCCCGGCAAGCAGAATATTCCTGCTGCATGGAGCGGGCATTCGTATGAACAGATGAAGGAAGACCTTGCTGCGCATACTATCGAAGTGCTCACTTACCTTAAGAATAACGGTATAGAGCCTAAATGGATACAGGTCGGAAACGAGACCAGGAACGGTTTCCTCTGGAGTGTGAAGTCGAATAAGTTCGGATGGCCGGAACTGGACGAGAACGGGAATCCTACGATTATCGAGTCAATGGGACATGTGGACCTTAATCCGCAGCAGTATGCAGGCTTTTTCGCCACCGGTTATGAAGCGTGCAAGAAGGTCTTTCCTGATGCTATTGTTATGGTACATCTTGACAACGGTTTTGATAAGGATTTGTATGACTATAACCTTGGAGTGCTAAAGACCGGAGGTGCAAAATGGGATATGATCGGAATGTCTCTCTATCCTTATTGGGCTATTGAAGGAGGCTTTCGTGATGATGCAGAAACAACGATCACGGACTGCATTGAGAATATCCGTCATGTCAGCGAGAAGTTCGATTGCGATGTTATGATTGTCGAGACAGGCTTCCTCGTGGATGAATCCCGTCCTGAAGTCCTTGAAGAAGGACGACGTCAGCTGGCCCGTGTAATCCGCGAATCAATCGAACAGACAAACGGCCGTTGCAAAGGCGTATTCTACTGGGAACCTGAATGCCGCCCGTACCAGTATAAGCTTGGAGCCTTCACTGAAGACGGACGGCCTACAGTCATCATGGATGCCTTCAAGGACTGGTCCGAATAATTTTACGGTCTCAGACCGCTGCCTCCCTGGAGGGTGATAGTCTCTCCTGTCACGTATGAGGCGTCGTCAGAGGCAAGGAATACACAGACGCGTCCTATATCATTTCTAGGATCAGCGAATCTGCCCAGAGGAATACCCTGAATTGTCTTTTCGAAGAGTTCAGGGTAATTTTCTTTCCATTCCCTGAGGCTTTCAGTCATTGCAAGCGGGCATACCACATTTACTCTTACACCATCGGGTCCCCATTCTGCCGCAGCTACTCTTGACATGCCTCGTATTCCTTCTTTTGCTGCTGCATACGATGCCTGTCCCAGCTTTCCGAATAGTCCGGCGCCAGATGCGAAATTAATTACCGATCCTTTAGTCTCTTTCAGATAAGGGAAGCATTCCCTCATGTAGAAGAAAGCTGCATAGAGCCCTGAATATATTGCCAGGTCGAAGTCTTCGCGTGTGTGGTCCACAAGTGGAAGTCCTGATCGTGACACCTGGGCATTGTTTACAAGAGTGTTTATTTTTCCGAATGTTTCTATAGTCTTTGCAACGACGTTTCGGATTGCATCTTCATCAGCTCCATCTGCCACTATAGGCAATACTCTGATTCCGAAGTTTGCTTCAAGCTGTTCTTTTGCTTCGAGAAGTCTGGATTCTGTCCTTCCGGTAATTACCAGGTCTGATCCTTCTGCAGCAAACGCCTGTGCCAGACCTAATCCTATACCTTTCCCACCACCGGTTATGATTGTTACGTTGTTTTCAAGCTTTTTCATAATGATTTTTGTATTTAATTATTCTAGATTAAACTACAAAAATCGTACTCATGTTTATTCTTGGCCCCATTTTGTCTTAATTTCACCGCCTGAAAGCTCACTAAGCACCTCAACTGCAAGACATACGAATACAATAATTGCAAACCACATATTTACCTCCGTCTTTAATGTTTAATTTTCTTATGGAGGCAAAATTATATCTCTGATGTGCTAATTTATGGCACATTAAAGATGGTTATGTGAAATCTCAAAAAATATTGCAGAATTCCCTATCTTTGAGGTGTGAAGTTGAAGATACGAAACGATTAATATATACTCTCATTATGGGATTTTCATTCTTTGGTGTTTTTGAGAAGAACAATAAGATAATATACGTGACCCTGCTGGGCCTGATATGTATGGTGCTGGCACTGAGCTACATTCCTGCTCTAAAGCCATATACCGGTTTTGTGACACCTCCTGTCGTATTATTTACAGGACTGGTCTATGCTTTGCTCTGCGGGCAACCATATCAGAAGTTCAACAAGGTGGCATCCAAGAAACTTCTTCAGTATTCAGTGATCGGTCTTGGATTCGGAATGAATCTGCATCAATCCCTGGCATCAGGAAAAGAGGGAATGATGTTCACGATAGTGTCAGTCGTGGGCACGATGCTCATCGGTATGTTCATCGGATGCAAGCTGCTCAAGATGAATCGCGATACATCTTATCTGATAAGTTCCGGAACAGCGATCTGCGGTGGTAGCGCCATAGCGGCTGTAGGACCTGTCATCAAGGCAAAGGAAACTGATATGTCCGTAGCATTGGCAACTATCTTCATTCTTAATGCTATTGCGCTTTTTGTGTTCCCTATTCTGGGTGAATGGATGGGTTTGAGTCAGCAGCAGTTCGGCATGTGGGCTGCGATAGCGATTCACGATACAAGTTCGGTGGTGGGAGCCGGTGCCGCATATGGTGAAGAGGCTCTTGAGGTGGCCACCACTATCAAACTGACGCGAGCCCTATGGATCATTCCTCTTGCACTTGTAACCGCACTGATATTCAAGAGTGATGCGAAGAAGATATCCATCCCTTGGTTTATCCTTTGGTTTATCGTGGCGATACTGCTTAATACTTATGTCCTGAAGGATTGTCCCGAATTAGGCAGATTCATATCAGGAGTGGCCCGTAAGCTGCTTATAGTTACGATGTTCTTCATAGGAGCCTCACTCTCTAAATCAACATTAAAAGCAGTCGGATTGAAGCCGTTGCTTCAGGGTGTGATACTATGGCTGGTAATCAGCATAGCTTCGTTATCATACATATTAATGACCGCATAGAAAACAGATATTAGGATATGAAGAGTTTTGGATCAAAGCCGTGGATGCCACTATGCATTACCGATTAAACTCTTTGCTTCATCTTTTCTTGCTCTTCGGATCATATCAGCATCCTGTTCCATCAAGATTACATGCGGCTCCCTCAGCATACCCACTGACTCTCAGTCTTATCAAACATCTCCCTTGCCCATCTTGCCTTCAGTCACAAATATTCCTTGCTTGATCTCTCGTATGAAGCGTGACGGATACTTTTAAATTATCCAATATATCAGTCAATAAGCGTCATTTCATCTATCAGATGGCTTGCTCCCGCAAGTTTCTCTATAGTAAAGAGAACATATCTGATGTCAAGAGCGATGTTACGGCATTTGTCCGGATCGAAGACTATGTCGCTCATAGTGCCTTCCCACACACGGTCGAAATTAAGACCGATAAGATTACCGTCTGCATTGATTACAGGACTTCCTGAATTTCCACCTGTCGTGTGATTTGTCGCGATAAAGCATACAGGCACTTCCCCTGACTCATCTGCCCATCTGCCGTAGTCCTTTGCAGCGTAGATGTCGCGGAGTCTTTGAGGTATATTATAGTCGAAGATGTCCGGATTGTCCTTTTCCATGATACCCTTGATCGTTGAAGATGGAAGATAATATGTTCCGTCTGAAGGTGAATAGCCTTTTATATGGCCATATGCTACCCGGAGTGTGAGATTGGCATCCGGATAGAATGCCGTCCTGCCAGCAGAACTCCCTAAGTCCTCTGCGAATTCCATCTGTCCACGCATGTAATCCCTGTATGTCAGCTGAAGCGCCTGATTGATTTCCTTTATCCTCTGTGTCACCGGAGCTATCCATTCGCGCATCTTCTCTACAAGTTCCATTGCCGGATCCTCAAGAACGATACCTTCCAGAGTCATGACATTTTCTTGGTCAGTAAATACGCTTTCTGTAAAGAGTTCTTCAGCCCATGCCTCCGCATCTCCATATTTTTCCATCTGCTGCCTGAAGTATTCCGGCTTTGAATCGTCAGGAATATTCCTGTCGAACTCAGTCATCATTGCTGCGAATATCTCCTTGTCTATAGGCATGTGGTAATCCTTGAAGAATGCTTCTGCAGCCTCTCTTGTCGAGGTTATGTCCAGTGCCCCGTTCTCATCCTTCCGGCAGGCGCCTGGGGCGTATCTGAGAAGCTCACATGCCATGACGGCCTCTGTATAGTAATCATACATGAACTGAAGTGGTTCCAGTTCATTGTACAGCCCTTCAAGCCGGCTTGTGACCCCTTCATATGCAGATTCCTTAGCCCAGTTTTCGAACCATTGTTCATAATGTTGCTTTGTTTCGATGGTCTTCATCTTCTTGAGACCCTTGACCTCTCCCTGCCATTTCTTCCATGCGTTTGCCACTGAAGCCTTCTTGGCTGAATACTGGATACGCACCTTCTGGCTCTCTCCCATGTAGCGGTTCATTATCTCCAGACGCTTTGTGCGGAGCATTATCTTGTGTGGATCTCCGATATCCTGGATATATCTTACAGCGTCAGAGTGGATATATTCCTGAGTCCTGCCAGGGAATCCATATATAAATGTGAAGTCTCCTTCATGCACCCCGCCTGTGGAAATCTTGAAGTATCTCTTAGGGGTATATGGCACATTGTCCTTGGAATATGGAGCCGGATCGTTATTCCTGTCGGCATAGATACGGAAGATAGAGAAGTCTCCTGTATGGCGTGGCCACATCCAGTTGTCGGTCTCGCCTCCGAACTTTCCGATTGATGAAGGTGGAGCTCCCACAAGGCGTACATCCTGATACTCCCTATAGACGAAAAGGAAATACTGGTTACCGTAGTATAGGGCCTCCACTGTGGCCCTGATGCCTTTCCCTTCCTTCTCTACCTTGTCCATGAGCGCTTCTGAGTTCTTTGACACAATCTTTACTCTGTCAGCCTCGCTCATCTCGCTTGTAACGCCTTTCAGTATGAGTGGAGTGACGTCTTCCATCCTTTCGAGAAAACTTACTGTAAGACCTTTGTTCGGAAGTTCCTCGTCCCTTGTCATCGCCCAGAATCCGTCGCGCAGATAATCATGCTCCACACTGCTGTGCTTCTGGATCTGGCCATAACCGCAATGATGGTTGGTTATCAGAAGTCCTTCCGCAGACACCAGCTCTCCGGTACATCCCCTGCCGAAGAGCACGACCGCATCTTTTAGCGATGCCTGATTTACATTATATATATCCTCTGCAGAAAGTCTGAATCCCTTTTCCTGCATATCCGCAATGCGCTGGCTTATCAGCGACGGCAGCCACATGCCTTCGTCCGCCTTTACCGCTATGGTCAGCAGACATGCTGCTGCAGCTAATAATATTCGTTTCATATCTTTAGTATATTTCAATCTTGTGTCTTATCTTTTATCCGTTATATCGGATATCTCCGCAAACATCCTTCGGTAAAACTCCGCTTTCTTCTCCAACGCCATTGGATAGGCGCGTGACGATGAGGGCATTCTCCAGAAATCCAGCTTTCTGCATTCTCCGGTCTTTATCTCTACCTTATCTCCGACTGCCGGTATGACGCAACCGAAGGTATCCGCCACAACTTCAGTGGCTTTCTGTCCAGTTGTGACTATTATCCGACAGTCCGGTATCCTTTCCAGAAGTTCACCCAGGTCCGTCGGCTCAACTATTTCAAGGAACTTGTCTGACGCATTGTCTTTCAGACGTCTCACTTCTGTGGCCGCGTCGAAAAGGGCTATGCCTTGTTTCCTGCAGAACTTCTCGATACGCTCCCGGTCAAAACGTTTCATTATATTCCCTTCGCTGTCCCTGCAGACAAACGCATCCTTATCTGACATGAATATATGTCCCATGATTCTCCACATGTCATTTATCCAATTCGGATAGAAGAATTCCATGGACCATTTCTCACGTTTTGGAGGGAAGCTCCCAAGCATCAGGATAGCTGCTCCTTCCGGCAGGAAAGGCGCAAGCGGGTGTCGCTCTGATGGTACTGATGTCATCTGATGATCCGGAAGTCGATGGTGTCATTGCCGCAATAAGTGGCCTTAATGTGCTTGCCTTTGACTGGTTGCATTTCAGTGAGTTCAACTGCCACGAAGTCTCCAATACGCAGAGATGTGATCTCTGAAGCTTTACATATGGCCTCCTGTATCAGGCTGATCTTCTCCAGTCCTCCCGCTACTGAGTATGCCTGAGTTCCGTCCTCTGTCAGTTCGAAAGTGTTGTCTTCGCTTTCAAGGACTACAGGGTTATAAAGCGGGTGGGGAAGTATTGAGGTGTGATCGGCACATGAACCGAAGGTTATGGTCTTTTCCCGTGATTCGTCTTCGCCGAACCTGCAGTATATCAGCATGCCGAAGCCGATGGAGTCGTAATATCTTTTGACGAACTTAGGTCCTATGCATTTGCCTGCCTTGGATATGCGTGCAAACAGTACAGGGGTACGGTATATCTCATAAACGCACTCAGGAGAGTAGAAATCTCTGTTTTCTCTCTCCCAAGTCGTATCTGGACGGCAGTAACATCTGTCACTGCCATATGGTTTTATTATTATGTTCATTATAAGCTACTTCTCCTGTGAAAAAAGGTCTCCGAGAGATTCGAAAGGAGTGTACCCCTTTGTCCTCGGTATAGGTGCAGACTGGTTTCTGTCTGCCATCGCTGCCTTTTTCTCCGCCTCGAACGCTGCCTTCAGATTCGCAAACTGCCTTTTGGTGTCCAGAGTAAAATCACCGTTGTCAATCCAGGCAAAGTATGACGGCTCGCTGAAATAAACTTCCCTTGCAGTCTTTCCCTTATGTTTTCCGAAACTTACTACCGGTTCGTCCTTGTCGTTGAGTATGAGTCTTCCGGCATAGTCCACTGTCCTCTGTTTTGTGGAGAACCTTGCCAGCTTGTCCACATTGTTCTCGATACGAGGGTCTCCGGCGTACCTGTCGAGCTGTCCCTTCAGGACTTCGTATGTGGCCAGTGTGTCGGCTTCCGCAGCATGGGCATTCTCGAGCTCTCTGCCACAATAGAACATGTAGGCAGCCTTCAGGGTACGAGGCTCCATTGCATGGAAGATGTTCTGGACATCCACCATCTGCATTGCGTGAAGATCCACTTCAAGTTTCTTGTCCGTGTATCTCCTTACCCTCTCGATTTCTTCAGCAAGCATAGGAAGATCGAATTTCGCGGAGTTGAAGCCAGCCAGGTCGCTGTCGCTGATCCATTCCACTACCTCGTCTGAAATCTGATAGAAAGTAGGGCAGTCCTTCAGGTCTTCAGCTGAGATTCCATGTACAGCCTGTGCAGAGGGATTTATCTCTCTCTGACAATTATTTACATAGTCCCATGGCTTTACACGCCATGTCTTTACCCTCTGCTCGTTGCCGGGCATTATCTTGACGAAGCAGAGCTCAATGATCGAGTCTGATGCGATATTGAGCCCTGTGCTTTCTATGTCAAAAAACAGTAGAGGTTTCTTGAGATTGATTTCCATTTCTCTATGATATCATAATTGGCATGATGATTCCACATATCTTCTCGCTCTCTTCCTCCTCTTCTGCCGGAACCACAAGTGCCGCCCTCCTGCTGTCAAGGAACTTCATCACAACCTCGCCGCAACTCATGTTGGATAGGATCTCTATGATGAACGGAGACTTGAAGCCGATAGTCAGTTCTTCGCCATCGTACTGGCATTCGATAGTCTCATGTGCCGCTATCGAGAAACCGAGGTCCTGTGCCGATATCATAAGGCTGCCGCTCTTGAGGTCAAGCTTGATGTGGTTTGAAGCCTTGTTCGAGCAGACTGACACGCGACGGACAGTATTCAGAAGCTGCACTCTATTGATCCTTAATATATTGGAGTTGTTCTGAGGGATCACGTCGCGGTATTTTGGATACTTTCCGACAACGAGACGGCAGATCACTACAGTCTGACCGAATCTGAATACTGCATTCTTTGTATCGAATGACACTTCCACAGTCTCTACATCCTTTCCAATTATGGCCTTAAGGATGGCTGCAGGTTTCTTATGAAGGATGAACGACGCCTTTTCACCTGCATTCACGTCTGCAGTCGTATAACATATCAGTTTGTGTGAGTCTGAAGCCACAAGGGTGGTTGATTCAGTGTCGATGTCGAACAATATGCCGTTCATAGCCGGACGTATCTCGTCGTCTGCGGTTGCATATATTGTGCTCGAGATGCCGTCCACGAGGCTCTGTGCAGGGAACTGAAGTGTCACTGCTGTCTCGTCAGTTCCTGTGATTTCCGGATAATCCTCTGCCGGGAAGTATGGGAGAGTCGATTCTCCGCTTGCCCAACTGCATACGAATGAGCTGTCTGTGGTCGTGTTGATTGTGAGAGGCTGGTCAGGAAGCTCCTTCAGGAGGTCCATCATATGCTTTGCAGGGACCGCGATGCGGCCCTCTTCTGCAGTTGTCTCAACCTGAATCTGAGTCCTGAGAGTCAGTTCAGAGTCTGAAGCCGTGATCTCCAATACGTTGTCCTTAAGGTCAAACAGGAAGTTTTCAAGGATTGGAAGAGGAGACTTTGCCGGTATGGCCTTGGATACAGCCATAACTCCTTTAAGCAGCTCCGAGCTTGAAATGATCAGTTTCATAATTATGGTCTTTAATATTATCTTTCATCTTTTCTGATGCCAATGCATACTACGGCATCATAATTCAACAAATATAGAAATTATTTTTCAACTTAATGGCATATTTTTTGAAAAAATGCCACGGGATAGTAAATCAAGACCTGGACACTGCAAAAAACGGGCTTGAGACCGGTTTGACTGATAAATTATTAAATTAACTGACATATTTTTTATGAAAAAAGGTATTTTGATTTTGTTGCTCTCCGCATTGACAGGTGGGCTGACAGCTTATGCTGTCGTAGAAACGACGACGGGAACTGATGACTTCCAGAATGCAGTTTCAGATAATCCTGCGACGTTCAGGACTGTAAATCTCAATCAGGAAAGCTGGCCGGACTTTACATATGCGGCTGAAAATTCAGTCGATGCCGTAGTATATGTGAAGGTGACGTCCACACAGGCCTCCAATAGGGTTCCGAACGATATATTCGACTTCTTTTTCGGATTTCCTCAGAATGGCGCTCCCCAGCAGAGGGAGAAGGTCGGCAGCGGTTCCGGGGTCATCATCCGTGAGGATGGTTATATCGTTACCAATAATCATGTGATCGATGGTGCATCAAAGATCGAGGTCACGCTCAACAACAACCAGACATACAGCGCCGTCCTTGTAGGAACAGATCCGGCTACAGATGTTGCGCTTCTGAAGATTGACGCCAAGGGTCTGCCAGTAATCCCTTTCGGCGACTCTGACAAACTCAGACTTGGCGAGTGGGTCATAGCGATAGGCTCTCCATATGATCTCAGGTCCACCATCACTGCCGGCATAGTCAGCGCAAAGGGAAGGTCCATGCCTAATTATACGGGCGAGTTCAAGATAGAGTCCTTCATACAGACGGATGCGGCCGTGAATCCTGGCAACAGCGGTGGTGCCCTTGTGGACAAGGCCGGCAATCTTGTAGGTATCAATACAGCCATCATATCTCAGACCGGTTCGTATACCGGGTATTCATTTGCTGTTCCTTCCAATATAGTCAAGAAGATTGTCTATGACCTCATGGACTTCGGAAGCGTTAAGCGTGCAGTCCTCGGCATAACAATGCAGCCTATTGACGATAAAATTGCTGAAGAATTGAAACTTTCTTCAAGAAACGGCGTATATATTGTTGAAGTTTCCAAAAGCGGTGCTGCTGACAAGGCCGGAGTGAAGGCGAAGGATGTGCTTGTAGCCATAGATTCAACCGTGATTACAGGATCGTCGTCAGTCCTTGAGGCTGTCAGCAGGTTCTCTCCAGGAGATAAGGCTGTCCTGACCGTGATAAGGGACGGAAAGGAACTGAAACTGGATGTTACCTTCAAGGGGACCTCACAGGAAAACGGTGAAGTTTCAGATGACGGTTCCGTGGCGTTCTATGGCACATCCATAAAGGCTGCTTCTAAGGAAACTCTTGAAAAATACGGACTTAAACACGGTGTTGAGATTCTCGAACTGGGGCCTGGCAAGCTCATGGAAGCCGGTGCTGTTGAAGGATTCATCATACTATATGTGAACGACCATGCGGTCAAGACGCCTCAGGATGTCATTGACGCAGTAAAGAAGGCTAAACGTTCAGTGCTCATCGAAGGTGTGACTCCGTCAGGAAGAACAGGATTCTTCGCCTTTGGGGTTTAGAAGTACAAACTTAATATTTATACATGAGACAACTTAAGATTACAAAATCGATTACCAATCGTGAGAGTGCATCACTTGACAAATATCTTCAGGAGATCGGAAGGGAGGAACTCATCACTGTCGAGGAGGAGGTGGAGCTCGCCCAGAGGATCCGTAAGGGAGACCAGGCGGCGCTTGAAAAACTGACCAGGGCGAACTTGAGATTCGTGGTTTCTGTTGCAAAGCAGTATCAGAACCAGGGCCTCAGCCTTCCGGACCTCATCAATGAAGGAAACCTGGGACTTATCAAGGCAGCTGAGAAGTTCGATGAAACGCGTGGCTTCAAGTTCATCTCGTATGCGGTGTGGTGGATCCGTCAGTCGATCCTTCAGGCTCTTGCCGAGCAGTCGAGGATAGTCAGGCTTCCGCTCAACCAGGTGGGCTCGCTTAACAAGATAAACAAGGCTCTTCAGAAGTTCGAGCAGGAGAATGAACGTATGCCGTCAAGTGAGGAACTGTCCGAGATGATCGATGTTCCGAAGGACAAGATTGCGGATACACTCAGGGTTTCCGGCCGTCATGTCTCTGTGGATGCGCCTTTTGTCGAGGGTGAAGACAATAGTCTTCTTGATGTCCTTGTGAACAACGATTCTCCAAGTGCCGACAGGGGACTTGTGAACGAATCCCTTAACAAGGAGATCGAAAGGGCACTTTCAACTCTTGCTACCCGAGAGAGGGAGATCATAAAGTCTTTCTTCGGTATAGGATGTCAGGAGATGACTCTTGAGGAAATCGGCGAGAGATTCGGTCTTACGAGAGAGCGTGTACGCCAGATCAAGGAAAAGGCGATCCGCAAGCTTAAGAACAATTCACGAAGCAAACTTTTGAAAAGCTATTTAGGATAATGACACCCGAACAATTCATTATAGCTAAAGCGTCTGAAGCAATTCAGGCGCTTTACGGCGTTGAAATCCCCGAAGCCCAGCTTCAGGTACAGGTGACGAGGAAGGAGTTCGAAGGCGACTATACTCTGGTAGTCTTCCCGCTTCTGAAGATGTCTAAGACTACCCCGGAGAATACCGGCAATGCGATAGGAGAGTGGCTCAAGGCAAACACACCGGAAGTTGCCGGCTACAACACAGTGAAAGGCTTTCTGAACATTTCATTTTCAGAAGTCTATTGGAACAATGTCTTTGCCGGAATTGCGGCAAGCGGGGATTTCGGTCAGCTTGCCCCTACCGGAAAGACCATCATGGTGGAATACTCTTCACCTAACACCAACAAGCCTCTTCATCTCGGACATATCCGCAACAATCTGCTCGGATGGTCCGTGGCAAAACTTCTCGAGGTGTGTGGTAACAAGGTCATGAAGGTCAATCTTGTAAATGACCGCGGTATACATATCTGCAAGTCCATGTATGCGTGGAAGGTGCTTGGAAACGGTGAGACTCCTGCGTCAAGCGGAAAGAAGGGAGACCATCTCGTGGGCGACTACTATGTGGCTTTTAACAACCTTTACAAGAAGGAGGTCGATGAACTCGTGGCAGGCGGAATGACCAAGGAAGATGCCGAAAAGAACGCACCTTCGCTCAAGGCTGCCCAGGAAATGCTCTTCAGGTGGGAGAACGGGGACCAGGATGTCGTGGAATTGTGGAAGACCATGAACGGTTGGGTTTATGAGGGCTTCGACAAGACATATGCGGACCTTGGCATCAGTTTCGACCGTACGTATTACGAGTCACAGACATATCTTTTCGGAAAGGCTCTCGTACAGAAAGGCCTTGAGACCGGTATATTCGAGACACAGGAGGATGGATCGGTATGGTGCGACCTCACTGCCGACGGACTTGACAGGAAACTTCTTCTGCGTGGAGACGGTACATCCGTATACATGACCCAGGATCTTGGAACTGCGGAGCAGCGTTTTGCAGAGTACAGTCTTGACGAGCATATCTATGTGGTGGGCAACGAACAGAATTACCATTTCCAGGTCCTCAAGCTCATTCTCGGCAAGCTCGGTTTTGACTGGGCAGACAGCATCTACCATCTTTCATACGGAATGGTGGAGCTTCCTGAAGGAAAGATGAAGTCCCGTGAAGGAACAGTAGTGGATGCCGACGACCTTATAGCAGGCATGTACAATACTGCCAGGGAAACTTCATTGGAGCTCGGAAAGATTGACAATCTCTCTGAAGAAGAGCAGGATGCGCTCTTCAGGATGATCAGTCTCGGTGCACTCAAGTATTTCATCCTCAAGGTGGATCCTAAGAAGACCATGCTTTTCGATCCAAAGGAGTCTATCGACTTCAACGGTAATACAGGTCCTTTCATCCAGTATACCCATGCGCGTATCAAGTCTATCCTGCGCAAGGCTGACGAAAGGGGAGTGTCACATTCTGCAGACGCTGTGAAGTCTTCATCGGCCCTGACACCTAAGGAGGTGCGTATCATTAAGATACTCAATACATTCCCTGCAAAAATAGCAGAGGCTGGAGCAGCTCATTCACCAGCTCTCGTAGCCAATTACGCTTATGAACTCGCTAAGGAATTCAACCAGTATTATCATGATACACCTATTCTCCGTGAAGAGAATCAGGAACTCCTGCAGTATCGTCTTGTACTGGTTGAGACCATCGCAAAGGTCCTTGGCAAGGCAATGTCCATCCTTGGTATCACTCTTCCTGAAAGAATGTAGTCATGAAGGTGAATATTGTAAATAAATCGTCTTATCCGACGCCGGCCTATGCGACAGAAAAGTCTGCAGGTATGGATCTGAAGGCAAATCTCACTGAGCCGATGACATTGGGCCCCCTTGAGAGGGCCATGATACCGACCGGACTCCATATAGCTTTGCCTGACGGTACGGAAGCGCAGGTGAGGCCGCGCAGCGGTCTTGCTGCAAAGCATGGAATATCGGTGCTAAACTCACCAGGTACGATAGATGCCGACTATCGTGGAGAGATCAAGGTTATTCTCGTCAATCTTTCAAACGAGCCTTTCATCATCAATCCTGGAGAACGTATCGCTCAGATGGTAATAGCCAGGTATGAGAAGGTCGAGTGGGAGGAAGTTGAGGTTCTCGATGAGACAGAAAGAGGTACCGGAGGTTTCGGCTCTACAGGAAGATAGGATGTTATGGAAATAATCTCTATTTATGAAAGATTCAAGGAGTGCGGGCGTGTTACTACTGACACCCGCACTCTTTCTGCAGGAGACATGTTCTTTGCTCTGAAAGGCGAGAACTTCGACGGCAACGATTATGCTCTGAAGGCACTTGAAAACGGTGCTGCCTATGCTGTGGTCTCGCGTGAATCGGCGGCTGCCGAGTCGGCTGACCCGAGACTCATTCGGGTTGATGACACCCTGAAGACACTTCAGGAACTGGCCCGGTGGCACAGGTCCATGACCTTCGTGGACGGCAGACCTCTTACTGTCCTGGCGCTTACAGGCACCAACGGCAAGACAACCACAAAGGAACTTATCCGTGAAGTGCTTTCTATGAAATACAGGGTGACTGCGACCAAGGGCAATCTTAACAACAGCATAGGAGTGCCTCTTACATTGCTCACAATCGATTCGGAGACGCAGATAGCGGTTGTGGAAATGGGTGCAAGCCATCCAGGAGATATAAAGGAACTTGTCGATATCGCTCTGCCGAACTATGGTCTGATAACCAATGTAGGCAAGGCTCATCTTATGGGTTTCGGCAGTTTCGAAGGAGTGATGAGGACAAAAGGCGAACTGTATGACTATCTTCGCAGGACCTCTGACAAGGTCTTCCTGAATGTGGATAATCCTCATCTTTGCCGTATGGCATCGGAGAGGAACCTTCAGAGCGACCCGGAAAGGCCATATTCGCTCGTCCTTCCTTATGGAGTGGAGTATAGCGGAGCTGAAGTCCTTCCTGCCACACCAGACTCACCGTATCTGAGGATTAAGATCAAGGATACTGTCATCAATACAAATCTTGTCGGTGCTTATAATGCTGACAATGTCATGGCTGCCATTGCAGTCGGTGCTCATTTCGGAGTTCCATTTGAAGAGGCTGTCAGTGCCATAGAAGCATATGTGCCGTCAAACAACCGTTCGCAGATGGTGCAGACAGGACGTAACACCCTCATCGTGGATGCATATAATGCTAATCCTACCAGCATGAACGCAGCTTTGGATAATTTCGCGCACGTTCAGGCAGACCGCAAGATCGTGATGCTTGGCGATATGCTGGAATTGGGTGAGGATTCCTCAATGGAACACAGGGCAGTTGCAGATAAACTCAAGGGAATGGAACTCGACATGATCATTCTTGTAGGAAAGGAGTTCTCTTCCGTAGTGTCAAAGGGTGACGGCGTTCTGTGTTTTGAGACTTCTGCGGATGCGGCCCTGTGGTTGTCATCCCATGAAGTGTCAGATGCAGCAGTGCTTGTAAAGGGCTCGCGCGGCATACGTATGGAAAAACTGGTAGATGTGCTGTAGTATTTACTTTTTTACTACATTTGTAGTAATAACACTACTAAAACCGACAATATGTATCTATTAGGCTACGATATCGGAAGCTCGTCCATAAAGGCGAGCCTTGTGGATGTCAATAGCGGCAAATGTATTTCATCAGCATTCTATCCGAAATCAGAGGCGCAAATCATCGCGGTAAGGCCGGGATGGGCTGAGCAGGATCCGGCCTCATGGTGGAAGAATCTGAAGCTCGCCACTGCAGAAATCATGT
This sequence comes from Candidatus Cryptobacteroides sp., assembly GCA_045531765.1. Lineage (GTDB taxonomy): Bacteria > Bacteroidota > Bacteroidia > Bacteroidales > UBA932 > Cryptobacteroides. The sequence continues at coordinate 7,040 of JAZSEQ010000028.1, read as the reverse complement.
CGGCATCAGCAGTTGCTCCGACTGATGTCAAGGCAATAGGAATTTCTTACCAGATGCACGGGCTGGTGTGTGTGGATAAGGATATGAATCCTCTCCGCCCGTCAATCATATGGTGTGATTCCCGTGCCGTACCTTACGGACAGAAAGCCTTTGATGAGATTGGACATGAGCGCTGCCTATCGACTCTTCTGAACTCTCCTGGCAACTTTACGGCATCCAAGCTCGCATGGGTCAGGGAGAATGAACCGGAACTCTACGGGAAGATATATAAGATAATGCTCCCCGGTGACTACATAGCCATGAAACTCACAGGTGAGATATGTACAACCGTTTCCGGTCTTTCGGAAGGCATGATGTGGGATTTTTCTGAGGGAAGGACGTCAAAGATTCTCCTTGACTATTATGGTATTGATGAGTCGCTCATCCCTGAGGTGCGTCCTGCATTTGCAGAGCAGGGAAGGGTAAGCGCAGCTGCAGCAGCGGAACTGGGTCTTGCCGAAGGAATCCCTGTGACATATCGTGCTGGCGATCAGCCAAATAATGCATTGTCTCTCAATGTGTTCAATCCTGGTGAGATTGCTTCGACCGCCGGAACTTCAGGTGTGGTCTATGGAGTTCTTGGTGACGTGAATTATGATCCGAAGTCACGAGTGAACACTTTTGCCCATGTCAATCATACCCCTGATCAGACCCGTCTCGGAGTACTGCTGTGCATCAACGGAACAGGTATTCTGAATTCGTGGATGAAGAGGAATGTCGCTCCGGAAGGCATCTCATATGCAGAGATGAACGATCTTGCGGCGACTGCTCCCATAGGGAGCGGGGGTGTGAGCATCCTTCCTTTCGGAAACGGAGCGGAGCGTATGCTGGGGAACAGGGAAGTGGGCAGCTCCATCCACGGAGTCAGCTTCAATGTACACAATAAGGCGCATCTGCTTCGAGCAGCCCAGGAGGGTATTGTCTTCTCGTTCAAGTATGGAATAGAGATCATGGAGCAGATGGGCATGAATGTCAATAAGATCCATGCAGGGCATGCAAACATGTTCCTCAGCCTGATCTTCCGCGAGACCCTCGCAGGTGTGACCGGAGCTGTCATCGACCTCTATGACACGGACGGCTCGGTAGGAGCGGCCAAGGGAGCAGGTATAGGAGCGGGCATCTACAAGGATAACAACGAGGCCTTCGCAACACTCGAAAAGCTTGCAGTCATCGAGCCTGCACATCAGGACGAATATGCTCAGGCGTACGAACTCTGGAAATCCCGTATGTGACTCTGACATTTCGAGTGACCCAAACTGTCTCTCGGGCAGTCTACATTGACATTCCGGGCAGTCTACATTGACATTTCAGGCAGGCACACTGACATTCCGGGCAGTCCCCACTGTCATTTCTTTCGCTATCGCTCAAGCGGCAAGCCGATTACGAGCGAGCGAAGCGAGTCGAGAAATCTACATAAAAACAAAAACATAAAACTATGGCAACTAAAGAATTTTTCCCCGGAATCGGCAAGATTCCTTTTGAAGGAAAGGAAAGCAGAAATCCGCTTGCTTTCCGTTATTATGATGCAGAGAAGGTAATTCTCGGCAAGACAATGGCTGGATGGCTCAAATTCTCCATGGCGTGGTGGCATACGCTCTGCGCAGAAGGAGCTGACCAGTTCGGCGGCGGCACAAAGACTTTCCCTTGGAATGAGTCAGACTGTCCGTTGCAGGCTGCAAAGGATAAGGTTGATGCTGGTTTCGAGTTCATGCAGAAGATCGGTATCGGCTATTATTGCTTCCATGATGTGGATCTTGTCGCAGAAGGATGTGATGTCGAGGAGTATGAGGCACGTCTGAAGGAAATAGTCGCTTATCTTAAGGAGAAGCAGGCGCAGACCGGCATCAAGCTGCTTTGGGGAACAGCTAATGTATTCGGCCATAAGAGATATATGAACGGTGCGGCCACAAATCCGGATTTCGATGTCGTTGCCCGTGCAGCTGTCCAGATCAAGAATGCTATCGACGCTACCATAGAACTTGGCGGTACGAATTATGTGTTCTGGGGCGGTCGTGAAGGTTATATGAGCCTTCTCAACACTGACCAGAAACGTGAGAAGGAACACCTCGCGATGATGCTTCGCCTTGCGCGTGACTATGCCCGTTCCAAGGGTTTCACAGGAACATTCCTCATTGAGCCGAAGCCGATGGAGCCTACAAAGCATCAGTACGATGTGGATACGGAGACTGTAATAGGTTTCCTCAGGGAGCATGGACTTGACAAGGACTTCAAGGTGAACATCGAGGTCAATCACGCCACTCTTGCTGGCCACACCTTCGAACACGAGCTTGCATGCGCAGTTGATGCAGGTATGCTCGGATCCATCGATGCGAATCGTGGAGACTATCAGAACGGCTGGGATACAGACCAGTTCCCGATTGACTCATTTGACCTCACTCAGGCTATGATGCAGATCATCCGTAACGGAGGATTCGGCAACGGTGGAACTAACTTCGACGCAAAGACCCGTCGTAACTCTACTGACCTTGAAGATATCTTCATCGCTCATATCGCGGCAATGGATGCAATGGCACGTGCGCTTGAGAATGCGGCTGCCCTTCTTGAAGAATCACCTCTATGTCAGATGGTGAAGGAACGCTATGCAAGCTTCGATGCTGGTCTCGGAAAGAAGTTCGAGAACGGAGAGCTTACTCTTGAGGATGTTTACGCATATGGCAAGCAGGTGAACGAGCCTAAGCAGACTTCAGGCAAGCAGGAACTTTATGAGGCAATCCTTAACATGTATTGCTAGTAGTCATCCCCGGCTTGACTCAACGTCATCCCCGGCTTGACCGGGGATCTATAATCCATAGACTATGACAAATACAAATAATAAAGGAAGCAACGGCTATCTGTTCTCGATAGTCCTTGTGGCCGTTATAGGCGGCCTGCTGTTCGGATATGACACAGCGGTCATTTCTGGTGCTGAGAAAGGCCTGCAGGCATTCTTCATGAATGCAAAGGACTTTGTCTACACAGACTTCATGCACGGCATCACTTCATCCAGCGCTCTTATAGGATGTGTGATCGGTGCTGCAATTTCAGGAATATGCGCATCAAGGATGGGTAGAAAGAAATCACTGATCATGGCGGGAGTGCTCTTCTTCCTTTCTGCCCTTGGCTCCTATTTTCCTGAATTCCTGTTCTTTGAGAAAGGCCATCCTTCATTCTCCCTTCTGATAGCATTCAACCTTTATCGTGTGCTCGGTGGTGTGGGAGTCGGTCTGGCATCCGCCATCTGTCCGATGTATATTGCTGAGGTGGCTCCGAGCAATATGAGAGGAACTCTCGTGTCATGGAATCAGTTTGCAATTATCTTCGGACAGCTTGTGGTCTACTTCGTGAACTTCATGATCCTTGGAGACCATATCGCTCCTGTGATCCAGAAAATGGCAGAAGGAATCAATCAGGTAATGAATCCTGCAGATGCGCAGTGGTGCATAGAGAAAGGCTGGAGGTATATGTTTGTAAGTGAGGCTATACCTGCCGGACTCTTTACTGTTCTCCTCTTCCTTGTTCCTGAGACTCCAAGATACCTCGCGATGACAGGTAAGGACGCCGAGGCATTGACCATACTGTCAAAGATCAATGGCCGAAGCAAGGCGGAATCCATCCTGACTGAAATCAAGGAGACAGTTGCAGAGAAGACTGAGAAGCTTTTCACATACGGTTGGCTTGTGATCTTCGTGGGCATCATGCTCAGCGTGTTCCAGCAGGCTGTGGGCATCAATGCCGTCCTCTACTTTGCTCCGCGCATCTTCGAATCTCTCGGAATGGGCAATCCTATGATGCAGACTGTCATCATGGGTATTGTAAACATCACCTTCACTCTTGTGGCCATCTTTACTGTAGAGAAATGGGGCCGCAAGCCGCTTCTTATCTGGGGTTCCCTCGGCATGGCTGTAGGAGCTGCAGGAGTAGCTGTGACAAGTGTGTCTGCCTCTATGCCTCCTGTTATTGCAGTGATAAGCATAATGGTTTACAGCGCATCATTCATGTTCAGCTGGGGACCGATATGCTGGGTACTTATTTCAGAAATATTCCCAAATACGATAAGAGGAGCTGCAGTTGCCATTGCAGTGGCATTCCAGTGGATATTCAATTTCATCGTATCATCTACATTCCTCCCGATGTACAATATGAGTCTCGGCTCGATGGAAAACTTCGGACATGCATTCACATATGGTCTTTACGGAGTTATATGCATCATAGCGGCAGTATTCGTATGGAAGCTTGTCCCTGAGACCAAAGGCAAGACTCTGGAGGATATGACCAGGCTCTGGAAAAGAAAATAGTATCCCTATAAATGGAAGAAAGGGGGGGAGACATCTTTTTAATCTCAATCCGCATGATGCAGGGTGCTGCAGGTGCTGCTTCGCCACTGCCGAGTCCTCCGTCATCCCCGGCTCCTCCGTCATCCCCGGCTTCGACCGGGGATCTCTTCCTTGTCGGCAAGCAGGCGACAGAGACTATCTAACCTTTCAGGTGGGTAATGCTGTTTGAACTCACACAGCGCGCTATCCATTGCCAACCGCTTTTCCCGATAGACAAGAGTATCTTCGACATTCCAATCCAGCACTTTTTCACCATATAATGTGAGGTCAAGCATTTGGCATAGGCATCGTGTACATTTTTCAGGAGGATGTTTATCTCCTTGCTCTCTCATCAATTACATTTTCAAGACCCTCATAGATTGACTGTGCTGGCTTAATCTCATCAAAGTTAATTGACTCCCAGAATTTCTCAATAGTTCCTTCGCAAGTAAAATCATAAATCTTAGCTCTTCTCTGGATGCTTTCTTTAACTTCATTAGAAGCCATTTCGTATTTTACTTTTGCATCAGCAGAGCAATTACAGCATAGCCGATGGCAATGTACTTGCGTAACGGAGTTATGATGACCCACAATTTGAACGTTTATACCTCCAGTGATTATTGCGTGTGCCCCACCTGATGATGGCGATAGCGAAGTCAAAGAAAACCCGATTTTATTGACGACAGGTGGCGTTTATCTGTTCAAATGATCCTTTTCTGCTCTCCTCGTCAAAAAAGTCGTCATTTCATTGACGTCAGCAGTCGGGACAGCAGATTTAATCGTAGTGCAGGGCACCGGAGCTGGCAAATATGCCAGTCTATTGCTCAAGGCAGACTGTGCGAGCTGCAGCAAAGGGCTCGCTCCGCATGCATTGTGCCGCTCTGTCCACGAAAACACGGCATTTCGTGGATAAACAGTAACAATTGGAGTTGACAGATCCACTCTATGGAGATGGGAAAAAGAAAACTATCTGGTGCCGATCTGATTTGGCAAGAAAGTCCGCTATAAAGAAAGCGACATCATTGAAATCGAGGAGGGCAGACGATGAACGACCCAATAACAGCTATAATAGCTGAACTCGAATCCTCTCATGAGAGGGACAATATCGGCATGTTCACCATTCGCACGGCTAACCGCACCATAGCCGAAGCAGCCATGCGTCCGAACCCACGACAGCTATATCAAGAACTCTGGTACGAAGGCGAAGTCTGCTGCCTCTTCTCAGACTCCAACCTTGGAAAATCCATCTATGCCGTACAGATGGCCGACACTATCGCCACACTACGTCCTGTCCTCCTGGTTGACTGCGAACTCACAGACAAACAATTCCAGATGCGCTACACCGATATTGACACCGGAGTAATGCACATATTTCCAGAATTGCTCTATCGCGCAGAAATCAATCCCAACACCCTCGATGTGAAAGACTACGAAACTAAAATCTTACACCATATCGAAGCTGCTGCCCAGCACATGAAATGCAACATCATAATCATCGACAACCTTACCTATCTATGCAACTCATCAGACAAAGGCGTAGATGCCGGATTCTTTATGATGAAACTCATGAACCTAAAAAAGAAATATGGATGGAGCCTACTCATCATTGCACATACTCCCAAAAGATCATTGATGAGCCCCATCTCACAGAACGATCTTGCAGGATCCAAGAAACTCTACAACTTCTTTGACAGCGTCTTCGCCATCGGAAAATCCGCAAAGGACAGTCGCCTAAGATACGTAAAGCAACTCAAAGTCCGAGCCGGAGAATTCCGCTACGACTCCTCCAACGTCATAGTCTATGAAATCGAAAAGACAGACGGCTTCGTCCACTTCGAATTCAAAGAATTCTCCACCGAAAAAGAACATCTCAAAGAACGCACAGAACACGATGATAGGAAGCAACTGCAGAACATCAACGACCTCAAAGCCCAAGGCAAATCAGTCCGCGAAATAGCCTCCCTCCTCGGACTCAGCAAATCAAAAGTATGGCGCCTTATCCAGGCCCAAACCACAACTGTCCCAGAATGTCCCACTGTCCCACCCACCGAAGACGCGGGACAACTGGGACACCCGGGACAACAAACAGAAAAACCATGAAACACTACTACAACCTCCAACGATATGCAGGCCCATCCTCCCGTCACACCTGCCCAGGTTGCGGCCGTCCCCGCTGCTTTACCCTCTACGTTGATCCCGACGGCAACCCACTCCACGAAACCGTCGGCCGCTGCGACCACGAATCCTCCTGCGGCTACCACCGCACCCCACGCCAATACTTTCACGACCATCCACACTGTCATCCTGAGCGCAGCGAAGGATCTTTCACCCGTCATGCCCGACCCGATCGGGCATCCCCAGACCTCATCCCACCTTCAATGATCCCACCACCCTCTGCCACCAACCACCTTATCACCTTCCTGAAGACCATGATCCCATCCTCAGCCATAGACCGCATCATCGCCGACTACCGCCTCGCCTCAACCCCAGACCAGGCAATCATCTTCCTGCAGATAGACCAGAACAACCAATGCCGCACAGGAAAGATCATGCAATACAACCCGGCCACCGGAGGCAAATCCCAATTCAATAGTCGGTTAACCGCTCTCAAAGGCCGCAAGATCATAGCCTTTCCCGACATAGATGCCTACCATGACTGGCTCCGCCGCACCGCCGACTTCCCACACC
>JAZSEQ010000083.1:0-38151 GCA_045531765.1 Candidatus Cryptobacteroides sp. | reverse complement strand
TCGTACAAGCTTACCCTCAGCGGGTGTGTCGGGCACATCGGGTGCAATGTTCTCCTGATTGCAGGAAAGAGAAAACACTGCAACTGCACCTGTCATCAGTATATTGAATAATCTTCTGTTCATAGCAAATGATTTTAGATTGCACTTCTCATCATAATAAGATTACCAATTCAAGTATGTCGGAGACGGATCTCCGAATTCAGAATCGTCACTGTCATTTCCCCATCCGCTCCACTGCAGAATGGCCTGCTCGACCATAATTTCCAGAATCTCCATCTTTGGAGGCTCATAGGTCGCTATATTCTTATTTTCCCTTTTCATATTATGTTATTTTTTATTATTCCCCGTCATTGCCGGCTTGACCGGCAATCTCCTTAATCTTCGTCTTCGTGATATAATCCAGCTCGATCTCCCTGAGCCTGTCATATTTCTTGAACCAGCGGCGAGGGCTGGTCTGAGTGCAGAAATAATGCTCCGTGATGTTGCCCTCATCGTCATATTGGACTACAGTGGTCTTGATGCGAGGTACGGAAGGGCCGTTGCCGTGGCGGAAAGAATAATCCAGCCAGGCCTTGAACTCCTCGCTCATATCCTCCTCAGCCTCTAAAAGAAGGAGGGTCTTGAATTTGGAATGATTGATCTTCCGGAATGTCTTCTGCCCCTCAAACGTCATAGTGAAATCCCCGGATTCCATATGGAAGGTCGCTTTTACGGTCATAGTTCTTTAGTTTTAGATGCCCGATCAGGTCGGGCATGACGGTTAATTTTGTCAGGCATGACGGTTAATTTTGTCGGGCATGACGGTTAAATTTGTCAGGCATGATGGTTAATTTTGTCAGGCATGATGGTTAGTGTTGTCGGTTTCCTCGTCATCCCCGGCTTGACCGGGGATCTCCATGACGGCTTGTTTTCTTGTCATCCCCGGCTCCGACCGGGGATCTCATCACGTCTTGTTTCTTGTCATGCCCGGCTCCGACCCGGGCTCTCCATCACTGTTTTTACCAAATTTATGTGATTTAATTTAAAATATTTCTATTTTTGCCCAAGAAAATGAACTACCGTTTAGCAAATTGAGATACCGTTCAGCAAATTACCTTCCCCGAAACGATTGTGCCACAGCACTCTAGGAAAATAAAAATATTTTCAGAACAACTCGACAAAAATGAAGAATTTCAGTCTCATAAGCCACTCAGACAGCGTGGAACTGGTCTATAACGAAAACCACCACGTCACAGGAGTCTGCTACATTCCGATTGACCGAGGAGAATCCATATTGAAGTCTCACCTCTCACACCATTTTGTAGTGTTTGTGCTTAAGGGGAAGGTCGAGATCTCCTGCAAAGACTTCAATGAGAAAACCATAAGCCAAGGATATATGGTCTTTATGTCAAAAGGCGGATTCCTTGAAGTGACGGCTCACGAAAAGAACTCATCGCTGCTCTTCTTCGGCTTCGACGAAATCACCATCCGAACAGACAAATCCCTGCAGGATTTTTTCACCACCCATGCCAACAAAGACATGTACACCCACAACATCCTGCCGGTGAAAGAAGACATGAAGCAGATAGTGGACAGAATGGTGATCCAAGTGAGAAAGGGAAAGATAAGAAACGGAGCAATCTGCCAGGCCTGGCACACCGAACTCTTCATCACATTCGTGACATACTACACCAAGAGACAAGTGACAGAATTCTTCCGTCCCATCATCAGCACCGATATAAATTTCAGAGATTTCGTAGAGAACAATTACCTGGAAGTCGAGTGCAGCGCACTGAAACTGATCCAGCTTTCCGGTCTGCCCAAGCACATCTTCAACAAAAGATTCAAGGAAGAATATGGCACCACCCCCAAAGTATGGATGGAAGAACGGCTCCGGAAAGATCTGCAATACTATGCAACCCTCCCGAACATAACCACCAAATACCTCGCGGGAAAACTCCAGATGACCGTCATCAAACTATGCAAGATCACCAACCGTCTCTACGGCCTCACCCCAGGCGAACTGATCGACCGGATGAAATCACCTGCCCGTCAGTCCGCCGGGGACTAAAAACCGACAATTTGTGCGACAGTCACACCAGCTTCACCATGTGCTTCATCCTATGACCGAAGAAGTCCCGGTCGTCCATATGTCTGAAGCCCAACCTCAGATATAATGCCTCTGCCTCCGGCTTATCCTCGTCCACGATAAGGCCGACACGTGAGTGGCCGAGAGAGGCTGCACGAGCGATCTGCGCCTCGAAAAGGCTCGTGGCTATGCCTCTGCCCCGATATTCCGGAAGGACTCCCACCGAATCAAGATAGAACTCCCCCGCCTCAGTCTCATGAAGCCGAGCGAATCCCGAATCCTCCCCAAGCTGGTCCACCAGAGGCTGCTTGAACCTTTTGTAGTCCGCTCCGTCGTAGCCGCACATGGCTCCGACAATATTACCATCGACTTCTGCCACCCATGTATTCTCACAACTGTATATGGTTTCCGGCCTTGCGCATATTGCTTTCACCGATTCCAGCAACTGGCTATACGTCAGGCCGCCAGCCTCGAGGATCTCCTCCACCGGCCAGGCCAGCATCAGGAGTTCCGCCACCTGCGGGGCATCATCCCATCCGGCCTGTCTGACTGTACATGCAGGCATCGCAGCAGATCTTTCGAATGTATCCATCTGCTATTGAAATGAAATATTCTCTTCCACGAGGTCCAGCAGGTCATCTATATCCTCAAACGACCTTGCAGTAGTCAGGATAGTGAATAGCATGGACTTTTCCTCACCCACCTCAGCACATATGAAATTGCATGCAAGTCCGTCCTCTGTCGGCACCTCGAAACCAAAGCCAGTTGTACCGAGAAAATCGTATTCGCATATAGGGTCTTCATCCTCCGGTACCGGTCCCGCTTCACCAATGAGGTCCTCAAAGGTACCGCCAGCCTCCATCAGGGCATCAGACCCTTCCGGCATAGGCCCATAGCTGATGACGACAGACCTTGGATCCCCGTCAGATGCAGATATATCAATCATGGCGCACTCCCTTCCATCCGGCTCGGTGTATGTTTCGGTCTCCACATTCCATATTTCAGGGACCATCACAGTCACGCCTCCGTAGCACACCCTCATCAATTCTGGATTCTTCATGATTCATTCCGATTATTTATAATGTCATAAGCACATCCTTCCCGTTGCAAAGCCATGCAACCGCATTCCTCACATTTGAAAGGCAGGACGAAGATAGTCAGAATATCCGTTCACGGCAATATCCACGCTCAATAATAAGCAAAAAAGCCACGAAGTTCCGTGCAACCGGTGCTTCGTGGCAATTAAGAGACAATGTAGTTACTCTGTTACAAATGTAGGCCAATCTCCTGCGACTGCCTGCCATTTTCTGATGGCCGGATAGGTAGAAGACAAGGCCTCAACGTTTGTGTTCAGAGTAGTATGAAGATCCGCCAGAGCAGGCTCGTAGCCTTCGCCTATCGGCTTGCTTCCTCCAAGAGTCAGATTATCAGCCGCAAGGCCGGCCTTTCCCAGAGGTCCGATATCGTTTGAAGTGTTGGTCAGGTCTCCTTCGGTAATTATCGAAGCATTATAGTAATTCATATCATATGACACTTTTGTCCTTACACCTGTGATGATACCGACATATTTCGTTGCTTTTGAACCATATTTGACATTGCCGGACACCACAACATTATTTTTGCATACTCCTGTAGCTCCTGTAGCATCAGTACCTTCTCCGCCAATGACAAGGCCGACAAACTGATCAGTAACCCCACTGTTCTCCGAAGAAACCAGACAATCCTTTGATATATTGTTGATGATATGGCCACTTGTCACACTTCCTGCAATTCCGCCTACTATAGACTTACCAACTTTAACAATATTATTCTCCGACACACAGTTTATAATGGTACCGGCAGTCAGATTAGCAACTATACCACCCGCTGTACTCTTACTACCGTTGGCTGTTAAAATCTCATTATTGACCGATGTACATCCGTCGACAATAGTGGACGCGCCAGCACATAGTCCAATCAATCCTCCGACGACCTGATCGCCCATAATGAAGGTGTCTGACACCGTACACCCAGACACAGTCAGATTGTTATTCTCCACACGACCGCATATTGCGCCTGCATTGCTTTTGGTAACCTTTAGAGAACATGCTTGAACAACACAATCGGTAATATGCTTGTTGGCACCGCCGGAACGGGCCACGATTATGCCACCATAATCACCACCGCTTGTCACAGTACTATTTCTCACGGTACATCCTTCGACATTGCCAAACATTTTGTTCCCGGAAATTATTGCAGTAGTACCAGATCCCGTAACGTTAAAGCCATCCACAATAAGGTTCTTTACTATACCGTTCATAAGTCCGAACAGACCAGCATTGGCAGTTGATGAACTTCCAAGCTCGGCATTGCTGAGAGTCTTTCCGTTTCCGTCAAAAACGCCTGTAAAAGTAGCCATCACCCATTGGTCATCTATGCCGGACATATCTATATCATCAGTCAGTCTGACAACATCCCAACTTGTCCATTTTGTATTAGCCTTGTTCCAGGCAAGGAGTTCAGCCGGTGTCCCTATCTCATATGTAAAGAACTGGCCAAGGTTTACACCTGAGTTTCTTCCGATCTGCGTACTCAAAGCCTTGACAACACTAATGGATTCACTATTGCTATTTGTGAATGTCACTTTAAGACCGGACAGTGTCACAGGAAGAGTCGTGACATAATACTCACCTGAGGCAAAGGTCTCACCTGCCGGAAGGAGGGTTATGGAAGCCTTTCCTGTACCGTCAGCCATTGTCACGGAAGGAGTCTGAGCAGACGGATCCACAGTGAAGTCTCCCGCAAGGTACTCGCCTTCAGCCGAACTTGAAATCGTAACGGAAGTGATGTCTGACCTGCCGATATTAATCTTTACAAGACCTACTGCATTTCTGAAGTACAGATTGTCATTCTCAGTCACAGCAAACGACACCAATGCCCCAGGTGCCACATTCTGCCCGTCAGCAAGCTTCTGCTCTGAAGGAACTGATGCGGTCAGCACACCTCCAGTGAGAAGATTGCCTTCTGAAGCCGGATATACTGCATAATACTTGGACGAGACAGATATATCACCTTTGAAGATATTATCTCCAGCATATGAGAATTCCACTCCAGTCCCGTCTTCTCCAAAGACAGTAATCGCATCACCCGCAACCCATACAGGACTCAGGCCATCCAAAGTTGATCTTGTAGTTGCCTCAGTATGAGCTGTAAACTCTTTTCCTCCAACCTTATCGAATGTCGGATCCGCCAATTCCGAATCCACACACGAAACTGCAAAAGCTGACGCTACGAAAGCCATTGCCCAATTCATCATGTTCTTTTTCATAGCTACCATACAAAATCATCAAGGTTAGAAAAATCTTCCGTCGACGACGGAATCTGGCTGTTGCACAACACGCCCTCCGTCAGCATATCTGTAATCTGACATTCAGGGCTTTGATAATTTACATTGTAATGCATACTATATATATTTAAGGTTTATTCAACGAATGTAGGCCATCCTCCTGATACTGCCTGCCATTTTCTGATGGCCGGATAGGTAGAAGACAAGGTCTCAACGTTTGTGTTCAGAGTAGTATGAAGATCCGCAAGAGCAGGCTCATAACCTTCGCCTATCGGCTTGCTTCCTCCGAGAGTCAGAGAGCCGGCATCAAGGCCCGCCTTACCCAGAGGACCGATATCATTTGATGTATTTGTCAGGTCTCCTTCGGTAATAATGGAAGCATTATAATAATTTATATCATACGAGACTTTAGTCCTGATACCTGTGATGATACCGACATATTTCTTTGCCTTGGAACCATACTTGACATTACCGGAAACGACAACATTGTTTTTGCAGATTCCTGTAGCATCAGTGGTCTCACCACCGAGGACAAGCCCTACGTACTGATCTGCGACTCCACTATCCTCTGTTGAAACCAGACAGTCCTTTGATATATTGTTGATGATATGGCCGTTCAGCACACTGCCGGCGACACCACCGGCAATGCTCTTACCTGCAGTCACATTGTTTCCATCAGACACATTATTAATCGCACAACCTGCATTCAGATTGCCGACTATGCCACCGGAGTAACTCTTCCCTTTTCCTGAGGTCACATCATTATCTCGTGATATACAGCTGTCAATCAACGCATCATCTGAGTTACAATAGCCGACAACTCCACCTGTATAATCACTTGATGATGATATCTTGCCACCTGAGACTACACAACCTGAGATGACAGAGCTTCCTAAGCTTCCTACCAGTCCTCCGGTATTGTTACGCGCAGAGACCACAGTCGCCGAAACAGAACAGCCTACGACCTTCGAGCCTGCCCCATCGATCATACCACATATTGCTCCTGCATGTTCCTTTGCCACCTCAAGGGTACACTTCTGCACCTGACACTCAGATATAAGAGCCCTCTCTCCCATCATCTGACTGGCAATGATTCCGCCATAGCTTCCATATGACGTATTTGTCAGAGATACAGAACTGTTTCTGACAACACAATTTTCAATCTGTCCGGTCACCTGGCCTGCAGCAATTACAGCACTTCTGGCAAGTTCTTCACCAGCGGCAACAACAGTACAGTTCTCCACGGCCAGATTCCTGACAGTACCCCTCACATAGGCAAACAGCCCTGCTGCAGAAGCATTCTCACTTCCGACAACGGCATTGCTTATCGTCCTACCCTTTCCATCGAAAGTACCTGCAAGATTCTTGGTCGAGTTGTTTCCAACTGTCTTCACAACCTCACCCGTACAATCCAGGTCCTGAGCAAGAGCTACATATTTATCCATATAGGTACCTTCAGCGTTATTTATCACATCAGCCATCTGGTTCCAGTCTGCCACCGTATAAATCAGGTACGGATCGGCCTCTGTTCCTGTTCCATAGTTCTTCACGGAGAACATAGCAGAGGCGACTTCGCTTGCAGAAAATTCATCCGGCTTCTGAAGGCAGACAGCCTGGACGCTCACCATATGGTCCCCTTTGAAATCGACAAGGTCAGCACGGCACTCCTCATATGAGATTTCAGCACCATCAACCTTCACAATATACGAATCTGCATTTTCCACCGGTGCCCATGATACATAAGCCTGAGACGGATAAGCAAACGAAGGTTCTACGACACTCAGAACAGGTGTTGCCAATACTCCTGCAACAGGCTGGTCTGGATCCGGATCAGGATCAGGCTCAGGCTCAATGACCTGTTCTTCCACCTTATGAGTAAGCACCTGGCTCCAAGGAGAATCAGAATGCTTCTTTCCATCTCCTACAGCCTTGACCTTAACAGAATATTCACCTGGCCCTAACACAGACAGGTCCATGACATTGTCTGCCATTTTCTCCTTGTCTTCACCATTGATATTAGGAATATAGCAGACAGCCCCTGTGACATGGTCCCATCCGATGGTATCGTTCTCCAGCAATTTCAACACAGGAGATGCCAATGGAGATGCAGGTTCCTGCTCAAGTTCATTTGAATCACATGCAACTGCAGCAATAATGAGTGCAGCCGACATAATCAGTTTCAATAATGGTTTCATATTTAAAAGTTTTAGTTGTTATTTTTCAGAGTTACCTTAAGGTCATAGTCCTTACCTTTCTCCACCGGAATCTTGAAGCCAACGCGTGTGACCCCCGGAAGAGCAGGATCATAGCTGTTGCCGGTTGTCGCAGTCACAATATATGACGTACAAGGCAGATTGCATTCAAGTATCATTTCCTTTCCTTCAGCCGACATGAGCAGCCTGTTTTCTCCTGCCTTGACGACATTTGCCTCAGTAAGCATATTCCAGGTCAGCACGACGGATTCACTGACACCCTTTATATCATCACGGACATGGAGATTATCGTCTCCATCACACCAGACAGACCTTGTAACAGAGCCTGCATATGGGGAGAAGGTGGCATCCATATCGACCATACAGCCTTTTCTGTCATTATCTTTCCATACCTCCTGGATATCAGCCTTTCCGTCTATCAAATGGTTTCCTGTGCCGAAACGAAGTACACTATGTGCATCGCATCCGAATCTGAACACCTGCCATCTTGTTCCGTTCTGAGAATTATCGCCGATCAAATCCTGTACGCGTCCATATGATTGAGTGCCAGGATCCATAGACCATCTTACCCCATCCTTTTCATAGACAAACGAGCCACTGTCCATATGTGCATGTGAGAACTTTGCATACCCTGCCTTCACACCAAGATAGGTATCATCCTCGCTGGTCCAACCGCTCCTGTAAATGAATATCGGCTGCTCTCCATTGCTGACATAGAAATGCTCAGAAGGGACATACGACCCGGATATCTCAGACTGGGAAGCCCACACCATCATCATTGGAAGGAAGCGGTCTTCTCCCGTGAATGACATCAGATTACTATCTACCATGCGCCTTACAGGCCAGAGCAGAGTCTTATCCTTCAATTCCTTTGCAAACCAGAAAGTCGTAGGACAGCAGACCTGCTCAGTGGAAGAATCAGCATATGCGAATGCTCCGAATGTAGGAGTCGACATAAACTGGCGGAAATAGGCACTCTGCATGAAACCTGTAGCATATCTGGCCTCAGACTTATAATTGAAGGCACTCTCCAATGCAGATATCAAAATGGTCTGGAAGGCTGTACCATATCCCCAGTACGTGTACCCCTCAGGGTATCCGCCGTCCGGACCGTAATACTCCATCGCCCTGCGGTTTTCCACAACGTCGCGTCCGATTATCTCACGACAGAGCTCCGGATAGAATTCATACGCAGCTATGGCCCCGCAGACCATGCCTCCAACACACACCGGCCCCCAATTGTTCGTCGAACGATAATAGGCGTAATTCATAGCGTCCCGCAATGACTTTTCATACATCCCGTCAGCAACGGCGCGACGGTCTTCTTCAGACAGATAGTCATAAAGCCAGTCCAACCCCACTGCGCATGCCAGAGTAGCCTCACCCACATCGAGATAATGAGAAGGATTCCAATTCTCAAAAGAAGCCAGAGCCAGAAGTTCGGTCCTTCCTCTCTCAGCATAGCGTTCATCACCGGTAAACCTATAAAGATAACTCATGAAGAAGATTCTTCTGAGAGCCTCCCTCCCCACATTAAGCATACTTCCATTCCAGTCTCTGTCAATAACTTTCTCCTTAGCAATCAGATTCTCGGCAAAGATGACCATGTATGAGTGAATCTTCTTGAGATATTCGTTGCCGCTCCTTTCAAAGACCGCTTTCAAAGTCTGTTCATCCTCCCTCTTAAGGAAAAGGCGCGGGTGAGCAGCAATCTGTTCCGGGAGCACAGGAGCAATAAGCTCCGGGCACCACCTCTCGACATTGACTGTAAGAGCATCACTCCAAGGAGAAGTCAGAGTGCTGACGCCATTACCTTCAGCACGCACACGTACATCGAAAGTGCCTTTACCGGCATGTTGCCCAAGATCAAAACGGCATACGACGCCGACATCCACGTTGTCACCATCAATCTCAACAGTATAGGCAGATGCCCCGGCAACTTCTTCCCACTCAAGTACATTCCCATGTCTATTGACCTGCGGTGCAGCAAGATCAACGGCAGACACAGTCAGTTCCCCGTCAGCCTGACATCCGCAAAATACAGTCATCAACAATATGATTATCAGCCTTCTCATTTTATTTCAACCTGTATAGTGATATCCTCATCCATCACAGAGCCTGTATAGTCACTTCCTGACAATACAAACGAGTCGGATGATGCTGAGAATATATTATAATAACGCACTGCTCCGGCATTGATTTCTGCTTGAGTAAACATGACACCAGGTTTCAAAGGCATGCCATTACGTGTCAGAGTTCCGTATTTCGGAGTTTCCTTTACACTGTAAAGAATATTATTCGGAGTAAGTTCGAGACTGCCTGCTGAAGGACCTTTTTCTCTCAGAAGTTCTTTATCAGTAAGTTCAACATTAGAATTTGGTTTGCATGAAAGCGGTTCATTCTTAGTCAGAACAGTCTTGGTCAGCACCTTACCCATCACCTCTATATAGGACTGATTATTGTTTTTGCCACTGGTCTCATGCTTAAAGCCCAAATACATTATATTGGAAGTCGCGAAGGCTGTGACCGGATACATCGACAGGCCGATAGGAATCCTTTCATCGTCGTCATATCTGGCTTTCACGAACTCAGTGATATCTGCAGAGAACCACGAACCTATTGCACCTGGTGTTATATTGGTAATTGCATTATCGAGTTTCAGGACCGGATCGAAAGTAGCATAGACAGCATTGATCAGTTTGTCTTCAGCCGTGCCCTGCTCAGTAAACTCCCATAACTGACTGCTGATATCGTGTAGGGTAAAATCAGTTGCAACCGCACCTGTCACATTTGCCAGATAGAAGAAGACCTTGGCTGAGCGGATATCATCTGCAAAAGGAATATCAGTATTCTCATACCACACAACCGGTATTCTCACCGTGTTGGCAAGAATATTCTTCAAGTACTGCACCACATCAAATCCTGTATGTCTGTAGATATATGTGTCAATATTCACCTCTATCCTTTTGATATTCTCTGACTCGAGTTTCCCGGTGAAAGTCTTGGTCATAGACACTTTAGGAGCATAATAAGGTACTGCATCCACCATCTGGGCCATATGATCCGAGAACGTGGCATCCTGCATTGTAACTGTCGCTGAAGTACCGCCGAAAGTGGTGTTGCCATCCGGAAGTACCATGTTTATCAGAAGCAGATATGGATTAGATCCTGACGCCCTTCTGGATATATAGACAGGCTTACCCGCCTCGGTTATATACGGATTGACAATTTCCGGCTCCAGCTCTGTCGAGCATACCTCAACAGGGATGACCATATATTTCAGAAAATCATACAGGACGGCAGATGGTATCTCAGTCACCTCTTGGATATTAAGGGAGGACAGCAAGAAATCAAATGCAGCATCCGAAGGAATGATAAAGGTCTTATCCTCCGACCCATCGATTTCATCAATCATTCCGCTATGTACGATTGCCTTGTAAAATGTCGTATAATCCCTGTTCTCTGATGATGCAAGCCATTGGGTAAGTTTGTATTCGGAAAGCCAGTTACCATTGCTGTCAAAAGGCTCCGACTTAACTAAAGGCAGGCAGGATACAGACATCTGCATCAGAAGGAAAATGCAGGAGATATATGTTAAAGACTTACGTTTCATAATGATATTATTTATAATATGGATTCTGCTCTATGCTTCCCTTGCTATATATAATTTCCGTGTAATAAATCGGCCACACAGCACTCTCTATATCGGTCTGTCCGTTGATTGTGGCCATTGTAGAAATCAACTTGTCTGTACGGACAAGATCAAAGTACCTGTATCCTTCTCCGAAGAGTTCGTAGATTCTTTCATTGGCTATCAATGCATAAAGGCTTTCCGGATCGGTGATGTCATAATCCGCTGCATTAACGGTATTTCCGGAGCCACCGGCCCTTTCGCGAATCATATTCACCAATGCGACAGCAGTATTGAGGCATTCCTGTTTTCCAAGGCTGCCGCCGCCGTTTTCCATCATGTGCACAAGTGCTTCAGCCTCAAGAAGTATGAAATCAGCAAGACGCAGCAGCACCACATTCCGGGCTTGTGTCAGTCCGTCATAATTGATGAAATACTTTGTCCACCTCGGACTGTTTCCATAGAAATTAACGTAGAAACGCCAATCCTTTTCTTTCACAGCATTGAAGAAAGGTTTATATGGAGTCGGCCTGAGACTCTCGCTCTGACCTACCAGACCATACAAGGCATTGCTCGTCGAATTATCATCAATGCTGTACGACAGTTCAAATATAGATTCGGAACTGTTCCCTTCATTGAAAAGCTTCACATAGTCACATACCGCAATATGCCTGTAGAAATCCGAATCCATCTCATAGGTAGCCTCATATTCAGGCACATACAGTTCAGCAAGAGAATAGGATGTATTCATCAGCTGGGATCCCCTCCTTTTCAGGATATGGGTATTCGCCTCCATTACACCATCCCAATTCTTTTCCCATGCACAAAGCTGAGCTTCGATTGCCCAAGCCGCAGTCAAGGTGAAATACTCCCTCTTGCCAGTATCAGTGAGCAGCTCCTTTGCCATATCCAGATCTGAATGAATCTGTTCTCTCACCAGACTTTCATCAGAACGTTTCATGGTCTGATCATATTCTGCACCGACCGAAGGTTTAAGCATCAGTGGAGCAGCGCCCCATATACGCACTATCCAGAAATATGTAAAAGCTCTCATTGCGTAGGCTTCGCCCATGATCTGGTTTGCCGAATCTTCAGATATCACCCCTGATTCCAACAGCCTCGGAGCATGCATAAGAGCAAGATTAGCCTGATGGATAGTCAGATAGAAAGGCGTCCAGTCGGCATATGAATTATAAGCTGTAATGGCATTATTCACAATATTATCCATATCCACCTTAGATGTGTTGTGGCACATGAACAGGTCACTGCGTGCATCACCATAGACAACAAATCCTCCTCCCAATGCTCCTTGAAGTCTGGCATAGCCACCTCTTAGAACAGCCCATAACTGTTCTTCCGTCTCATAATATGTTCTGTCCGACCAACTTGACTCTGGATTCAGATCCAGAGAGCATGAAGAAGTCAGAATAATTGAACAAAGCAATAGTATATGTCTAATTCTTTTCATAGTCATATCATTAGAAAGTAAGATTTACACCTATTCCCCACGTCCGGCTCTTTGGGAAAGCACCGTCATCCAATCCTGTGATCACTGCTGTATCAGATGTGTTCACTTCAGGATCGTAGCCAGAATAATTGCTCCAAAGCAGCAGATTGCTTCCAGTGAGCGATATCGTCAGGTCATTAACCTTTATCTTCCTGCACACTGACCTTGGAAGCGAATATGACAAGGAAACATCCTTAAGACGCAGGTATGATCCATCCTCTACTGTAAAGGTAGACGGTCTGAAGTTATCCATGGCATCGCCGTAGCACAACATAGGGAAGTCTGTGACATCACCCTGCTTTCTCCACCTGTCGAGAGCATCTGTACCGAAATTCATGACCTGTCCCATCTTGTTTCGCAGACGACGTTGCGAGTTGATGATCTCATTGCCATAGCTGAAAGTGAAATAAACATTCAGAGACAGACCGTTCCATGAGAGGGTCGTTCCAAAACCGCCTGTAAAATCCGGATGAGGATTTCCGATGATGACACGGTCGTCATCATTTATGACACCATCAGAGTTGATGTCGTCCCATATCATATCTCCTCCCTTGAAAGGGTCTCCATTCGGAGTTCCCTTCTTCACAGGTCTGGTTGCTCCTGTTTCCGGATCCGTCCAGGTATTGTCGCTGTCAGAGGCATAGACTCCGAGTGCTCTCCAGCCGTAGAATACACCCACCGGCTCACCTACGCGGGCGAGGCCATATATTCCTCTTGTCGAATACAGCACGTCAGCACCGTCTGCAAGAGCGGTAATCTCATTCCTGTTCACTCCGATATTGAAATTCGTATCCCAACGGAACTTTCTCGAATCAACATTCACCGTGGAGATGCCGAGTTCGAATCCCTGGTTCCTTATTGCACCGAAATTCATGCTTCTCTTGGTAAATCCTGTATAGCCAGGTAGCGGAGCATTGAACAGAAGGTCGTCTGTGTCCTTGATGTAAGCATCGGCATTCAGAAGGATGCGGCCACGGAAGAAAGTCAGGTCAAGTCCCACATTATACTGTATGGTCCTTTCCCAGCCGAGGTCGTTGTTGGCCAGCGTGGAGTTCATTACCACGACCTCGCCGGCATAATTGCTGTTATGGGTCGTATAAAGTCCCTGCCAAGTATAATCACCTATCTTCTGATTACCGGTCACTCCGACACTTGCACGCAACTTACCATCCGTCAAGACATTCCTTGCAAAAAGCATGAACCTCTCATCGGTGAATCTCCATCCGAGGGATGCAGAAGGAAAGACTCCATAACGATTGTGGATACCAAAGCGGGAAGAACCATCGCAACGGAGGGTAAACTGCGCAAGATATCTGCTCTTGTAATTATAATTCGCGCGGCCGAAATAAGACATCAAAGCCGACTGACTATATACCTGAGATACGGTACTCCATATCGAAGCATTCTGAATTACCAGCTGTGTGTTGTCCATATAGTCCCTTCCGACAAGATTCTTGACCTTGCTGTCCACATACTGATAGGAGTGTCCCACCAGTGCGTCAAATGAATGACTTCCCCATTTCTTCCTGTAGCTGAGAGTGCTTTCTATCATGTATTTTGCAAGATCGGTGTCGCTATAGCGGGAAGTGTCTACCCTGTTGGTGTCAAACTCCTTAGGATTATAGCTCGACTGTTCCACTCCTCTCTTTTCCATGGAAAGGCTGACTCTGGCCTCCAAGCCTCGAGCCAATGTAAATCTGAAGAACTGGTTTGCAGTAAACATATCCTGACCAAAACTTATCGGATATTTCAGAGCAATCGCCAAAGGGTTCCTGAATTCGTTGGAACCCAGACTGTTTATCAGTTCACCAGTTTCATAGTCATACGGAGAAAACACCGGAGGAGCACTGACTATTCCCCTGATGGCACTTGACATGTTCGTCTGGCCGGTCATCACTCTATCGTAGTCCGTGCGGGAATAGAAGATCTTAGTACCGGCAGACAGCCAGTTGGTGATCTTATAATAGAAATTTGTCCTCATCGAATACTGCTGATGAGAAGTTCCCACTATGATAGGCTTGCTGTCCCTGTAGCCAAGCGAGACTCCATAAGAAAAGTTCGTCGCACCACCCGAGATTGACACATCGTTCTTTGTCTGATATGCAGGACGGTACATCAAGGACTGCCAATCCGTCGAATTGGCATAATACGGATGTGTCGGATTCGTCACCCATGGTCTGTCCACAGAGAGTCCCGCATTGGTACGGGCATCGATGTAAGCTTCCCTGAACTGTCTGGAGTTCATGACATCTATGTGTCTGCTGACCACGGAAACACTTGAATTATGACTGATCCTTATAGTAGGTTTCTGCACCTTGAGATCATTGCCACCCTTGGTAGTGACTATGATGACACCATTGGCTGCACGAGAACCGTAGATGGCAGCACTTGCAGCATCCTTGAGCACCTCGATGGATTCGATATCAGAAGGGTTGATACCTGCCAAAGGGTTGAACGATGCTCCATCGCCCGCAATCGAAGATATACTTTCGGTGCTCAACGGGACACCATCAACGATATACAAAGGCTCGCTTGATCCGTTTATGGAAGCAGCACCGCGCAGGGTTATCGTGCTGCTGGTGCCCGGTTCTCCGGAATTCTGAACGATATTCAACCCCGGAATCCTTCCCTGAAGGCTCGTTTCTATACTTCCTCCGACATTACGGTCGATATCCTTTGCCGAGACTGACGTGATGGCTCCTGTTATATCCCTTTTTGTCTGTGTGCCATATCCTATCACCACAAGTTCATCAAGGGCGTTGGCATCCTGTTCAAGAGTTACATCTACTGATAATTGCAGAGGATTGACAATCAGTTTTCTGGTCTTGAAACCGAGAAAGTCGATAGCCACCAGTCTGGTCCCCGGTATAAGAAGCAGGGAGAACTTTCCCTTTTCGTCAGTTACGACGCCTCGGGAAGATCCGGCAATCATGACTGAAGCACCTACAAGCGGTTCTCCTTCCGGATCTGCTATTGTTCCGCTGAGGCGTTTGCCTCCGAGCTCCAGATATGACTTCTCACGCCAGTCAGGAGTTAGCACCACATCATCTCCAGCCCATGAAGCCACTGTGGAAGTACCTTTGAATGCCGCGTCGATAATCTTCTGAGCTGTCTGCAATCCAGTCGGCAGAGACAGACTCTGATCGAGATCGATCTCTTGAGAATCATACACGAATGTCAGGCGGGAGTTCTTTTCCATGAACCTGACAAACTCCTGCAACGACATCTTCTGGCTGCGGACATTGACATTTTCCTGCCTTACCTGTTGTGCCGTAACGGAATTAGCCCAAATAATGAGCATAAACAGTAATAATCCTATACGTTTCATTATTTCTTGGAATATATCAGTTCTACATCAAGTTTGTAATCACCTCCTGCCGGTAGAGATGTCCTGAATCCCACACGGGTGGTCCCGGGATTATCCAGATCCCAAGAAAAAGGAGAGTCTGTATTCCTGATGACCATTTCGACCTCTGTCGGAGCCACTACCTTCAGGGTGACCTTATGCTTGCCCTTGGTAAGCGATATCGTATTCTTTCCTGTTATCTTGGCCGTTGCCTGGGTCACCATATTCCAGGAGACCTCTGCATTCACGTCCGGTTTAGTCTTCAAGAAATCCTGGACATGCAGTGTCTCGTCCTCAGAAAGCCAGACTTCTCTCCGCGCTCCGTCAAGCTGCAGGGAATATGTCTCATCAAGATCCACAAGACAGCCCCTTTTCTGAGGAGAATCATAGACCTCGGTAATGGCAGCAAATGCATCTACATTCTGGCGACCGCCGTTTATTGTCAGGACATTATGCATCTCACTGCAATATCTCCATATATCCCAGCGCTCACTGTCCTGCGAAAAATTCCACACATCGATATCATTCTTGTAGAATGTTCCATATGACTGCGTTCCGACATCGGTCGCCCACATGATTCCGCCCTTTTCAAAGACAAAATTTCCGTTATCCATATGAGCATGGGAGTACCTGCACTTGCCGCCTTTCACTCCTAAATATGTATCTTCATCCGAATCCCATCCACCACGATAGATATACAGCGGAACAGGGCCTGCATTGGACCATGTATTCTTTGTCGGAGCTGCTGTTCCGGTGAGGTCCATGTCAGAAGCAAACACCATCATCGATGGGAGCACATTCTTCCATGCCTCAAGCTGTGGATCTCCCTTTGACAGGAGCTTCCTTTCGAGATAAAGCAGGGACGGCATCTTCCTTTTGGAGGCAAACCAGAACTGCATGACATTGCACTCCGCATAAGGATTCGAGTCAGCAAAACCGAAACAGTTCTGTGCGGGTGTGGTCATGAACTGCATGAACTCACTTGTCTGCATGAATCCCGGGGCCTGTGACAGTCCCGCATCATGGCCGAGAGCGCTCTCCAGCATGGCAAACATCAGGACATTGTATCCTGTTCCATATCCCCAGTAACCATACCCTTCCGGATATCCTCCATCAGGAGCATAGGACGCCAAAGCCAGAGGATTTGAAGATATCGACTTTTCAATCCTTTCCTTCGCGACCTGAGGTATTTTCTCAAAAATCGCCAGGCAGCCGGCCACAATACCGGAGTTGCAGACCTGATTCCAGTTAGAACTCATATTATAGAACTCCGCCTCATATGAGGGTCGGATAGCCTTTTCTACAATATTCTTCTCTATGATTACCTTTGTAGCATCTGACAGATAGTCATACAGCCAGTCATATGCAATCGCCATAGCCATACACATCTCAGCCGTATCCAGAAAATGAGCCGGATCCCAATGGGGGAAGTCACATGCATTCAGGATTTCCTGTTCAGCACGGTCGGCATAGGCATGATAACCTGTAAGCAGATACGCATATGCCGAATTGAAGACCCTCCTCAGGATTCTTCTGGAGGTCGCAAGAATATGGCCTTCACCGGGCCACTTGCATGGCTTCTCGTCAAGGGTCTGGTCTGCTATGGCAATTATTTCATAATGCACATACATCAGGTCCTTGTTAGCCTTATTCCTGATCATCTTCTTTATTCGTCCCACACTGCCATCGGTAAGAAGAAGTCGAGGATGATCAGCAATCTTCTCATAGTCAAACGTTTCAGCCCGTAACCCAAAGCAGGGAATCACAGACAGAAGCATCATAAGAAAACATCGTTTCATAAGAAAAGCACTATTTATCAGTCTTGATTGTCATGTATCTCTGAGCTGCCTCAAGATAATAGTAGTCTGCGTACACCAGAGGCACATCCACCTCAGAATTCAGAGGTTTGTGGCTGACTGAGTGTCTGAGCAGGAAATTGCCATTGCCTTCCTCGGCCATATACTCAGGAGAAGAGAGTGAAAGAAGGATATCCTCAGCATAGGTCACATATGACTTTGACTTATCTTCATCCTTGGTAAGAAGAGACAGTTCAAGAAGGGCAGACGCAGTCACTGCCGCAGCCGAGGCGTCGCGTGGTGCATCCGGAATGGCTGTGTCATGGTAATCCCAATAAGGAATCTTGTCTTCTGTCTGAACCGAATTCATGATGTAGGCAGCAATATGCTCAGCCTGGGCAAGGTATTTCTCATCACCGGTCTCGCGATAGCACATTGTGTAACCATACACAGTCCACGCCTGCCCACGAGCCCACGACGATTCATGTGCGAATCCCTGGAAAGTACCCTTGCTCTCGACAGTTCCGTCATTATTGAAACTTACCACATGGTATGACGACCCGTCCGGACGGAAATGGTTTTCAAGAGTCGTGTCCGCATGTTTTACAGCAACATCATAGTACTTTCTGTCCCCAGTCATCCTTGTAGCAAAGAACAGCATCTCGAGATTCATGAGGTTATCTACTATGACAGGATAGTTCCATTCTCCGAAATCCCATGAACGGATCTGTCCTATTTCAGGATTGAAACGTGTACAGAGGCTGTTGGCTGCATCAATTATGACCTGAAGCACTTCAGGTTCCTGGAAATTCGCCCACTGACGGCCATAACTGCAATAAATCATGAAGCCGAGGTCATGATGTCCGGTAAAATCCTTTATATCATGAAGCATGGAAGTATACTTTCGGGCAGCTGCCTCAAGTGTCTTGTCTGCTGTGAGCTCATATGCAAGCCACAGGTCACCGGCAAAGAATCCGCTTGTCCAGTCATATGCATCCACAGTCACAAGTCTGCCATTCTCATAAGTCCTCGGAAAACGATTCAAAGTATCGCAGGCCGCAGCATTTGCCTTGAAACCTTCGGCAGCAATTGAGATTCCTCTCTGCAGGGCATCAAGCACCTGCTGTTCACGGGATGGGTTACAGCCGACAATTACTGCAACCGCAAGCAAAGTCAATGGAATAATCCTGTACAGTTTCATAATGGTTATGTTTTTCGCAAATATACCCGAGAAGCCGCCAAGACAATATTCCAATAATACTTTAAAATAGCACAAAAATACATTTCTAACAATTTCCGAAAAGTGCACACAACAATCATTTGGGGAGAATTGGCAATTTTGTTACTTTTGGTGCAAATAGATTAGAGATGAAACTTATGTTATTGTTACTGACACTGCTGCACTCGGTTCTATGTCTTCAGGCACATACAGAACTAAGATGGTCGCAAGAGCAGCAAAGCATATCCGTCCAATGCCTCAACCCTGAGAACGGACTATCTCATGCAAGAGTCAATGCATCATATAGAGATGAGTTCGGAAGACTATGGATAGGGACAGATGACGGGCTCAATATGTTTGACGGTAAGAAGATCGAGATATTCAGACCTGACGGGCAGAATTCCATAAACACCAACGCCATCATCGGTCTATGCGGAGACAAGAACGGTCATCTTTTCATAACAGGACGACAAAGCCTCTCCCTCCTTGACTTCAGGACAATGACATTCAAGGTACTTGAAGAAAACGATGTGAGGATTGCATGTTTTCATTCCGGGTATCTCTGCTTTGTAATAAGAAATGAAGTATATTCATATGACATCACCAATGGAAAGACAGAAAGAATATTTTCATACTCGTCTCAGGACAAGGAAGTCATAAATGGAATCAGTTTTGACAATGCAGGAGCAATCTATATAGCCCTCAGCAACGATGATATGCTTAAAGTGGATGAAGACAGGAATATATCATCCTTCCATTTCACAGACACCCATAAGATATCTTCAGACTCTGACGGCAACATTTGGGTAGCCTCCAGAAGCGAAGGATTCTTCCGCATAGGACAGGATGGAGGAATCGAACATTACAAGTTCTGCGATCAGGATGCAAACGCAAAGGACTGGAACAACGCAAGAGGAATAGTGCAGACCGGTCCGAAGGAATATTTCATCGGTACTTATGGAGGCCTTGCCCTACTCGATGTCAGCACGGGGCTGCTCACCAGATACGATTATGAACCTGGTGTCAATGGTTTCAAGAGCAAGTCGGTAAGCAACCTTCATTTCAGCGACGGCATCCTGTTCATAGGAACCTTCCATGCAGGACTTCATTATCATATCAGGAACAATAACATATATAAGACATATGGGCCGTCAAAACAGGATAACATCGGTCTATCTTCTCCTATCGTAAGTTCCATAGTAAAGGACAGACGTAATGTGTTGTGGGTGGGAACCGTCAGCGGCGGTCTCAACATCATCGATCCCAACAACATGATTTCATCCAAACTGAAGAAGAAGTTGAAAGACGAATACCTCACAAACATAAAATATCTGTACTACGATGAAAAGGAAGATGCGATATATGCCTGCATGTTTTCGGAAGGTGTATGCAGAATAGATCCTGTCAGGTCAGAAATAAGAAAGGCATCACCGGTATTTCACGACAAGACCAGCGGAAAGACGTTTGTCAATCAGAACATAACGCGTCTGATATCGATTGATGACACACACAGTCTGCTTCTTACACTTGACGGAGTAGTCAAGTTAGACAAGAAAAGAATGGTATTGGAAAGCCTTTTAACAAGAGGCATGCACAGCTCAATGATGCGTGATATAGCTCTGGACGACAAGTCAAACTTATGGATTACTTCTGAAAACAGTCTGATATGCATGTCTATGGACAACCCTGATGAATATCGGATGTGGCTTACAAATGACATGGAAGGGATGTCTGCAGAAAGCCTGCTGACATCATTATTTGTGGACAGGGATGGGAGAATATGGATGGGGTCGAGCGGATCAGGACTGTTCCTGATAGATAATGAATCCGGGCAATTCAGACATTGGTCCACAGCAGATGGTCTCACGAACGGTTATATCAACGACATCATGCAAAGCAAAGTATCTGATAGGCTATATCTTGCCACTAATGAAGGGGTTATCGGATTCAGCATGGAGTCCGAGGTGTTTGAGAGCTACAACATGTCGAATGGATTTCCGCTTACCACAACGGACAGACTATATACTTCACAAGACTCCACCTTATATGCATGTGACATAAACGGAATCACAGCTATCAAGGAAAATACGCTGAAGGACTGGAATAAAGACTATAATATCTTTATTTCCGACATGTACATCAACAATGTCAAGGCTAATTGCGGAAGCAACGGTCCACTGAAGAATTCGACACTATATCAAAAATCTGTGAATCTTTCCGGAGATATTTCCTCGCTTTCATTTGATATAGCAAACAGTAGTCTCGATCCGATGATAGGGACTGCCTTCGAATATTCTCTTGAAGGATTTGACGAAGGTTTCATCACAGCAAGGAGCAATCACATAACATACACTAATCTCAAAGTAGGCACCTATACACTGATAATAAGAGGAACTGTTCCCAAAAGCAACGGAGAGTACCCGGTCTGCAGCATGTCCATCACAATACGTCCGCCTTTCTGGAAATCCTGGTGGTTCATAATGATTCTGTCACTGATATGTGTCATGCTGATTCTGGTATACGTACTCAACTACCTCCGCAACTCGAGGTTGAAGACCTTGCTGGCAAGCGAGAAGAAGGAGAAGGAACTGGAAAAGATGCTTGCCAAATCAAAAGCATTGTTCCTGACTAACATAACCCATGAATTCCGGACACCTCTCACCCTGATCAACAGTCACATGGAGATTATGATGCAGAAGAGTTCACTGGAACCGGAAGTGTACAGCAATATTCTCGGTGCATATAGGAACACCCAGAAGCTTAAGGGAATGGTGGATGAATTCATAGACATCAATCGTGCAGACACACTGGAGGCGGACATGTCCCCCTCCCAATATCCCGCAAATAATCTTGTAAATGAAATCTACCTGCTTTTCAAGGACTATGTTGAAAGCAGAGGAATAAGATACACCTTCACACCGTGTGGGAACGAGCCGTGGGTTAATGTCGATTACAGCCAGATGTCCAGAGCCATCACCAATCTTGTCTCAAATGCAATCAAGTATACCAAGGATGAGATATCGATTACAGTCAGCAGCGATGAAACGATTGTGAATATTCATATAATGGACAACGGTGTGGGCATCGAAAAGAACAACCTTGAAAGAATATTTGAACGATTCTGGCAGGAGGACAGAGCCAACAAGGCTTCCGGAGTGAAAGGATTCGGAATAGGACTCTCATATGCTGATGAGATCATCAGCAGACATGGAGGAAAAATCTCTGTAGAGAGCACACCGGATGTCAGCACAGTCTTCAAAATATCACTCAGCAGATGCGAAGCTGTCAGCGCCGGCACGGTGTTATGCACCAATACGGAAAGCGAGTTTGTACAGGAACCTCAAATCTCGGACCGTTCTCTGACTATCCTGATTGTGGAGGACAATCAGGAAGTGACACAAGTCCTCTGCCAGATATTTGAGCCATACTATAATTACATCACAGCAAACAACGGTTACGACGGTCTGGAAAAAGCGGGCAAACTTCAGCCTGACATTATCATAAGTGATGTCATGATGCCTGCAATGAACGGAATCGAGATGTGTCAGATACTGAAGAGTAACTACGCTACAAGCCACATCCCGATAATACTTCTTACGGCACTCGGTTCGGAGACAGACACTCTGGAAGGCTTGAGCAACGGAGCTGATGACTATGTTACAAAGCCGTTTAATGCCAGAATACTCCTTGCTCGATGCAGCAATCTGATAAAGAGCCGCAGAAGCATACAGGAGCAGTATTCACACAATGTCTCATCCACCGTACAGGACCTCACAGAGAATCCTGTAGACAAGAAGCTTCTTGAGGAGGCAGTTACAATCATAGAAGCAAACATGCACAACAGTAACTTTGATATCCTCTTCTTTGCCCGTCAGCTATGTCTGAGCAGGACACAACTGTTCAAGAAGATAAAGACTCTTACAGGAATGACTCCAAATATGTTTGTATTGTCTGTCAAGATTAAGCGTGCTTCTCAAGAAATCCTCGCAAATCCATCAGAGAACATCGCCGACATAGCCTACAGATGCGGGTTCAACACTCCGAGCTACTTCATCAAATGTTTCAAGAAGTTCCACGGGATGACCCCACTTGCCTTCAGGAAGAATGGCGGACACATATAGATGCGGCATATTCTTTTTTCGCCAGACCAGGTTGTCTGTATTCTTTTTGTAGTTATATTTACAATGTTTTAAACATGACTGAATATGAAGATTGTATTTCTTGATGCGGCTACCATGGGGGACGTTTCCTTCGAGCCGTTCGAGCGTTTAGGAGAGTTTGTCAGATATGAGAGTTCAACTCCCGAAGAAGCGAGGGAAAGGGTAAAGGATACTGATGTACTTCTGATCAACAAAGTACTTGTCAATAAGGAACTTATAGATTCCGCGCCGAACCTCAGGCTGATATGCATCGCTGCTACCGGAGTCAATAATATAGATGTGGAATATGCTGCGTCCAAAGGCATACCGGTACGGAATGCGGTCGGATACTCTACGGATTCGGTAGTGCAGTCCACCTTCATGCATATTCTGTCGCTCGTGGGCGGTGCAGCATATTTCGATGACAGCGTGAAGTCCGGCCGCTACTCCCGCAGCGGAATGTTCACTGACCCGAACTGGAACTGGCGGGAACTGTCAGGAAAGACCATCGGCATCATCGGACTCGGCAACATAGGAATGAAGGTTGCGAAGATCGCAGAAGCCTTCGGAATGAAGGTGTGCTACTTCTCCACATCCGGAACAGGGCATTGCCACGATTACCCATGTCTGCCATTGGAAGAACTGCTCAAGCAATCAGATATCGTATCCATACATGCTCCTCTGAATGAAAGGACACTCAATCTCATAGGTGCCAGGGAACTGGCAATGATGAAGCCGGAGGCATTTCTTGTGAACATGGGACGTGGAGCCATTGTCGTCGAGGAGGACCTGGCAAAGGCAGTGGATGAAGGGGTGATTGCCGGGGCAGGGATAGACGTATTTGTAACTGAGCCTATACCTGAAGATCATCCGTACCTGAGGATGAAGCACCCTGAACGCATGAGGATGGCGCCCCATGTAGCCTGGGCGGCAAGAGAGGCCCGTGAAAGGCTTGTAGGCATCATGGCCGAAAACATCGCCAAGGGATGGTAGAAACATAAAACCGGCTGAAAGATGTTTCAGCCGGTTTTATTGTTGTGCCCGAGATAGGAGTCGAACCTACACGCCGTGAAGCACTCGCACCTGAAACGAGCGTGTCTACCATTTCACCACTCGGGCTTGCAAAAGCGGGACAAAGATACAAAATGTTTTTGAATTATATCAAATTCATATCATAATTTTTATAGTATCAGATCAAAGACGTATTCCTCATCCCACTTCTGCACTATCACCGTCACATATGTGATGAAGTAATCCAATGTGACAGTGACATCTCCGAGATTCTCAGAATCCCAGTCATAGCCACTCGAACGGATATACTCACCGATTGCAAAACTTCTTTTCACAGCATATCCGTCATCGACATCCAGCATCAGAGAACTGTCAGTCTGCCTTGGTACACACACCGTCATCTCCCCTTCATTTCCATCAGGGTATGCGACGCATTGGAAACTCCCTCGTCTCGGCTTGCCGTCCAGTCCATATCCATCCACATTCCCACGTACCGTCAGACTATATGGCACAGTCTGTCTGCCAGTCATCTTCAGAGTAAGGCGACAGTAATTCTTATGCAGCCTGACTTCCTTGCAAAACATCTCCCCACGTGTATCAGCTGTAAAAGACTGCATATATACAGGAGGACATTCCTTCCCGAAGGGTATGACAATCCCTTCCGCTTCATCAATATAATCCTGCGCACAGTTCCACACATTGACATTCAGAAATCCATGTGGCACCTCCCTTACATATTCATCCTCAAATGCGGATTCAGTGACTACATCACGAAGAATGACGCCATCCGGCGCTGTAACCAGCAGATCCAGAGCCCCGCAGGCAGCATCAACACCACTGAAATCAAGCAGCAACCTGCCGGGACAGGCAGTCCTGTCCTCCTTGACAGAACATCCCGTGCACACACACAACAACACTGCAGCCGCTGACAGCCCGGATAACATCTTTCTCATAATCATTGCTTTAAAGTTCCTTATCAACTGTTATAGTCTCATCCCAATCAAGAACATCAACACTGCTGTCACCCCAATAGGTCTGCACAGGGACATCAGGCGAAGAAGATCCCGGTCTCCTTATTATAAGATTCACCTTGTATTTCTTGTTCTGTTCTATCGCAGGCATCGTCACCGGATAATAATACTTCTGTCCGTCAAGAGTAGCTTCCACGACAAATCTTGTGGAACGAGGAGACCACATCAGTTCAGAAGAATCGGCACTCGGGTTCGGATAACAGAAGAAATTGTGGATTTCCGCATAAGAGGAGCCTTCCACTACCAGAAGCGAAGTAGAAAGCTTATCGTATATCAACGGATTCTTTCCGCTTTCCTCCGCCATAAGTTTATTATACCAGATGGAAGGTTCGGAGGATGAAAGATAATTCTTGTTTCCTGCTACATTTATCAGATAGACAGCATCGATCTTGAATACCTTGTCTTCATAGTGATCAACTGAGTAATCCAGCCTTACCGTACCGAGATATATCTTTGACACAATCCTCCTTACCGGCACAGTGATCTTATAAGATGGTTCTTTACCATCAATTGAGTACGGCATCTCTCCTTCCATTACATATCTCCCCACCTGGTTGTCAGCAAGCAGGTCCGAACTCTTGCCAAGCAGTTCCGTACGCGTACTGATTGCGGACATATCCGGAGCATTCACAAGAGCCACCACGCTCTTCTCTCCAGCTGTACACTGCAGCCTCAGTTCGCCTCCGGTTTCGCTATGACCATAGGATTCCAGAAGACCGGACTGGTCGAAAAGCAGGATCTGCACATCCTCCACGATGTCGTCATAAGAAATATCCATACTTTTTAACTCCGTCACGGGAACAGAGACAGAAAGGGTATACTTCGGAGTTTCAACCGGTCCTTTGACAGGTTCCACTTGATTCTTGTTGCATCCGATGAATGCAAATGCAGCCAAGGCCGCCGGGATAAATAACGTTTTTTTCATAATGTAATGATTTAAAAAGGTTGGTTAATTGTTATTTCATGAATCAGTTCCGACATTTCCGGATCCAGATTCGCACGATATTCCAATGAAGGGTCTGCTGCAACGGATGCCCTGAAGTGACTGACAGCCTCCTGCTTCCGCCCTATTCTCGACAGCACCAATGCCATCAGATAGCTGACCTTAGGGTCTTCCATATCCAGTTTCTCAAGCACATCCAGAGCTGAATGATTGTAATCCGATGACATCATTGCAAGCGCAGAATTATAATCTCCATAAGACCTGAGCAAGGTGTTGGCAGTCTTGTAATCCAGTCTCTTCAATGCTTCCACTCCTTCTGCATACAAGGTGTCAAGTTCTGTCGTATGCACAGTATCCTTCTGCATGCCCACCCTATGCATATGGAATTCAAAGCCTACACTGCGAAGTTTCGGATAGATCTTTTCACGCAGATAACGGTACTCCGCCATTTTGGATATCTTCCTTTCAGCCTCATCGGGATCCTTCATGTCTTCAGCGATTTTAAGGATCCGGCAGACTGACGCCTTATCCATAACGGTGTCATTTCTGACAAGCCTTACCATCTGCCCCCAGTTCTCGGGAAGGCTGGAGATCTTCACACTGTCACGCCATTGCTGCGGGACATAGGCTTCGAAGTATTTCCTGACCGCCTCAGACCTGGCCACAGACAGTCTTCTGTTCAGCTCATAACTGCCCTCCGGAGAACATGAAGCGACTATTATCAAGGAATCCAGTCCGAATTCCCTTCTCGACACGACATCGTCTATGCATCTGCGGACCCTGGCAAGTTCCTCCCTGTTTCCGTCCAGCGTCGTATCCACCTCCGAGCATCCCTGCCGGAAGTCTATGAAAGCCTTGGTGTTGTCATATACCCGTCTCTCCAGTACCCTGGTCTTATACTTAGGCGTTTCATCCACCAGAGAGGCAAGAGTGCTGATATAAAATGTCAGCTCTTCGGGGAAGGGCAGCGAAAGTACACATTCGCCACGTTCATAAAGGCTGCCGTCCAGCGAAATCATCACTTTCTTCAGCCCCGGTCTGGTCCTGAACTGATGTACATACCGATACACAAAAGAATCCTCACCCACTGACAGTACTGTATCAAGCCTTACCCCTTCGGCCAATATCGGATCCTTGACATACATCCTGTACATCTTCTCCTTCATGGCCTTTCTCCTTTCGTTCCTCCGGATCTTCCCATGCATGGTATAGTGATGCAAGGCCTCCCTCTGGGTGATCCCGAAGTGATTTTTCGCCACTTCGTCTGTCACTATGCTGGAATCATTCTTCATGGCATATGTGCCAGGAAAATTCCGTTGCAGGAAGATTTCAAGCTGTCCCATGCGTATGAAGTCTGCAGTATCGGTAATTATGGAAGAAAGAAACTCCCTATATTTCTGATATCCCCTCATCTGGGACTGACGGTATCCCTTGCCGGTTATGAATATCGGCTCCAGCCCTACAGAATCTTCCTGCATCCACATCACTGGCCTTATCTTCAACTGCCACTGCGAATCGGACATCCCAGCTGGCACGGTGACATCAAAGCCCACCGTCACCATCCCTGCACGTTCTGCGACATTCCTGAAGCGTGCCGTCACGACAGATGCCTCGATTATGTCTGTCGCAATCATCTCCCCTGTCTCCGTATCCCGGATGGCATTCATGATGACAGGTCCCTCATCGGCGGCTTCGATGATGCTGTCCGGCTGGGATGCCCTGTCATGTTCACACCGGAATTCATCATCTCCCGGAACAGACAGGGTCAATGACAGCTCACCTGACCGTATTGCCTGCATCTTCCTGTAAGGCGTGCAGGAAGCGGCGAGTGCGAGCAATGTCGCTGCAAGAATAATCTTCATCTCAGAACACATAGACAACAGATACCATAAAATCATCCGGAAGTATGAAGGCCCTGTTTCCCTCATCCACAGTCACCCCGCACGAGGGACAGGAATATATCCTGTAGCTGTCAATACCAGCCCAGAAACCCATTCCGAATTCAAGGTTGAAATGGCTCGAAAGCATATATGTGTAGCCGGAATAGAGACCTGCCCCGAACCTGTCCCCTTCCTCGGTCTCACTGGAGATGATTCCTCCCATATTGTACTCCTGATACCTCAACTTGGAGGAGAACCACCACCCGGACCAGATGTGCCATGGCCATAATCTGGCTCCGACGGAATAGGACTGCTGGCGGAGCTGAAACTGTCCGTCACCCTCGGAATATACAAACGGATTGTATCTGACACCTGCCACAAGACTCCACCTGCGTGAAAGGGCATAGGAAGCATCCATATTCATTGTACCGAGGGCAGCATAGCCAAGAATGTCGGTGGAAAGGCTTAGCTTCTGAGCCGGTGATGCGTGAGCAGACAGCATAAGGACCGTCAGAATGATGTATAGCTTTCTCATACCCTCAGTATCTGCTGAACACCTGTTCTATCACGCTCCTTTTTGACGGGAAGGCAGCCAGAAGCGCAGTCCTCAAGTCATTGCGTGAGGCCACATCCTCCTCCAGGACAGAAAAGATTTCCGAACATGACAGTCCTCTTTCATCCAGATATCTGAAGATCTGAGGATAAAACCAGTAGGATGTTCCGAACGTCGGGAATGCCCCGCCATAACGGTCCTTGAACATCCGGCTTTCGAGATAATAGGCCCACATCTCTCCCACTTCACAATAGCCTGCACCGTCTTCGGTTCCGTCTCCATAGGTCATCCCTCCAGACATTATGTAGGACTTGATGATATAGGTTATATAGGCGTTCCAATATTTCTTTCCTGCTTTCATGAAATGGCTGGCATGGGCAAGTTCATGGCAGACGGCTGCATAGATGGACCGGTAATCATCCTTGGCTGCGGTCCCTATTGTCACATCCGGAAGGATGAATTTCAGAATGGAGGCAAAATCTCCCAGAAACGAGGCTATCAGTCCATTCTCCACAAATGCCCCATGATGCATCATGACAGCGCTGCTTGCATTCATTCCGTTCATTATCCAGATTCTGAGGTCCCGAGGAGGCGCAGAGATATTCAGGTCATCAGCAACACATCTGGTAAAGTAGTCATATGCGGCATTATTGACTACACACCTTCTGAAGAGCTTTCCTTCAGAATCCTTAGTCACGGTCATGTTTATCCCCTCCGGACCGCTCTTGCCCAATGTGGAGACTGAAGCCGGCACAAGGACAAGATTCACACCGATATTGAATCCCATGGAATTCTGGAAGACAAGCCTGTAACGCAGCTTGGAGGAAAATGTCTTTGACATGGCATAATATCCGTCACGGTCCGTATATGCACTGGCAAACTTTACAAAAGAGTTCGACACTACCTTGACACCGGCGACACCGAATGGCTTGCCTCCGTTTGCATGTTCATCGACAATGGTAATACGGCCGGAAGGCGCGACCTTTGAAGCTTTAGTCACGGAAGCCTGAAGCATGCCGGAATTACCGGTCAGACGATAAGACTCAGCCTCAACAGCCTCCCAGTCAATGCCGTCCGCCCTTGTTCCGGATGAGACTTCGGATATGTGACATTCATCGATGATTTCGTACCTTATGTCAGGAAAGACAAAGTCGTGGGGTACAACGGCATACTGCCATGTAACGTCACCTTCAGGAACAGACGGGTCATGATACCAGTCTCCTTCGACAAGGATGTCATAATCAAGAGGGTGATCCACCAGGTCTATGCCCAGGGATTCCAGATGTTGATACTCCGCTTCGTCAGAGGGCAGGAAACGGACATAAAGGTCGGTGGTCCTGACATCCACCCTATCGGCCTTCACGGGATACAAGGACTGAAGGGCACGCGCGATGTTCACTGTCTTGTACGGGTTCTCCAGACGGTCTCCGAGGACTATCCTTTCGTGAGTCAAGCCTCTTCCGTAGACATAATCGACTCCCGGCTCGACATCCATCCCGTCCTTCCCGCACGAAATCAGCAGGAACAACCAGGGAATTAATTTGAATTTACCTCTCATAATCTATGTTTTTAAATTACGGAGGCAAAGTTCCGGATACTTATCCGCGTAAGGAAAATTTACGAGCTTATCTACAAAAAAACGTCCTGCATGTATCTGCAGGACGTTTTCCGGAGTATAAATTAAGCAATTTTTTTCAAAAAATATGATAAATCTTTAAAAGAACGAGACGGTCTTCTGCTCCACAGTAGAAAGGATGCTGTTGGCGACACGGCTCACACCGAAACGGAAGAGGTCCTTATTGAGCCAATCCTTTCCAAGAACAGATGACACTATGGAATAGTAGCTGAGGGCATCAGCTGCAGAAGAGATGCCTCCGGCAGGCTTGAAGCCTATTTTCTTACCGGTCACCTCATGATATCTGGCAATGCATTCACACATCACGTACGCAGCTGCAGGAGTTGCATTCACATCCACCTTGCCCGTAGAAGTCTTTATGAAGTCCGCACCCGCCTCCATGGCCAGGAAAGATGCCTGAGCGATAGCTTCAGGAGTACGGAGAAGTCCTGTCTCGAGAATCACCTTAAGATGGACATGACGGTTCTGAGAAGAAGCCACCTTGTCGATACAGGTTCGTACCTGACGGATCTCCTCTGCCGCAGACTCGTGGTCTCCAGCAAGGAAAGCATTGAGAGCCAATACTATATCCACCTCATCAGCACCTTGTTCGACAGCAATCTCGCATTCGCGCAACTTCACCTCAAGAAAGCTCTGGGATGACGGGAAACATGCAGAGACCACAGTGATGTTCACGTCGCACTTCCTTGTCTTGTTCACGACAGATGCAAAGTTCGGATATACGCATATGGATGCAGGGAGAGGCCATTCCGGGTAGGCTTCGCCAAAAGAATTGACTTTCTCCACGAGTCTGGCCACAGATGCAGGAGTGTCGTCTGTCTTCAATGTAGTAAGGTCCATCATCGAGAAGCATTCCTTATATACCTGCTCAGAGGCGACAACTTCAAGATTGGCAGCAATGATTTCCAACGCTCTTCCCATCGCTTCCGGGTCCGGAGTGTATCCGTATTTTTCCAAGTAATCCATAGTATTTTAAAATTTTAATTTTGAATCAACTATTATTGTCACAGGACCGTCATTCACAAGGGCTACCTTCATGTCTGCACCGAATATACCGTGTCCGACATTCCGACCCATCGAATCCTGCATAATCTTTAGAAACTTCTCATACAAGGGTATGGCCACATCAGGCTTTGCAGCCTTGATATAGGACGGTCTGTTTCCCTTTACCGTAGAAGCATACAATGTGAACTGGCTCACGACCATGACCTCGCCATCGACATCCTTGACAGAAAGGTTCATCACCCCTTCCGCATCATCAAAGATACGCATGGCAGCAACCTTTCTTGCTGTCCACATAAGGTCATCATCAGTGTCATCATCAGTGAACGCCACCAGAAGCAGAAGTCCGCTTCCGATCGCAGATTCATATCCTTCCGCAGGCACAGACACCGATGCCTCCCTGACTCTTTGCACTACAGTTCTCATCAGCCTCTTATCTGTATGTTGAATCCCTCATCAACAAGGGGTTGTACAAGTTCACGCATATAATCCACCGGGCATTTCTCCAGAGTTCTGTCAGGAGTCTCCCGGTCTATGGTATAGACCATGACCTCACGTGGCCTCAATTCCCTGACTATATCCATCCAGGCCTCCAGAGCCTCGGGAGAAAGAGTATCAAAATCCCTTGACTTCAGAAACATGGTCTGAAGTATGAACATACCGTCGAACTTACGGAGATTCCCGACCACTTCCGCAAGTGAATAATGTCCCACAGGCTTGTTGATCATCTTCACAAGTTCATCGCTCGAAGCATCGATCTTCATTATCGGGTTATCGACCTTCATCAGAGCCTCCATCACCTTCGGACGCCCGGCAAGTGTGGCATTGGAAAGCACAGACACCTTGGCATCCGGGAAGAATCTGTCACGCAGATGAAGTGTAATATCTATTATCTCAGGAAAATCAGGGTGCAACGTCGGCTCTCCGTTACCTGAGAAGGTAATCGAGTCCACGGCCTGTCCGGAAGAAGCCACCTCCGCCATCCTTGATTCCAAAGCCGCAGCAACATCATCAAGACGAGGAAATGTCCTTTCAGCCACCCCGTCCCTGTTCCATCCGCATTCACAATAGACGCAGTCGAAGTTGCACAGCTTTCCCTTTGAGGGAAGGATATTCACTCCAAGAGAAGACCCCAGCCTGCGGCTGGATATCGGTCCGAACACTATGTCGTCAAAATGAAGCATCAGACAATTCTTTCAGATGAACTGGCCTCTGTCACAAAGCCCGCATCATCTATTCCACAAATACGCACAAGGCCAGGTCTCTTTCCCGGCACTATGCTTCCGAGCACATCGTCCTTCTTCAGGAAAGCCGCTCCATTCAGACATGCCCATTCAAGCATTTCAGCCATAGGCACTTCAGGGAAGGCTTCATGCAGGCAGACAAGTTCATTGACCATGTCAAGATCATCGTTACTTGAAAGGGAGTCTGTCCCAAGGGTTATATTCAGACGATTCTTCCTCATCAGTTCCACAGGAGGGAGCGCATTATGTATAAAGATATTTGACAACGGGCATATCGCAAAATACACATTCTTCAACACAGCCTTGGCAGCATCGATATCTCCCTGCTGAAGACAAACATTATGCACAAGAAGAATCTGTCCTTCATATGGAGCCGGTGCAGCAGCAGCCAGCCTGTCAAGAAAATATTTCAAGGACGACTCTCCGGTCACGGGAGGAGTACTCATCCCTGCCCTCTTCCTGTTTTCATACATAGCTCCTTCACCTCTTGCCACCAGGTCTTCCTCCTCCTGACTTTCCTGAGAATGATAAGAGAGAAAACCGGCTGCAAGGCCTGCAGAAGCTGACGCGCTCAAAAGCTGAGGACTCATCGTATAACATGAATGAGGAGTCGGAGCCGCATCCAGTCCATATTCACCGGCAATCGCCTTCAGCTCAGACACTTCCTTCATAACCCCCTCACACATATGGGGTTCGCTTCCGAAAACCTCGAGAAACGTTCTGGTATACATAGGATGCGAAGCCTTCACTTCGAAGGAAGAATCATCATTGCTTATATCTGCCATTGCAGACACTCCTCTGTCCCACATGCGGTCCATCCATTCCTTCACCAGCAACTGTTTTGTCTCACGCCCTGCCCAGTCACGCAGTGCATTGATCTGATCTATGAAGCCGGCCATACCTGTCCCCTTCACAAACTTGCCGTGAAGATGAGACAGTTCGACATGACAATGAGAATTAACGAATCCCGGCACCACGGCACCACGGGAGACACTCTCGGAAGGGTCACACACACCCACATTCAAGATGCGTCCGTCCTGGTCATCATACTCGACATAGCCATTGCGTATAGGCTCCGGCGATTCCAGAGTGTATACGAATTCAGCAGTTATTCTCTTCAAGCTCATACCCCTATCTATCCTTATTCTTAACTGGGGAGATGAATTTTCCATTCATCACCCGTTTCAACTGATCTCTCTGCAAAGGCTGCTCCAGCTTGTCCTCCTTTTCTTTCTCTGCAGGTGTTCCGACGGCAGCTGCAACACTATCAGACACAGCAAGCGTATCGGAAACCACGATCATACGGAGTCCGTCATACAAAGTGTCTGTTCCGGATATGTTCTGCAACCTGTATATCCAGAGCGTGGAATCCGGAGCAATGCTGAGACTGTCATAATAGTGGACATATGGTTCATCAAACAGATACGGGAAGAACTCCTCCGGCTTGAAATCAGAGTGATATCTGAGTTTCTCAAGCCTCTTCCTGCGTGCCTCGGCTTCTTCCAGCTCCTTTTCCTGCGCCCGGAGTTCCTCGAGGCGCTCATCAAAGATCTCGACAGTGGACCTCAAGATACGTGAGAACCGTTCAGGATCATCCATATACTTATCAACTGTCTTACGATAGTCTTCCGAATCATACCCATACTTCTCCAGAATCGGCTCGTACACCAATGAGGTGTCTGCAATATGCCTGATTCCTGGGGTGGAGGTGATCCACTGGTCGGTCATCAGCATCTCCGCATATATTTCTGACAGCTTTGCACGCGGAATGACTTCTGCCTCATCCCCGTTGCAGGAAGACAGAAGGACAGCTGCCGCAATTACAGCAAAGATATATCGGAAAACTTTCCTCATACTATCTCAAAACAGCTCCGAACTCATTCTGGAAAGTAGACAGCAGTTTGCTCATTACCCTTTCCACATCATTATCAGTCAAGGTCTTCTCAAGATCCTGAAGCACAAAACTCATGGCATACTGTTTCTTTCCTTCGGCAATCTTGTCACCTCTGTATACGTCAAACAGACCTACCTGTCTGATCAGTTTCTTTCCTACACGGAGAGCACTCTTCCGAAGGTCCGCATAGCTTACAGACTCATCAAGAAGAAGCGCCAGGTCACGTCTGACTTCCGGGAACTTAGGCAGTTCCTTGTACTTGATCTTATTGCGTTTCACAAGCTCGAACAGGGCCGGCCAGTTGATCTCAGCCGCAAATACCGGCTGACGGATGCCAAACTGCTTGAGTCTGGCAGGGGCTACAGTACCCATGACAGCAAGCTTCTGACGGGAGCCTGGGAGGCTGTATGAAAGTCCTTCCGAGAAAAGGTCTGCAGGGGCAGCATCAGTCTCGAGGGAATAGATGTCACAGCCGAAACGCTTCAACAGAAGTTCCAGATATCCCTTCAGCTGGAAGTAGCTTCCTTTACCTGCATCCGTTCTCCAAGACTTGTCAGGCTGGCCGCTCATGAACAGGGCATAACAAGTATGCTCCTCATATGAATCCAATGTCTTTCCGTCGGTTTCAGGATTGAGAGAATAGACAGATCCATACTCGAAAGTCTTTACATTGGTAATCTGACGGTTGATGTTATATGCAATCACTTCAAGGCCGTTAAGAAGCAGAGTCTGCCTCATGACATTGAGGTCAGAACTGAGAGGATTCATGATTCTCACACACTTCTCCTCAGGGAAGGTCTTGAGTTTCGAATAGTAATCCGACTTGGTCAGCGAATTGTTCATTGTTTCCACAAAACCGTTTGCAGCAAGGAAATCAGCTATGGACTTGCGCACCTGCTCCGGCTCCGGTTTCTGAGGAGCATTCACCGACATCCTCATCGCAGAAGGCAGTTCGATGTTATTGTATCCATATATACGCAGGATCTCTTCAACGACATCGCACTCCCTGTACACATCAATCATATATGACGGAACAGCGACCTTTGCTCCATTTGAAGTTTTCTCAAGGAACTCATAGGACAGTCCCTCAAGGATGCCTTCGATCACATCATGACCGATCTTCTTGCCCACAAAGGCCTCGATACGGTCATAATCAAGATCCACGACCTTCCTTTCCACCCGCTCGGGATAGAACTCCTGCATTTTCCCTACAATCTGACCACCTGCAAGCTCCTGGATAAGCAAAGCGGCACGCTTGGCAGCATATTCCACGATAAGCGGGTCTGCACCGCGCTCATAACGGAACGAGGCATCAGTCTTGAGGCCATGCCTCTTTGAACTCTTTCTGATTGAAACCGGATTGAAATATGCACTCTCGAGGAAGACATCAGTCGTAGCCTCTGTAACACCCGAATCTTCTCCTCCGAACACACCTGCAAGGCACATCGGCTTTTCCGCATCGGCAATCATCAGGTCAGCTGCGCTCAATGTACGCTCCACTCCGTCGAGAGTCACGAATTTCTCGCCCTCAGCGGCCCTGCGCACAACAACCTTTCCGCCTGTAATCTTTGATGCATCGAAAGCATGAAGAGGCTGTCCGACTTCATGCAGGACGAAATTCGTGATGTCCACCACATTGTTTATCGGTCTCAGACCTATCGAAAGAAGCTTCTTCTGGAGCCATTCAGGAGACGGCGCGACCTTTACTCCCTTGATGGTAGTACCGGTATAACGAGGCGAACCGTCCGCCGCCGTGACTTCCACAGGAATCGCTTCGCCTTCACCTTCCGCGAATGCAGAAACATCAGGAAGACGGAATTCGCAAGGAATATTGTTATGCTTGAGATATGCATACAGGTCACGGGCTACGCCGATATGCGATGCTGCGTCCACTCTGTTTGCTGTAAGTCCGATCTCAATCACGGCATCTGTCGCAAGTCCGAGATAATCCTTTGCCGGCGTTCCTACCACTGCCTCTGGTTCGAGTACCATGATGCCTTCATGAGAGTCCCCGATTCCAAGCTCGTCCTCCGCGCATATCATACCGAAAGACTCGACTCCACGGATCTTTGACTTCTTTATCTTGAAATCCTCGCCGAGAACCGTTCCTACGGTAGCAAGAAGCACCTTCTGGCCTGCAGCGACATTAGGAGCTCCACACACTACCTGAAGGAGGTCACCTTCACCAGTATTCAGCTTTGTCACATGGAGGTGGTCCGAATCCGGATGCTCCACACATTCCACAACCTCCGCCACAATCACTCCGGCAAGACCACCAGGAATCTCCTCTATCTGTTCCAGCGAGTCCACTTCAAGACCTATCGAGGTCAGGGCTTCCGCCACCGCCTCGGGAGAAAGGTCACATTCAAGATAATCCTTGAGCCAATTATAAGAAATCTTCATATATCTGTATTTTTATATTATCTAAACAATATCATCCTTTGAAAACAGCGAGCTGACGAACTCACGCTTGTCAAAGACCTTGAGGTCATCGATTCCCTCACCGATACCGACAAACTTCACCGGCACACGGAACTGATCGACAACTCCTACCACTACACCACCCTTGGCCGTTCCGTCAAGCTTGGTGATAGCCATTGCTGTAATGTCGGTTGCACGTGAGAATTCCTTAGCCTGCTGGAAAGCATTCTGACCGGTAGAACCATCCAGGACAAGGAGCACTTCATGAGGGGCATCAGGCACGACCTTGCGCATCACATTACGTATCTTGGTAAGCTCGTTCATCAGGTCAATCCTGTTGTGGAGACGGCCGGCGGTATCAATCAGAACCACATCCGCATCCTTGGCCACAGCAGACTTCAGCGTATCGAAAGCCACGGAAGCAGGATCTGCCCCCATCCCC
The DNA here is from genome assembly GCA_045531765.1 of Candidatus Cryptobacteroides sp. Lineage (GTDB taxonomy): Bacteria > Bacteroidota > Bacteroidia > Bacteroidales > UBA932 > Cryptobacteroides. The sequence goes on along the minus strand of JAZSEQ010000083.1, from coordinate 850 downwards.
TGCTTCACGATCTCCACGCCTGCACGCTCAGCCCATATCGTCAGCTGATCGACGGCAGCTGCACGGAAAGTATCCGCCGCACCGAGAACAACCTTCTTACCCTGCGCCTTCAGACTGCTCGCAAGCTTGCCTATTGTCGTAGTCTTTCCCACGCCATTGACGCCCACCACCATGATTACATACGGTTTCTTAGAGAAGTCAAAAGGAATAACGGCATCATCAGAAGACTCTCCCTCCTTCACATTCAGAAGCATTGCGATCTCGTCCCTGAGAATATCAACAAGTTCATCCAATAAGACATATTTATCACGTCTGACCCTCTCCTCAAGACTTTCAATTATCTTCATGGTCGTATCCACTCCCATGTCTGTAGCCAACAATGCCTCCTCGATGGAATCAAGCAGATCATCGTCCACTTCGGCCTTTCCCACAATGGCCCTTGAGAGTTTCTCGAAGAAACTCCTGTTCGTCTTTTTTACTCCTTTATCAAAAATACCCATAATCCGCGTTTAACCTACAAATATACGGGTTTTAAACAGAATAAAAAAGAGGAATATATACAAAAAGAGAGGCATTGCTTAATCAGCAATGCCTCACACTTTTACTGTCTGAAAGGAATTATTTCTTTGCGAAGAAATCCTTTGCCTTATCCTCCTCTACGAGCTCCTCTGTAAATACATAGGCGCCAGTCTTAGGAGACTTGTCCATACGGATACACTTAACCATCTTCTTGAGTGTACCGGCCTTGAAGGTTGCGACTGCTTTCTTTGCCATTTTCTATTCCTCCTTAATTATTTGATCTCGCGATGAAGGGTTACCTTCTTCAGGAACGGATTGTATTTCTTACGCT
>JAZSEQ010000013.1:0-9391 GCA_045531765.1 Candidatus Cryptobacteroides sp. | reverse complement strand
AGGAATCTGATAAAGTTTGAGCAGCTCCCATATACCATGCAGCCTTACTCCTGACTGCTGGGCAAGTCCTTCTCCCAAAGGTAGTATGCTGTCATCCCATGCATGAGCAAGTCCCATCTTGAAATCTGCATGATTCTGCTTAGGATCATAAGCCTTTACGAATATATCCTCCGTTCCCGCATTGTTGCCAAGGAAGACTTCCGTATAAGCCTTGACCTTGTCCGGCCCTCTGTGGAGGCTGTAGCCTGCCTCATATATGAATTTGCAAGCGTCGTAGGCGTACTGGAAGAATTCTGCAGCAGAATTGGCAGGCATACCCATGTACCCTTTGGATGTTGCCTGGCCGCTGATTCCTACATAATGATTGTACTTGGCGATGGAGCCGGCATAAAGCATGGTCTCTGACATCAACGCCGCTGCGGCATACCTGTTTGCCCTGTAGATCTGCATCTTGTCATCAGACATATGCTCCATAGCAAACTTGAGGTCTTCATAAATGAACTTCCAGCAGTCATACTCGGTACTGCGCGGGATTTTCAATGTTTCGGGATCAGCGGTAGGGTCCTGTACCTTGTCGATTATGGGAACACCACCATAACGTTTCACCAGACCATAATAGAAATATGCTCTTAGAAATCTTGCTTCCGCCATATAGCAGAGGTAGGTCTCCTCACTGAAATTATCCTTGTATGCTGGGAACTTCTCGATGAAGTTGTTTATGCTTCTGATACTCTGATATGGCCAGTATCCGAAAGCTCCGGAAATATTCCAATATCCACGCGCGAATCCCTCAAGACTGATCGTGCATGGACTGTACTTTACTCCCTGCCAGATGTTTCCTGCATGGTATCCCTTGCCGTTATAGGAAGAATAACCGATTTCATCTGATATGTTACCGCATCCGGCATAGTTGAAGTCCTCTATCGGAAGGTCACAGTAGAGACCTGTAAAGTACTTCTGTACACCGTAATCGGAATTAAGAAGGACATTCTCATCAAAAACGCCCTTGGTCTGCAGGTCAAGATCTGCACATGACCAGAATGACAACAATACAGCTGCCAATGAAACTATATTCTTAAATGTTCTCATCTTTATCATCAGAATTTGATATTTACACCGAAGTTGAATGTTCTGTTGACCGGATAATTGTATATCTGCTTTGTGTCACCGGAAAAGTTTGAACCTCCAGCAGAACCGGGACGTTCCGGGTCGATGTTCTTCAATCCGCAGATGGTAAGAAGATTATATCCGCTGAAATAGACCCTGAGAGATTTGATGTTGACTTTCTGCGTCCATCTTTTAGGTAAGGTATAACCAAGTTCCAAGGTCTTCAGACGCACATAGGAAGCATTCTGGATGCCTGTAGTTCCATAATTGAAGCTATGTCCGGTCGCAGGATATTCGCCTGCAATCCACTTGGTGGAAGGATTCCACGGATCTGCGTCCGGATCGGCTGTATGCCACCGGTCGAGGTACATTCCGAAACATGCACCGGTGTCGCCCCAGCCGACCTGTGAGAATACTTCGGTATAGGCGGTATATACGCCTGCGGCACCTTGCCAGTTCATTGAAAAGTCGATTCCTTTCCAATCCAGACCGATGGTAAGGCCGTAATTGAATACAGGAAGATTGTATGTTGCCACAGGGTGTCTGTCGTTGTCGTCTATCACGCCATCTTCATTCCAGTCCTCATAGTAATAATCGCCCGGAAGGGTGTTGGAACTGTAATTGATGCCTGTAAGAGGATGATACTGTATGTCCTGATATGACTGGAAGCGTCCTGCTTCCTCATATGCGAACCAGATGTCCTTGTTTCGTCCGGAAACGTTCTGTCTGTACCAGTTCGCCATCGAGTTGCCGGCACGACTGTCAAGATGATAAAGCCAGCGGTTTTTGGTGGCGGAAACCTGACCTGTCACCCAATAGTTCACCTGGCCTATCTTATTATAATGACTCATCTGGATCTCCCATCCGAAAGTACGGTCGCTTTCTATATTCTCCTGAGGAAGCGAGGCTCCTACAGTAGACGGTATTACAGCTGTCGAGGTAGCAAGAAGTCCGTCGCGGTTACGCATGAAGAACTCGACCGTACCACCGAACTTGCCTCTCCATAGATTCCAGTCAACTCCGGCATTGTATGTCTCAGCCGTATACCATGTAAGATTCAGGTTCGGTATGGCTGTCGGCGCAACACCGGTAGAAAGCGAAGTTCCGTCGAACATCCATCCGTATATTACAGAACCGTAGGCGATATCATAGCCGACCAAAGTCTGAGGATAAGTACCGGCACTTGCATCGTCTCCCATTATACCGTATGAAGCACGTAGCTTGAGATTGGTGATCCAAGGAGCATTGTTCTTCACAAAATTCTCTTCACTGATACGCCATCCTGCAGAAACTGAAGGGAAGAATCCCCAACGCGACGCTGCAGGGAAACTTGACGAAGCATCCTCTCGGAATGCAAAGTCAATCATATAGCGGCTCTTGTAGTCATAATTGAACTTTCCGATGAAGGCCCTGCGGGTCTTGTCTCCGATTCCGCTCATGGATCCTATCTGATTGGTATCTTCACCGGCAAAGAGATACTCGCTGTCGAAATATGTCTCTCTCTGCGCGTAGAAGTCTTCCCACTTGTTATACTGCTCCTCATAAAGGAACATCGCACTTACATTGTGAGCCTGCGCAAATGTATGTGAATAGTTGAGTGAAAGCTGGATCACCTGGCCGATGTTAGGGTTGGCCTTTCTGTAAACGGTACCAGGGGTATTCCGTTCAAGTACGGTAAGTTCACCGTCGGCAGACTTCGAATAGAGATTATATGGTCTCTTGTATACAGAAGACTGTACCATGGTGTAGTCAAAACTATAGAACGCCTTAGCGTTCAGGCCCTTGATTCCAGGTATGTCATATTTTACCGCAAGGGAGCCGTTGAAGCTGAAATTTTCGTATTTTCTGTATCCGACCACATCGCTGTCTGTGGATGCTACCGGGTTTTCCGACTCAAAGTACTTGCTGTCATAAGCATGAAGGGTCCTGTCTTCATCAGCCCACGCAAGGGCAGTAGGGTCATAAGTCCAAGCCTTCTTGTAGATTTCCCATAGGTCTCCGCCTGACGAATAAGGCTGGTTGGTCACATCCTTGTATCCGCTCAAAGAGAGAGAAGTACTCAATCTCTTTGTAATCCTGGTGTCTACATTGGTTCTGAAATTCCATCGGTTATAATTGAGAGAGCCGCTTTTGTATGCTCCCATCTGATCCATGTAGCCAAGATTGAAGAAATAGTCCACCTTGTCCGAACTTCCGTTCATGGACAGATTATACTGCTGCTGTGGAGTAACATCTCTGAAAAGTTCGTCATTCCAGTCAGTGCCGACCTTCTCTCCCGACCTGTATAGAGCTATTTCATCTGCAGAATAGGCAGGAGTTGTAGTCCTTGACGGATAGTTCTTGCCCTGATTGTTGTAAAGCTTCTCATTCAGGAGCATCATGTGAGTCAAGGCATCGGTCGTCTCCGGGACATACAGGAAGGTCTGAAGACCGACATTAGCACTGAAGTCGATATCGAACTTTCCCTCCGTAGAAGAACCTCGTCTGGTCGTCACCAGAATGACACCGTTTGCAGCACGCACACCATAAACAGCTGCAGACGCATCCTTCAGCACCGAGATATTATCGATTTCATTAGAGTCCATACGTGAGAAGTATGCCATATCTCTCGGGATGCCATCCACCACAATGAGAGGCGCACCCATACCACGAATGTCAATTGTAGTATCAAACTCACCAGGCTGAGCGGAATTCTGGGTGATACGTACTCCTGGAATCTTTCCGGAAAGCATGTTCACGACATTCTCATTCTTGGTGGTAGTGATATCCTTATTGCTGACAGTTGAGACTGCACCTGTCAATGTCGCCCTCTTCTGGGTACCGTAACCGACTACAACCGTCTCCTCAAGGAAATTGGCATCCGACTCAAGAACCACATTCATCTGTTTTGCAGATGCCGGGATGACCTGATCGGCGTAGCCGATGAAAGAGAACACAAGTCTGTCGCCAGAGTTCACCTTTATAGAAAAGTTTCCGTCCAGATCCGAGAAGACTCCATGAGTTGTACCTTTGACAAGCACACTCGCTCCGGGAAGAGGTTCACCTGCACTGTCCTTGATAGAACCATGTGCAGTGAATTCCTGAGCTGCAGCTGCCGCACCTGTCAGGAAAAAGATGATGAGCACGCACCACAAACGCAACGTATTCATATGTAAATCAATTAGTTATAGTTTTATTCGTGTCAATACTTCCACAAAACTAAATAAAGTCCGCCACAGGCCTTGCACGAACACCCTTACAAAGGAATTACAAAAGAATTAAAAGGGAAATTTAATGTAAAAGAAAGAGTTTTTTAATAGAGCCGGCGACGCTTATTGAATAATGCTGATTATTTTTGCGAAAAACCATTAATATTAATATGAAAAGACTCATGACCCCATTATCAATCATGTTGCTGAACATTGCAATCTTGGCAAGTTGCAACACTGTAGACGATGATTACATTCCCGGACCGATCATGCCGCCGGAAGACACAGTTCAGCCCGAACAGCCTCCTGTCGAACAGCCACCTATCGAACTTCCTGAAGAAGGAGAAATGTACGATAGTTATCATGGTCTTGTAATGTGCGGATATCAGGGTTGGTTCGCTTGCAGCGGAGACGGAAGCCAGTATGGCCCCTCATGGCCTCACTATAGTGACAAATGGCATTTTCCACGTATTTTCCAGCCTGGTGTCGGAAGAAACGGTGTAGACCTGTGGCCGGACGTGACTGAATACGAGATTACATACGAGGCGTCGGCATTCACGCTGCCCGACGGAACAGCACCGCGCATCTTCAGTTCGTATGACGAGTCGACTGTCAATCTGCATTTCAAATGGATGAAGGAGTACGGCATATCCGGAGTCTTCATGCAAAGATTTGCATCGCAGGTCAATAACCCTGTTGCAAAGGAACTGTCGGATAAGGTGTTGGCATCAGCCATGAAGGCTTCAAATCAGTACGACCGGGCGATCTGCATGATGTATGACCTGGTGGGGCTTGGCTCGGAGTGTCCGGTAGACATGTTCATTGAGGACATAAGAAAAGTTTCACAGCAGTATAACTTCTTCGACAGGGAAGCCGGACAGAAATATTATCTCTACCACAACGGCAAGCCGCTTATCGCACTTGTCAGTGTGGACGAAAATGCCAATTACACAATTGCTGATGCACAGAAGATCGTGGATGCGTGTCAGGAGATGGGTTTCAGTGTGATGATAAGCTGCCCGACCTATTGGAGAAACGGTGGCGGTGACGTTCCGTTCGGTACAGAAGCCCTTCATGCCCTCATCAGGGATTGCGATATCCTCACTCCTTGGTATGTGGGACGATATGACCATGATGGCACAGCCGGTGCGCATGGAGGCAAGTTCTCCGTATTCAAGGAACAGGTTGTGAAAGGCGACAAGCAGTGGCTTGATCAGAATGGTGTCGAGTTCGCTCCACTATGCTTTGCAGGATATTCAGACAGGAACCAGCATCCTAACAATAAGGTATTCAAGAGAGCGGGAGGTGACTTCTTCTGGAGTCAGGTCTACAACAGCGTCGAACTCGGATGTAAGATGATCTATGTTGCGATGTTCGATGAGATGGATGAGGGAACGGCAATCTTCAAATGCCTCCGCCAAAGCGAGGTCCCAAGCAATGAATACTGGAGTGAGTATTATGTGGTGTTCAAGGACGGCGTATATAGCCGCTCCACCGTTCCTGTAGAGGTGACCGGCAACGGAAACTGGTGCAGAAAGGCCAGTGAACTGGGTGTCACATTCACCGGAATAGAAGATCACCTTCAGTCTGATCATTATCTGTGGCTTGCAGGACAGGCAGGAAAGATGTTGAGAAAGGAAATCCCTCTGTCGGCAAAACAACCGGTCAGACAATAAAAAATAAAAGAACTATGAATAAGAAATCAGGACTGGCTCTTTTGCCGGTAATGTTTGGATTCTTCATAATGGCATTTGTCGATCTTGTGGGATTGGCATCGAATTATGTCAAGAATGATTTTGGATTCAATGATACGGTTTCCAACTTGATATCTGTAGCCTGCTACGTGTGGTTTCTGGTATTTTCGATACCTACAGGTATGATGATGAATCGCTACGGACGAAAGACGGTGGTTGTGATGAGCTTCATATTGACAGCAGTTGCAATGATGCTTCCTGTCATCTTTTCGGAGAGTTTTGCTGTGATTCTTTTGGCATTTGCTCTGATAGGAATCGGCAACACGTTCCTCCAGGTTTCACTGAATCCTCTTGTGCAGGACGTGGTTTCTAAAGATAAACTGACTGGAACGTTGACATTGGGACAGTTCATCAAGTCAGCAGCATCGCTGCTTGCGCCGGTGTTCTTCCCCGCTTTTGCTGCATCGGTCCTCGGTTGGAAGACAGCTTTCCTCATCTATGCCTTGATCAGCGTTGTCGGTGCGGTATGGTTGGGAGCAACATACATTCCAAAGAATCAGCCTTCCGAGAATGTGTCCTTTGCCGGAACTTTCCGTCTTCTGAAAGACAAGACGATCCTATTGTTCTTCCTGGGTATTCTTGCACTTGTCGGAGCTGATGTCGGCATAGGTTTTACATTCCCTAAAATCCTGCAGGAAAAGTTTGCCATGACCTTGGATTCGTCGTCACGATATCTGACTTTCTATTTCATGGCCAAGGCAGCTGGCGCTTTTGCCGGCGGCATCCTTCTGATGAAATTTAAAGAGGACAGATTTTATCTGGTCAGCATCGTCATAGCTGCTTTAGGATTGGTATGGATGCTTTTTGCAGGGTCATTGGTAACGGAACTGATTGCTGTAGTCGTGTTCGGATTAGGCTATGCCAATCTGTTCTCCATCATCTTTTCACTTTCACTCAAGCACGCCCCTGAATTTTCCAACGAAATATCTTCGCTTCTCATAATGGGAGTTTCCGGTGGAGCAGTCGTCACTCCGGTGCTTGGTATATTGGCGGACAGCTTCAATACTCAGAACGCAGCGGTTGCTGCTGTCATTGCTGTCTGGATTTTTGTTGTTTCTTTGGCAGGTCTTGTCAGGAAGGTGGCAGGTAATCAATAAATAGCATCGAATTGATATGAGAAATATTCTAGGAGTCGATATAGGAGGAACAAAATGTGCCGTTACCTACGGACGTCAGAATGGAGCTGATCTTGAAATCGTGGATAAGTTGTCGTTTGCGACTACATTCTGCGAAGAGACCATCCGTAATATAAAGTCAGCGATACGCACTATAATGGAACGTAACGCTCTGACTGCAGATAATACATATTCTATCGGAATAAGTTGTGGCGGACCTTTGGATAGTGCAACAGGAGTTGTAATGTCTCCACCCAATCTTCCTGGTTGGGACAATATTCCGATAGTGGATATATTGTCAGACGAATTTGGCATAAAGGCGGCCATACACAATGATGCCAATGCCTGTGCGCTTGCAGAATGGACTTTCGGAGCAGGAAGAGGCAGTAGAAACATGGCCTTCCTGACCTTTGGAACGGGTCTGGGAGCAGGACTGGTTCTCGATGGTAAGCTTTATTCTGGAACTAATGACAACGCAGGGGAACTTGGACACATCCGCCTGAGTGACTTCGGCCCTGTCGGCTATGGAAAGTCCGGCTCGTTCGAAGGATTCTGCAGCGGAGGCGGAATCAGGCAACTTGCTCAGTTCCTGGTAAAGGAGCGCATCCAGATGGGTGGTCATGTGTCATGGTGTCCGGACGGCGATCTTGATGGCATCACTGCAAAGACAGTAGCTGACGCGGCGGCAGAGGGAGATGCATTGGCAAATGAAATCTTCAATATCTCGTCATCGTTTCTTGGCAAAGGTCTTTCGATACTGATAGATATCATAAATCCGGAGGTTATAGTGATAGGAAGCATTTATGCCCGTAACGAGAGCTTGATGAAGCCTGTCATGGAAAGGATTATTTCCCGGGAGGCTCTTCCTCTTGCCTCAAAGGTGTGTAGGGTCGTTCCTGCCGAATTGGGAGAGTCTATAGGAGATTATGCGGCATTGTCTGTAGGAGCAAACATTAAGTTATGATAAAGGATACGATAGAATTCAGCTTGAGGGAAGCTGAGAAGGCATTGGCGGATTTCTTGGCTTCAGGAGAAACTGTCCCGAATATGAGCGCGGCTGTAGAAATTCTTGCCGAGTGCTACAGAGGTGGTAATAAGGTCATAAGTTGTGGCAACGGAGGCTCTCTGTGTGATGCGACCCATTTCGCAGAAGAACTTACCGGCCGTTTCCGTAAGAACCGTCGTCCATTGCCCGCTATGGCAATAAATGATCCCGCCTATATGACCTGTACGGGTAACGATTTTGAATTCAATGATATATTTTCCAGATGGGTCGAAGCTTTCGGCAAAGAAGGAGATGTTTTGCTGGCTATAAGCACGAGTGGAAACAGCCGCAACGTGATTATGGCTGCGGAAGCCGCGGAAAAGAAGGGAATGAAGGTCATAGGCTTGACTGCAGAAGGGGACACTATGCTGAAAAGATGTTCCGATGTTTGTATTTGCGCACCGCGCACTTCATATTCCGACAGAATTCAGGAGATACACATCAAGGTGATACATATGGTTATCGAAGCTCTTGAGAAAGAATTAGTTAACAACAAATAAGATGAAAATGCTCTGTAAATTCAAAACGCCATTATTATTGATTCTTATGTCGTTGGTCGGTTGTCAGACCAAGGAAGAATTGAGCAATCCGGCAGGTGGTGACAATCAACGAGATGATTTATTTGTCATTAAACTTGATATACCGGTAAAGACTATTAATGACGGTGTTTCTACCGAATGGGTTGAAGGTGACAAGGTAAATGTTTTTCATGCGCTTACCGGAACTGAAGACTTTATATGTGATGGTGCCTTCGAGTACAGGTCAACGGGAGAGTTTGTGGGAATTCTTGGTCAGAATCTCGGTGACAATCAGTCATATGACTGGTATGTGGCTTATCCATACGATGAGAGCATGACCTCTCCAAAGGCCATGACCATCAGTATCCCGGCTGACCAGTATCAGGAAAGCGACGGCAGCATGGCTCACCTTGCCGGTTCTCTCTGTCCGCTTGCAGGTAAGGTTTCAGCCGTAGCTTCTAACTCTTCAGTGGCTGTAATGATGAACCAGCTTCTGACAGTCATGAAGATAAAGGTAACCAATTATGAGGCGGAACCATGTGAGTTGAAGACGGTTTCATTCTGTCATCATACGGATCCTGATGGTAAATCGATCACTTTTTTAAGTGGAAATTACAATGTGGATATCACGGGAGCAACTCCTTCATATGAGCGCCTGGAGTCA
>JAZSEQ010000077.1:0-2730 GCA_045531765.1 Candidatus Cryptobacteroides sp. | reverse complement strand
TCGAATCTCTGAGGCACAAGTCTGAGCCTGTCGCTCATCTTCAGCACTCCATCCGATACACCTTCTTCACCTCCGTCATATATGCCTATGCACAGGGCAGAGGTCAGTTCCATAGTCATATACTCTCCGTATGCAAGCCCGGCCTCATTTCCCGGAATGGATGCCCAGAATTGGCAGGGAGTATCAAACTTATCCAGCACAGGAGTGATACCCATCTTCGAGATGGCAGCAGTCACCATATCGCTTGCCCTGCCGGACTCATCGACAGGCTCGCCGGACAATATGTTTATATGAAACTTTACCGTAAACATCTGCTCTGAAGCAGAGTTCTCAAGAAACTCATTGATCTCATCTGCATACATCCTGTTCTCTGCCGACCGTGCAGACATCGACAGCATCTGTCTTCTCTTTGCATCCAGACTGTTATGCACATCCTTTATCGGTTCCCTCAAGAAAAAAGCATTTACAATATGCTCGCAGTCAAGTTCCTGCCCTATATCATATAGAAAAGACAGATTGACGGCAGAACTGTCGGTACTCAGCGAAGCCACCCTTCTGCACGAAGCCACCTCCGCAGGCAACTGGTCCAGATCGGCAATCAGATGACATCCCACCCGTTTATCGCCGATAGTCACAGTCGCTCCGGTGGCAGCGATGTCCGACAGGACATCTTCACCGCCATCCGTGAAATTCAGATAATCCTGGAGAATGCCCGGAGTCTCTTCATTCCCGAATATGTCCTCTTCGGCAAGCCTTTTCAGTTCCAGTAACGGATTGCTGTTTACCACACTCTCGAACTGCTCTGCCGCCCCAAGCATCCTGACAATGCCCTCGCTGCCCGGAACCTTGCCTGCACCCATCCCGGCAATTCCTGAAGGGCTGCCTTTTACATTGTTCTTGTTCGAGAATGTCACGAACAGCCTGCACCTGTGGTCAAGATACTCCCTTCCGTCAAAATGCCTTTCGTATGCCTCATCCAGCAGTCCTTTCGCCCTTTCAGAAGCATATTTCTTTTTCATATATATGTCCTGCTTATGCACGATGCTGTAGTCTGGCAGCAATGAAATGGCTGCATTAAGCGTACTTATAATGCTGTCATACTTTTCTTCGTTGCATCTGAAGGCCGGAGGAAGCGACATCTCCCACCCGACACAAATGTCACCCCTCTTCGACAGGATGACTCCATCCCCACCGTTCATCACGGGGAAACAATCTCTGATGTCTATCTTTTCCATACTTTATATTTCATTATGATATGTTTGGGAATACTCAGCCCGGCAATCTTCCTGTCAATGGCCTTTGTCCCGAATCTCTGCTGAATCTCACCGATTGCCATATATCCGGCAGCAAACAGTACGGCAGCCGCAGCCATACCGGTTATGCTCCCGAATACCGAGCCGATGATCATAGCCACCACAACATCAATCATCGCCGCTGCACCAGCGACAATGATATACCTGCCCTTGATCCCGAACAGAGAAAAAGGGCGGTCAAGGTTCCTATAGACCTTGCATCTCATAGTCCTATGAAGTTTTTCAGCACCAGAGCGGCAATGATGCAGAATATCATTCCTCCGCACCATCCCAGTGCCTTGTTTGCAGACTGCTGATCTCCGCTGTAGAGTTTGATACCCACCGTGATCAGCGACACGATTGCGATGATGCTCAGAACTGCAATCACCACCTGATAGATCAGCGAACCGGCAGACCTGATCTGCATATTCGCCTCATTCAAAAACGAAATGGCATCCTGTGCCATCAATGCCGGAGATGCCAGAAACAGCAATCCCAACGCGACATTTCTCTCTCCTCTAATCCTCATCACTAATGTCCGTTAATTACTTCTTGTATTTCATCAAGTTCACTGGTCTTCACCGCGAACTTGTCTATTATTGATTCCTTCCTCTGCTTGACCTTCTTCGCTTCCTTTTCCGATTCATCACAACACACCTTGAACCGTTCCGGCACAACGATAGGCTCTACGCAGACAACAGGCACAAGACCATCAGGAATCTTCTGCCTTTTGAACTCCTCTCTCCTCATACCTCACAATCTCCTCAAACAGGTTAATAATGCCCGGATTCTTCGCTCTTATCTCCTTCTCCGGGAAACATACAGTACTCCTCAAGAACCCTTTGGCTCCCATCTCTCTCTTCATAGCAATGGAATTCTTCACCATAGCCTCCGACACTCTCACCCCGTGCCTTTCAAACCATTCACGCAGCCTGCCATATAAGGCAGGATCTTCCTTGCCGTGCACTCTGTTGAAAAAGGGTAGTGTCTTCAACCCTGTCTCCTCGAATATCTGCGACAAGGTCTTTGCTGAACAAATACTGATGGCATCCAGTTCCACAGGGATGACCACCATATCAATCACTCCTGCAGTAGCCAGATGGCATATAGCATCGTCTTTTGAAAATGATCCTGGGAAATCCAGAATGATATAATCGAACTGCTCCTTGATTCTCCTGATGCTCTCTGCAAACCTGTCGAGGCTGTCGCTGTCGGTGTTCTCCACCTTCTCCACAATATACAGCCCATCCCTGTCGCACTCGGCATCACCTTCCTTCATAAGGCTCAGCTCCCTCAATCTCATATTATACAGATTGTATTCAGGCCCGTCAAAGTCAAGCACCATAGCCCTCTTACCGAGAATATAACTCACGTATGATGCAAACGCCGCACTCAGCACCGTCTTGCCAGACCCACCTCTGACCGTAAAAAATGTCAA
>JAZSEQ010000010.1:0-12202 GCA_045531765.1 Candidatus Cryptobacteroides sp. | reverse complement strand
GCATCGATAACTCTACTATTGCGCCTCAGGATCTTACTAAGGCTAATCTTGACGCAGAGACTCTCGAAGTACTCTGGCAGTCAAAGGACACAATCGGTCTTGTTACCGCTGTCGGCGCCATCACTCCAGCATGGCTTGCAGAAGGCTACGGCGGAAAGACAGAAGGAGTCTTCAATTATCAGGCGGAAGCCGAAATCGCGCCTGTGTATGCTTATTACCCATATACCAGTTCGTCAAACGTCTGTCAGCAGACTGTGGAGGGAGGTAAACTTAACATTTCTTTGTTGAAAGATCAGGATCGTCCGGATAATGGACTTATCAACAAGAATGTTCTGATCATGGTTGCAAAGGCTGACGGTGAGTCTGTCGTTTTCAAGAACACTTGTGCAATTGCAAAGATCAGCGTAAAAGGTAATCCTGTCGAGACGCGTCACCTTTATGTTCAGACTCCGGAGGCAGCGCTGAATGGGGCCGGTACCGTAGATATGGCTTCTGACAGTCCTGTTTTTGTGACCAATCCGATAGATGAACTGACGGCTGCCACCAATAAAATATCGGAGAGATGCTCTTTTATTGATATCGATGCCAAAGGGACTAAAATTACTCCTGATGAAGAATACCAACTTGCTGGTTATCTTGTTATGCCTGCGGGAACCTATCATAGCCTTAGTTTTGAGGGACTTGCCACGGTAGGAGATAATACGCAATACATCCAGTCATATTCACCGGTTAAGGATATTACTATGAATGTCGGTAAAATCCGTCCTCTGAATATTACAATTGATGTACCAGCGGAATTTACAGATCTCAGCGCTGGTGGAAAATATGCCAATTGCTACATGATTCAGAATGAAACTGGAGAAAACTTTGGATTTGGCCTTTATACACGGGCATATCAAGATGGAGTGGGTACTAATACTGCTCTTACTATTAACGGTGCATACAATGCAACAGTGCTATGGCAGTCAACTCCTGGCCTTATATCATCAGTGACTTATCACAGGGCAAATAGAATGATCTACTTCAAGAGAGATATTCAGAAAACAGGAAATGCGGTCATTACGCTCAGAAATCGTGAGGGACAGGTGATTTACAGTTGGCATATCTGGGTTGTAGGGGAAACAGTAGGAACAAACACTTTCAATAGTTTGACAGATGGAGTGGCACCATCAGTCTTTATGGATAGGAATATCGGAGCAACGACTAAGACTGGGGCAACTGCAACAGGATTGCACTATCAATATGGCAGAAAAGATCCGTTCCCGAGTGCAGATCCTTCCAATTATGCCAGCGGCACCAATCAGAATTCAGTAGCGGTTTATCCGGATGTGATAAAGACTCACGTGGCGCAAGACGGAGTTTCAGCAGAATGGGTAAAACATCATCCTAATGTTTATGTCTGGGGCTCTGCAGGCTCTTCAGGTGCTGAAGATTGGTTGAAAGGTCAAGGAAGCAATTTGTGGGGAGATGGTGCGGATGCCATAAAGACTGTTAATGACCCTTGTCCATATGGTTATGTAGTTCCTCGTAAAAAAGATTTTGAGGGAACTGATTGGTGGAATAATATGTTGGGGATTACTACATATGTGGCTAAGCAAGGAATCACTTGTAAAGATTCAAATGAAGAAGATAGTTATTTCCCGATGTCAGGTCAGTGGAGACGCACAAATGCAACAACTCAAATGGCGAATGCTGGTACTTATGTTTATCTATGGACTTGTACAGAATCAACCACAGCGTTGAATGGCGACTATTATGGAACATATCAAGCACAGGCAAATATATCATCTAACAAAGTCGCACGTCGAGTGGCTAATGCTCAGCCTCGCCGTTGGGGTGCCAACGTCCGTTGTGTGAAATTCACTGAAGTTGACGCTGAATAATGAAAAGATTGTCTTACATCCTGGCTGCACTGCTTGTGGCTTGCGGCTGCACCAAAGAAAATAATGAATCACCTGCTCCTGGAAAGGAACTGATGACCTTTACCGTGTCCGCTGCCATAGATGACAGTCAGGATGTAAGGGCAAATCTTGACGAAACTTCCCTTGAAGTCCTTTGGCAGGAAGGAGACCGGATAGGACTCGTTGATGCCGAAGGCAATATTACTCCGGCCCTGCTTGACGCGGAGGACGCAGGATCTTCGCAGGGCAGATTTACTTATCAGGCAGAAAAGGCCGTGGATATTGTATATGCCTATTATCCTTATACAGGGAATGAGTCATGCTCGGAGGGCAAACTGTCTCTGAGCATGAATAATGCTTTGGTCATGGCTGGAAAGTATCTTGACGGCGGACTACTCTTCAGGAATGCCTGCTCGATAGTCCAGTTGAACCTGTCCGGTGAGGAAAACTATGTCAGAAAGATTTCTCTTCGAAGTCCCTCAGCAAATCTTTCCGGAGCAGGTGTCCTTGACCTGACCCATGATACTCCAGTATTTCAACCGGATGAAGCAGGGGACGCGGCCCATGGTGTGGAAGTCGATCTGGGATCTTCAAGACTGCATATGGGAGCGCAGCAGAAGGCGGTGGCCTATATCGTGCTGCCTTCCGGTACCTATGCCGGGCTGACTGTCGAGACTCTCGGAAGCACAGACAAGACCGGAACTGACAAGGCTTCGGAAGTGTCCCTTATCTATTCTTCCACCAAGTCAGTGACTCTCAATCCGGGCCGTATCAGGCCTTTGAATGTCACGATGTCATACCCAGAGGGTGTAACTGTCTATGGACGTGTGCTTTGTGGAGAGAAACCTGTGGGCGGTGTGGCTGTTACAGATGGCGAAAATGTAGTCACTACGGATGCTGACGGATATTACAGCATGTCATCTGCAAAGCCGCACGGGATGGTCTATATCTCTGTCCCTTCAGGTTATACCGTGAAGAGAGGCTATGGCGCCGTACCGGAGTTCTATCACCATACTGCCAAAAATGCAGGTGTGGCGGAGAGGATAGATTTTGAACTGATTGACGACGGAGACCAGACCAATCATACCATGCTGCTGCTGGGTGATATCCACCTGATGGGATATAATTCCAACGGAAATGAAGCCAACCGCAACCTGACCCAGTTCAACGCATTGGTCAACGAAATCAATAGGTATGTGGCTGACAACGAGGGCTCAAAGATTTATGCGATGACTCTTGGCGACATGACTTGGGACAGTTACTGGATATGGAACAATTTCGGGATCCCGGATTATGTACAGATTTCAGACAGGTTCAACCTCAATGTCTATTGCACGGTCGGCAATCATGACAATGACCTTACTGTCGCCGAAGACTGGGCCTGCATGGCTGATTGGAGGAAATATTACGGTCCTACATATTATTCCTTCAACATCGGTCAGGTACACTACATCTCTTTGGATAATGTCATTACCAGAAATGGCGGGACAATTGAAACAAGAGACTACAATTGCGGACTTACAGACCAGATACTGACGTGGCTTAAGAAGGACCTTGCTCTTGTGGCCAAGGATACCCCGATTGTTGTCGCAATGCATATACCGTTGCTCAATATCAATGGAGGAACATATATGTCCGGTGACAACGACATGAAGACATATAATATAATTGATGCATTCTATGACTATTCCGATGTGACATATTTCTCCGCTCATTCCCATACACTATATAATAACTATGGGGAAGAGGTCCTCAATTGGAATAAATTCAAATATCAGCCGATCAATGAGCATAATGTCGGAGCGGCATGCGCAGACTTCTGGGGCTCGGGTTCAATAGATAAGGACCTTCTGATCTCGCGTGACGGCAGCCCTGGAGGATACAGGATATTGAATGTCGCAGGGAAGAACAGACAGATGACTTTCAAGGCAACCGGCAAGGACAAAAATTACTTTTTCCGCGCATACGACAGAAATTCGATACAGATCAGTGCCGAAAAGTATATCCCGAATGCTGGAGCAAATCATAAGGCTGAATTTGAGAAATATCTCGATGAATATGCAGATGCTTCCTCAGAGAACTATGTTTATATACATGTCTGGGATTGGTACGAGGGCTGGAATATAAGCGTGAAGGAAGGCTCGACTTCTCTTGCGGTTGAGGATATGGGAAAATACAAGGATCCGCTTTATATGATTTCAACGATGGTCAGAAAGTGCAATGCTGCCGATAACGGAAGTTACACTCTGGACATGTATCCCCAGAATTGTCAGCACATGTTCCGGGTCAAGGCATCGTCAGCGACATCAACTGTAACTATTACTGTGACAGATCCGTTCGGCAATATGGATATTCAGGAGATTAAGCGTCCGAGAGCCTTCAGTATTGCAGAATACGCTGCCGACGGAGATATTCGTACCAAATATGTGACTCCGTCATTTGAATTGGACTCTGAAATGAATTTATAACATGAAAAGATTTCTGATACTATCGACTCTCTTTCTTCTGACGCAAAGTCTTTTTGCTCAGGAGTTCAAGGTGGGAACGTACAACCTATTCACTTCGGATTCGAGGCTGAAGGCCGTTGGTTCTAATCCGAATGTCTCACAGCAGAGGTACTGGTGCAACAGCGCTCCGGCAGTGGCATCCATGATTTCCGAACTGGATTGCGATGTGCTGGGACTGCAGGAGATCTGTGACAGCATCTGGGGTGTCAAGGGGGAAAACGACATAAGGAAACTTGTGGCTGCGCAAGGAAAGGTGGACTATGACTGGGTGCTCTATCCTAATTCAAAGTCAGGAAAGATCCAGTATGATGTGGCCCTGGCGTATAAGAAGTCCAAGTTCAATCTTCTGGAAAGTGGTATATTCTATATGGGTGGTGTCCGGGATTCTGCAATTCTTGCCCCGAAAGCGCCAAAGGGTTCTCAAAGGCCTTGCGTATGGGCGCACCTCGAACATAAGGATTCTGGCAAGGACTTTTATTTTCTGAGCGTCCATTTCCTTGTACCTCAGAAGGGAAAGGATGGTACGTCCAATAGTGATGGAAACAAGTACAATATGCAGCAGTTGCGTGAGATCACTATGGATATGATACCGGCGGATACTCCTTCGATCCTTGTGGGAGACTTCAACGCCGATCATAAGGCGAAGCATTGGGGATCAATAGGCAACGCAAGGTGGCTTGACCTGTTCCAGCACTATCTTGCAGCGGGTACACTGCCAAAGGAAATACAGGACTGGGGTACTCAAGATACGAAGGATGAAAGTTCCCTTACCAAATGGAAACCGGACCACATCTGCCTTAATGGCTTCAGACCGCTGGATATCAATGTTGACAAACGTAAGTTTCCGACGGCTGACGGCACATTGCATTATCCGTCCGACCATCTTCCGGTGACTGCCCGCGTGGCTTTCATTCCGGAGGTGGATCAGAGCATATATAATACTCCTGCTCCGGCAAATCCAAAGACCGTCAGAATAGTGTCTTCAAACATCCGTTATTGGAACAACAATAACGACCTTGAAAACGGTTGGGACAGACGCAAGAGTGCGATTACTGCGATGATGAATGACATCAAGCCTGCTGTGATCGGTTTTCAGGAGTGCAGCAAGTATCAGAGGGACTATATTCTCGGACATTGCCCGGATTATGAATACGTAGATTATCTGATCAGACGTAATGAGAAGAATCTGAGATCATACGCTGCCTTTACGGACCCGGTGATGTGGGACAGGAATGTGCTCGAACTCCTCGAGTGGGACGCTTTCTATCTTTCCGAGACTCCTGATACATGTTCAATGTCTTGGGATGCAGCAGAACCACGAACCGCCCTTTGGTGCCGTTTCAAGCATAAGAAGACAGGAAAGGAGTTCATCTTCATCAATACTCACCTGGACCATAAGGGTGTGGAGGCAAGAAAGAACGGCCTGGAGGTGCTTCTGAACCAGATGGAAAAGGTCAATGTGAAGAAACTTCCTATGGTGGTTCTGGGAGACTTCAATGCGCAGTATAAGGAGGCAACTCTTGACAGGATAAAGAAGGAGTGGAAAGACACCCGTTTCGCTGCGAAGGATTCTGATGACAAATATACGTTCAATGGTTTCGGCAAGTCGTGGAACGGAACTGTTGACTATATATGGTACAAGGGTTTCAAGAAATGTCACAACTTCAAGGTTATCGTGAGAAAGTATAACCACGTTCCGTTTATCTCGGACCATTATCCGATCCGTGCCGATTTAGAATTATAAGATTATGAAAAGAATATTATATATGCTTCTGCTGATGCCACTGGCCCTTGGGGCAGCACCAAAGAAGGCGCCGAAGTCTCAGATTAAGGTTGCTCTTTACAATGTTACTGCTTCACAGACCAGAGCGAAGGATGTGTCTGAAGGTAAGGCTCCTGTCCAGAGACTGTGGTCCAACAGCGTAGAGGCTGTTGCGGAGCAGATTGTCACTATGGATTGTGATGTGGTCGGTCTGGTCGATATCTGTGATTCGATTGCCGGCCGCCAGGGGAATGCAGGACTACCTGAGGCATTGAAGGCAAAGGGCGCTGACTACTCTTGGCTCATCCTTTCCAATACCAGACCAAGCCTTCCGCTTGAGGGCGCATATAACAAGACTCAGGCAATCATCTGGAAGACAGATAGATATGACTGCATAGACTGGAGTATCAACTGGCTTGGCGGTTTCTTTGACAAAAACAGGCTGCTCAAAGGTGTAAAAGGTGATGCGACGAAATCTGTCACATGGGCGAAGTTTCGCGAAAAGGCCACTGGTAAGGAATTCTATTTCATGGCTGCTTCCACTAACGGACAGTCGAATGAGAGTCTGAGCAAGAAAAACTGTGAGAATCTTATCAGAATCGCTGATGAAATAGTTGTGACCGACGGCAAGCCTTCTATAATAGTCGGAAGTTTCAATATGCAGGAAACCGCTCCTGCATATAAGGAGTATCTGTCCATGTCCCGCTGGTTTGATGTGTATAACAGATTGAAGGAAGAGGATCTCCTGTCTCCGTCAGAACTTTCCAACAAGAATACCCGTAATAACACTGCCGGTGAAAAACCGTCCTCAGGTCGCCCTGACTATATATTTGTTGACGGCTTTGCTATGGATTCATACATGGTGGCCCGGGAAAAATTCCCGTCTGCCGATGGGACTCCGGTCTATCCTTCCTATGGATTTCCGATAATTGCTGCTTTGACTTTTTGATGGATAAATAAAAATTGATATGAGGTTATCACTTTTCACTCTCGTTCTGTTCGCATGCGTTCAGATAAGTACTGCTCAGGAGTATAAATATACTGATGCCCAGTCGCTTACTGTTGTCGGCAAACTCCTGCCTACTCAGAATCCGTATCATAGGATAGAGTCCGGGAAGTATCCTGGCCTTACAGGGCAGGAAGCAGGCCAGTGCCGCCATTGTGCTGGAATGGCAATAGCATTCAAGACAGATTCCGATTATATCGGTATTGATGTGAAATACTCAAAGATAACATCCCGTTCAGATCGTGGAATATCCGGTTTTGACTTATACATACGCAAAGACGGACAGTGGCTCTGGGCGGGAAACAATGTCCCTACCAAGGGAAACCCGAATGAATTCATAACATTGCCATTGCTTCCGCATTCGATCGGGGGATGGAAGGAGTGTCTGCTCTATCTTCCTCTTCAGAGCGTGGTGAGTGAACTTCAGATAGTGACAGACGAGGACAGCAGGGTCTTGCCTATTGATAATCCTTTCAAAGGCCGTATCGCTGTGTTCGGCTCGTCATATACTCATGGCTCCCATGCAGAGAGACCTGCACTGACATATTCAGCCCAACTTTCTCGGATGACGGGCTATCAGTTCATAAATATGGGCTTCTGCGGCAATTCAAAACTTCAGCCTTATTTCGCTGATGCTTTGCTTGATGCGGAAAATGTAGATGCTTATGTGTTTGATGCCTTCTCCAATCCGACTCCGGAGCAGATCGAGGAAAGACTTTTTCCTTTTATAGAGAAATTTCAGGCAGCGAAGCCGGGGATCCCATTGATATTCATAAAGACGCTGTATCGGGAGAAGAGAAACTTCAATCCGGAGTATGAGGCTCGCGAACAGGCAAAGATGGATATGGCGGACAGTCTCATGACCATTGCCGTTCAGAAATACCCGAATGTGTATTGGATAGAGACGACAAATACTGTTGACGGGACTCATGAGTGGACTGCCGATGGATCACACCCGGCCGGGTATGGCTATCACCTGATGGCAAAGTCGCTGCGTGAGCCGCTTGAGGCTATTATTGCCCCTGTCATCCTGAGCGTTCCCCTCACCTGTCATCCTGAGCGACAGCGAAGGATCTATAAATAAAGAATTATGAAACACCTGTCCTGCATATTATCATTGCTGTTGAGCGCAATCACATTGTCCGCTCAGCCGTTTGAATCAGTTACATACAAGGTGTTCAACCAGAATTATCCTCCGCTTGAGTGTGTCGGAAGCATAAAGACCCTTCCTTCCGGGCAGGTCGCTGCCCAGAGATGGTCAGTGGGATATGAATGTGTTGACCGAGGTTATGCAAAATACTCTGAAAGCGGCTCCTATATCTCCCAACTCGGAGTCAGTCATGCGAGGATCCAGAGCGGATGGGCCCGTACGGAGACAAGGAAAGGCAGATATGACTATGAGTGGCTCGACGAGATAGTAGATGGTATTGTCAGTCAGAATGTCGAGCCATGGATAAGTCTTGGGTACGGCAATCCGATATATTCTTCTGAAGTGACTTTGGGAGCAAAGATATTCACTGATGAGCCGACATTGAAGGCATGGGAAAAGTATGTGGAGACTACTGTGGCCCGCTATAAGGACAGAGTACATAAATGGGAAGTATGGAATGAACCCAATCAGAAGGTCAACAAGGATAATCCATCCACTTACACTACCTTGCTTGTGCGCACATGCGAGGCTATAAAGAGGGTGGATCCGCAGGCGCAGATTGCCGCTTTTGCGCTGGCAAGTGTGGATGCGACATATCTCCGCCATGTTCTGAATGACCTCAAGCAGATGGGCAAGACCGACCTGTTTACCCATGTCAGCCTTCATAAGTATTATGAGAATCCCGACGACTGCGACTATGATTTCATGATTTTGAGAAAGATAATCCATGATTTCAATCCTCAGATTGTCGTGTTTCAGGGAGAGAGCGGCTGTCCATCTAAACTTGAGTGGACCCATGCCCTCAAGCATATCCAGTTCGATGAGTATATTCAGGCCAAGACCGTTCTGCGCAGGATGTTCTGCGATTTTGCCATAGGTCAGGCGTGTTCAATCTTCACTCTTACCGATCTCGTCTATCCTGATATGCAGCAGTCATTCGGTCTGCTTCGCACAGGTCTTGACTTCAAGGTAAAATACAAGAAGCCGTCCTTCTATGCGGTAAGAAATCTTGTGAACCTTCTTCCTGACAATATTACTCCTTTTGATGTGGAGTTTTCGGCAAATACATCCCGCGAGATAAAACTCAGGGGCCTCAAGGATGGAGACCGGACAGTGGGAGTTGCTTATTATTTCTCTGACAATGCTCCGTCTTCTTCCCTTGACTGGTCTTCTGTGACTATGACATTGAAAGATCTGAAGATCAAGAATCCGGTGCTTGTGGAGCCTATAACGGGAAAAGTATTCAATCTCAATCTGTATCACTACTCACCTAATTCTCCTGATACCAAATATACAAATATCCCTATTTGGGACAGTCCGGTGATGATAATGGACAAGACTGCCTTGAACATGGCCAGTCCTGATGGGGACAGAAAGAACCTGGAAAAAGACTTTAATACAGAAATGTGACCCTGTCATCCTGAGCGTTCCCCTTACCTGTCATCCTGAGCGTTCTCCTCACCTGTCATCCTGAGCGGAACGAAGTGAAGTCGAAGGATCTATAAAATAAGGATATATAAAATAAGGATCTATAAAATATAGAATGAATGAAATATCGTAAGAATAAAAGCGTCATAACGATTTTGGCAGCGTTGCTGACCTTCACATCAGCAGCCCAGCAGAAAATAGCCATCAATCCTGACATCCGACACCAGAGGATGGAATTCTTCGGAGCGGCTGATGCCTGGAGCGGCAACTTTGTGGGTAAGTACTGGGCGCCTGAGCGTAAGGCGGAAATAGCAGACTGGCTTTTCTCGCAGGAGACCGATCCTTCCGGCAATCCTGTGGGCATAGGCCTTACCATCTGGCGTGTAAATCTCGGAGCAGGCACCCTGGAGCAGCCGGATGCTGATATTTATCCATATCAGCGCCGCGCTGAGTCGTACATGACCGTTGACGGAAAGTCATACGACTGGGGCAAATGTGCAGGACATGAGTATTTCATGCAGGCAGCGAAGGACCGTGGTTGCAACCAGTTCATTCTCTTTTCGAATTCTCCGCTTGTCCAATATACAAAGAACGGAAAGGGATATGCTCCGACCGACAATGCTTCCAATCTGCGCGAAGACTGCTATGATGACTATGCAGATTATCTTGTGGATGTGACCGGACATCTGATGGACAAGGGATTCAATATACCTTACATCAGTCCTATAAACGAGCCTCAGGGAGACTGGAATACTCCGCGGCAGGAAGGCTCTCCATGGCGTAACGGAGAAATTGCACGTATGGCACGGGCCCTGGATACCTCTCTGGGCCGGTCAGCCAGGTTTGATGATGTGCGTATATTCATCGGTGAGGCGACCAGAATGAAAATGCTTTATACTCAGCGTCCGAAGATGTTTGCCCGTTTCGGAAGTGACTCACTTGAATGTCCTGGAAGACAACTGTTCATGTTCTTTGACAAGGAGTCTCCTCATTATCTGGGTGATCTGAAGCATATCGAATATGAGTTTACAGCCCATCCTTATCACGACCATTTCACCAGCGCAGATCTGCGTGAAGTACACAGGCTTGCTGATGAGGAATTCAAGAAATATGGAGTGACATATCATTCGTCGGAGTGGTGTCTGCTTCCGACAACGAAGCAGTATGGTGGCATTACGGCGGACTGGGCGAGAGGCAATTACGCCGATATGCAGGCGGCTCTGATGATGGCAAGGGTGATCTACAGTGATTTCGTGGATACGGATGCAGTGTCCTGGTGCTACTGGAAAGGGATGGAACTGAATGGCGACCATGCACTTGTATCTCTGCATGCCACGGACGGAGATATCCATAAAGGAGGATATGCTGTGCCGAACAAGATGCTCTGGACGCTTGGCAATTTCAGCCTTTTTATCCAACCTGGCTATGTGCGTGTGGCTCTTGATGGAGCAGACGACCTTGACACTTTGGCTGCTTCAGCATTCATTTCTCCAGAAGGGGACCGTCTTGTGGCAGTGTTCATCAATTCTTCGTTTGAGGACAAACCTGTAGAATTATCTCTGCCGAAGTCCCTTAAAAAGAAAATCTCCTCAGTGGAGTCATACAGGACAGACGCACGTCATGACCTGACCAGGTCGGTTACAGGTCAGGGATGTACCCACACGATAGGAGCCAGAGGTGTTACGACCATAGTCATTGATTTTCAGAAATAAAACGTTAACAAGATATGAAAAAAATTCTTTCTGTCATGCTGCTTGCTGCAGCCGCTGCAACACTGAATGCAGCAGAGTATGATGTGACCTCGCCTGACGGCAAGGTTCAGGCAAAAATTGTCTGCGATGGCGCAACAAGGTATTCGCTCTCCTATGATGGGCAGGCTCTTATCGTGGATTCCCCTGTATCGATGACTTTGTCGGACGGAACCGTATGGGGCGCTTCCAAGGTGCGTAAGGCTGGCCGCAAGAGTGTGGATGAGCCCATCAAGGCGACTTTCTACCGCAAGGCTGTGGTTGATAATGCCTACAACGAACTGAACCTGGATTATGGTAGTTATAATCTTGTGTTCCGTGCTTATGATGACGGATTTGCATACAGATGGGAGTCGGACAAGAGAAAACCGTACAAAGTGGTTGCTGAGCAGGCTACATTCAATTTTGCACAGGACTGGAATATGTACGCTACTTATACCCATAAATATGAGGAGGGCGGCCTTGAGGCCCAGTATATGGATGACTTTGAAAATCTTTATAAATATACGCCGCTTTCAGAATGGGATACGACTCATCTTGGAGTCCTGCCTCTGATGGTTGACTGTCCTGACAATGTGAAACTTGTCATTGCAGAGTCGGACCTGGTGTCATATCCGGGAATGTTCCTTTATAACGGAGACTCCGACAGATGCCTTGAAGGAAAATATGCCCCATATCCGAAGGTCGAGGAACTTGGCGG
>JAZSEQ010000065.1:0-8172 GCA_045531765.1 Candidatus Cryptobacteroides sp. | reverse complement strand
GCGGGACGAAGTAGATTGTGGGAGGGGCCGGAGTGAGCGAAGCGAACGGAGTCCTCCGCAATCACTATCATCCTCCCGGTGCAACCATATATATAGAAATGAGACTGACTAATCAGTCATATAGACTTTTTAGTCAGCCTCATCAATTCATAGTTATATCACCAGGTATCTTATGCTTCCGTAATATCACTGACATCAATGCCGGTGATGTCTGCCACTTTTTCGACAGACATGCCGTCAGCAATAAGCCTTCGTGCTATTTCCATAGTCTTGGCCCTGCCTTCTTCCCTGCCTTCTTCCCTGCCTTTCTCCAGTCCCTCTGCGAAACCGTCCTCATAACGTTCATAGAGGATATTTTCGTAATCGTTCCTGTTCATAATGTACTTTTCGTAAATAGCGCGTTTATCGGGAGGCCAGGCAGCATAGTGAGCCTCCCTATATAATTCTTCAAGTTCCGTTCCTTCAACACCTTCAGGACACTTCCTCAGCAGATGCATATTACGGATACTGTAGAGCCATTTCTCGCACATGTCATCACATTCATCGAAACTCTTGCGGAATTTCTGAAGATCGATGAATATGATGTTAGTGTCATCGCCCAACTCTCGTCCCGTATCCTTGCTCCTGTACACGTAATGCGATATGTAGGGATTTCCGTCTGATTTGGATTCTACAATCGTATTGGGAAAGTTCAAGAAACTCACCTGAAATACCGGAGCAAAATAATAGTCCCAGGGCCGACCACGCTGCTTCTGCGATTCCTTCTCCACACGCGCCTGGTCCTGCACAGACAAAGAGGAATAGTACACTGCCCGCTTGTGGAAGTAATGCTGCGTCCACATCTGCATCTCAATCAAGAACCGGCGGCCTGAACTATCCTTGCAATAGACATCAAAGAAGGAGCGGCTCTCATCTTCAGTCAGCCCAAGACGCTCAGTCGGAAGATATTTCACACTGACTATCTTCATACCAAGCAGACGGTTCAGCAACAGTATCAGCAGACGCTCGCTCTTCCCCTCTGTTCCAAATACAATCTTGAAACCCGAATCATATGTCAGGTTTACAAACTCCTTAGGCTCCTGCCCGGCGGCTTCAGCATCCTTGACGCTTCCGCCAATTTTCATACCCGTTTCCATTGAATCATAAATTTTATAATGCACAATACACCTCTTTGTAAAAATCTATGATTCCCTGTACCCGCAAAATTAAGCTTTGTCAAGAGGATTTCAAACAGTCACATGCAGATTTTTCTCTTTCTTATGACAGGTTTTTCTCTTTTTTATAACTTTTTCTTTTTTTTATAATACGGAAGATGGTTTGAAACGACACTTTCACAGACTTGTCAGTTATGCAATCCGACAAAAACCTATGCCTAAACATTGGAATTGAAATCTCTTCCAAGACTATCAGTCAGGTTTTAAGCTGTTTATATGGCTGACGGATTTGAGATTTCCGAAGCCCTCCGAGGGGTATCATCGGACTGGCGAAACGGGTCACCTCTTCCATATGTACTCGGACTCCATCAAAAGACGCGAGAATCGTCCTTCCGCTGGTGGCACCAAGACCGATGGCAAAGTTGTTTTTTATTCATAACGGCATGGCATCAGAATGCCAACTGTACAACAGGATGAGAATCTCTTGAATAGAACATGTTGAGTACCTCAAGCTCAATAGCCGTAGCACCTGCCGGCACCTTGAGCCAAAGAGTTGTAAACGGATCCAGTTTCATCGGATTGCCGCCCTCCATACGTATAGTATATGGAATGCTGGTCATATTTGTAAGAGCCACACTCACCAGAGAGGAAGTTCTCTGCATGATTGCAGTCCTTACTCCAGCCACAAAGAAATCCTTCAGAAGCTGCTGTTCACCACATAAAGTGTTATATCCATAGGCAATGGTGCGACGTGCCTCAAGAGCCTCACGTACTGATTCAAGGGTTTTCTCTTTTGCCAGAATCAAGGTCATAGGACGGTCAAAGCCATAATGCTCCAATGGTGTTGTCTGATGAACATCCGTATTGGCAGACATGAAGATATTCTTCTCAAGGGCCCTATCGATGATTCCAGGATAAAAATCATCCGTATTCATCACCTCAACTCCATCTATCAGGCCTTCTTCATACAAAACGAGCTCTGTCGGGGTGTAATCAATGCTTGTCCTCTTCCAACCTGGATGATTATGCATCACAAGAGCACCCTGAGCCTTGGCATTACGCACAGCCTGTACAGGGTCCTGGTCATAGATCAGGTTGTTATCAGTAGTAAACAGTGCATTGAAATGACCGATCTTATCTCCTGGCCTTGTAATTTCCGCACCGGGAATAGAGAGAATGCCACATCTTCCCGCATATTTTGCAGCCTCGCGAGTTACATAATTCAGGTCTACCATGACCTCACCCTCTTTAAGAGGACGGTCGTCAATCCTATGATTGACAGCACCCTTATACTCATCCGAGACATATTTATCAAGATATTTCACAAGCTTCTCCTCGAAGGATCTGTACTCGATGTGATCTGTGATGGCAATGATATCCAATCCGTCATACCATGCCTCATACACACGAAATGAAGGAACCACATCCGCATCAGAATGAATTGTATGAGTGTGCAAGTCCGCCTTATAAACATTATATCCGTTTACCTGAGGTAGGATAATCTCCTTACGAAAACGCTCACGACGTTCGTTGTGACGCAGAATGTCCGGATTACCGGCATCCTGATAATAAGACTGTGCATTCAACCCACCGGCACAAGTCAGCGCCAATGCTGTGATTAGAACTATTCTTTTCATAATATGACTTAATCTTTGATTACCACTTCGTGAGTTCCTGCTCTGAGCCATTTATCAACGTCATTATAAACGAAATGAGCCTTTGTGCCTTTAGGAACAGTTATAGTGAACTTGAGATCCTCTCCGACAACCTTATGACTGTACGAAACCTCTCCTCTTACAGTCGGAAAGGCAAGAGACATTGCAGAAAGTCCAGCTGGCTGAGGTCTGACCTCGAATTTCTTATAGCCAGGCTCTATAGGCTTGATTCCGCATAGTTCCGCACCGATGACTGTAATCGCACCGCCGCTCCAGGCATGATTGGTTGTGCCACCACCATATTTCGAGCTTCCGATCTCCCATCCCTCGAACAAGGTGGTATAATCAGGATGATTCACCATCTCGCCGAAACGTCTGCTACATCTTTCCATCGCGTATTTTCCCTCACCCATCTTGAAAAGAGCCTCCATCACATATTTCTCGAAATATGGACTTGCATGCTCTGTCTTCTTAAGGAATTCTATTATCTGAGGGTACTTTTCCTCCCCTGCAATACCCGCAAGCACCGCAAGAGCCTGGACACGGTCATCGGTGAGTTTATCATAGTCAGGATGTCTGTACTCAGTACCGGTCCAGCATGCATTGAAGCCCTCGGCCACCTTCGCCATTTTAGTACGAAACGCCTCAGCATCGGCATCATAGCCCAAAGCATCGGCCATTGAAGCAGCTCCCTCAAGAGCAAGGTGGTGCCAGCCGGCCTGAATCAAAGCCCTGTCCTTATTGTCACCCCAGTCGCCCCATGACCAGCCGCCTTTCCTATAAACCGTAAGTCCGGTCGAGTCAGTTTCCCACACATCAAGATACCTCTTTACCGCTGGATACGCATTGCGGATTGTCTCCAGGTCGCCTGTGTTCATATAATAGTTCCAGAAACCATATCTGCCGACTGAAGCAAGCATCTGACCGGGGAGTTCTGACATATAGACTCCAGGTATCGGAGAATGAAGCGTACCATCATCCGCCTGATGTGCACAAAGCTCATCGATAGCCTTCTTCATCAGGGCATGAGTCGAAGTCGAATAACTATAGAAGCACTCTCCCATCAGCACGACGACATCTCCCCACCACTGGGCTCTTTCTCTGTCTGGACAATCGAAGAAGTTATCTCTCATATTGACATAGAGGGTGCGCATTGCCTTCTCCCAGAACAGATTATAAAACGGATCCGAGCAGTTAAAAGTTACTTCAAGCTCGGTATTGTAACCTGTTTCACGATAAGAAATCTCCTGCACCTTGACATTCTCAGGTGCTATCACGATAATCTGCTGACCGTTCATCCAGCCTAATGACTCATAGGTCTGCTCCCCTTTTGAAGTTATATACTCCGCACGGATGCAATGAGTCCTTCCTGACTTTGAATGGTCGGTCTGAATGTGCACCAGACTTTCTCCGACCTCATCTGACACCTTAATAATAGGAGTCATCTGCATATTATATGGAAGCTTGAGAATGGTTGTATCGCCCTTTCTGATCAGTTCTCCTGTCTTTACCCCGAAGTCCTTCCACATAGGGATAGGTCTTGGGAGCATCTTTCCGAAAGGATCGTCGCCCCAAGTTCCTAATTCAGTTGCATTCTGCATCTGCGGCTGAGGCACAGTTGAATCATAGCGGATATTGGACTCCGAAAGCCTATAGTTCGGGTATGGCTCACCAGAAGTACTGTATTCTGGACGAACGCAGCAAAGCCAGCTTGAATCACTGACCACCTCAAGCCCGTTATTTTCGAGAGAAAATATCAAGCCTGCCTTTCCTGAACTCACATGCGAAAAGCCGTCCTTACCAAAGAACCACAAAAGAACATCAATCGTATTCTCTCCCTTGCGAAGATACTCCGCAACATCGATTTCATCATAATATCCTGCCCCAGGCTCCGGACCTCTTTTCAGACCGCCCTCGAACACCACCTCCTGGCCATTGATCTTAAGCCAGTACTTGCTGTCGGCACCGATTCTTGCAATTGCCTCGGACGGAACCTTATCCAACACTACGGTCTTTGCAAATGTCATCCATGTGTTTGGAGCGTCCGTTGAGTCAGATACCGAAGCTGTGATCCACTTTGCCTTGCTTGATGACTGATCGAAATCCGTCTGTCCGCAATGGCATCCTGAAACTAGCAGACAGAGGAGGAATATGTGAATTAAGTATCTCATCCTATTTAATATTGTATTTTGCCAGAATCTTGACTACCGGCTTGCATATTGACTCTGCCCAAAGGGTGTATCCGTAATCATTCGGATGGGTTCCGTCTGTGCATGCCTCATGATATTTATAATCGGTCGCGTCAGTCTTATTTACCCAATGAACCATTTCATAGTCCTTGACTGCCGATGCCATCATTTCTTCTGCTGCAGCAATCTTAGCCTCTTCACGCTCCCTCTTCTTAACATTGAAAGTATTTCCCTCACGCCAAATAGTCTGAAGGAAAATAATAGGCTTAGGATCCTTACCTACTTCCTTTTCCGCCTGGCGTAGAGTGTCGATAAAGGCATAAAGGCGTTCCCTGATTTCATGTGCAAGAGGATTAGAAAATGCATCTATTACGTATGCGTCAGCGTCGGAGCGTCCCAACACCTGAGCAAAGAAAAGCTGAAGTTTGCAGTTTCCGCAGAAACCCATATTGATGAACAGCATACCTGTCATCCTTGTAAGCTGGGCATTCCATGTAAGACCAGGACGGGTTACTCCAGCACCTTGAGTGAATGAAGAGCCTAGAGCTGCTATTCTGTGTCTGAAAGGACATTCTGTAGGGACAACAGATGCGCCGTCGTCTATTATAAGTTTCATCGACTCCAACGGCTGCTGAAGTGGGAAATACACTAAACATTCATGCTCCATCCCATCCATATCCATGACCAGATCAGTAACCTTACCATGATGGCATTCAGTGTGTGAACCGGCATACACCCAACGGCCATCCTTATTGATATAAACGTCACATGCGCCTCTGTGTTCCGGATTACGGTATGATATCTTGACCTGAATGTTTTTTGTATCGCTCTTGAAAGCAACAAAATATCCAGCGCTGCTACGTATCTGTGCGACCAAGCTCCCAGCCCTGGCATCGGAATAAACCGCAGGATATTCATCAGCATTGAAACGGTCAAAAGGATTGACCGTTTCAGTAAGCTTACCATGAAGATCCAAGTCAAGCACATCGATCTCCTGCTGCGCAAAAGCTGTAAATGTCAGCACAATGCCTAATACACACACTAAGAGTCTTTTCATTTCCAAACAAAATCAAGTTAGTTCAATTCGATATAAATGAGCGAATGCTCACAGATCTTCGCCCACTTCTTATAGTCCTTTGGCAGCATCACTCCATACTTCTTGCTCCACCACTCGATAGACTGTCCCAAACGGTAGAAAATCTTAGTCCCAGCCTGCTGAATATGTCCCAGAAGCTCATCAGTCAAAGTAAAGTCGTACTTGAATTCGGATTAGGCTTCTCAGGGCCATTACTTACCGCATTCATCTTTTTGATTGGTCCCACATGGGTATCAGGGTATATAGTAACCTGAGCCGATAAAGTCAGCATTGACACTAAAAAGGTTGTAATTGAGACTATCAGTTTCATTATTGTTTATTTTTAAATTCTAATATTTAGAGTCAAATATAATACATTCTGATGTGCCTTATTTATATCATAATGCTGATATCGCATATAATCAGTCGTTAATGTAAACTGCTTGTTAATCTTAAAATCAGCACCTACGATATAACGGGTCTTGATGAACCTGTCCCACCAATATGGTTCAGCTGAAATATGCAGTCCTACCGGTGTCTTTGGAATACTGTAATCCATTTTAAGACGTGTCCTTACAGCAGGAGTCAATTTACCGGTCGCAATGTGGTGGCTCAAGTTCAGTCTGGTTCTGAAAGCAAACTTAAGGTCATCAGTTGCCTTCCATGCAAAAATAACATCCGGCAAATATCTGAATGTCCAACCAGTGAAGAAGGAATATATGAAATCCACCTGCATCTGCAATCTGAGCCAAGACAAAGGATTATATCCGACAACCGGTCTGAGCATCAACTCATTATGTTTCATTCCTTCGCCTTGATCTATTGACGCATATTCAAAGACTCCTCCTACATGCCATTTCCCGATATCCTTGCGCACGACATAGTCAGTCCAGATCGCAAAAGCATCATCGGGCTTTTCCGACTCGATTTCCTGAGCTATCGCAGGGATGCACAGGGACAATAGCAATAATATGAGAAAGCAACGTTTCATGCATCTGACATCAGTATTGCGAACGAACAGTCAACACCGCCTCCTTAAGTCCTAGCGAAGTCGCCTTGAGATACATCTTTCCTGCAGGCTCGGTTGCCTGAACAATCGCAGTCAGTTTTCCATTGAATGCATGCATTGACGGACCTGCGAACGGCTCGATGCAGGTAGGATCTCCGTTTGCACATGCCTTGAAGAAACCTGTACCAGTAACCTCGAATGTGACCTCATTATCAGCGAGCGGGCATACATTGCCATCAGCATCCACGATATTCACTGTCACATATGCAAGGTCATCACCATCAGCCTTGATTCGACGTCCGTCATAGTCAAGACGGATACCGGCAGGCTCACCGGCAGTGCGCATATATGCAGTGTCAACCGGCTGATTGTTCTCATCAAGAGCTACAACCATGAGTTCACCCGGCTCGTACTTCACATCCATCCATCTGAGTCGGTAGCGAGGCTCCACATCTGCAGTCCTGCTGCCAACAAATTTCTCCGTAGGAACAACCTTCTTCTGCACACCAAGACTCTTACCATTGAGGAAGAGTTCTGCAGCAGGCGATGATGTATATACAAACACAGGTACAGTCTGACCTTCCTCCCAGTTCCAATGAGGAAGCATGTGCAGCGTATGTTCATCCTTGTTCCAGACACTTCTGTACAGATAGAATCTGTCCTTTGGAATAGAAGCCAGATCGACGCATCCGAACATAGAACTATGATTCGGCCAAGAATCGTCGCCATAAGGAGTAGGCTCGCCGAGATAATCGAAACCAGTCCAGACAAAGTGACCTATAGCCCATGGATAATCCTCAACCACAGCAAAATCCAAGTCTGGAAGATTAGACCATGGTGTACAAACCATATCATAAGAAGTACACTGCTGATCCTGCTTAATAATTTCATCCCACTCGCGTCCCTTGACAACAGGGAAATGATATACTCCACGAGAGCTGAGAGTCGATGCGCTTTCAGTAGTAAGTATAAGCTTATCCTCCTTATTTGCACTCATTTCCTTACGGATTTCAATAAACCTTTCAGGATGATA
Source organism: Candidatus Cryptobacteroides sp. (assembly GCA_045531765.1). GTDB lineage: Bacteria > Bacteroidota > Bacteroidia > Bacteroidales > UBA932 > Cryptobacteroides. The sequence continues at coordinate 57 of JAZSEQ010000065.1, read as the reverse complement.
ATTAACACCAACGATATCAAATGCATCTCGCCACTCTTTCACCAGGTAGCGGGCCCA
>JAZSEQ010000037.1:0-53061 GCA_045531765.1 Candidatus Cryptobacteroides sp. | reverse complement strand
CCCTTCATACAGATTACCGCAGCTCTTGTTGGAAATGATTTCCGCCCTTTCACCGTCACATCTGTAGAAATGGTTGCCTGTGACCTCGCAGTCAGCGTCAGTCAGGGAGAATGTGCTTGTCCCGATCCTTATGGACTCCTGTCCGTTACGAGCCTTTCCGCTGTCATCATAATGTGTGTAGGGGCGTGTGAAGCTGTTGTTCCTGATCACATGACAAGGAACCACTCCTTCTTCCATCCACACTACGAGAAGGCAGCCCATGTTCCTCTTTTCAAGGAAAGTGCAGTGGGACACCTCGTTATGATGGCCGTAAAGGGAAACCCATTTGGTATCGGTTTCAGATGCGCGACTTCCCTTTCCGTCAATGCGGCAGTCGGAGAAGCGGCAATATGAACTTGTCCTGGTGGCCGTCAGGACTGAATATTTCACAGAGGTGTCAAGCTCGTCAAAGGAGAAGCCTTCGACTACACACCATTTACCGCTCAATGAAACTGATGAAGCCCCTTTGAAGACCACCTTGCCGGGAGTCTGGGCCCGAAGGACAACCGGAGCGGTCTCTGTTCCCTCCGCCTTGAACTTGACCGTGACATTATGGTAGGTACCGTTCTTCCAAAGAACAGTATCTCCAGGCTGGATGCCTCTAAGAGACTTGAGCTCTTCTGTGCTTCCCACCTCATATACATGCGCCTTCAGGCAGCCGACACTGAGTGCGGCTGCCATGAGACACATTATCAGACGCTTTCCAATCATCATGGATTGATCTCGTTTGACCAGTAGAGGTCGAGTTCGATGTATCCCTCACGAGTTTCGAGGGCAAGTCCTGTTGCCGGATCGCCACAAGTCACATCACTGATATGGATATATCCTGTCTTATGCACATGCTCTGCAGCAGTAGGTTTGCCTCCAGTACCGTCCGAAGCATGAGAGAACGAGACATATTGTACCCTGAGCACACTGCCCTTCACCCATGCATCACCTTCAACCGTACCGAATGCAGGAGCAGATGATCCGGCGAACTTATTTGTCGCGATATCCTCAAGATTTCCAGCCTTTACAGCAGCCTTGACATCATCATCTGCCTCATCCTTCAGTATACTCATGAAGATTATAGGCGTTCCGTTGGTCGAAGGAAGCGAATTTCCATCCTCATAACGATGGCACTTCAACTGTGATGTAGAGTTAGCCGGATTCTGGAATGCAAGTTTATGATTGCTGCTCGAAGTTGCAAAAAGGTATGGCTGAACTGCATAATATTGCTCGGCAGTGGCTCCAGCAGCAGCCTTGTTTGAGGCAACAACAGTGTTTGTACCTGACATAGCCGGAGCATCAACGCCAGCTGCAAATTCATCTACCGATATCATTCTTCCTTCATCCAGAAGCAGGAATGCAGCATCTCGATTCTCAGCAGGGTAGCTAGATTTTGAATTGGATCCAAGACGCATGATCAAGCCCTTGGTATAATAGAAAGGATGTACCTTGATCGTACCGAAATCAGCCCTGTTGCCACCGTTCCATATTGCGACAAGTGTAACATCTTTAGCCTGGGTGCCGGTGATAGTAGAAGGCATCACGAACTTTGCTGCGATGTCTGTTGCAGGCTCTGAAAGTTCAACCTCAATTCCATCAACCTCAAACTTCTCGATAGATGCGAAGTTGGCACCTGATACAGTTACCTCCTTGCCAAGGTAGAAGCCGGCATATGCATTATCGGAAGGAGCCGCAGAAGCAAATACCGGAGCAGCAGGTCCCATCGGAGTGGTATCTACAAGGAATTCCGCTGCAACAGTAACTGTCTGTGCAGGTTCACCATATACGGCTTCAAGAGCAGCCTTGGCAACCACTGGGTCCTGCTTCTCGATTGAAGTAGGGATCTTCACAGTCATAGATTCAGCAGCCTGCTCTGCTATAAGAAGTTCTACCGCACCCCAGGTAACCTTCTGGACAAGGTCGAGATTCACACCAGTCAATATAATTTCATCAGAAAGCTTAGCTGGCTCTGTCTGAGTGTATGCATTGAAGAAAGGCACATTAAGGGTAAAAGGCTGCTCGCCGGTCACATCTATCTGATTGCCAGCGCCCCATACGGCCTTGATAGCTACAGATGCGCTTCCTGCCTCAGCTGGAAGAGCCGGAACAGCCACCTTCAAAGCATCAGCCTTGATTTCCACGAATGCCTCAGCAGCAACCTGCACATCATTGAAGAGGACAGCAGTCACCTGCTCAAGATTGCGTCCTGAGATAGTCACGACCTGTCCCACAGTACCTGTCTTAGGCTCATATCCTGAAACAAGTGCATCTGTCACCGGTACAGTGAGATAGTAGTCATATGTAAAGACAACAGTCTCATCGTCAAATGCCTTGATGACGACATGATATGGGTCATCCTGCTGGGCGAATCCCATATCTGGCATCCTGAAAGTAATTTCCTTGATGGTCTGGCTAACGATTTCCGCCTTCACATCATCCACCATCACGTCCGAGACCTTGTCAAGATTGAAACCGGAAGCCGTGACCTCGGTTCCGACATAGGCCCTTACCGTACCGCTCTCGTTAGCGGCAGGGCTGACCGTTGAACTGTCAAACGCAGGGGTATTGACAAGTTCCACAGGTTCTTCCTTACAACCGCTCATGAAAATGGCGGTTGCAAGGAGAATCATAGATATGTTGAATATTCTTTTCATTTCAGTCTGATTATTGAAGCTTGCTATAGTCGTAATCGTATTTCTGCCAGTAGCAGTTGAAGTTCACTGACGAATTCCTGTAGTCGTTATTCGCAGTAGCCACAACCCAGTCAATTGTGGTCACGTGCAGGAAGCCGAGTCTCCTGATGTTTGCTACCGGAGCCTCCTTCGAATAGCCGTTGTTGGAGTAGTATGCAACGATGAATACAGCATCTGCACGGTAACCGAGTTCGTCAAAAAGAGTGGTAGGACGTGTGCACCAGTCGCTTGACTTGGTACCTCCCTTGGCAGATGTCATACCTATGCCGGCAATCGTATTATCTGCAAGACTTATCGGGAAGAGTTCCTCGTTGATGTTCTCGATTTCGCCCTTGATCACCCTCTCGCGCAAAGCATTCTCCGTCGCATTGGCCGGATCGAGATAGCGGAAGGTAAGTATAGGAGTTCCTGGAAGATTATTGTTTCCACCCGGAACACGGTAGTCGTTTGAAGGAGTTCCCGTCGCATCGATGTAGAAGTTCTTCAGCTGTGAATTCGAGTTTGCAGGTGAATTAAGCTGAAGCACGTTTCCTGACACTGAAGAGAAGAAGAAATAAGGAACAACAGAGTTGTAGTCTTCGTCAGAAACGACTCCCGGCTTAGGAAGATTACCGGATACCCACTGGGAGTTTGCATATTTCAATGCGACAGGGTCCAGTTCCGTCTTCCATTTTGCATTTTCATAGACGATGCCTGTCTCAGGAGAGAAGAACGATGTGAACGGACTCTCGGCAAAACGTCCCTGACAGTAAGTCTTTGCATTCTCCCAATACTTGACGAAAGGAACATAGACAATGAAGTCGTTCTTGAGGATGATAGTCTCATTGCAGTCGAAATACAAGGCCTTGAGGACAACCTCTGTCTCTCCGTCCTCAAAATCGCCGGCAGGGATGGTGAAGGTAAGCTTAGAAGGCTCCTTGAAAACCGGAGCTTCGAACTCTCCTACCATTACCTTGTCGATATTGTTCAGATTGGAACCTGTGAGGACCACGCTCTTGCCTACTGCTGTCCTTACGAACTCATACGCATCGATCTGAGGCACATATCTTATGACATTGATCGAAGGAGCGGTTTCCATCGGTGTCGCAACCTCTTCGCTGCCGTTGAAGTATGTCAGTGTGATACGTGCAGCGGACTGCTCCACATACGGCACCTTCACCACAATCTCCTCATCATTTCTGTTCTTGATCTCAGCCTCATGTCCGGTCTGGTAACCATCAGCCGTGAAGATGACAGACTTCACGGAATTCATCCATTTTCCCGAAACAAGCATGTCAGTTCCCATCTCAGCGTCAGTCTGGAGCAGATTTACACTGATTTCAGGAACAGCAAAAGAACAGGTAAAGGATTCAGACGAAGAGCCGCGGCCTGCTTCATTCTCAAGACAGATCTTTCCTGAAGTCACATCCTGGCCGACCTTTATGGTCAGACGGGTGTTGGAAACCTTCTGTGCTATATCCACACGGACATCGCCGATATAGGCAGCTGTCACGTTATGAAGGTATTCTCCCGTCACAACGATTTCCGCTCCTATCGGAGCCGACTGAGGAGTGAATGAAGCGATCACAGGCTCATTTGCAGCGACCTCGTTCACACTCAGCTGCTCACATGAAACAGCAGAAAACACCAATGCTGCTGTCATTATTTGTGATAATATACGTTTCATGGCTTATTCTATTAGTATCCAGGATTCTGGGCTACTTCCTTATTGATATTGGTTACTGAAAGAGGAATAGGAAGCAGGGTCTGCCAGTCAGCTATCGGATTGACAACATAGTCATAGGCAGAATAAAAAGCTTCGTTCTTGATGAAGTCATTTACGACAGAAGTAGCGGTACCCCATCTGAGGAGGTCATACCAACGATGATTCTCCATCGCAAGTTCGAGTCTTCTCTCCTGCCTTACAGCCTCTCTGAACTCATACTTCGAAGGCAGGTCAGCCAAGGTATAGGCAGGAAGACCTGCTCTCTGGCGAACGGCATTAATCGGTACAAGAGCCTCTTCAGAAGGTCCTGCAAGCTCATTGCAGATCTCCGAGTAAAGCAGCATCACATCTGCAAGACGGATGACAGGCCAGTCGTTCTCAGCGTCCCATTCATTGACCATATTCCTGTCGATGAACTTGTTGCAGTACCTGTCATTCACATACAGGCCTGTGGTCTGGTTCATGTAGCCTTCCTGCAGCACAACATCTTTTCTGAGGTCACCCGGATTAGCATTATAGGCTGAAATCAGATTATCAGACGGGAAGTTATAGTGCTTAGGTGATCCCACGGCAACGTTTCCTGCATTGTTGATCGGAGCGAAAAGCGTGGTGAAAGGGCTGCCGAGTCCAAGATTGCCCGCACGGTATCTGACCACGAAGATCATTTCACCGTTGCACTCGTTGTCAGTTGCGAACACCTTGTCGTAAGCCACCATCTGTGAACCGCTTGCCGGGTTTCCACATGCGGCGATGACATCCGCAAGAAGAGGCTTTGCCAATGCATATTCCTCTTCAGACGGTTTGAATGCAGTCATATAGACCTTGGCGAGAAGCGCCTTTGCCGCCTTCATGTCTACACGTCCGAGGTCTGCTCCACTTCTGGATTCAGGAAGAAGATTCCCGTCTACGATGGCATTGAGGTCGCTGATGATAAGAGCATACACATCCTCTACGGTCGAGCGCTGCATCACTCTTGCCTCATCTGCTCCTGTCTTCTTTGTAACTATGAACACCGGACCCCACAGTCTGACGAGATTGAAATAGAGATATGCACGTATGAAGCGTGCCTCACCTTCGAACATAGCCCTCTTTGCCGGGTCTGCAACCACATCAAGTACAGGGAATATTCCGTTTGCCCTGTTGATTGCCGAATATGTCTCGTCCCAATGGCTCTGCACCCATGAGTTTGCAGAGAGGATGACACCCTGGTCAAGCTGTTCTATGAGCTTGGTATCCTGAGAAGTGGATTTGTTCACCCTCATGCGGACATTGTCTGTCCTGAGTTCCGTAACAGCCCATTCGTTATAGACTGCTCCATACAAGCCGTTATATGCTCCGATTACAAGATTGTTCACCGAAGCTTCATCCTTCACATAATCGGCTGCAGCAACCTCGGAAAAAGGATACTTATCCAGGTTACATGAGACAAGAAGGATAGCGGCAAAAATGAATGATATATATTTTTTCATATTGTCCTACTGATTAAAACTTCACATCAATACCGAAAGTGATTGTGGTCGTAAGAGGGAAACCTCCTCGCTGATAGCCGGAAAGCATCGGTGAAGAATAATTTCCGCTTGTGTATCTTGACTCCGGATTCACACCCTTGTAATCGCTGTCCCAAAGATAAAGCAGGTTATTTCCCGAGAGATAAAGCCTCAGGCCGTTGAGCTTGTTGGCAAGCTGCTTCTTGGTGAGCGTGTAGCCGATTGTTGCATTTCTGAGACATACATACGAGCCGTCCTGAAGAGGATAATCAGTCAGAAGCATGTCATATCCGTTCTTTGAGAAAGGAGTTAAACCGTCACCGCGATGGCTGTCACTGACCCATCTGTTCTTGAGATATGCGGCGTTGTATTTGTGGGTCTCGTTGTAATAGACATCGCCGTTGAATACGGTGATGCCCTGTACACCCTGGATCAGGAACGATATGTCGAAATTACCTATGTTGAAGGTATTGGTCATACCATATGTGAAGTCAGGGTATGGATTTCCGAGAGGAACACGGTCATTGTCGTCAAGCACACCGTCCTTGTTTGTATCCACAATCCTCAATCCACCAGGGACATCGGCGGCAAAGTGAGGGTTTGCCTGGATCTCTTCAATGCTGTTCCATACACCGTTGGTACGGAAACCATAATACTGGATGAGAGGATCGCCCACTCTTGCAATGTAGCTTTCGCTTCTTTCTCCCTGATTGATGACTTCCTTCTCACCACCGATCTCAAGAAGCCTGTTCCGTGTCAAGGCGAAGTTGAAACTGGTGTTCCACTTGAATTTCTTGTTGTTTATATTATAGGTATCAAGAGTGATTTCGACTCCTGAGTTACGGACACGGCCTATATTGTTCCAGAATTTTGTGAATCCGGTGAATGACTGGGTAGGCTGCTCGAAGAGCAGGGCACGCGTTATCGAATAATATGCATCGACAGCAAGATTGATTCGTCCCTGGAACATGCCGAAATCGATACCGGCATTGAACTCGTCAGTCTGCTCCCAGGTGATGTCGCTGTTTGCGAGTGTCGATGAAGTGTTGGCAGCACCAGGAGTAAGGTTTCCGTTGCCTTCACCAGTTACATAGTTGGCACCACCGAGAACCTCAAGAGCTGAATAGTAGTTCACATTGTTGTTACCTGTCACACCATATGACGCCCTCAATTTCAGGGTGCTGATCCAGTCTATGCCCTGCATCCAAGGCTCTTCCGACATTCTCCATCCTGCCGACACTGAAGGGAACCATGCATTTCTGTTGCCTGCAGTAAAGAGTGAGGAACGGTCGAGACGGAGTGAAGCAGAGAAGAGATACTTGTCTGCATAGCTATAGGTAACACGGGCAAGTCCGGACTCAAGGACCTTGTCAGGATATCTGAAAGTACCTGTACCTGAGCCATTTCCATTATTCGTGGCAGCAAGCTCGAAGATAGTCGCCGCATTTAGGGTATGAATGTCATCCGTTGGAAATCCGCTACCAGTGAGTGAGACTCTCTGTACCCTTGTCATTTCCAAGGTATAACCAAGGAGCGCATCCAGCTTATGCTTGCCGAATGTCCTGTTGTAGTTGAGGGTATTCTCGCTGAGAAGGTCCATGTACAATGTGCTGTGGAAGGATGCCTCACTTGGAAGATTATCCTTTGTAGCATTCACATTAGCATAGGTATACTGCGGAGAATAACGAAGGTTGAAACCATTGGAGCTCTTGAATGTCAGGCCCTTGGCCAATTTTATGGAGATATATGCATTTGCAAGGGCAGTCATCGACTCGTTCCATCTTTCAGTGTTGGCCATAACGCACTTAGGATTGTTGTTGGCTGAGCTGAAAGGAGAGACGCCCTTGTCCCATGTAGGGTTGCCGTATTCATCCGGGTCGCCTGTAGGGGCATTGATCTTATTGAAGTGGCTGCCTCGTGCGAAACCGGTGTAACCACCTGTAAGAGCTGTAGTCCATTCATTATGATACACAGGCAGGAAGGAAGGGGTCCTGTAGAAGTCAATGAAGTTGTTTTTTGGACGTGAAGCCTGTGAATACGAGAAGGATACGTTGTATCCGAACTTGACGCTACGGGAAAGGTCAGCATCCATCTTTGTCCTGAAGTTCACCTTCTGAACGGCATTCTGATGCATGATACCCTTATCCTGGATCCAGGATCCCGAAGTGTAATATCTCATACCCTTCTTGCCACCGGAAACAGAGAACTGGGCGCTTGTAATGTCCGTATAATCCCTGAGACCTTCACGCTGCCAGTCAGTCGCACCTATGTTCTTCTCGATCCATGCTGCAGCGCGGTCCTGACCCTTGACGGCAGGTCCTCCGACAGATTCCTCGAACTCCTGGAGTGCGAGGTACTCGGTTGCAGTGATCATATCGTGGAGCTTGTAGGCATATTTGAGACCCTGATAAAGCTTCACCGAATAGACAGGCTTCTCTGCATCACCGCTCTTGGTCGTGATCATGATGACTCCGTTTGCAGCCCTCGATCCATAAATAGCTGCAGAAGCTGCATCCTTGAGGATCTCAATGGACTTGATGTCGGAAGAATTGACTGTGGAAAGTCCGTCAGGGACTGGATATCCGTCCACAATCACCAGAGGAGAACTGTCTGCAGAGATGGAACCTGTTCCTCTTACGCGGATTGCAGGAGCCACACCCACCTCGGAGGTGATGTTGTTCACGGAAAGACCGGCAATCTGACCTTGGAGGGCCTGAGTCACATCTGACACAGGATTGTCAAGAAGGGATTCTCCACCGATTCTTGAGACAGATCCGGTGAGATGGGACTTTGCCTGTGTACCGTAACCGATCACGACAACATCTTCCAGAAGGGTGGAGTCATACTCCATCACGATGTTCATGACACTCGATTTTCCAACCGGAACTTCAATTGTCTTGAAGCCGATGAATGAGAATACCAGCACCTGGCCGGCTGACTCCGAAAGTGTCAAGGAATACTTACCGTCAAGATCTGAAACGGCACCTACGCCTTCCACTCCTTTGACCATTACGGAAGCACCGATGACCGGAAGGCCGTCAGAATCCGTAATGACACCTGTCACTGTCCTTGACTGAGCAGATGCCGAAAACGACACTACGGCAAGGAGAATGGCCAGCAGAAAGCGCATCATAGATGTTTGTTTAAGCATAGCGCATTAAGTTTAGTGATTATTTAAATGGTTAGTAGTCAGGTTATTACACAAACCGAACTAGCGTACCAATCTGGTTCTCCAAACTGGTTTACCAATTTAATTCCACAAAGATTGACAATTTTATCCATAAAAACAATAGAAGTACAAAATAATATCGGATAAAGCGCAGATACCTGAAATTCGATTGTCATCAGGGTTGATATATCTACAATTTATTACTAATTTTGCCAGATTGAATTATTATTCGGAATAATTACTTATAACAAATAAAAATATGCAGAACAAATTGCAGGAACTGACAGACAAACTCTACAACGAGGGCCTGTCAAAAGGTAAGCAGGAAGGAGAGGAACTTCTTGCGAAGGCAAAGGTGCAGGCGGACGAAATGACGGCAAAGGCTCAGGCCGAGGCTGACCGTATCGTTGCGGAAGCACAGAAGAAAGCGGAGGAGATCAAAGCCAAGACGGAATCCGATATGAAGATGGCGGCAAGCCAGAGCATGGCAGCGACAAAGAAGGATATCGAGGCCCTCGTGGTGGCAAAGATGACAGGTGAAGCCATCTCCAAGGCTTTGTCATCTGAGGAATTCGTCAAGGAGATCATCAGGACTGTCGCTGAAAGATTCACTGCAGAGGGTCCTGTAGAGCTCAGTCTCATACTTCCTGAAACAATGAAGAAAGGTCTTGAGCCTTTTGTAGCCGACGAACTCTCGAAAATCCTTGGAGCAGGGGTTGAAGCATCCTTCTCAAAGAAGGTAAGCGGAGGTTTCCGCATCGGTCCCAAGGACGGCGGCTATTTCATCAGTCTGACCGATGAGACCTTCAAGTCTCTCATCGCCGAATATCTCAGACCTGCTACAAAGAAACTTCTATTCGGATAATGAACAACTACGTATATATAACGGCAGGTCTGCCGGACTTCACACCTGACTGGCGTCAGGGCGAAAGCAGTCTGGACGAGTACTTCGCTGGAGTCAGAGAACTTCTATCCGCAAAGGACAACGCCGTACTGGACCTTATCGAAAAAGGATTCGACAAAGACAGTTTAGGAGCGGACTTCTACAAGGAAGCACTTGCCCACAGGATAGGATTCATAAGGGACTTCTTCGAGTTCGACCTGAACGTGCGCAATCAGAAGGTAAGGTATCTGAACATTGCTCTGGGAAGAGACCCGGAGAAAGATGTACTCAAACTTGCCGATCCCGATGCGGAAGAGACAGGACTTGAACCGGAGGAACCGGAATTCAAGGAAGGCGCAAGACTGCAGGCTATCCTTGAAGGCAAAGACATTCTTGCCCGTGAAAGAGGCATTGACGACCTCTATTGGGAGAAGATTGACGAGCTGACTCTCTTCGACTACATGAACTTCGAAAAAATTCTCGGAATCATCGTGAAGATGATGATAATCCGCAGATGGCTGATTCTGGACGAACAGACAGGACGCGAGATGTTCAAGAAGCTTGTGGATGAAGTGCGCGGCACATTCAAGGGAGTGGAATACAACGGATAAATCAAAAACATCAATAGAAATATGAAGACAACAGGAAAGGTTACGGGAATCGTTTCCAACCTTGTGACGGTGGAAGTGGACGGACCGGTGTCGCAGAATGAAATCTGCTTCATCACGGTCGGAGACACAAAGCTCATGGCAGAGGTCATCAAGGTGAACGGAAAGAACGCTGCAGTGCAGGTGTTCGAGAGCACCCGTGGACTAAAGAACGGTGACAAGGTGGAATTCGAGGACAGGATGCTTGAAGCCACCCTCGGACCTGGTCTGCTCTCAAGCAGCTATGACGGTCTGCAGAACGACCTCACCACAATGACAGGCGTATTTCTCCAGAAGGGAGAGTACACCGATCCTCTGAACCACGAGAAATTATGGGACTTCACCCCTATCGCCAAACCGGGCGACAAGGTGGTGGCAGCTGACTGGCTCGGCGAAGTTAAGGAAGGATGGCTTCCTCACAAGATCATGGTGCCGTTCGCATTCCAGGGCGAATATACCGTGAAGAGCATCGCTGAGGCAGGACAGTATAACATCGATAAGGCAGTTGCTACGCTCACCGACGCATCCGGAGAGGACGTGGAAGTGAAAATGTGGCAGAAATGGCCTGTAAAGGTGGCGGTCAAGGGCTATAGGGAGAAGCCAAGACCGACAAAGATAATGGAGACCGGTGTGCGTGCCATCGACACGCTCAACCCTATCGCAGAAGGAGGTACAGGCTTCATTCCCGGGCCGTTCGGATGCGGTAAGACAGTGCTCCAGCATGCTATTGCAAAGCAGGGAGACGCAGACGTCATTGTGATGGCTGCCTGCGGTGAGCGTGCAAACGAGGTTGTGGAGATCTTTGCTGAGTTCCCTGAACTCATCGACCCTCACACAGGACGCCACCTGATGGAACGTACAACCATCATCTGCAACACATCAAACATGCCTGTGGCTGCCCGAGAGGCATCTGTATACACAGCCATGACAATCTGCGAGTACTATCGCGCAATGGGACTGAAGGTCCTTCTCCTTGCAGACTCGACATCACGTTGGGCACAGGCCCTCAGAGAGATGTCCAACCGTATGGAAGAGCTTCCTGGAGCTGACGCGTTCCCTGTGGACCTCTCAGCCATCATCTCGAACTTCTATGCACGTGCCGGAATGGTAGTGCTCAACAACGGCCAGACAGGCGCAGTTACATTCATCGGTACGGTTTCCCCTGCCGGAGGTAACCTTAAGGAACCTGTGACAGAGTCTACAAAGAAGGCAGCACGATGCTTCTACGCCCTCGAGCAGAACCGTGCCGACCAGAAGCGCTACCCTGCAGTAAACCCTATCGACTCATACTCGAAGTATCTTGAATATCCGGAAATCCGCGAATACCTCAACGAGACCATCATGCCAGGATGGGTCGAGATGGTCGAGAAGGCGAAGAACATCATCCGAAAGGGTAAGGAAGCCAACGACCAGATCAACATCCTCGGTGACGACGGTGTGCCTATGAGCTACCATGAAATCTTCTGGAAGTCAGAGCTTGTGGACTTTGTGATCCTCCAGCAGGATGCATTCGACGAAATTGATGCCCTCTGTCCGCTTGAAAGACAGAAATACATGCTCGAAATCGTAATGGGCATCTGCGACAGGGACTTCGCATTCGAAGACTTCGAAGAGTGCCGCAACTACTTCAAGGAGCTCATCAACGCCCTCAGACAGATGAACTACTCGGAGTTCAAGAGTGAAAGATTCTACGAATATCAGGAAAAACTCAATAATCTTCTAAGCAATGGCAAATAAGGCATTTCAGAAAATATACACACAGCTTGAGGCCATTACAAAGGCGACTGTGTCTCTCAAGGCAACAGGCGTGTCAAACGACGAGCTTGCTCTGGTAGACGGCCGCCTTGCTCAGGTGGTTAAGACCAAGGGAGACCTCGTGACACTCCAGATTTTCTCTGGTACCGAGGGTATTCCTACCGATGCTGAGGTGGTATTCCTCGGCGGAGCCCCTACCCTCAATGTAAGCGACGACCTCGCAGGACGATTCTTCAACGCATATGGCGAGCCTATTGACGGCGGTCCGGCAGTGGAAGGAAAGACAGTAGAGATCGGAGGCCCGTCAGTGAATCCATACAAGAGACGTCAGCCTTCTCAGATCATCCCTACAGGTATCGCAGGCATCGACCTCAACAACACCCTTGTGTCAGGACAGAAGATTCCGTTCTTCGCCGACCCAGACCAGCCATACAACAACGTAATGGCACAGGTAGCTCTCCGTGCGGATGTAGACAAGATCATCCTCGGAGGTATGGGTCTGTCGAACGACGACTACCTCTACTTCAAGCACGAATTCGAGGCAGCAGGTGCTCTGGACAAAATCATTTCGTTCGTAAACACTACAGAACAGCCCCCTGTGGAGCGTCTGCTCATTCCGGACATGGCTCTTACTGCTGCCGAGTACTTCGCAGTCGAGAAGAACGAAAAGGTGCTCGTGCTCCTTACGGACATGACCCTTTATGCCGATGCGCTCTCGATTGTATCCAACCGTATGGACCAGATTCCGTCTAAGGACTCAATGCCAGGATCGCTCTACTCGGACCTTGCAAAGATCTACGAAAAGGCCGTTCAGCTTCCTGACGGAGGTTCAATCACAATCATCGCCGTGACAACCCTAAACGACGGAGACATCACCCACGCTATTCCGGACAACACCGGATATATCACAGAGGGACAGCTCTTCCTCCGTACCGACCCTGATTCAGGCAAGGTCATCATCGACCCGTTCCGTTCACTCTCACGACTCAAGCAGCTCGTGCAGGGAAAGAAGACCCGCAAGGACCACGGTCAGGTGATGAATGCTTCAGTGCGTCTATATGCAGATGCGCAAAATGCAAAGACCAAGCTTGAAAACGGTTTCGACCTCAGCGACTACGACCTCAGATGCCTTGACTACGCGAAGGCATATGCTACAAGACTCCTTGCAATCGACGTGAACCTCAAGATCGACGACATGCTCGACACTGCATGGGAGCTCTTCGGTACTTACTTCACCAAGGCTGAAACCGGTATCAAGCAGGAGCTTATCGACACATATTGGAAAGGTAACTGATTATGGCAATTAAGTTTCAATACAATAAGACATCTCTGAACAACTTGAACAAACAGCTCAAGATGCGCAGGAATGCCCTCCCTACCCTGAAGAACAAGGAGTCGGCGCTGCGCCTTGAGGTGAAAAAGGCCAAGGATTATTCAGAGAAGCTTGTTGCTGATCTTGAAGCCTCACTCAAGCGATACGACTATCTCGCTGCCCTCTGGAACGAATTCCAGCCAAATCTCATCACCATCACTGATGTAGACCTCTACACAGTAAAGGTCGCCGGAGTAAAGACTCCAGCCTTAGGTGAGATCCACTACCAGATCAATGAGTTCAATGCCTTCAGCTGTCCGGCATGGTATGCAGACGGAGTGGCTATACTCAAGGAACTGTCAAGGCTTGGAATAGAATCGGAGGTCTATGTGGAGAAGTCACGGATCCTGGACTTCCAGAGAAAGAAGACCACCCAGAAGGTGAACCTCTACGAAAAGGTGCAGATTCCGGGATATCAGGAGGCTATCAGAAAGATCAAGCGCTATATGGAAGACGAGGAGAACCTCTCCAAGGCGGCTTCCAAGATAGTGAAGAGCAGACATGCTATAGAAGAAGAGGAGGAACAGAACAATGATAACTAAAATGACAAAATACTCCTTCATTCTCCTGAGCGGAGAGAAGGAGGGCTTCCTGGAGCAGCTTCAGGAACTGGGCGTCGTGGACATCAGCCGTTCTGTCAAACCTGTCGATTCAGACTCTTCTGTGTTGTTCCACAAAGCCGAAAGGGCAAGAAAGACCCTGGAATTCCTTGAGGGCATTGACTACTCAAATGATGCTGACGCAGAAGCAATTGCAAAGGCTACAGTGAACATCGACGGCGACCCTGTGGATTTCATTGAAGAGTGCAGGGCAAGACTCACAGAACTGCAGGCATCACTTAACTATGCTCAAAAGCAGGTAACAGCAAGACTCCCATGGGGAGAATATGACAAGAATGCTATCGATGGTCTTGCCGACCTCGGATACTCTGTTCACTACTACTGCGTCGATGCAAAGAGATTCGATGAGTCATGGGGCGGGCTATACCCTCTTCAGGTCGTTTCTGAGGATGGTAAGAAAGTCTGGTTCGTGACAGTAGCCCCGAAGGGAGAGGCATACAGCTTCCCTGTGCAGGAAACAGCGGCACCGGAAGGTACATCTGCAGAAGCAGCAGCCGAAGCAGCCGGCATCAAGGCAGACATCATAGAATGCAAGGCCGGTCTTCTCAACGCAAAGGATTATATTCCTGCAATCAAGGAGGCGTGCAACAGAAATCTCGTGGAACTGGACCGATATCTTGCACATGAGGCTGGCAAAGGCGCAGCAGAAGACCACATCACGGTATTCACAGGCTTTGCTCCTTCTGAGAATGATGCAGAACTGACAGAAGCTTTCGAGAAGATGGGAGTAATCTATCTCCAGGAAGAGGCTGTTCAGGAGGACAATCCTCCTATCAAGCTGAAGAACAATTGGTTCACACGTCAGTTTGAAGTCTTCACCGAGATGTACGGCATGCCTGTATATACAGAGTTTGACCCTACACCTATAGTGGCACCTTTCTATCTGCTCTTCTTTGCAATGTGTATGGGAGATGCAGGTTACGGTATTATACTGATGATCCTTGGCCTGATGCTCAATAAAGGCTGGCTGAAAATCGGCATGTTCAAAGGCCTGGGAAGCATCATCTCACTGCTCGGAGCCGGTACCATCATTGTCGGCACTGTGCTCGGCACATTCTTCGGAATCAGTCTGTATGATGCCGCATGGGTGCCTGAATGGCTGAAGAGCTGCATGATAGTAGGAGAAATAACAATCCCTGGCATAGGTACGCTGAACATTCAGATGATCCTTGCAATGGGAATCGGTATCTTCCACATCTGCCTCGCAATGACTGTAAAGGCATTATGCTATACAAAGAGATTCGGAATAAAGGAAAACATCGCTACGTGGGGATGGCTGCTGCTTATCGTCGGAGGCGTAGTGCTCGCACTGCTCGGCATAGGAAAGGTACTCTCTCCTGAAGCAATGAAATGGGCAGTGATAGCTGTCGGGGGCATTTCTGCACTGGCCATATACATATTCAACACTCCAGGAAGGAACCCGCTGATCAACATCGGTGCGGGACTCTGGGACACATACAACATGGCTACAGGTATCCTCGGCGACGTGCTCAGTTATCTTCGTCTCTTTGCACTCGGACTTGCAGGAGGAATGCTCGGACAGGCATTCAACAATCTGGCAGGTTCGGTAAGAGGTGACAGCGACAGTATCATACTCTGGGTTCCGTTCATTGCCATCCTGATCGTAGGACATTTAATGAACCTCCTTCTGTCAGGCCTCGGAGCATTCGTCCACCCTATGCGTCTGACGTTCATGGAATATTTCAAGAACGCAGGATACGAGGGCAAGGGCTCGGCATACAACCCGCTCACAACAAACAAGGAACAATAAAAATAACTAATAAAAACTACAACATTATGAACGTAATTGAATTACTCGGTTATCTTGGCCTTGCTATCATGCTCGGTCTTTCATTCATCGGCAGTGCATTCGGTACAACTATCGCCGGCAACGCTGCTGAAGGTGCACTAAAGAAGAACGCTGACGGAGCTACAAACTACATGGTCCTTTCTGCGATGCCTGCATCACAGGGTCTCTATGGTTTCGTTGCATTCTTCGTATGGATCGGCAAGGATTTCGCCGCTGACGGTCTTTCACTCTTCGCTATCGGTATAGCAGCCGGTTTCACATTCCTCTTCTCTGCACTTCGCCAGGGTCAGGTCTGCGCAAACGGTATCATCGGTATCTCACAGGGACACGACGTATTCACCAAGACCCTCATCTACGCAGCTCTTCCTGAGCTTTATGCCATCCTCGCATTCGTTGCAACATTCATGGCTTAAAGATTACATATCGACATATAAGACCTCTCACATCGGCACTGCCTTTGTGAGAGGTTTTAGTTTATACTTGGCATTCTTAGAATAAATTGCTATTTTTACAAGACTACCAAATCTGATCGATTATGAATAACGGCAACACACTTAGAATAAACATTCAGTCAGAGATCGGAACTCTTGATGCGGTGCTGCTCCATCGTCCTGGTGCGGAAGTGGAGAACATGACCCCGAGGAATGTTCAAAGAGCACTTTACAGCGATATCCTCAACCTGTCCATAGCCCAGTCTGAATATGAACAGCTTTCAGGAGTGCTGTCTAAGGTATGCAAGGTCTATGAGGTGAAGGACCTCCTGATAAAGGTGCTTGAACAGTGGAAGCCTCGTGCCGACCTCATCCACAGAATCTGCGAGACAGAGGAGGTAATGTCATATATAGACGTACTGATGGAGATGGACTCCGCAGAGCTTGCAAGAGTCCTTATAGAAGGGCTTCCTGCAAGAATAGACACATTGACATCATATCTCAGAAACGAGTATTATGCCCTCTACCCTCTATATAACTTCTATTTCACACGCGACGCTGCTGTGACAATAGGGAACCAGGCCCTGGTCTGCCGTATGGCGAACAAGGTCAGGATGCGTGAGTCACTGATAATGAATGCAATATACAGATATAGCGGAGCGTTTGAATGCGATGTCGTGGATGTCAATGAAAACCAGAATGACAGTTCTCCGATCATCATGGAAGGAGGAGACATAATCGTTGCAAGGGAGGACATCCTGATTGTCGGGAACGGAGTAAGGACCACTTCGCAGGGCATAGACTTCATGGTCGAAAGATTCAGAAGGAGTTCTCCTCCTGGCCGCTATAACGTGATTGTGCAGCAGCTGCCTTCCGAGCCTGAGTCATTCATCCATCTCGACATGGTATTCACAATCCTCGACAGGGACAGGTGCATGGTGTTCAAGCCTCTGATCATGCAGGCAAATCAGTATCAGACAGTACACATAACCATAGATGATGGAGCCGTGACAAGCATCCGACCGGTGTCAAGCATCCTGTCTGCCCTGAAGAAGCTCGGGATGGACCTCAAGCCGGTCGTATGCGGAGGTGACGACGAATGGGATCAGGAGAGGGAGCAGTGGCATAGCGGAGCCAACTCATTTGCCTTTGCCCCGGGAAAGATACTCACATATGCGCGCAATATCCACACCTTGGACAAGCTGGACAAGGACGGCTTCGATATAATCAAGGCAAGGGATGTGATATCCGGGAAGGCATCGATCGGAGAGGGGCCATGTGCAATAGCAATCGACGGTTCGGAATTGCCACGCGGAGGCGGTGGTCCAAGATGTATGACGATGCCTCTGTCAAGAAAAAAGGTAGACTGGTAGAAACTGAAGGGACTTACAGCAGCTCTGTAAGTTCCTTCATCCTTTTACGCGGATTGGCACGGCGGTAAAGCACGTCGTACACCATGTCAGCTATAGGCATACTGATATTATGCTTCTGATTTATGTGTCTTATGCAGGCAGAGGCGAAGTATCCTTCAGCGACCATGGTCATTTCATTCAGGGCGCTCTTCACAGTACAGCCCCGCCCGATCATCTGACCGAGACGCCGGTTGCGGCTGAAATTCGAATACGATGTCACCAACAGATCCCCAAGATAAGCCGAGTTCAATGTACTCCTTCCGAACGGGTAGCTTTCCTGGATGTAGCGTGTCATCTCGGCAGCACAGGCCGATATCAGCACCGCACGGAAATTATCTCCATATCCCAGCCCCGTGCACAGACCGGAGGCAATAGCATAGATATTCTTCAGGATACCGGCATACTCTATTCCGTATATGTCTTCAGAATAACTGATCTTGACGGAATCAGTGGCAAACATCTCTCCTATCATTCTTCCGTTCTCAGGATCCTTTGTAGCGACAGTAAGGTAAGAAAGCTTGTTTCTGGACACCTCTTCAGCATGAGAAGGGCCGGAAATAAGGCCAAGACGGTCATATGGTACTGCAAAATTGCGGTTGAAATATTCAGTTATCGTCACATAATCTTCAGGAACTATTCCCTTTGTGGCAGACAGGATGAACTTTCCGTCAAGAGACTCGGTCAATCCTGACATGAAATCCCTCAAGTAGGCAGAAGGAGCAGCTACAAGTATGACCTCACAGTTCCTGACGATATCATCAATATCGGATGTAGCATTTATCTTGTCCTTATTGAGTTCGACATCAGAAAGATACTTCGCATTACGTCCCTCAGTAGTGACGCTCTCCAGCACCTCATCATTTCTGATATGCCACCATATTTCCTTTCCGTTCCTGATAAGCGTGTACACGAGTGCCGTCGCCCAAGTTCCATAACCGATCACTCCACATCTGGAATTGTCCTTGATCCTGTTCTCCATACTAAAAATAAATCATCCGGAAAGCGAAAGTCCGAAGCATCCTTCCTACATCCACAAGGACTGACGACCCTCCAAAATTGACAATAATCAGACAAAGATAACATTTTCCTTGGAATACAAGAGAAACGGAGGGTGTTTTCCTCAGATTCATGTAAGAGATTTAAGGAGTATTAGTAAATTTGGGGCGAGAACCGTCGGAAATTATTGCGATAATCATGAAAATAAAGGAAAAATACAAGGATTGGGATGGAAAGATGGTATGGGAAGAAGTAGTCAGGCATGTAGTATCTCACAACGAGATCACCACAGTGACCGGAATTACCTTCAACGCCACCTTCGTCGGCAGCTGCATCTTCCTCAAAGGAGGGACGCCGGGCACGAAACGCGCGGTCCGTGGGGAATACCTGACAGGAAAGGACTTTATCGCAGCATATGACACAGTGTGCGGATGGGAGGAGATAAACACAGGAAACGTCAAGCCATATATCAGGAGACAGCAGACTCCTTTCATCGCACTGCTTCATTGTGCGGGAATTCTTGAATAAATATTATCTTTGTAAAGAATGTCACATCTGACGACACATGTAAACAGAAAGCTATGACAAAGAAGACATTACTGGTTCTGGGCGCCATATGCCTGGGACTGACGGCATCAGCCCAGACAGGCATACTGAAGACAAGAAAAGCCAACGATCCTTCAGGAAAGACACTGACTATGGAGGAGACCATACTTTCACGGGAGCTTTCACCTGCGTATGAATCCTACATATGGATGGAAGAACATACTCTGCTCAGGATAGACAAGGACAGGAAGCAGCACATAACCCATTTCAGGAAAGATATGGATGACACCCCGGCCGGCACATACCAGCGTCCGGACCAGAAGATTCCCAAGAAGGTCAAAGAATGCAGCAACATAACCGAAAGTCCCGATGTGAAAGGGAAAATGAATCTGTATGCATTCACCGTCAAGAATAACCTTTACATATGCGACAGTATCGGAAGGATAGATACAGTGACAAGTACAGACAGTCCACATCTGGTTTCCGGACAGACAGTCAGCAGGAACGAATTCGGGATAGACGGCGGCATATTCTGGTCTCCGGACGCCTCCAAGCTTGCCTTTTACGTGAAGGATGAGAAAGAGGTGACAAAATACCCTCTGACAGACATCACCACAAGGACGGGCCGGGCAAGATTCATCCGCTACCCCATGGCCGGGATGGATTCCGAAAAGGTATTCATAGCCGTACATGACCTTGAATCTGGAAAGGCTGTGGCATTGGACCACTTCGAAGCCATCGACACCACATGGAAGCATCCGATGAACACCTATCTCACCAACGTATGCTGGTCTCCTGATGGTGAAAGCATATATGTATCCATTCTGGACAGAAGCCAGAAACACATGAGGCTATGCATGTTCGACGCTCTCGGAGAATACATAAAGACAATCCTGACTGAAGACAACGACAAATATGTCGAGCCTCTCGATCCCCTTTACTTCATCAAAGGCCGCAATGACATCTTCCTCTACCGCACTGCCAACAGGGACGGATACCGCAACCTTTACCTTTGCGACAACGACGGCAACATCAGACGTCTGACTGAGACAGACGCAGACGTAGCCTATGTCGGGAATGACGGCAGATACATCTACTATACATCTGCAGAGGTGTCGCCGATAGAAAACCATCTGTTCCGGATTGAGGTCAGGAATCTGAAGAAAGGGGTTGCCAAGGCGACATTCGGAAAGCCTCAGAGGCTGACGCAGGAAGAAGGATGGCATGACATCAGCATGAGTCCTGACTGCATGTATTATCTGGATTATTACAGTTCGCTGACTGTTCCGAGAGTAATCAACGTACATAAGGCGGACGGAAAGCTTATGCGCAACCTGCTTACGGCAGCTGACCCTACATCGGATTATGCCTACTCGGAGATATCATTGGGAACCATAAAGAGCGCAGACGGACAATACGACAACTATTACCGTCTGATAAAACCTAAGGACTTCGATCCTTCCAAGAAATACCCTGTCATAGTGTATGTATATGGCGGTCCTCACTCACAGATGGTGCAGGACACTTATCTTGCCCAACTGCGCAGGTGGGAGATGTATATGGCTCAAAGGGGATATCTGGTTTATGTCCAGGACAACAGAGGCACGCAGAACAGAGGTCTTGAATTCGAACAGGCCATCCACGGACAGTGCGGCCAGGCAGAAATGGCGGACCAGATGGAAGGAGTCAGGATGCTGATGGAACTTCCGTATGTGGATAAGGACAGGATAGGAGTGCACGGATGGAGCTACGGCGGATTCATGACCATCTCGCTTATGACCAGCTACCCTGATGTATTCAAGGTTGGTGTGGCAGGAGGTCCGGTCATCGACTGGAAGTGGTATGAGGTCATGTATGGCGAACGCTACATGGACCATCCGGATGTGAATCCGGAAGGATATGAAAGGACAAGTCTGATTAACAAGGCCAAGGATCTGAAAGGCAAGCTGCTCATATGCCAGGGAGTGATCGACGACGTGGTCTTATGGCAGCACAGCCTGAGCTTCATACGCGAATGCATAATCAACAATGTCCAGGTGGACTATTTCCCATATCCGCGGGCAGAACATAACGTGATGGGCAAGGACAGGGTGCATCTGCATGACAAGATAAGCATGTATTTCGAGGATTATCTGTAACGGAATCTGGAATGATGTCTGTCCTGGAACCGGACAGGGGCTACTGACGTGCCGATTCCTATAATGAATTCCCCCCAGACAAAGGATGCCTGCACTCCGAAGGAGAATACTTCAGGAGTCGCAGGCATCACTATTGCCGCTCCATCCCCGGAAGTTGTCGGAAACATCACAGGTGAATATATGTAAACCGACTGAAAATACTGAGTCCAGAGTGTAATGGTCAGGATGTCGGAAGGATGGAAGACAAAGCCTTCGCGTGTGCCCATTCCCCAGTTATTGCCCATCACCCCCATTTGAGCGCCATACAATATGCCGGACAGGAAATAGAATCCCCGGGCTATCTTCAGGGTATTGCCCAACATCCTCTGACGGCTGATGTACAGTTCCGGAACATCAATGCAGTTGCTCCCATCAAGAGTGGAGAAGAAGGATTCGGGATGTGCGAGGGAATATTCTCCGAAGCCTATGCTGCCTTCAAATCCATTCATGGGAACCACATGGACAACTGGCAGAGCCAGGGGAGCTGACATCCATGGCTGAAGGCCTATGATGTGGCTGGAAGGCATGAATAGAGAATCAGAAAGGAAATCAGGAATAGGTCGCGGAACTGGTCCGGACTCCTGTGCATGGAGGTCCAGACAGGCAAAAAATACTAGTACCGGTATGAATATATGACGCAACATCTTGTCCTGTTATTAAAGATTTGTACTAACTTTGCAAAGTTTTGGCCATATATAAAACGCACTTACAATGAAATCGATCAGAGACATATACAAGATAGGTAAAGGACCTTCAAGCAGCCATACAATGGGGCCATTCAAGGCTGTGAGAAATTTCCTTGAAAATCATCCGGACTCAGGACATCTCCGTGTAATCCTTTATGGTTCACTCGCCGCCACAGGCAAGGGACACCTCACAGATACTGCCATCGAGGAGGCCTTCCTGACATGGAAGCGCACAGACCGCGAGACTCTGGAAAGCACTGAAAAGCGCGAAGGATATGTAGAAATCGAGTGGAGACCCAAAGAGAATCTTCCTGTCCACCCCAACGGCATGAAGATCGGGGTTCTGCATTGCGATGGCAGTGTGACTGACGAATGGACATACTACAGCATCGGAGGCGGAGACATCATCTGCATCGAGAACCCTATAGAGGGCAAGCAGGAGGAGCACATCTACGGACTTACCACGCTGAAAGAGATAATGGACTGGTGCAACCGCACAGGAAAGGCCTATTGGGAATATGTCCAGGAGCACGAGGAACAGAGTACATGGGACCATCTCAAGCTGGTATGGGAGGTCATGCGCAAAGCCGTAGAAAGAGGTATTGATCAGGAAGGTGCGCTTCCCGGACCTCTGAATCTCAGGAGAAAGGCGTCAAGCTACTTCATCAGGGCCGAAGGCTATGGAGACGTCCTGCGCACAAGGGGACTCATCTTCGCCTATGCCCTTGCGGTGAGCGAGGAGAACGCATGCGGAGGGACAATCGTGACAGCGCCTACATGCGGGTCCTGCGGAGTCATCCCCGGGGTGCTGTATCATCTTCAGAAGACATACAATTTCAGCGACCAGAGAATAATCAGGGCTCTTGCAACAGCAGGAATAGTAGGATCGGTGGTCAAGCATAACGCATCGGTTTCGGGAGCCGAGGTCGGATGCCAGGGAGAAGTCGGAGTCGCCTGTGCAATGGCGGCGGCAGCCGTGACACAGCTTATGGGAGGAAGTCCTTCCCAGATAGAATATGCGGCCGAAATGGGGCTTGAGCATCATCTCGGACTCACCTGTGACCCTGTTTGCGGTCTGGTGCAGATTCCGTGCATAGAGAGGAATGCCTATGCGGCTGCCCGTGCGCTGGATGCGAGCATCTACGCCCTTTACACCGACGGACGCCACAGGGTATCCTTCGACCAGGCGGTGAAGGTCATGAAGCAGACAGGAAAAGACCTCCCGTCGCTTTATAAGGAAACCAGCGAAGGAGGTCTTGCAAAGGAATTCGAATAGCTCTAAAGATTGGCGGTGCGCGCTGCTACTTCAGCTGCCGCCTTGGCATAATTCTCTGAACTGTCAGCGAAGAGGATACCACGTGAGGAGTTTATCAGCAGGCCTCCATGGTCGTTTGCGCCATGGGCTATGACTTCCTCAGCCGAGCCACCCTGGGCACCTACTCCAGGTACCAGGAAGAAATTGTCCGGACAGAAACTTCTTAATTCCTGAAGCTTGTCCGCCTTTGTCGCACCCACCACGAACATCATGTTATCCGGAGTCGAAATCTGCATCATCTCTTCCATGACAGCCCGATAAAGAGGCTTGCCATCCTTTTGAGCATTCTGGAACTGATATGCTGATGCATTTGATGTCAGGGCAAGCACGATGGCCCATTTATCCTTATACTCCAGGAAAGGAGTCACACTGTCGGCACCCATGTAAGGAGCTACAGTCACTGCGTCAAAGTCCATTTCCTCGAAGAACGCCTTGGCATACATCTTTGCCGTATTGCCGATGTCTCCCCTTTTTGCATCTGCTATAAGGAAGATTTCAGGATATTTGCTTCTGATATAATCCACAGTAGCATCGAGGGCACGCATCCCGTCGATTCCGTAGCACTCATAGAAAGCCAGATTAGGCTTATATGCCACGCAATGAGGAGCAGTCGCATCCACTATCGCCTTGTTGAACTCGATTATCGAACGGGCCTTGCCTTTATAGAGTTCACCCTTCAATGCAAGCTCACCATGAGTAGCCAGAGCCTTGACATGCTCAGGCATCTTGTCAAAATCCACATCCAGCCCCACACAGAGCATGCTCTTCTTGGCCTGAATCTGCTGATATAGTTCTTTTCTGTTCATAATTCAAATACTTTTATAAAGATTGCCACGGCCTTTCAGACCACGCTATGACGTAAATCCACCTATCAGTAATACCTGTAGAATAATGCTATAGCCTCCATGCCGGCAAAGAGCTGCTTGAGAAGATAGCTTTCATTCGGCGAGTGAATGGTGTCACGCTCCAGGCCGAAGCCCATCAGAAGCGGGTCGATGCTGAGAATGCGCTGAAGATCTGCGAGGATAGGGATCGATCCACCTCCTCGTGAAGGCACAGGCTCAATACCATAGACCTCAGTCATTGCCTTCTCAGCCGCCTTGTAGGCAGGGGAAGAAATCGGGATGAGGAAGCCGTCACCCCCATGATGAGGAATCACCTCAACCTTCACGTAATCAGGAGCTATCGAGAGGAAATGCTCAGTGAAAAGCCTTGTGATGGTAGCGCTGTCCTGATTAGGCACAAGCCTCATGGAAATCTTCGCATGGGCCACCGAAGGAAGGACTGTCTTTGCTCCTTCACCCGTATAACCGCCCCAGATTCCGTTCACATCCAGACATGGACGGATGCCCGTACGTTCAAGCGTAGAATAGCCGGCTTCTCCCTTGACTTCCTTGATATCAAGGAACTCCTTATATTCATCAATATCAAATGGTGCACGGGAGAGTTTTGCCCTGTCCTCATCCGAGAGGACCACGACATCGTCATAGAATCCCTTGACAGTGATATGTCCATCCTTGTCAATCAGCGATGAAATCATGTCACAGAGCACATTGATAGGGTTTGCAACCGCACCACCGTAATGTCCCGAATGAAGATCCTTATTCGGGCCTGTCACCTTGACTTCCACATAAGAGAGTCCGCGCATTCCGCAGTTGATCGAAGGGACTGACTCAGAAATCATCGTAGTATCGGATACCAGGATTATATCTGCCGCGAGGCGTTCCTTATTCTCGGAGGCCCATGCCGCAAGCGAAGGGCTTCCGATTTCTTCCTCACCCTCGAGGATGAACTTCACGTTATGCTTGAGACCGCCTTCACGCACCATGAATTCGAATGCCTTGATATGCATGAAAAGCTGGCCTTTGTCGTCATTAGCACCACGGGCATATATGGCTCCGTCGCGGATCTCCGGTTCGAAAGGATCCGAATGCCAAAGTTCTATCGGGTCCACTGGCTGGACGTCATAATGGCCGTATACAAGCACTGTCGGAAGGGACGGATCGACAATCTTCTGTCCGAAGACTACAGGATGGCCTTTGGTCGGGTATACGGCCGCCTCATCAGCACCAGCCTCGAGCAGGAGTTCCACAAGACGACCGGCACAGCGCTCCATATCCGGCTTATGCTGCTCGAGCGAACTTACTGAAGGAATTCTGAGAAGGGAAAAGAGTTCATCGAAGAATCTTTCCTTATGGGTTTCGATATAATTCTTCATATAGCTACATAAAAATAATTGCACATCTTCACAAAGATATGCAATTATTTCGAAGATAACTATCCGAAAAATATAAAAGGCAGCTCATGAACTTGGAGACCGTCATACTCACTTTATAGGATATGCTACTTTTCAGTCTCGTCAAGTTGAATTGATGATGCCGCTACAAGTTATAATAAAGCGAAAGTATCCATGCGAAGAGTCGCTTCGGGAGGAGCCATTTGGCGAAGACGGCCAGCTTCTGGAGGAAGGAGGCTACGACATAACTATAGGCCGGATTCTTCTTGCGTACTATTGAGGAAACCTTAGCTGCAAGATACTCCGGCTTCAGACCTGAAGTCTCGTCTTTTTCGATGCCCTTGAGGGAGCGCCCGTATGACGGGTAAGCCTGGGCCACATCTGCAGGACACACGGATTTGCGGGTAGCTGTGAAACCTGTGGAGAAATCCCCCGGTTCTATCACCACCACCTTCACTCCGGTTCCACGAAGTTCCAGACGCAGAGCCTCGCACCACCCTTCGATTGCGAACTTGCTGGCTGAGTAAGCTCCCTGATAAGGCAGGCCCATAAGGCCTCCTATACTGCTCACGCACAATATCTTTCCCTCTCCCTGAGTTCTCATCACAGGCACAACGTGAGAAAGCCATTTGACCATTCCCATGAAATTCACATCCATCTGCATCTGCACATCCTCTACGGGACTGAACTCGAGAGGTCCGCCTATGCCCATGCCGGCATTGTTGATGAACACGTCCAGACGTCCTTCGGCTTGAATCAGCTGCGCGAATGCGGCAGCTATGCCGGCATCATCCCTTACATCAGCCTTGAGATAAGTCACGCCTTCGAGAGGCTCAACATCCCTGCGTACTGTTCCATATACCTTGTGTCCGTCTTTTGCAAGACGGAGCGCCATCGCCTTACCAAAGCCGGATGACACTCCTGTAATGAGAATTACCATTTTATTGGAAGATTTCTAGTTTTCTGAATATCCGGGTGAGCTTATCCACAGCATAATCCACCTGCTCGCGCGTGTGAGTAGCCATGAGGGCGAAACGGATGAGCTCGTCACCAGGTGCGACAGCCGGAGTGATCACAGGAGTCACGAAGATTCCCTCAGCAAGAGCATGACGCACGACGGCCATCGCCTTGAAAGTATCGCGGACGAAGAGAGGGATGATCGGGGACTGGGTCCTTCCTGTATCGAATCCTGCGTCCTTGAAGGCCTTGTGAGCATAGCGGGTAAGGTCCCAGAGATACTCGAAGCGCTCCGGCTCCGAGAGCATGATATCAAGAGCCTTGCTTGCAGCCGCAATGTTTGCAGGTGGCATTGAAGCACTGAAGATCAGCGAACGTGAATTGTGCTTGAGGTAATTCAGCACCTCGCGGTCACCCGCGATGAACCCGCCGAGCGAACCGAATGACTTGGAGAATGTACCCATGATGAGGTCCACACGGTCTGTCTCACCAAAATAATCGGCAGTTCCACGTCCGCAGTTTCCAAGCACTCCGAGCGAATGCGCGTCATCGACCATTACAGAAGCATTGTACTTGTCGCAAAGGTCGCAGATCTCATGGAGCGGAGCTATGTCTCCTTCCATCGAATATATTCCGTCGATGACTATGAGCTTGTATTTGTCATGTTCGCAGAAAGCAAGCTTCTTCTCAAGATCCTCTATATCATTATGTTTGAACTTCAGGACTTTTCCAAATCCGAGACGGCTTCCGTCAATGATGGAGGCATGGTCCTGCGAGTCGAGCAGCACATATCCTCCTCGGAAGGAAAGGCATGAAATCACACCGAGATTGACCTGCATTCCGGTACTGTAGGTAACTGCATCCTCCTTTCCGACAAAACGGGCAAGCTTTTCCTCAAGCTCCATATGGATATCCAGAGTTCCGTTAAGGAAACGGGAGCCGGAACAGCTCGTGCCATATTTCCTTATCGCTTCGACTGCAGCTTCCTTCAGACGAGGATCATTGGAAAGACCGAGATAGCTGTTTGAACCGAACATAAGCACATCCTTGCCGTCAATCTTTACAACTGTAGACTGTTCCGATTCTATAGGAGTATAATAAGGATAGATACCCATCTCCTTGCATTCGTCTGCGAGCGTATAATTCGAGCAGATCTGATTAAGAAATCTATTCATAACATTTAGGTTTAAGCTTTAGTCAGTTTATCTTTTGCATATTCAAGTGTCAGCTTGAAGGTCTTGCGTGAAGAAGACGGAGCTTCATACATGGCATCGTTCATAATGGCTTCACAGATGGATCTCAGGCCACGGGCTCCGAGCTTGTTCTCAATTGCCGTATCCACAATCAGGTCAAGCACTTCAGGAGCCACATTGAGTCTGATGCCGTCAAGTTCGAACATCTTCTCATACTGACGCATCAAGGCATTCTTAGGCTCGGTCAGAATCCTTTTCAGAGCCTCCCTGTCAAGATGGTCAAGATAGGTGATCACAGGCAGACGGCCGATAATTTCAGGTATGAGACCATACGAACGGAGATCCTGTGCCTCAACATATTTCAGGAGATTTTCCCTATCAACCTGCTTTCTTCCTGACGGCTTGAATCCGATAACCTGAGTATTGAGACGCTGAGCAATCCTGCGCTCTATACCTTCAAATGCACCTCCGCAGATGAAGAGTATATTCTGGGTATTCACATGGAGGAATTCCTGTTCAGGATGCTTGCGTCCCCCTTTAGGAGGCACATTCACCACGCTGCCCTCAAGCAGCTTGAGCATAGCCTGCTGGACTCCCTCTCCTGAAACATCACGTGTTATGGAAGGATTGTCGCTCTTGCGTGCTATCTTATCTATCTCGTCGATGAAGACAATCCCCCTTTCAGCCTTGGCGACATCGAAATCTGCCTCCTGGAGAAGGCGGGTAAGGATACTCTCGACATCCTCTCCGACATAGCCGGCTTCTGTAAGGACCGTGGCATCCACAATAGTGAAAGGCACATCAAGAAGCTTCGCTATTGTCTTCGCCAACAAGGTCTTGCCTGTACCTGTCGGACCTACCATCAGGACATTGGACTTCTCAAGTTCGAACTCTCCCCCATCCTGAAGATTGTTGTTCAGACGTTTGTAATGATTATATACGGCGACGGCAAGCTGCTTCTTGGCCCTGTCCTGACCTATTATATACTGGTCCAGAAACTCATGTATATCCTTAGGCTTATATTGGGACTCTATCCTCTTCAGAGGCTCGGCACTCTGCTTCTGTCCATTGAATTCGTTTACATATCCTTCTGCAAGCTTTACACAATCGGAACATATACATGCATCTATTCCCTGAAGCAGGAGAGGGACTTCATTCTCACTTCTTCCGCAGAACATGCAGTATCCGCCGTTCTGTCTTTTCCCTTTTGCCATATGCTACTGCTTTTTCTTGCGAAGGACTTCATCGATCATTCCATACTCCAGAGCCTCCTGGGAAGTCATCCAGAAATCGCGGTCACCGTCAGCTGCAATCTTTTCCACAGACTGTCCCGTGTGTTCCGAGATTATGGAGTAAAGCTCAGTCCTTGTCTTCTCGATTTCCTGAGCCGCAATGAGGATATCAGAAGCCTGTCCCCTTGCACCTCCGAGAGGCTGGTGGATCATCACCTTGGAATGCTTCAGGGCCGACCTCTTCCCGGCTGCACCCGCACAGAGAAGGACAGAACCCATAGAAGCAGCCATTCCGGTACATATCGTAGCCACATCAGGCTCGATAATCTGCATTGTATCGTAAATGCACAACCCGGAGGACACCTGTCCACCAGGAGTATTGATATAAAGGGAGATGTCGCTTGAGTGGTCGTTTGACGCAAGGAAGAGAAGCTGGGCCTGGATGATGTTCGCCACATCATCATCGATTGGCACACCCAGGAAAATGATCCTGTCCATCATAAGTCGGCTGAACACATCCATGGAAGCCACATTGAGCTTCCTCTCCTCAAGAATAGTAGGATTGATGTAGCCGTCAAGCACAGACTGATAGCGATGCATGGTCATCGAGCTGATTCCACGCTCAAGTCTTGCGTATTTACCGAATTCCTTGTTATCCATACACAAAATAAATAAAAGGCCAGCTTGCGAGCCGGCCTTTCTTAAAGATTATTTCAACTCGCGGAACTTATCAACTGAGATCTTCTTCTTCTTGAGGGTAACCACCTCACGAACAGCTGCAAAAGTCTTCTCGTTCTCAACCTGGTCAAGGATTCTTCTTCCCTGCTCCTCCTGAGAAAGGATGTTCTTTGCAAATGACTCAAGCTGATCATCCGGAACATTATTCATTCCATACATTGCGAACTGGTAAGCCGCAAAACCCTTTGCGCTTGCAAGAAGGTCAGCCTCCTCGATCTTTACTCCGTACTTCTCCATCAGGTAGCTGCGTACCATCTGCCACTTGTAATCAACGATGAAAAGGTCCCAATCCTTCTCGATATCCTCCATTGTGAACTTACCGTCATTCACCACGTAAACCCATCTCTTGAGGAACTTCTCGGCAACCTTCACGTCAGCCTTTTCAAGAAGATAGTTCTTTGCGTCCTTTGAAAAACGGAAATCCGCTTCCTGAGAATACTCTGCACGGATCCTCTCCTCTATCTTCGCATCGAACTCCTCCTCTGTCTTGACGCCGAAGATCTTTTCGAAAGTCTCCTCTGTAAGAGGTGCGTTCACGAATGTCTTGACTGTCTTGACTGTCATCTTGAACATAGGATCAAGTGTAGCGAGCTCCTCCTTGCTTACCTTGAGCATTGAAGCACGGTCTGTCTCATTCTCGAAAGCCTCGTTTACGTTCACATCGAGAACGTCACCGGCCTTCACGCCTACGAAAGACTTGCGGGCTGCCTCAGCGACATTACGAAGAGCCACATATGTGCCCTCTACCTTTGTCTCACCCTGCTCGAAATCTACGATGATGAAGTCCTCTTCCTTAGCCTTCTTGCCATCCTCGAGAGAGCCATACTGCTTGAGAAGATTCTCCTTCATCTCTTTCTTTGCAGCCTCAGTCACTGTGATCGTGTAATACACGACCTCGTCGTCCTTTGACAGTTCGAACGACACCTCAGGATTCTGAGCAAGGTCGAACTTGAAGGTGAACTCATTTCCGTTCACCCACTCGTTATGGATGTGCTCCTCACTTGGAAGAGGTTCTCCGAGCACGCGAAGGCCGTTCTCCTGGATATAGTTGTTGAGTCCCTCTGAAATCACGTCATTGACTGCATCAACAAGGGCATTCTGGCCATACATCTTCTCTACAAGAGACATCGGAACCATACCTTTTCTAAAGCCTTTGATGTCCGCCTTCTTTCTGAAGTCAGCAAGTTTCTTCTTCATGCTTTCCGCATAATCATCCTTCACAATTGAAAGGGTAAGCTCGAGATTAAGATCGTCGATTCTGTTTTCTACAATATTCATATGTATTTCTTATTTAATTATTTCCTCGCTGCAAAGGCGCCGCAAGGCGCCACAAATAGCCCGCAAAATTAATCATTATGCATGACATTTCAAAATCACTGCCTAAGCCCTGCGGTTATTGCGTTTCGGATAGACCACACGAGAGTGATACATCTGCTGAAGATAAGAGGAGATAACCTCTTTCAGAGCATTCAGGTCACGTATGGAGATGTCTGCGTCGGAAAGCTGGCCACCATCAGCCTTCCCGTCTATTATCCTGTTCACCAGAGAGGATATGCTTTCCTTGGAATAATCCTTGAGACTTCTGGAAGCAGCTTCGACGGCATCACAGAGCATAAGGATCACCTGTTCCTTTGTCACCGGCTTTCTTCCGTCATAGAAGAACTCAGCCACATCCTCCGGATCACCTCCGTCATTAAGATATTTTGTATGGAAATAGCCGGTGCTGGTAGTTCCATGGTGAGTGATGATGAAGTCACGTATTTCTTCCGGCAGTCCATATTTCTCTGCGAGGGCAAGGCCGTCGGACACATGTCTTATGATTTCCTGTGCGCTTTCCTTGGGAGAAAGGCCTTCGTGGTATTTCACTCCAGGGGTCTCGTTTTCAGTAAAGCACTGAGGGTTGCTTATCTTTCCTATATCATGATACAAGGCGCCGGCACGCACCAGAAGGACATTGGCATCGATTGCACGAGCCGCTGCATCAGCAATATTCATCACCTGAAGAGAATGCTGGAAGGTGCCTGGTGTCTTGTCAGCAAGCATCCTCAGAAGGGTGTTGCTGGTGTCGCTCAATTCCACAAGCTTGGAATTGGATACAAGCCTGAATATCTTCTCGAAAAGATATATGAGAGGATAGCCGGCAACTGAAAGCAACGAAGCGAGGGCAAGATCGAAAAGTATACGGTAATCGGTCAGTCCGTCCATTCCATCGACAAGCCGGAAAGACACCCATATAAGCGCCATGACGACAAATACGATCAATGCAGTCACAAACTGCAGCCAGCCCCTGTTGAAATAGCCGAATACAAGCATTCCCACAGCTCCGGCGACAAGGTACATTATGAAGAGTTCCACCCCCGCAGGCGCAAACATCAGCATAGGTACAAGAGACAGTACATAGGTTATGAATACGACCCTCTTCTTGAAAAACGCCAGCAGATACAGAGCACAGAGAGTGAAAGGCATCATGTAGAAAAGCGAAGGATCGCTCTGAGCCACCACGGATGAGCCTACTGCAGATATCGAGAACACAAGCAGAAGATAGAGATACTTGTTGTATTCGTAGAATATCTTATAGTTGCAGAAGAAGATGGCAAAGAACAGCAAAGCCACTATACAGAACGCAAGAAATATGTTTCCGACCCATAGCCATACGCGAGGACCGGCATATCCGACACTTTCGTCATATTCCGCCTTATAAGAATCCAGAAGCTGTTCGATTTCCGCGGTAACTATTTCTCCCTCGTTCACAATGACCTGACCGGAACGGACCACACCCTGGGTATGGGATATATTGTCAATGCTTTCCTCATGGACACGGTCGGTAGTCTGCTGATCATATATCAGATCCGGGAGGATCAGCGAAGCCAGACCGGATGCTGAGATAAGGGAGTCCACATTCAGTTCCGGACATGTGCCGACAAGCGACTCCTTCAGATATGCCTTCGCCCCATCCACACTATAGAATTCGGATACAGGCTGCTTGACTGCCCTCCTGTTCTTCTGGACATATATGAGACCGGATGAATTACCGTCATCCACATCAGATGCCGAAGAAAGGACCCCTTTCATATACACGGAAGCCAGAGCTGAAGCTATGGACTGCCTGGCATAGGAGCAGTCTCCCAGTTCCATCACAGCCAGCGAGTTCTGAACGGCTGCACCGACACGCGACTCATATATATAATAAGGTATGACCTCCGATCCGACTTTCTCACGCTCCTGAAGAAGTTGCTGTTCGGTCTTCAGGACCGGAAAGTCAAACTGCGATATGAGCGTCTCATACATCCAGGGCGAACCTTTCTTGTAGTCATAGTTGAATCTGGAACTCCTTGGCATGAGAAACACCATCATCACAAACAGGACGACGAGAGGCAGATAGACCTTATACTGTTTCGGGAAGTTGATCTTTTCCATATATAAATCATGCTATGCCTTTCATCGGGACAAAATCATACTCGTCCGACACAAAGGCCTGAATATCATTTTCATTAAGAAGTCCTGCAAACCTGTCCGCAATAAAGCGGAGGTCGCCACCACCCGTAAAGGTTGCAAATATCTCTCCCCGGTAGACCATGAGAGAGACTGCACATGCATACGGGCCACAGGTCATGACCGGATATAATTCCGAGATGTATCTCTGCATGTTTTCCGGCATCATGACATTCCCCACCCGACTGACCTCATAGGTCGCCTTCGAGACCTTTCTCATCAGCATCTCATCAACATTCTTCACCCTGATCCGGAAGTCCTCGGGAGCCAGGGCTCTTTCCAGTTCGTCAAGCTGCTTCTGGACACTGTATGCAAGGGCATCGGTCTTCAGCTGAGCCTCAAGAAGCTTCTTCTGAGACATATGGACAGTCCTGTACGGATACTCATCGATATTCCTGTTGTATGCCAGATAAACATTAGTATGATACGGCAGGAGAGAAGCTGAAGGGAAATACGGACGCAGATCCACCTGGACAGATGCCACCACATATTCTCCTGCACCCATCAAATCCTGATGAGCATCATATACGGCATGGGAGATCAAAGGCAGAAGAAAAGGCTCCGGCTCCTTGAAAATCATCTCAAACTCATGAGGAATCCTCGCCAGAGGTATCCGGACCTGGACGACACGTTGTGAAGCAGGGCCACTACGGTCCACTTGCAGGGCCTTCGCATCCATGTACCATACGGGGCGGGAAGCCGGTTTATCCTCAAGTCTGGATATCGGCTCATCGATTTCCGCCGGAACACATGAACCGGACAGAAGTTTGACAGAACCGTCGTTTGACACTCTGAAGCCGCTTGCCTCTATATAGCGTAACAGCACGGACTTTACAAACACCATCATTCCTGCTGCGTCAGCAATGGCATGATGGAAATCAAAACAAACGGTCTTATCGGAAACCGTAACCTTGAAAAGACGGAAACACAAGGCTTCCGAACCAAATTCAAGACACTCGTCTTCAGCTGTAAACACCTTTACAGGAACAGTTGAAGGCACAAGTACATAATCCCCCTCAGAAACAGTCAGCTGAACCGAGACATAAGGGAATCTTATCATGGCTTCGCCCAACACCTGTTCAAGAACAGGCTTGTTCAAATGCATAGTCAGTGTCGCCACGATTCGTGACGACACTGGCATACAAGCATTTCTGCTATATAGACTGGCCCGGCCTAAAGGCGACGGATCAAGATATCGATTCATTTATGCATCAATATTTGCATAGTGGGCATTCTGCTCGATGAACTCACGGCGTGGAGGCACGTCATCACCCATCAGCATCGAGAATGTACGTTCCGCTTCAGCAGCATTTTCAATTGTAATCTGACGCAGGAGACGTTTTTCAGGATCCATAGTAGTGGACTGAAGCTGCTCCGCGCTCATCTCTCCAAGACCTTTGTAACGCTGCACGAACACTCCCTTCTCAGACCCCTTTCCAAGCTGGAGGGTCGCCTCCTTACGCTGAGCTTCCGTCCAGCAGTAGATTTCCTCCTTGCCCTTCTTTACAAGATAGAGAGGCGGTGTGGCGAGATATACATATCCGTTCTTGATAAGGTCCTGCATATAGCGGAAGAAGAAAGTCAGGATAAGGGTCGCGATGTGGCTTCCGTCCACATCGGCATCGGTCATGATGATCACCTTGTGATAACGGAGCTTGCTGAGATTCAACGCCTTGCTATCCTCTTCCGTACCCACGGTCACTCCGAGGGCTGTGTAGATGTTACGGATCTCCTCGCTCTCGAACACACGATGCTCCATTGCCTTCTCCACATTGAGGATCTTACCTCTGAGGGGAAGAATCGCCTGAGTCATACGGTCACGACCCTGCTTTGCAGTACCGCCTGCAGAGTCTCCCTCGACGAGGAAGAGCTCGCATACCTCAGGATCACGCGAAGAGCAGTCTGCAAGTTTTCCCGGCATGCCGGCTCCTGACATCACAGTCTTTCGCTGCACCATTTCACGAGCCTTGCGGGCTGCATGACGCGCCGTAGCCGCAAGTATTACCTTCTCGACGATAAGCTTGGCCTCCTTAGGATTCTCCTCGAGATACAGTTCAAGGGCAGCTGCCGTAGCCTGAGACACTGCGGAAACCACCTCACCGTTGCCAAGTTTGGTCTTTGTCTGACCTTCGAACTGCGGCTCTGCAACCTTTACGGAAACAACGGCCGTCAGACCTTCACGGAAGTCATCGGCAGCAAGGTCAAACTTCAGCTTTGCAAGCATTCCGTTCTTGTCGGCGTAATTCTTCAAGGTCCTTGTAAGACCCATCTTGAATCCCTGAAGGTGGGTTCCGCCCTCAATCGTATTGATGTTGTTTACGTAAGAATATATCTTTTCAGTGTAGCTTGTATTATACTGAAGTGCTATTTCGATAGGGATGATCTTGTCTGTTTCCAGACAGATAGGAGTCTCGATCAGTTTCTCGGCACCTCCGTCAAGATAGTCCACGAATTCCCTCAGACCCTCTTTCGAATAGAAGATGTCACTTCTGTAACGGGTGGTCTCGAGTTCGTTGCCGTTCTCATCCACATCGTTGATGAGATTTCTCCTGTCGGTCAGGGAAAGATGGATACCCTTGTTAAGGTAAGAGAGTTCGCGAAGACGCGCCGCAAGAGTGTCATACTTGTAGACCTGAGTCACCTGAAAGATCTCAGGATCCGGATGGAATGTCACGATGGTACCTGTATCTTCAGCTTCTCCGACAACCTCTACCGGCTTGTAAGGCTTTCCCTTGGAATACTCCTGGACGAACACCTTGCCTTCGCGATGAATCTCAGCCTTGAGATAATCTGAAAGCGCATTCACGCAGGACACACCCACTCCATGAAGACCTCCTGACACCTTGTAACTGTCCTTGCTGAACTTACCGCCGGCATGAAGCACAGTCAGCACCACCTCAAGAGCAGACCTATTCTCCTTCTCATGCATACCGGTCGGAATACCACGTCCGTTATCCCTGACGGTGATTGAGTTATCTTCATTGATGGTCACCTCTATATGGGAGCAATATCCGGCAAGAGCCTCGTCGATACTGTTGTCCACGACCTCATACACAAGATGATGAAGACCTCTTTCCCCTACATCACCGATGTACATCGAAGGTCTTTTTCTTACGGCCTCAAGGCCTTCCAACACCTGAATGCTGTTCGCGGAATACTGCTCCGCATTCACATTATTGATAACTTCTTCGCTCATTATGTAACTATATTTTCAATCCTTATATGCAGCGCCGGCCGACAGAAACGGGCGGCTCAAAACAAACGGACAAATATAATAAATTTCTTAGAAATTCAACTTGATTCCGAGGGTAAAACTTATGCCTTTTTCTGCAAACAGGAGATTCCTCTGTATCTTCATATCGAGAAGATTGCCACCTCTCAGCCAGAAGGCCATCTTCCTCGTCGCCACATATTCCGCATAGACTCCGAGGTCCGCATAACCAGGAACATCATACGTGGAATTGCCACGACCTGTGGCCCAGCCGCAATCAGCGCCGACAAAGATGCGCTTCTTCCAGTTATATGAGAACGAAGCTTCTCCAGACAAGGCAGAAGGCGCTATAAGGGATGAATCATAGGCCCACATATCAGTATAAAGGACAGAGCCGCTGAAACGTATTCTTTCGGAGTCCAGATTCCAGTCAAGGGCTGCAAAGAGCTTCTGACCTTCGGAATACCCGATGACCGGCATCAGGACGCCTCCAGCATCAGCGACAGAAGCCATCGGCACATTGCCGTAATTGACGTAACCGCCTCTGAGATCGTAACTGAAGACCGTACCTATCCTTCCTTCAAGTCCGAGCACCGCTGAAATTCTCTCAACCGTCACATCCATGACAGGTGCCATTCCGAGACCGTAATCAATCGAAAAATGGTGATTATCCTCGACAAGGGATGCATAGGTGTTTATCCTGTTGCCACCCCCTGCCACGGCATAAGCCTTCAGAAAATCAGGCGCAAGTGCGTAGACGACCCTGACATCGGGATAAAACAGCTGGCCTGAGGTTGAGAACAATGATTCCGCCGCATCCTTGTGCATCAGTGTGGAGAAACGAAGTCCCAGATCCATCTTCAGCTTTCCCTTCTCATAGATATAGCGCGGCACCACGGAGACCTCCCCCACTCCGGCCTCGATGCAGCCGGAATAGGTATCATACTCCACACCAAGGTCCAGAAGTATCTTATGGCTGCCGACAGTCGGTCCCAGAAGCGCATCGACTCTGATACCCTGTTCACCCAGATAGCTTCCGGACAAGGCTCCGTCAAGCTTGTCTTCAGCAAAACGGTATTTCACAGAAAGGTCATATATGAACTTCTCTGAAGGAGTGGACGCCACTGACAGTTCCACATCTGCAGCATCATACATCCTACGCTTGAAATTATCTTCGAGCGCAACTCCATAATACGAGGCACCAAGACGGAGGTCGCCGCCCGACCAGCCTAACCTATAGGAAGCACCAGCATGGGACCCGATATCATATCCGGTCCACGCCCCGTATCCTCCAAGTGCGTGATATCCACCGATATATGAACGATTTGAGGCATACACATCAAGCGACATATTGTCAGGTGCGAGGACGGGTGACCACACAACATCCAGAACAGGATGAAGGGTATATCCCGCTCCTGCGTCAAGGTAGAAGGTTCCTGGCCTCTTTCCCGATGATGTCGGCTTCATGGACATCATATATGGATTGAACTCGTATGATCCCTTGTACGGATTCTCCGACACGGCATAATCAAAATCAAGGTCAAACCTGTGGATGGTATCAGGCACAGCCATATCCAGAACTGGCTTATGGACCTCGATGAGCTTTCCCTCATATGCCCTGCTGACTTCCACCGTAGGGTCAAGATTCTGGGCTGCAGCATCAAACGTGACAGCACATAGTGCAGCTGCAATGCAAAATATATAATATCTCATAGCGATTCCGATTTTTACTGTTCTTCATGTGACATCTCTTCAAGCTTTCGCAGACGCATCATGACATTATCCAGAACGTCGTCCTCCACGCCTGAAGGGGTGTATCCGTCCCTTACGCTCTCGAATGTGGCTTTCGCCTGCTCGAGTTCATCCCTTTCCACAAAGGAATCTCCCAGTACGATGAAGCTTCGCGCCATCCAGTACAGCTGGTCCGAACCAGCATCAGAGAAAGCATACACCTTACCCTCGACAGCCTCGAAGTCTCCCCTGTCATAGCAGGACTGGATGATCATATAGGCTGATTCAGCACCATATGGGTTCCCTACATCCTGCGAAAGCCTCTCCAGAACACGGAAGGCCTCTTCACGACGGCTTGTGGCAAGACAAGACTTTGCCACGATATATTCTGCTTCTGTGATGACAGCCGCAATACTCCTTGGATCTGCAGCAACGATCGATGCATTCTTTTCAGCCTCACTCCACATATGTCCCCTGTAGGCTGAACGCATCATGCCGACAAGAGCCGTGTAGGCATTATTCTCAAGTCTGGCAGCCGACAGGAGCGACGAATAGCCTCCGAAGGCCTCATCCCACCTCTCAAGCTTATAGGAAAGGTTGGCAAAATTAAGCATGGAAAGCTCGACAAAAGACCCTTCTCCACCTTCGATGACCTTTCTGTAGCAGTCGCACGCCTGTTCGGTCTTTCCGAGATTCTTATAAGACTCAGCCATATAGAAATCCGCCTTATACAGATTCTTCCCATCCGGGTAACGTTCTTCATATGTCTGCAGGGCAACCAAGGCCTTCTGATAGTTCTCCGAGAGGAAAATCTGCTCGGCAGAGTTGAATATCATATCCTCCTTCTCGTCATCCGTCTTCATTTCCCCTTTACCGATCTTCTCGATATATGCGAGATACTCTTCCGGTTCGTTACGTGTCTGATAGATTGATTCAACAGCAAGCAGAGCATCTTCAGCATAACCCGACAGAGGCATCTTTTCGATGACTGTCTTATAGAACTCCAGAGCCTCATTGAACTGGGACTGGTTTCTGGCAAGAGATCCCATCTCTATGTATGATCTTGCCACAAACGTGCTGTCCTTGACTTCTGCAGCCAGCTTCCGGAAACATGTCATTGCGTTTTCATCTTCCTCCCTGGCGACATACGAACGTCCGAGTTCAAACAGAGCTTCAGGATAGAATTCAGACTCCGAGGATGCATCCATGACATTCTTTAGAAGCCCGATCTTCTTTTCCTGATTACCGGCGAGTCCGTATGAAAGTGCCGCCTGATAGTAAGGATATATGTCGTTCACATGGAAATAATCCTTCAGCACCACATCATAGGATGAAGCTGCAGCAGAATATTCCTTGGCTATGAAATGGCAGTCAGCCTTCCTCACGAGAGCCTCCTTCCTGTATTTCACGGACTTTTCGCCGAGATACTCGCCGAACCATTTCCTGGCCATGCCATAATTGCCTTCCTTGAAGTGGCAGTATGCAATATTGAAAGGGATGAGATATCCCTCAGCCTGACCGTCAAGCGCGGAAGCGTTATACAGTTCCACAAAGACATTTCTGGCATCGGCATATTGATCGTTCCTATAGTATGACTCTGCAAGCCAGAAACGTGCAAGCTGATTGAAACGGCTGTT
Organism: Candidatus Cryptobacteroides sp.; assembly: GCA_045531765.1. Taxonomy (GTDB): domain Bacteria; phylum Bacteroidota; class Bacteroidia; order Bacteroidales; family UBA932; genus Cryptobacteroides. The sequence continues at coordinate 12,903 of JAZSEQ010000037.1, read as the reverse complement.
GCGTTCGGAATAATACGCAGCCGCCTTCAGACATGGCACAGCCTTCCTGTATGAACCGTTACGGATGAGCTGATTGGCACGCAGATAATTGGCCTTCATATAATTGAGAGTCATATCGTCATCGAGCTCGTCTATCTGGTCAAACGCCTCGACAGCCGCAGCATAATCACGGTCCTGCAAGGCTGCCACAGCGATGTAGCTGTAGATTCTGTCCCCTTTCTTCAGATGAGGGTATTTCTTCAGATACTCATGAAACACGGAGGTGTCATCATTGAGGTCAAACGCAAGCTTCGCATAGTTGTAGAAGGCATCCTCCGCTATGGCACGGTCAAAATCTACAGCCGAAGCATCCTTGAAGGCCCCCATGGCGGAAACCATATCCTTTGTCTGTATATAGCAGTAACCGAGGTTATAATTGGCTATCTGCCCGATGGAATCGGTGCGTTCCGTCATCTTGGTGAAATTCTCGACGGCCCCCTTGTAGTCATCCACTGCATAAAGGACAGATCCGCTGTAGAACCAGTCTGCACGCGACTTTTCCTGAACCCCGCCCTTTTCGCTCAGTTCATAATACCGGCGGGCATTGTCAGCATCTCCAAGCACAAGATATGACTCCGATATTATCCTTGCCAGATGCTGCCTGCGGTCTTCGGGAACAGCCTCATACATGGAGTCCCCGTTTTTAGTCACATAATCATGATCAGACATCATGAAGCGACATTCCATTATGTAATATGAGGATATATCCCTGAAGCGTCCGTCAGAAGAAGACTTTTCAAACCATGGCACGGCATTCCGGAAATGCTTCATCTGATACTCCACATAGCCTATGGCATAACGGGCAGGTGCGGTGTAATCCGAAAACGGCATCTTCTCAACCTGAGTGAAATCCTTCAATGCATCCTGAAGTTCACGGTTTTCCAGATGGCAATATGCCTTCTTGAACAGATATTCTACCCGCAATCCTGCCGGGACCTTCTTCAGCGAAAGCATTCCGAGCTGACGGGCAGCCTCCTTATAATTCATCGCATCGAAGAGATTCATCGCATGCGCATATCTGATCCTCGGGATCAGAAAGGAATGAGGAGAGTTCTCGAGAAATGCCTCCATACGTCTTTCATATCCGGGGAATGCATTCATGACATCATGAAGCAATGCATATCCTTCAGGATCGGAGTTGAAGGTATCCTCAGCAAGCCTGTCCATCATATATTGAGGACGCGAGAGCATCCCGGCATCACTCAGTTTCAGAATCTCCCTGATTTCCCTGGCATGAGTCCGGGTCATACGGTCAGAAAGTCCGTCCCAGGCCGCGTCAGCCGGGCCGGCACCTGCCAGCAGCAACATGGAGATTACAACAGATTTAATTTTCATCATTCATCAAAAATTTTCCAAATTTACGAAGTTGTTTTTGATTTTTCTACGAAAATTATTTTACAGTAGCTATATTTGTATGTTTTAAGACGATTTGCCATACTTGTTTAACATTCAAGCAGCAACAGATTATGGAAGATACGACACCTATCGTAAGATTCGGAAAAGCCGACATAGTGAACGGTGAAGCCACTGTGATATACGGACTGGATATGGAAATCTATCCGGGAGACTTCGTGTACATTGTGGGGAAGGTAGGCACCGGAAAGACTTCCATAATACGGACGATAATTGCAGAGAACAGACTTGGCAAAGGAGAAGGCACCGTGTGCGGATACGACCTCAAGACCCTGAGGGACAAGGATATACCGTATCTGAGAAGAAAGATGGGCGTTGTCTTTCAGGATTTCCAGCTTCTTATGGACAGAAGTGTAAGGGACAACCTTCTGTTCGTGCTCAAGGCTACAGGATGGAAGGACACCGAGGCGATGGACAGACGCATTGTCCAGGTGCTGAAGGCTGTAGGGATGGAACTGAAAGCCCACAAGATGCCACACCAGCTGTCAGGAGGTGAGCAGCAGAGGATTGCCATTGCCCGTTCGCTTCTTAACGAGCCGGAAGTGATCATAGCGGACGAGCCCACCGGAAACCTTGACAATGAGACCGCAGACGGCATCATGAAGCTGCTCACAGGAATCAACCGGGAAAAAGGGACTGCGGTCATCATGGTCACACACAACAAACAGATCTTCGAGAAATATCCTGGCAGAGTCATGGTGTGCCGCGACGAGACGTGCCTTGAACAGGAAAGCGGAGAAGTAATTGACCTTGAACTTACTATATGATGGAAAAGGAAATGCTCTTCCATAAGGTGACTGAGTGGTTTTCTCAGAACATGGAGATTGCCGAGACAGAATTGCATTACGACACTCCTTTTCATCTTCTCATAGCAGTCATCCTGTCAGCCCAGTGCACGGACAGGAGGGTGAACATGTACACCCCTGAAATATTCAGAAGATTTCCACATCCCGAGGATCTTGCTGCAGCTTCATTCGAAGAAGTATACCAGCTTATAAAGTCCATTTCATTCCCCAACAACAAGGCAAGACATCTTATCGGCATGGCTTCCAGGCTGGTATCTGATTTCGGCAGTAAGGTGCCGTCCGAGCCGTCACAGCTCGAGACCTTGCCTGGTGTCGGAAGAAAGACAGCCAATGTAATTGCCTCAGTCATATATGACAAGCCGGTGATAGCGGTGGACACGCATGTCTTCAGGGTGGCAAGAAGGATGGGACTCTCCGACGGGACCAATGTGGAGGCTGTCGAGAGGGACCTGACTGCCGGCTTTGCACCGCAGCTGCGTCCAAAGGCCCATCACTGGCTCATCCTCCACGGACGCTATGTCTGCACGGCACGCAAGCCCAAATGCGAATCCTGCGGTCTCAAGGGCCTATGCAGGGAATATATATCTTCAAACACCAGAATCTGATGTTCCAGACCCTCCCGGACATAGAAGCCTCCCAGCTCCCGGACCATTTCAACAATCCCTTCAGGTATGCTCCACACCCCGCTGTAAGAAAAGCGGCGGAAGCCGTCATGAAAGAGATTGAAAACGACAGTTTCCTTTCTGCTGCACTCAAGGAGGGGAAAATGCTGGGTGTGCTTATAGTACGGGACGAAAAGGGTACCATCGGCTTCATAAGGGGATTCTCAGGAAATGCGGGAGGGAAAAGCATTATCGAAGGCTTTGTCCCCCCGATATATGACCTTACCTGTCCTGAGGGACATTTCAGGATGGTGGAAGCCGAAATCTCCCGGATCACCTCGACAATCAGGGAAATAGAAGCCGGAGAACTTGATCCGGCATGCAGAAGGCTTGAAGAGGCCCGTCTTCTCCACGACAACGAAGAAGCGGCTTACAGGAAGGAGATGGCTGAATCCAAGCTCCGGCGAGACAAGATCAGGAGAGCCTGGGATCCGGAGGGAAAGATGCTTCCTCTGACTGAGGAGGAACTTGAAAGGGAAAGCCAGTTCCAGAAGGCCCAGCTGAACCGTATGAAAAGGAGGAGGAAATACCACCTGGATGAACTTGAAGGAGAATGCACGTCAATCAGGGAAAGAATACTCGGGCTGAGGGATAAGCGGGCAAGGATGTCTGACGAGCTTCAGAAATGGATTTTCAGCCGGTATATTGTCCACAACATGAAAGGAGAGGAAGCTTCAGTCGCCGATATATTCTCAGCAAAGGGGCTGGTACCTCCGGGAGGAACAGGCGAATGTGCCGCTCCCAAACTTCTGGAATATGCCTACCGCCACCATATGACTCCCCTTGCAATGGGGGAATTCTGGTATGGGGAATCTCCGGAGACTGCAGTCCGTACCCATGGGCACTTCTACCCGTCATGTACAAGCAAATGCGGTCCTCTGCTGGAGTTCATGCTCAAGGGAGCCGACATGATGCGTGAGGATACCTCATCTGCTCCAGGAGGGATTGTGACGGTGTTTGAGGATGAGTACATCATTGCCGTGAGCAAGCCATCGGGAATGCCTTCTGTTCCGGGGCTTGACGGCAGGACATCTCTGATGGAGAATCTTTCCGCAACAGGAAGAAATGTGGAATCCGTCCACCGGCTCGATATGGACACCTCGGGAATCATCCTTTATGCAAAGACTGCCCAGGCCGCATTTTATCTAAGAAGACAGTTCGAGATGCACACAGTCGGAAAGACCTACCTCGCGCTGCTGTCGCCATCCCTGGAAGGAAGGCATCTGGCTTCAGGAGAAGAAGGTACGATAGATATCCCGCTGTCACCGGACCACGACGAAAGGCCAAGGCAGAAAGCGGACACGGCACAAGGAAAACCAGCGAAGACAGCTTACAAGGTCCTTTCAACAGACCCGGACGGCTGCATACACATCAGACTGTTTCCCGAGACCGGACGCACCCATCAGCTGCGTGTCCACTGCGCACACAGACGCGGTCTGGGACATCCGATTGTCGGGGACATGCTCTACGGAGGCACTGAAGCACCAAGGCTTCACCTTCATGCAGAAAGCATAACCTTCAGGCACCCAGTCACCGGAGAGCCGATGACATTGAAGACCAGTGACAATTCATTCAAGAATATTGACAGACAGCCATCCTCCATTCCATAAGGGAAAGCGGATTTACCTGCATCCCGGTGCAGATGGATGAAAAAATATCTTACCTTTGTAAAAACGCATTAAAATCATGAAGTATCTATTCTCTGCCGCAGCCATTACATTATTGACACTGTCCTGCTGCAACGCCCCTGAAACCATTATCTATCTTGACGAAACACAGCCTCTGGAGGCTCGTGTCGAAGACGCGCTCTCACGCATGACACTTGAAGAAAAGGTAGGCATCCTGCATGCACAGTCAAAATTTTCATCAGCCGGAGTTCCCCGTCTCGGTATTCCCGAGTTATGGATGACAGACGGTCCTCACGGCATCCGTCCGGAAGTGAAATGGGATCATTGGGACCAGGCGGGATGGACAAACGATTCCTGTACAGCCTACCCTGCCCTGACATGTCTGGCTGCCACCTGGTCGGAAGAAATGTCCGCCCTTTATGGCAAATCCATAGGTGAGGAGGCACGCTATCGTGAGAAGGACGTGCTTCTGGGACCGGGAGTGAATATTTATCGTACTCCTTTATGCGGCAGGAACTTCGAGTATATGGGCGAAGATCCTTATCTCGCAGGCAAGATGGCTGTTCCATATATCAAGGAAGTGCAGGAGAACGGTGTGGCTGTGTGCGTAAAGCATTTTGCACTCAACAATCAGGAGGCTAACCGTCACCATTATAATGCTGTCGTGGATGACCGCGCTCTCTATGAAATATACCTTCCGGCCTTCAAGACAGCTGTGCAGGAAGGTGGTGCATGGTCGGTCATGGGTGCATACAACCTGTTCGAAGGCGAACATCTCTGCCATAACGACAGGATACTGAACAAGATACTCAAGGAGGAATGGGGCTTTGACGGAGCCGTGATCTCTGACTGGGGCGGCACACATGACACAGAAGAAGCCATCTCAAACGGACTGGACCTTGAGATGGGCACCGGCACAAACGGACTTGACAGCAAATACGGCAATTCATATAACGCATACCACCTGGCGATGCCTTATCTCGAAAGACTCCGCGACGGCAGGGCTTCAATGGAAGTACTTGACGAGAAGGTGCGTCGCGTGCTGAGACTGAATTTCCGCACCGCAATGAACTCGAACAAACCATACGGCTCGCTAAATTCACCTGAACATAACGCAGCTGCGAGAAAGATTGCGGGAGAAGGCATCGTACTGTTGAAAAACGAGGATAACATTCTTCCTATCGACCTTGAAAAGACTTCCAAGATTCTTGTTGTCGGCGAAAACGCCATCAAGAAGATGACTGTCGGAGGCGGATCCTCGTCTCTCAAGGCCCAGAACGAATGCACTCCGCTTGCAGGTCTTCAGGAGGCAGCAGGTGACAAGGCAGAGATAATTTATCAGAGAGGTTATGTAGGTGACCTTCTCAGAAGGTATAACAGTGTGGATACGGGCATCGACCTTAGCGACCCGCGTTCTGAGGAACAGCTTATCGCTGATGCAGTAGCTGAAGCTGCAGACGCAGACCTCGTACTATTCTTCGGAGGTCTCAACAAGGCAACAGGTCAGGACGCAGAAGGTAGTGACCGCGCATCCATGGCTCTCCCATATGCCCAGGACAAGGTAATCGAGGCCCTTGCAGCCGTGAATGACAACATCGTAGTAGTGATCGTTTCCGGCAATGCAGTAGAAATGCCTTGGATTGACAAGGTAGACGGAGTGGTGGAAAGCTGGTTCCTCGGGTCACAGGCCGGTCATGCAATCGCTGACGTTCTTCTTGGCAAGGTAAATCCTTCTGGAAAGCTTCCGTTCACATTCCCTGTAAAGCTTGAGGACAACTCGGCACATGCCCTCAACGCATACCATAAGGACAGCCTTACGGTGGAATACAAGGAAGGTATCTTCGTGGGATACCGCTGGGCAGAGAAGCAGAATATCAAGCCTCTGTTCGCATTCGGACACGGTCTGAGCTATACTACCTTTGAATATGGTCAGGCAGTCTGCCGCAAGGCCGGCAAGGGATTCAAGGTGAGTGTGGATGTGACCAATACAGGAGAGTGCGAAGGAAAGGAAATCGTGCAGCTCTATATCGGTGACGAGGAGTCTTCTCTTGAGCGTCCTGTAAAGGAGCTTAAAGGCTTCAGGAAGATTGCACTGGCGCCGGGTGAAACCAAGCGGGTTACTTTTGAAATCGAGCCTGACATGCTTAAATTCTACGATCCTGAACGCGGGTGGGTACTGGAAGACGGTGAGTTCACAGTCCATATCGGAGCGGCATCGGATGATATCAGGACCACGGCAGGATTTGAAATATAAGGAACTGCGGTTCATAGAACAGAATATTCATCATATGAAAGACAGGCTGAAAGATGTTTTAGTCTGTCTTTTTTACTTTACAGAAGTGTAAGGTTTCTTTACAGTGCATAGTCTGGTCAAAGTTCCATAAATAACTACGTATCAATAACTTGAATAATTTGGCACATTGAATGACTACATTGGACACGAAAAGCAGTTATTTTGTAATGACCATGACTCATAAGATGAAACTCACCAAAAGAATAATTTGCATGGCGACAACGCTCGGATGCATTTCCGGCCTTTATGCTCAGGACACCATGACGTTGAAGGAGTGCATGCAGTACGCCATCGGGAATTCCGCAAGGATGAAGATACAGCAGATGGACATTGATGACGCACGGGTCGTCAGAAGAGATGCCATACTGAAGGTGTTTACGCCGGAAATTTCCGCGGGCACATATGCATATACGAATTTCGGACGTTCTGTGGATCCGGAAACAAACACGTACGTATCCACCACTTCTTTCAATAATGGTTATCAGGTAGGACTCGGGATCACGCTGTTTGACGGCTTTTCAGCAGTGAACAACATGAAGATAAGCAAGACTGCCCTGAAGATGGGTATCGATCAGGAGGAAATGACACGAGACGAGATATGCCTTGCCACTATGGAAGCCTATTATAATGTTGTATATTTCCAGCAGCTGGAAGGCATCCTTGAATCACAGGTACGGACGGCGCAGGATGCACTGACGCTTGCAAGGAAGCAGGAGGAACTCGGACAGAAGGGATATGCAGACGTCATCGGGATGGAGGCTGAACTTGCAGACCGCGAATATCAGCTGATCGACGCCAGAAACCGGCATGCCGATGCTCTTCTTACCCTTAAGGACCTCATGTTCTGGCCTATGGATGAGGAACTTCTCATCGACACATCGATGGCGGATGCGGATGTGATAGACACCCTTACACCGGAAGATGAGACTGAAGGCATCATGGACTACGCAGTGAAGAACCTCCCTTCCATTGCAATAGCAAAAGGGAAGATGGACAACGCATTGCTTGACCTTAAGACCGCCAGATGGCAATTCACCCCAAGTCTATCGTTGAATGCCGGGTGGTCCACAAGCTATTACACTTATCCCGGGCAGAACGGGTATGTTCCGGCTCCATTCCACACACAGTTCAAGAATAATGGAGGAGAATATATTCAGCTTTCACTTTCAATCCCGATCTACGACCGTCTTTCGACATTCTCTAACCTAAGGAGAAAGCGTAATGAAAGCAGACGCGCGACAATACAGTACGAGCAGAAGATACGTGAAGTGGAGGCAGAGGTTATACGTGCCGTACAGGACAGGGACGGAGCATCCGCGGCCTTCCATCAGGCAGACCGCAGGGCGGCTCTTCAGGAGGAGGCATATCATCTGAACGTAAGGAAACTCGAGCAGGGCCTTATATCGACCATCGATTTCCAGAAGGCTTCGGACAACTGGCTCAATGCCAAGACCAGCAGGCTGGATGCTCTCCTTAAGTTCTACATCAAGCGCAGCGTGGTAAACTACTATAACGGAATAAGCTATATAGATCAGTAGCTGATGTCTGAATATTCCGGAGGCTTCTCGCTACAAAGGTCCACAGGACCGTTTGTCAATCGCTCGAGAGGGTGCGAAATGCCTCCTCCATATATCAGACATACAGCACACAAAAAAATGTAACTAATAATATTATGGACAAGATAATTGAAAAGAAGAAAGGAATTGCTGTGGCATTCACTAAGAAGGCTTTGCGGTTTTGGTTTGGTGCCTTTATGGCGGCATTCATCCTCTGGCTGGTGCTTCGCGACGATGCTAGCACACTCAGGGTTAACGGTGAGACTCTCTCGATCAGCGAGGTGCGCAGCGGCGAGTTCAACGACTACATCCGCATCAGCGGACAGGTGCAGCCTATGACCACTATACAGATCAGCCCTCAGGAAGGCGGTATCGTGCAGGAGATCATCATCGAGGAGGGATCTAAGGTGAATGTCGGAGATGAGATCATCCGTCTGAGGAATGACAATCTTGACCTGCAGATCCTTAATTCCGAGGCCGAACTGGCCGAAAAGGAGAACCTTCTCCGAAACACCATGATCTCCATGGAGCAGCAGAGACTGAGCGTACAGCAGGAAAAGCTCCAGCTTCAGATCGAGGTGAAGAGGCTGCGCCGGAAATATGAGCAGAACAAGGCTCTCTATGAGGAGAAACTGATTGCCAAGGAAGAGTATCTTACTGCTCAGGAGGATCATGAACTCGCTGCAGGAAGACTGGAACTTGTGAAGGAGCGTGCCACTCAGGACAGTCTCTACAGAAGCGTGGAGATACGTCAGATGCAGGAGAGCCTTGAGAATATGCGCCTTAACATGCAGATGATACGCAGAAGGAAGGACAACCTGACAATCAAGTCCCCTATCAGCGGCGAGCTCGGACTTCTGGATGTGACACTCGGCCAGTCCATCGCAAGCGGGACCAAGATCGGTCAGATCAACGAACTCGGAAGTTACAAGATCGAGGCACAGATCGACGAGCATTATATAGACAGAGTATCAGCAGGGCTTTCCGCATCGTTCGAGCGTCAGAACGAGTCCTACGATGCTGTCATCAGAAAGGTCTATCCAGAGGTGCGCGAGGGCAAGTTCAAGGCGGATTTCAAGTTCAGTGGAGAGCAGCCTTCGAACATAAGGACAGGTCAGACCTATTATCTCAACCTGCAGCTCGGCCAGCCGGAGAAGGCCATCCTGATACCGCGAGGCACATTCTACCAGAAGACAGGAGGAAAATGGATCTATGTCGTGTCGCCTGAGGGAGGAAAGGCTGTGAAGCGTGAAATCCGCATCGGCCGTCAGAATCCTCAGTTCTATGAGGTGCTTGAAGGATTGGAAGCCGGAGAAAAAGTGATAACTTCGGGTTATGATAATTTTGGAGATAATGAGGTGCTGGTATTTTAACGAGATTGCCGGTCAAGCCGGCAATGACGGCCACGTCATCCCGGGTCAAGCAGACAATGACAACCACGTCATCCCCGACCTGATCGGGGATCTCACCCCCAAACGTCATCCCCGGCCTGACCGGGGATCTAAAACCATAAATTTATGAAACTGAAGGAAACAATAATAAAGGCTTTGTCGCTCGGAACAGGACTGGCGATCGGAATGCTGCTCATTGCAAAGGTATGCTACGAGATGAGTCACGACAAGTGCTACTCTGACTATGGACAGATATATAAGATCCGCACGCTATATACACAGCATGGAGATGATATAGAATATGACAACATATCAGGTGCAGTAGCCCCTGGATTCAGGCAGCATGTCCCTGGAGTGGAGACTGCAACAAGATGGACATTCATCTTCAATAGTGACCGTTTTACAGATGAAGAGAAAAACGTCATTGAAGGAGAGATAATAGTAGTGGACAGTTGCTTCTTCGATGTGTTTGATACTGAAATCCTTGCTGGCAATCCGAAGGAAGCGTTCTCGGAAATAGCCTCTGCAATGGTATCTGAGTCATTTGCAAAGAAGATGGGAGGAGTATCCGAGTGTATCGGAAAGGTGATCTTCAATGAAGAGATGCCGACTCTGCCTATCACCATCAAAGGAGTATTTAAGGACTTTCCTCACCACAGTTCGATCAAAAATGATGTGCTCATCTCTATGGAGACCATCGTGAAGCAATCCACTGAAAACTGGGTGGGAAATGACAGATATAGAGGATATGTAAGGCTTGCGGAGGGAACCGATCCGGATATGCTTGCACCGGCAATCAGGCTGATGCAGGAGAAGAACTATCCGCCTGAAATGGTACAGATGGCCGAGCAGTCAGGAATTGACATCCACTACTTCCTGAGCCCTCTGACAGGCATGGAGATGATTCCGGATCAGACAAAAACCATGATCATCATTCTGACTGTGGTATCAGTACTTCTGATAATGATCTCTTTGCTGAACTATGTGCTCATGTCCGTGTCAGCACTTGTGAAGAGGTCGAAGGAGATGGGAGTACGCAAGTGCTATGGAGCAGAAAGCAGAACCATCTATGGAATTATGAGCAAGGAGGCTCTTACTGACATCGCCGTTGCACTTGTTGTAACCGTCGCAATCATCCTTCCTCTTCGTTCCATGATTCAGGATCTCATAGGTGTTCCCGTAAGCGCACTTCTGGTCGGTGCCACATACGGTACTGTTGCCGGTGTCCTTGCAGTTGTATTCATAGTGGCGGCACTCGTTCCAGGCTATCTGTATTCCAGAATTCCTGCCGGAGCGGCCATCAGGAACTACAGGGAGAACAAGAAGGCATGGAAGCTCGGCCTGCTCTTCGTACAGATAGGAATCTGTGCCCTTCTGCTGACACTGATGTGCGTGATTTCCGCACAGTACGACAAGGCTGTGAACGACAAGCCGGGGTATGAGTACAAGGACCTGCTCTGGACCGTACTCACAGGAACTGACAATGGCCTGCATCAGGGAATCATCGATGAACTCAAAACAGTGTCCGGTGTGATGGACGTGCAGATGTCATATAGTCTTCCATTGGATTACAGTTCAGGAAACAACGTATTGCTTCCCGGAGAAGATTATACTGAGTTATTCAACATCGCTGATCAGTATGAGGGAACTGAGGGATTATTTGAGATGCTGGATATTCCTTTCGTCGAGGGACGATACCCGCAGAATGCCTCAGAGATTGCAGTCAGCGAGAGTTTCGTAAAAAAGATGATGGAGTTCCAGGACTGGAGCGATGGAGCTGTCGGCAAGCAGATAGCAGTTACCGAGCATAATCAGACTCCGAATGAGGACTTCACTGTCAGCGGAGTATATAAGGACTATAGGATCAACACACTGACAAATCAAGATATGCGTGCAAGTGTCAAGTTCTTCGGAGAAGTAGGCAAAGCGCATATGCCGTTCATGGCCATCAAGGTCAGCGAAGTGAATACAGAGATCATTCAAAAGGTGGAGGAAGTCATCCAGTCAAGGATCGAGAACAGAGAGGTGGAAGTCAAATCCTATAAGGACTCAATGAGGGAAGCATATTCCGGTGAGAGCCGAATGAGGAACACCGTGCTTGCCGGATGCATCATTTCAATACTCATCGCCCTATTTGGACTGATAGGATATATCCGTGACGAGTCGCAGAGAAGGAGCAAGGAAATGGCAGTTCGTAAGATCAACGGAGCCACAGTCAGAGAACTGGTGGGTATTTATGTTGCGGAAATCATGAAGCTCAGCATTCCGGCAATCATCCTCGGCAACGTGGGAGCCTGGGTTGCGGCATCAGCATGGCTCAGTAACTTCTCGGAGAAGATTGCGCTCTCTCCTTGGTTCTTCATCCTTGCGGACGTGGCGATTATCCTCCTGGTATCCGGCTGCGTGATACTCAACAGCCTCCGCATCTCGAGGAGCAATCCTGTAGAGTCATTGAAGAATGAATAGCAGTTTACATAATTGTAAAGAAACTTTACATGGCTTCCCAATCTAAAATCATGTATACTCTTATATATCAATAAAATAAATATTTTGGCACGATACTGAATATATTAAAATCAGAATAATAATAATAAAAGAAATAATACTATGATTAAAGTAACTAACCTCAGCAAAGTTTTCCGCACAGAGGAAATCGAGACAACAGCACTCAATCAGGTTTCATTCGACATCAAGGACGGCGAATTCGTGGCCATCATGGGCCCCTCAGGATGCGGCAAGTCAACCCTCCTGAACATCCTCGGACTTCTTGACAACCCTACCGACGGAAGCTACATGCTTCTCGGTCAGGAGGTGGCCAAACTCAAGGAGAAAGACCGCACCAAGTTCCGCAAGGGCAACATCGGCTTCGTATTTCAGAGCTTCAACCTCATCGACGAGCTCAATGTGTATGAGAATGTGGAACTTCCGCTGAAGTATCTTAATATCAGTTCATCAGAGCGCAAGGCCCGCGTTACCGAGATGCTCAAGAGAATGAACATCAGCCACCGCGCCCAGCACTTCCCTCAGCAGCTCTCCGGCGGTCAGCAGCAGAGAGTGGCCATCGCCCGCGCCATCGTCAAGTGCCCCGCCATCATCCTGGCCGACGAGCCTACGG
>JAZSEQ010000052.1:0-9706 GCA_045531765.1 Candidatus Cryptobacteroides sp. | reverse complement strand
TCGCCATCATCAGAACCCGAAGGTTCCGACATGCTGCCCCTCGACTTGCATGTGTTAAGCCTGCCGCTAGCGTTCATCCTGAGCCAGGATCAAACTCTTCATTGTATAATATCTATATTTCCAGTTTGATTCCGACACTTATAATTCTTTCAAAAGAATTAACGCTTCTCGATAAATTGTATTTTCTCGGTACTTGCTTCTTGTACAGTAATCAGTCTTTTCAATGAACTTTTTATGCCAAACCCAGAGTGTTTGTGTACCCCGTTTTTCGTTTGGGATTGCAAAGGTAGACATTTTTTCTTTACCTCCAAACTTTTCTGCAAAAATTTTTCATGTTTTTTGCATCAAAAAATGCCCACAGATATCTAAATTATTGATATCCATGGGCAAAGACAAATAAAGATTTTTTACTAAAAATTATACTTCACCATCATCTGTATCCTATGGTTAGCCACCCAATGCAGATCGTCTGTAACCAAGGCACGGGCATTGAAATTTTTTCCATACTGGACAGCCGTATACTGATACTCTATTCCGAGATTGAGCTTACCTATATTATATACAAGTTCCGGCTGGATACGATACATCTGCGTGAGGTTTGAGAAACCGTTCTTGCTGAAATATATGTCAGACGCTGATACCGGACCATTCGGAGCATCCTGTGCGAGGCCCAGATTCTTCATGTATCCAAGGAAAAGCACTCCCTGCCACTTCTTTCCGTATGAGAGAGACAACCATGACGAAGAGCTGTGAAGAGGAGCATAGGAATAACTTCCGTCACTATGGTCCATGTCAGTCCTGACATATCCGCTCATAAGATTCATATGTTCACCTGCAGAACCATACGTAGTCTTGGCCTTTATGGAAAGCAGCTTATGAACATACTGAGCGTATGCATATGCCGAAACTGTAGTGATACGGTCCTTTACCTTTACTTCATAGGAATCATCCATCACAGGTGCCGGGCCTACATTACGAGGCTTGATACTGAGCATGTCCGCACCGGCTCTCATAAGGAACCTGTCAGACTTATAGGTCAGACCGGCATATATTTCAGGTGTACATCCATACTTCATATAGTCCGCAGACGCACCTGCAGGGCCCATCGAAGTATATTGCATCTGCCACAACGCAGAAGCCGTAAGGATCCAGTTCTTACCTAATGAAGCATCCATAGTCACCTGAGGAGTACGCGAGAAAGGACCGAATGGCGCACCCACCTCAAGACTGAACACATGAGGATGATCTGCCGCCATCGGATGCCATGCCTGGCCCACCTTAAGCCCTACTGTATTTATCTTGCTCTTTTCAAGGTCCTTCCAGGTGATTGTAAGATAAGCCTGACGAAGACGCATGGTAGCCGTACCGGTAGAGCCGCTCAGGCCGCTATAGAAATCAGCCTCTATCTTCGCTCCGAAATGGACATTATCCATATAATAGCCGCTCACATCGACACCTGCACGTGAAGTCAGTGCCAGAAAACGGAATGACGGCTGGGCATTGAGATCCTGACCTGCGTCATTCATATTGATATCCTTTGGAAGATAGTAGAACAGGTTTCCTGTTCCTGACATGCTCTCGCGGGTGTCAAATGCAAAATAGTTTCTGATGAAACCATAGAACTTGAAATGGTTCTGAAGATGTTCCTTTACCTGACTTTCCTCCTTCTTTGTCTCATTATCTGAGGCAAAGACAGGAAGAATTGTCAGTAAGGCTGATATGAGTAATAATGTCTTTTTCATTTTAGAATCCGATAAATATAAGCATGAGGTAACCGAGAATGAGACCTACTACACCTAAAATGATACCAACTGTTGCCATCTGCTTTGTTGTGATCATTCCTGTTGAATGAGCCAGGGCATTCGGCGGAGTCGATACAGGGAGACACATTGCCACTGATGCAGCGATTGCAATACCAACAATCATAGCAGGCACACCTCCAAGAGCGATAAAATCAGGATTATCCTTCATGGCTGTACCGACCACTACAAGAATAGGCACAACAAGATTGGCTGACGCAGAGTTGGAAATGAAGTTAGAGAGGAAATAGCAGATGAGACCGCCTACAATCATAACGATCAGCGCATTCCAGCTGGCAAACGGAATAATCTGGATAAGACGGGTTGCAAGACCTGTCTGGTTCAGGGCAGTTCCAAGAGCGAATCCACCTGCGACCATCCAAAGTACAGCCCAGTTGATATGCTCCAGATGACGGGCCTTGAGGATTCCTGTAGCAGAGAACACTGCGAAAGGAATCATAGCTACAATATTGGAATTAACCTTGAAGATGCTTTCTCCGACCCAAAGGATGATAGTGAGGGCGAATGTAACCCACACCACATATTTCTGGAACGGAGTCACTTTAACAGGTGCACCCTCAATCTTGAGCTCGATTGTCTTTGCCTTGAAAGGGAACATCTTCATCAGAAGCACCCACGCAAAAAGGAGCATCACAATCACATAAGGAACCATTCTGAGCATCCAACCGGCAAATGTGATGTTATATCCTGCCTCCTGAAGCGCACCAAGGGCAATTGCATTTGGAGGTGTACCGATAGGGGTTCCGATACCACCCAGGTTAGCTGCAATCGGAATAGCAAGAGCCAGCGCGATCCTTCCGCCTCCATCCTTAGGCAGTGTCGCGAGCACTGGGGTAAGGAAGGTAAGCATCATCGCAGCTGTAGCCGTATTACTCATGAACATGGAGAACAATCCAATCACGAGCAGAACTCCAAGAAGCACCGTCTTAGGATTCTTTCCGAAAGGCTTGAGCATAATCTTAGCCAGCTGCACATCAAGGCCGACCTTGGTAGCTGCGAAAGCGAGCACGAAACCACCCAGGAAGAGCATTATGACAGGGTCTGCAAATGCAGCCATGACATCCTTGTAATTTGTAAGGGCACCTACGTTTTCCTTAGAGATCAGGAAACCGAGACCCTTGTTGGATGTGGTAAGGAGTATGGACACTATTGCAACAACTGAAGTGGTCCAGGTAGGAATCACTTCCAGAATCCACATCATTGCAGTGAACACGAAGATTGCGATTACTCTCTGTTGTGTCAGTGTAAAAAGATTAGCACCTGTGGCAGGATCAGTTCCAAAAAACGAAGTAGGAACCAGAGCCAGAAAAAAAGTGAAAACGCATACGATCAGGAACGAAACACAGCGTTTTACATTCATGGGATGACCCAGAAAAGAAAAATAGGACATGTCTTTTAAAATTTAGGGGCGTAAAGTTGGGCAATTTATCGGTAAAAAGCAAGAGAGAACCCTCATAAGAAGATTCTCCCTGCTGTTACAATTATTATCTCGGATTAAATCAGACCGTTTGAACCGAGAACGATAAGCATAGCATATCCGATTACAAGACCGAGGACACCCATGATAAGACCTGTCTTGATCATTTCCTTCTGCTCGATCATACCGGTCGAAGCTGCAATAGCATTCGGCGGAGTAGAGATCGGGAGTACCATACCGAGTGAAGAACCGATAGCCACACCGATAAGAAGTGTAGAAACACCACCGAGAGGCACGAGGTTCTCTGCCACGGCAGCACTTGCGCCGACTGCAGCAAGGATAGGTACGAGGAGGGATGCTGTAGCCGTGTGAGAGATGAAGTTCGCCATCGCATAGCAGATAAGGCCAGAACCTACCACCATCACAACTGCAGGCCATGAACCGAATGGGATAGCATTGATCAAAGTACCTGCAAGTCCGGTTTCCTGAAGAGCTACACCGAGAGCGAAACCTCCGGCAACCATCCAGAGAACAGACCAGCTGATTTCCTCAAGGTCACGTTTGGTGAGTACACCGATAATAGCGCATACACCCACAGGGAGCATTGCAACAACATTAGCATTCACTCCTGTCGCCTTGTCGAGAACCCAAAGAAGCACTGTGATGATGAAAGTGATATATACAACGATAGACCTCCAATCCTTCTTAAGTTCGCCCTCGATATTGAGGTTGATTTCCTTGGCCTTGAATGGGAAAAGCTTGAGCAGCATGATCCATGCAAAGAATAGAAGAAGAAGTGTGAAAGGAATCATGAACGCCATCCACTCTCCGAAGCCGATATTGATTCCGATCTCAGACATATATTTGAGTGCGATCGCATTCGGAGGTGTACCGATAGGTGTTCCCATACCTCCCACATTGGCTGCTATAGGAATCGCAAGTGCAAGAGCAGTCTTACCCTTTCCGTCTGCCGGCAGAGCCTTGAGGACAGGGCCGAGGAAAGTAAGCATCATGGCAGCTGTCGCAGTATTGCTCAAGAACATTGAGAAGACACCTGTAACCATAAGGAAACCGAGGAGGACCCACTTCGGCTTCTTTCCGAACGGCTTGAGCATGACACGTGCAAGGAAAAGGTCGAGACCTGTCTTGGACGCTGCGATTGCAAGCACGAAGCCTCCGATGAAGAGCATGATGATAGGATCCGCAAAACAATGAAGGAGGGATTTGTAGCTTGTATGAGCTCCCAGCACTTCCGGTGCAGCATTTTCAAAAAGCACAAGGCTGCTATTGGATGTGGTGAAGAGAAGAATCACGACAACCATTACTGAAGTAGTCCATGCAGGCACAGCCTCAAAAAGCCACATAAGGATGGCCCAGAGGAAGATGGCAAGAGTCCTCTGCTGAATCACTGTTATGCCTTCAATCCAATTCTCCAGAGGGAGGAACCATACGACCATAGCCGCTACGAGGGCAACAGCAAGACGAATAAGTCTTGAAACTGTCTTGTCATCAGTCTTGTGCGCTCTCTTCCAATTATGGTATGCCTCTACGAGATCATAACCAGGGAAAATCTTAAACATAAGTCTGTATTTTTGTTAATAATAAATTACGCCCGTTAAAAACGGGCGCAAAGTTAGTCTTTATTTACAATAAAGCAACGAAATAATTAAATTATTCCCTGCTCAAGCATGGCCTGGGCGACTTTCATGAAACCTGCAATATTGGCACCTTTCACATAGTTGATGTATCCGTCAGGCTGAGTACCATATTTCACACAAGCCTCGTGAATGTTGGCCATGATGCTGTGGAGCTTCTCATCAACCTCAGCAGGGCCCCAGCTGATATGCATGGCGTTCTGGGTCATTTCAAGACCTGAGGTAGCCACACCACCTGCGTTCACAGCCTTACCGGGAGCGAACATGATGCCAGCCTTCTGGAATGCTGCAATTGCCTCTGGAGTACATCCCATGTTGGAAACCTCTGCAGCAAGCCATGTACCGTTTGCAAGGAGTTCCTCAGCATCTGCACCAGTCATTTCATTCTGGAATGCACATGGCATGGCGATGTCGCACTTGATGCTCCAGGCCTTCTTTCCAGGATAGAATGTAGCTGACGGGAATTTATCTGCGAAAGGAGCGACAACGTCGTTGTTTGAAGCACGGAGTTCGAGCATATATGCAATCTTCTCCGCATTCATTCCTTCAGGATCATATATGGCTCCGTCCGGACCAGATATTGCGATTACCTTGGCACCGAGTTCAGTTGCCTTTGTAGCAGCTCCCCAAGCTACGTTACCGAAACCTGAAAGGGCGATTGTCTTGCCTTTGATGTCCTTTCCAGCCATCTGAAGCATATGCTGCACAAAGTAAACTGCGCCGAAACCTGTAGCCTCAGGACGAAGGATGGAACCACCCCAATTCAGGCCCTTGCCAGTAAGGACTCCGGTATTGTATTGCTGTGCCAGCTTCTTGTACATTCCGTACATGTATCCGATTTCACGTCCACCGACTCCGATGTCACCTGCCGGAACATCCTGATCCGGGCCGATCACCTTCCAGAGCTCAAGCATGAAGGCCTGGCAGAAGCGCATGATCTCGGCATCAGACTTTCCACGTGGGTTGAAATCGGAACCGCCCTTGCCGCCACCCATAGGAAGTGTGGTGAGGGCATTCTTGAATGTCTGCTCGAAACCGAGGAACTTGAGGATAGAGAGATTCACAGAAGGATGGAAACGGATACCTCCCTTATACGGGCCTATGGCAGAATTGAACTGGACACGGTAACCGGTGTTGGTCTGGACCTCACCGTTGTCATCGATCCATGTAACCTTGAACGTAAGGATACGCTCCGGCTCGACAATACGCTCCACGATCTTCGCATCTTCAAATTCCGGATGCTGGTTATAAACTTCCTCTATAGATTCCAACACTTCATGTACCGCCTGGAGATATTCCTTCTCATAAGGGTACTTGGCCTGAAGCTTGGCCATTAAATCTTTAGTGTTCATACTTTATTATTAATTGTGGTTATTTCACTTCCCATGTCGATCCGCTGCGCAGAAGGTCGTCCACACACTGGATCTTAGACTTTGCCTTGACTTCCGCCACCTGGTCGCGCACACCGTCATCATAAGTGACATCCTTGACATCACGGATGACTCCGAGAGCGACAGGAAAATCAGGATATTTCATATCTGCAAGCATCATATGGATACCGACATTCTCCGAATGGGCGTCATGTACGAGTATATCGTCCTCAGTCACACCGTTCTCCCCTATCGTAACCACCCTGAGTCCCATGCCGTCGAGGATTATACCCTTATCATTGTTCCTGCCGAAAATCATCTTTTCACCATGACGCAATACGATCGTCCTGTCGGCACGATACTCCCTGTCGGAAATGAGCTTGTGTGCTCCATCATTGAATATCACACAGTTTGTAAGCATTTCCATCACAGAACAACCGTCATGCCTGGCTGCTGAAAGCATGATTTCTGATGTCAGTTTCAGCTCAGAGTCAAGGCTTCGTGCAAAGAAAGTTCCCTTGGCTCCCAGCACGAGGCTTCCCGGGTTGAAAGGGTGCTCGACAGTACCATACGGCGATGTCTTTGAGATGGCGCCGAAGCGTGAGGTCGGTGAATACTGGCCTTTTGTAAGGCCGTAGATCTGATTATTGAAGAGAATGATGTTGATGTCTACATTTCTCCTGATGGCATGAATGAAATGGTTGCCTCCGATGGCAAGTGCATCACCGTCACCGCATGCCTGCCATACCGTAAGGTCCGGATTAGCGACCTTTATACCGGTAGAAATTGCTGTAGCACGCCCATGGATGCTATGGAAGCCATATGTATTCATATAATAAGGAAGGCGGGAAGAACAGCCGATGCCGGAAACCACCACATAGCGTTCCTTGCTGTAGCCCAGAGCTTCAGTAACGTCAGGAAGAGCTCTCTGCAAAGCCGCGAGCACGCCATGGTCTCCACAACCCGGACACCATCTCACTTCCTGGTCACTTTTGAATTCTTTGAATGTATATCTTGGCATAATGTCATGTTTTTATCGTTTTGAGGATTGCCACCGCCCCAAAGGGCCACACAAAGACGTGCAGATGGCATATTCTCGGATGAGGGACTCCTAAAGGTTACTTTTAATGGCCGAAACAATCTCCTGGACCAGGAACGGCTGTCCCTGCACCTTATTATACTGCTCATACTTGAACTGAGGCATGATTCCTCGGAGATAATTCACGAAATGTCCGCTGTTCAGCTCGCAAACCAGGATCCTGTCAAACTTCTCCAGAACATCACGTGTATTTCTTGGAAGAGGCATGATGTAGTCGAAATGTGCAAAGCTCACGTCGAGGCCGTCTTCACGTACTTCCTGAACGGCAGAAAGAAGATGGCCGAATGTACCTCCCCATCCCACAACAAGAAGCTTACCCTTTTCAGGTCCGTTCACCTCAAGTTCAGGAATATAGTCAGCTACCCTCTGAACCTTTTCAGCACGCTCCCTGACCATAATCGCATGATTCTGAGGATCCGAAGAAAGGACTCCGTCGTGATTCTTCTCAAGTCCTCCTACACGATGCTCGCAACCAGCCATACCTGGAACCGCCCATCTGCGTACCAACGTCTCGGGATCTCTCTGGAAAGGCTTATACGGTGTGTTAGGCTGTGCAAAAGGAGGAACAATCTTAGGATAGTCCTTCATGGAAGGTATATGCCATGGTTCCGAGCCGTTGCCAAGGAATCCTTCGGTAAGCAGCAGGACCGGGGTCATGTGCTCAAGAGCTATCTTGGCAGCATTGAATGCGGCATCAAAGCATCCGGCAGGAGAGTGTGCGGCCATAACCACCATCGGACATTCTCCGTTACGGCCATATAGAGCCTGATTGAGGTCTGTCTGCTCGGTCTTGGTAGGAATACCGGTTGATGGACCTGCCCTCTGGACATCTACGATCACAAGAGGAAGTTCCGTCATTACAGCAAGTCCCATCGCCTCGGACTTAAGCGAAAGGCCAGGACCTGAGGTGGTGGTCACCGCAAGATTACCGGCAAATGCCGCACCTATGGCAGTACAGATACCTGCTATCTCATCTTCCGCCTGAAGTGTCTTTGCCCCAAGGCTCTTGTGGACTGCAAGTTCCTCAAGTATGCCTGTCGCAGGGGTGATCGGATATGATCCGCAGAAGAGAGGAAGGTTTGCCTTCTCAGCTGCAGCCAGAAGTCCCCATGCAGTAGCCTGGTTTCCTGTTATGTTCCTGTACAGTCCCTTAGGCTGGTGGGCCGGCTCAATATTATATGTATTAGGTATCGCCTGAATGTTCGCGGCATAATTATATCCATCCTGCAGGACCTTCTTGTTAGGTTCCACAAGCTGAGGCTTCTTCTTGCCGAACTTCCTCTCCAGATACTGAAAAATGTACTCCATCGGACGGTTGTAAATATAGCATGCCATTCCGAGGGTGAACATGTTCTTGCACTTATCTATGGTCTTCCTGTCAAGTCCGCTGTCTTTCAGACTCTCATGAGTCAGGGTTGTTATCGGAGCCACAATAATGGTCCTGTCCTCGATGTACAGTTCAGCGATAGGGTCATTCTTCAGGCCAGCCCTCTTGAGACCATCCTCATCGAAGGTGTCCGAGTCGATAAGGACCATGGCAGTACGCTTCAGCCATTTCGCATTGGCCTTAAGAGCGGCAGGATTCATGGCAACCAGGAGATCGCAGAAATCACCTGGAGTTGTAACATGTTCACTTCCAATATGGACCTGGAATCCAGATACTCCTGAAACAGTGCCGTGCGGCGCCCTGATTTCAGCCGGATAATCCGGGAAAGTAGACAATTCATTACCGAAGATGGCAGACATATCTGCAAAAAGAGACCCGGTGAGCTGCATACCGTCTCCCGAATCTCCTGCAAATCTGATTACAACATCTTTAGTATCAATTACCTTATGTTGCATAGTTTAGTGTTATGATTTATAATCAAATGTAAGTTAGAGACACAAATGTATAATTTTTTCTCTAAATACATCTACAATTTATGCGTAAATTTCTGCGTAATTTTTAACCTCAATAACTATGGCAATAAGATTTTACCTAGACAATCGCCCGAACAAGGTCGGAGAACATCCGATCCGAGTGTCTATGTGTGTTAAAGGAACAAAATTGATTTCTACTATCGGGCACAGCGTAACCCCTGAAGTGTGGGCAGACGAGACCATCATCAAAGCGAAGTACACCAACTCCAAAGGCACTTCAGGCAAGCAGATCAATGCGGACATTATGAGGCTTAAGGCACATTTCAGCGAGTATGAAATAAACCTTACAGACCGTCCCGCAAAAATGGAACTTCATCTACTTCTGACAGCCAGCCTCAAGCGAGACAGCGCAATCAACATCTCAGGCAAGACCACTGTCCTGTTCAAGCATCTGGACAGGTTCATTTCAGAAGAGAGCCTTGCCG
>JAZSEQ010000055.1:0-9136 GCA_045531765.1 Candidatus Cryptobacteroides sp. | reverse complement strand
TTCCGGAACTTTCTGGATTTCATCTACAATCACTAGAGTTTCTGCAGGGTATTTTATGAGCATCTCCTTAAAAAGTGAAGGCGTCTGCTTGAATCGTTTCCTTAAGTCGGAGTTGAGAAGATCTACGTAGACCGCTTGTGGGAATCGTTCTTTCAGAAGTGTGGATTTGCCGACCTGGCGAGCTCCAAATAGGAACATACCCTCGTCAAGCCTATTCTCAATATCAAAAATTCTCTCGTACATATATAAATCTTTTGCGGATATTCTCTGAAAATCTGAAATATTACTGCGGATATTCTTTAAAAATCCGCAATTCAAATGCAAATATATAAATAATAAATCATCCACAAAAAGATTTGAAATAATACTTACAAATCATCTATGTTGATAGCCGATCGGCTCTGAGGAGCGTCGTGATGACGTGAACCTCTATCTCCCAAGGCAGCCCGAGCGTAAATGCCTGAGCTGCCTTTCTCTATTGAGGGTATTATAGATTTTGAATAATATTCTCTAACTCATCAATTTTATCCATGACAGGTTGTATATCCTTGTCAAGTAGGTAAGTCATTACTTCTACTTTTCCACCTCCACTGACAACGAGCATACCCATGAGTCCTTGGAGGAAATCATGGTCAGATATGCTCCGGCAGATCCTTCCGACAAGTCTTCGTAACCTGATATGATGTACCACTGTGACGACTTTCAGTCCCCAAACGACACAGTGGTACCCCAAAACACGCAAATCTGAGGATTATCAGCACCACTGTGACGATTTTCAGCTGGAAAATGACACAGTGGTCGTGACGTGTAGAAGTACTGCAGTTGTCGGAACTTTGTCGTTTTATTCCTGCAAAGCTAAACAAAAAGTCCAGCTCTCGAATCTCATCGAAGCAGGACCACGACACAAAAACTGACTATGAAAATATATATGCCGTCTGAACCTGATCATAAGAAACCTGCGGTTTCTCTCCTAATGAGGCGAACAGCATGCCAAGCCATAAGGCTAGCAGGACAATCCATAAGGCTTTCTGCCATTTCTTCTGAGAAAGCCACCAGTACTTGCACTGAGCACGGAAGACATACCACTTTGCCTGCATCTTCTCTCCGAGCAGCTTCATTCGGTTTGAAAGGGGAGTCTTGGGTTTAGCTTGCTTGGCACCCTTTACGCGTATATCAATGCTTTCAGTGACCTTCTTGCCGGAAATCACACCTATAAGCTTGATTGTCATCCTGCCTTTTGAGTTTGGGATAGGAATTCGTGTCGTTCCGGAATCTGAAACCGCAATGCTGTACTGCGTGCATCCTGAATCGATGGCAAGATATAATGAATCCGGACAAGCATCACATGTCCATCCGATCTCTATATATTCTCCTTCTGATGCTGACTTTCTGTCAGTGGAAAGAGTCATTTGCTTCTTCATAGGCTTGTACAGTTGTATATATGGCTATGCATGCAATTGTCTTGCCAGATCACGACCTTTGTCGTATTGATTCCTTGCAATGAGCCCCATAGTCATCCGGAGATTGATTTCCGAGACGGGAACTAAAACAGGGGAGTCAGTCTGGCAGATCATCTGGTCAATGCCGAGAAACCCTTCATAATGCCCGACGAGGGTGTCCGCAAGAATGGATGCCAGATTTTCGCGGATAGCAGTCAGAGTGTCCCGCGAGATATATCCGGCTATCATATCCTCGATATCCTCGTTACTTGCAAGGATATTTCTGCTGTAGGCTCCGTTCCTGGATTCGAATAGGGAATAGCCGATGAAATCCATGCCTTCATGATGACATTCGAAAAGCATGGCACATTCCTTTATTATCTCAAACCGTCGCTCGACTATCACTGAGCCCTGCTTGTCAATGGATCTCCTGCACCATCCTTCGTCGCTCTCGGAAAGCCTTTCCCTGACAAATCGGATTCCTTTCCCGCTGCCTGACAGCGGTGACTTAAGCACTGCACTGCCATTGGCTGATATGAATGCCTCTATCTCATTGACACTTGTGGCAACGATTCTGTAATCAGGTCCGATGACCAGTGCATCTCCACAGTTTAGACGTGAATGCACATCCAAAGCAAACTCACGCCTTGAGTAAGTGCGTATGAACTGCAGCTCTTCTTCTGAAGGCAGGGTGGCCGGATCAACGCCTTCATTGATGAGCCGTTTCTTCAGAGAATGGTTCCATCCCCAAGGAATAATCTTCCGGCGTTGTTTGTTCGGCCGCCTCAGATGTTCGGACAGATCTATGTTCTCCTTCGCAAATCCCATGGCGGACCTTGGGGGCACGAAGTTTTCGTCCCCGTTGGCAATGCACAGGTCGTGTTCCGGATTGAAGATATAGATCTGTTCAGACATCTTTATTGCTCTCATGCAGGCATTGATGTGTATGAGATTGTTCATGTTGCTGGTTTGTACAAATTTACTGTTTCTTCCTTTCGTAGGCAAGCGTTCTGGCATCTTCATTCTGTGCCTTTTCCTCGTCGAACTTGCGGTCCCATTCCCTGTAGTAGTCCATCTTCGGATCCTCGAAGAGTGACATCTGAACGGCTTTCTCGTGGGTCAGTCTGGATACTCCCAGTCCTATCTGACGGATAGGGGACTCGCCGTCCCAGATATCCCGTAGCATTGCCCTTGCCTCATTGAGGATGACGGCCGTTATGTCCGTAGGCTGCGATATCTGGTGCTGTCTCTGAACAACGGAGAAGTCTCTGTACTTAATGAATACGGAAATGCACGATGTGTGGAAATCCGCCCTTCGCATCCTATGGGCCACGACGCAAGCGACATTGAAGAGTGCCCGGTCAATCTCCTTCTCAGTGCCTATGTCATTGGAGAATGTCCTCTCTGCGCTGATGCTCTTGGCTTCAGGTACTTCTGTCTCGACGGGGGAGTCATCCCTTCCATTGGCATTCTCATGAAGCTGCTCCGCGAACTTCCTTCCCACGAGCCGTGTCAAGGAGCCGACAGATCTTTGTGCCAAGTCACCGATGGTATGAATACCGTACATCTTCAGCTTCTCCTCTGTCTTCCTGCCTACCCACAGCAGCTCCCTCACTTCCAGAGGCCACATCTTCTCCTGCACCTCCTCTTCCCATAGGGTATGCACCTTGTCCGGCTTCTCGAATTCGGATGCCATCTTGGCCAGCAGCTTATTCGATCCGATTCCGACATTGACTGTGAATCCGAGAGTGTCCTTGACCTCATTCTTCAGCCTTATGGCTACATCCACCGGATCCTCTCCCCAATTCCTCAGAGTCATGTCGATGAAACACTCATCGATGGAGAACTGCTGCAGGACAGGAGAGTACCTGCGGCAGATTTCGATGAACCCTTCAGAGCACTTGCGATACCATTCCCAATCGCCCTGAACCACAATCAGGTCCGGACATTTCCTAAGCGCCATGCTGACCGGTTCGGCAGTCTTGATGCCAAGTTTCTTTGCAGGAATGGATGCGGCGGTGATGATGCTTCTTCTGTCATGAGGGTCACCGGAAACGACAGATGGGATAAGGCGTATGTCCTGATGCCCGCTCTGCATCAGCTGTACTGCCGTCCAGCTCAGAAATGCCGAGTTTACATCAATGTGGAATATCACTCTTCTGCGTCTTGCCATGACTTTAACTTGATAATGCAAATATACGAAAAAGTCCGGCACCGATTCCCATCGGTCCAGTGACTGTTCTTTCTTCCTGTGGATAATAGTTGTGCAAGTCTTCCGTAGGATCCCTGGCTCGGCTCATGATATCAGATCCTGAC
The DNA here is from genome assembly GCA_045531765.1 of Candidatus Cryptobacteroides sp. Lineage (GTDB taxonomy): Bacteria > Bacteroidota > Bacteroidia > Bacteroidales > UBA932 > Cryptobacteroides. The sequence goes on along the minus strand of JAZSEQ010000055.1, from coordinate 5,381 downwards.
AAGACGCTTACATTAAATGTATCTATTACAGTTGCGTTTTTGTGTAGATAAGTATATATCGTTACCTGTCTTAAAGGATGTAGTCCTTACTGTACTTCTGGGCATATTCCCTGAGCTTCGGCGCGTCGATAATCTGATAAATGTTCTCCGACAAGGGTGCTGTGGTTATGGGTGTTGGGGTAATGTGGCTAATATCAATTGGTTAGGTCGATGTGCTTGATCGCGGTACCCATGTTCAAGGTGGGTGCCGTGAAAGGCGTGTTTCTGTAATGCGTTGGTTGCCATTGTGTTATAAATGGCGGCCTGTAAAAGTATGCGTCTGTTGGCAGGAATGGTATTGTCTTTATGGATAGATTGTCGTTTTTATTGCTTCTGTCCATGGGAAGGGAAGTGGATGGGAATGCAAATCAACCGGAGTGCTTCCTGTTCTGGCTTGTAGAAATCTATGCTGAGGCACATACGTCTGCGACCGGTCAGTTATAAACAGGGCTGAGCGCGATACATTGAAGATGTATAAGGTGAAAAGGACGAAGTGTCATATTTATTGTGAAGATGCATATCGTTCCTTTATTTTTTCTATATTTGCACGTCTTTCCGAAAGTGGAAGGCGTTAAATATTGTTGATGAAAGTGTTTCGCTTTTATCCTTGACAGAGAATCTAGCAAATTCATTCAGCACAAGGATCGTGACACTCGCATCATCTGTCTGGTTATATGTGGCATGATCTGATGCCCCGCATATATCATTCAGGTGTGGGGTATTGCAATGTCTGTTTGTGCTTGGGTCGTGCTAGAACCTTCTGTCAGATAGACGATTCGACTCCACACTTTCTTTTATTTCCAAATGCCGCCAAGGGGTCGCGCGGTGTTTTATACCTGCTATGAAAAGGTTTATAATTTCTGTGGTGAGCATGTCTCTTTCTATCCTTGCCGTGTGTGCTCAAGAATCAAGTCATTCGAGGGGCGGGGAAAAGTCACTTACGACTTTTACCAAGCCTGTAACTAATGACAAGGCAAGTAAGGAAGCTCGAAAAGAAGCAAAAAAGTATGTAAAGGAAGGATGGAAAGTGGCACCGGGAAGTCTTCCCTTGGACAAGCAGCTCGACAGGGCATACCAGTTCCAGTATGAATTCGATCAGTCCGGATATCCGAAATATGTAGTGGGAGAGGCCATGTCGGTGGGTGAGAACTATGATGCAGCCAAGATGCAGGCTATGGAACTTGCAAAACTCTCCTTGGTGGGAAAGCTTCAAAGCGAGATGAAGGTGCTCGTTCAGAACAGTCTGTCAAATTCCCAGCTGTCAAAACAGCAGGCTGCTTCGATTACAGAGTCAGTGACTTCCAGCGTCAATAGTATGTCACAGAAATTGGGCAAGGTGATAACTCTTGTCGAATGTTACCGTGACACCAAAGTGAAGACAAAGGAAGTGCGTGTCCTTATAGCCTACAATTCCGAAATGGCGATGCAGGCTGCCAAGGTCGCTGTCATGGAAGACCTTCAGAAGAAGGGCGATGCCCTGCATGAAAAGATAGATGAAATCATTATTAAATAAGCCCATGCAGTATGGCACGTCTGTTTTGCTTGCTGTTGTTCCTAAGTTTATTTGATGTTCCCTCGGAGGCTCGGAAGACCCAAGTCAGGAGCGGAAGCTATACCTATGTCGTACCTGCGACCCAGTCTATCGAGGAAGCCAGGATGATTGCTTTGAAACGTGCCCAGGACCAGATCCTGGAGGAGGCGTATGGCAGGGCCATGACAACGACATCTACTACGCATGTGGAGAATTCTTCCGCTGATTCGGAGGTGGAGATGATCTCTCTCAGCAATAGTCTGGTCAAGGGAGAATGGGTGCAGACTGTCGGGACTCCGGAATACAGGACTGAAGTCGGCCCGGAAGGGATGATTGTCCTGACAGTCCATGTGACCGGTAGGATCCGTAAACTGTCTGAATCCAGGGCTGAAACCATCGTCAAGGTCCTCAGGAACGGAACAGAAGACAGATATGAAGGGAATGACTTCAAGGATGGTGACGAAATGTATCTTTCCTTCTGTGCTCCGGCGGATGGATATCTGACGGTTTATCTATATGACGGAGCCGATGATGTATTCTGTCTGCTTCCCTATATCCGGCAGGATGTGCAGACCGTAAAGGTGGAGGGTGGAGTCAGGCATGTGTTCTTTTCCAAGGCGAATCCCGTCGGGGATATACCTTCGGAATCAGTAAGCGAGTATACTCTGGGCTGTAGCGGCCCTGTGGAGATCAACAGGCTCTATGTAGTGTGGTCTCCTGATGAATATTTCAGACCGGTGGATTCTTATGTCGGGGAACTGGTCCCGCGCAGGCTTGATTTCCAGTCCTTTCAGAAATGGCTTTCCAAACTGAGGATGCAGGACGATGAATCTGTGGTCAGGATGATTGATCTGAAAATCAGTAAAAGAAATTGATATTATGAAGAAACTATTGATGATTATTGTCGGGCTGCTCGTAATGATGGCGGCAAATGCCCAGACATCCGACCACATGTCAAGACTTACTCTGAAAGATGGTCTCGAGATGGTCGGATATCTTACCGAACAGGAGGACGGAAACTATCTGTTGCAGACGGCAGCAGGTGATGTGTTCTATTATTTCGGGCACGAGGTGACAAAGATAAAGGAAGTGCCCAATGTCGGAAAGCGCAAGGGGTGGATGGGAATCGCTTCTTTGGGAGTGGGTGTCGTAAATGGGATTGCGATGACTCAGATTGTGTATGGATACCGTTTTTCTCCTCATTTCTATTTGGGACTGATGACTGGCTTAAATCTTATTCACGGCAATGGAAGCTTTCCGATGGGTTTAAGTTTTATATCTGAATTTTCAAAAAGCAGGACATCAATGTACATGTCGCTTGAAGGTGGTATTGAAAGAAATTTGGACGGAGATACTACGGGATGTTTCGGTTTAACTGTGGGTCTTAGATCAAGAATGAAAAACCCTGATCATGCCATGTGGTATGGCATATCTTTTTCCTACTATGGTGATTACCCTGATATCGCCCTCAAAGTCTCATATTCCTTCTGATGATATTTCATGAAACATTTCTTACTTGATGTTGCTATGAAGAAACTAATATTTGTGTTAGCTGCCTGTCTTATATTCGCTTCCAATGAATATTCAGGAAACTGCTGGAGCGGGAAGAGGGGCATTCTTGCAAAGGTAAAGGTGGAATATTCCCACAATGATTATATCCCTTCTCAGAACCATAGGAATATGTGGGGGTATAAGAGCTATGATGATTTCGTCATAGCCGCGAAATATCAGGATGCAGGTCCTTTCATGGAAGGCCTTGCAGCTGTAAAGCTCGGTGGCAAATACGGCTATATCGATATGGAAGGCAGGAGTGTCATTCCATATAAATACCATACGGCCGGGGTCTTTTCCGAGGGTCTTGCTTGCGTGTCAATGAACGGGAAGTACGGTTATGTGGACCGTGAGGGAAAGCAGGTCATCCCATATAAGTTCTCTGATGCAGGAGATTTCATAGATGGTATGGCTGAGGTGATCTTCGATGGCCAGAGGGGCTATGTGGACAAGAACGGAAAGTGGTACAGCAACAGAAATAATGTCTTCAGCAGTTTTTCCGGTTTTGCAAGACATTTTGTTGAGGACCATGTGAACAGGTGGCAGAAGAAAGGAAAGTTTGAAAAGACATCGGCCTGGCAGAAGAGGGTAAATGACTCTTCAAGGGAGAAGCTTGTGGACTCCCTCCTTTCCGTCGCTAAAATCAACTATGTGGAGTATCAGAAGGAGAATGTCTCCCAGGATTTCAGGCTTGGGGATTATGACGCTGACGGTGAGATCTTCATGGTCTATGACAGACACTTCGGCAACCTGCTTGTCCCTGTGCCTATCGCTGAAGCGGAGGATTTTGAAAGAAATTTCAGGAAGGTGGTCAGACACGATGTCTATTGCGTCTCCGGAGACGGCTTGGGCTTGTCGGAGGCTGTGTTTGTGACTCCTTCCGGACGTTCATATAAATACAGTAATTCGGCAGTCCTGGAGTTCACAAGCGTGGATATCAAGTATAATTTCGATGAGATTGATGTCGATTACAATGCTGATGATATCCAGAGGGGAAGCCAGATGATGAAGAAGAAGTCCATTTCTGTCGGAAAGAGCGATGTGGATCAGGGGGTTCCTGAGTCCCGTCGTGTAAATGACAACACCTTTGCCGTAATTCTCGCAAATGAAAATTATCACCGTGTGTCTCCTGTCGAATATGCCATCAATGACGGACAGACCTTCAAGGAATACTGCGTGAAGACTTTGGGTATCCCGGAAAAGAATATCCGTTTTGTCAAGGATGCCACCCTGGTGAATGTATGGGAGCAGGTGGATTGGATTACAGGTGTTGCAAAGGCTTTCAAGGGGGAAGCAAGACTGATATTCTATTATGCCGGTCATGGAGTCCCTGATGAAAAGTCGAAGGATTCGTTTCTTCTCCCTGTTGATGGAATAGGTGGAAATGCTCAGACGGGTTACAAATTGAGTGAGCTGTATGCACGTCTTTCCGAGAACCCTGTCAAGTCTGCCACTGTTTTCCTTGATGCCTGTTTCTCGGGTGCGGGAAGGAGCGGTGATGTGATGCTTGCGTCAAGAAGTGTGGCGATCAAGCCGAATGTAGCTGCCCCTAAGGGCAATATGGTGGTATTTTCGGCATCCTCGAATGATGAGACCGCCTATCCTTATCACGAAAAAGGACACGGATTGTTTACATATTTCCTCTGCAAGAAGCTTCAGGAGACAGAAGGCAAGGTGACGTTAGGGGAACTGGCTGAATATGTGGAGGATAATGTGTATCGCCATTCGCTTATTGAAAATTCGAAGGCTCAGACTCCTACTGTGAATGCTTCCGGAAGCCTTTTGTGGAACTGGAAGGCGGTTCAGTTCTAAAAAATGGCGACAAGTCTTTGAAATGCCGAATTTTATCCCTACTTTTGCACGCTTTTAGGCCGAAAGCGTGCTTTTTTATCGTAAGCCGCTGAAAGTCAGGCACTATAAATAATGTTTAACCCACTAGTTTGTTTTTCAAAATTTAATCATGGAAGAAAACAAGACAGTTGTTGAGGTTGCTCCTGAAGTGGAGACAGCTCCAGCAGTAGAAGAAACCAAGAAGAGCGTTCTCAACGCTTCAGTCGCTCCAGAGAATTTCGACTGGGATGCGTTCGAGAATGACGATGTTTACGGCGGTTCAGTTGCTGAAATCGCTGAGCAGTACAACCAGACACTCTCTAAGGTAGTTGAGGGTGAAGTTGTTGAGGGCGTTGTTACAGCCATCAGCAAGAGAGAGGTTATCGTGAACATCGGCTACAAGAGCGAAGGTGTCATCATGGCTCCTGAG
>JAZSEQ010000058.1:0-5689 GCA_045531765.1 Candidatus Cryptobacteroides sp. | reverse complement strand
TCATCATGCTGTCAGCGACAGCGGCACGGGTTTCCTCCCATTTTCTGGCCTTGGCGTCAAAGTTGCGGCTTTCCCGGCGAATCGTCCGTTGGAAGACAAGCGGCTTTCCCGGATGGGCTTTCTGAATCTTTTCGATGAAAGGAAAAAGTCTTTCACGGATCTGACCCGGACTTGAATTTGAGAATGTATCAAACAGGAACGCATCGGCACGGGCATCGCAAAGCACATCCGCGAAATAAGACTGGAGACGGCAGTTGCCACCGCAGCCCAGACTCATAAAGTGAAGTCCCGTACGGCGGCTCAGCTGTGCCAGATAGCTCATCCCGGAACGCGATGTACACGAGCCCTGAGTGTAGCTTGACCCGAACACAGCAATCCTGTAGCTGAAAGGATTATCCAGAGGCTCTATGACAGAGCCTTCTTCAACCCCAATCCTTACGGAATTGACCTCGCTATACAACGGGAGATACATAAGACATTCCTTGCTGTCACGTCCCATGTTCTCAGCAATGACAAGGCCTTTGTCCGGACGATTGGGGTCATTGGTCCCTGCTCCGGCAAACAGCCACTGCCCGTCCTTCCTGATATAAAGGTCGTATCCTCTGGCACTGTATCCGTTAGTATTGTTGGGCGATATGGTATGACCATAGGCCGTCTTCACCACGATTGAAGGGGAATCGGTCCTGAAGACCACTGCGATGCCGGATGACATGCGCACCTGTTTGTTCTCGGATGGGGTAAACCCCTTATAGATGGCTGTATCCACACGATGGTATGGATTGGAAGTGTCCTCGATAATCTTCCCTATCAAGGTTAGATCAGAGGCTTCCGTATAGGAATAAGAGACTTTGTCCTGTGCGGAGAGACCCGCTCCAAGACAGAAAAGCAAAGCACATATCAACAACTTTCCGTTTCGCAGAATAGATATAGTTCGCATGGTGCTATTGTTTTATTCAGGTTTGGTCGTAGAATATGTGAATACGATTTTCGAAACCTTGGTGTCGGCATCCCTCATCCTGAGGGCATAATCCTTCAGACCGGATGCTCCTGTTCCCATACCAGGAGCAATCAGGGTGACATTGTCCGACGCAGTCAATGGGAAGGTGAATGTGTGAGTTTTACCCGCAGCTACATAAGATGATGTAGTATAATCCTTCTTTCCGGGTGTCGTATTGAATCCTCTACGCACTGTAAACCTCTTTCTCTCTGACGCACCGTTTGTAACGGCAATAGACTTCAGATACCTGTCTCTGATATACGGTATGGATATGATTCCGTAAGAATTACTGCTGTTGGTCAATCCATTGGCGTTATAGCAGAGACATCCGTCCTCATACGAATAATCAAATCCGTCTATCTTGTCGCGGGAAAGGTAAAACTCCACATCCCAATATTTTGTCATCCCCTCATAATCGTATGTGTATGTGTAGGTATACAGCTCCCCGTTGTGGAACTGATCTTCCTTTGCAGCAACAGGCTCCGCAAACGGCCATCCTGCCGAGAAATCCAGTTCGATGGAGATTTCTTCAGGGAGAGTGGAAGCCACGGACTCACCCATCGATCTTCCGGTCTTGAGATTGAACTCCCTGTCCACCCCGGCGCCGAAACGCACGAGATTGACCTTCTGGGAGTGCGGACGGATGACTACAATGTCAAAACAGTCTTCATCCACCGTATCAACCACCCTTTTCGGAATGACCGCTTCAGCAGGGGCCGTATCCTTCAATTCATGGTTATAACATTTGTGTGCATTCTGAGCAAAAGCAAGATAAGGAGTACTCTCATGTGCAAAAGGTGTTGCGAACTCACAGTCATAATGCACATGGCCATAGAAAAACATCCTGAAGTTCTCCGAGTTCTTTATAATTTCCGCCATAGCGGCATCATTGTGATAGGTCGATGTGGCCGAACACTTTCTGTGCGAGAATATGTAAGTCTCACGTTCGCTGTCCATTGCCTGTCTGAACCATGCGAGAGTTTCATCACTATGCCCATAGGTATCCCCCTCATTGGAATTCAGGAAGATGAATCTGGTGTTGAACTCCGGAAAATCCTTGTAGTAGTTGGTTCCGCTCGAAGCCATATCATAGTAGACTCCGCAGATATCCCTCATATACAGATTATACAACTGGCCCAGAGTGAATACATGATCTTTCTGGAACACATCTCCTATCTTATAATAGATGTTGGTATCGTGGTTTCCTATGCAGGAATACAAAGGCACACCAAGCCTTCTGAACTGCTCATACACATGGCGCACTTCTGCAGACGTTTCCTCCATCGGGTCAGTACCCTGAACGATATCTCCCATTGATATCAGACAGTCAAAGCGGATATCCTTTGCCAGTTCTATCATATTGTCCATCGTTACATCGATGAGTTCCGGACGCAGCGAAGTAGTAGCCAGATAGTGGACATCTGTAATAAGAGGAAAAACTATACAAGGCTCATTCATAAGAGAATATAGAGACGCCTTGGTCTTTGCTATCTCGTCCATATAATAGCTCTTGACCCCGTCAGTTTCTCCCGCATCAGGCGTCTGCTCCACATAAAGAGGAACCTTGATCTGAGTGCCGGAAGAAAGAGTCAGCATCAGGTAATCTTCGCCCAGCACGGCATCCGTTACCACACATTCCTCGGAAGGGGAAGAAACCGCTCCCAGATCCTCCCATTCTTCGCCTTTGTTATATGACACATAAAGATGACCGTTTTCAATCTTCAGTTCAGGAAGAGAGCCCACCGGCTGACCGATCAGAGATTGAAGATCAATAATACTCTGCTTGTTTTTCTCAATCTGATTGCGCAGATCAGTATCATCATAACAAGCGGTCACCGCTACTGCAAGAAGAATTGCAAATAAAATCCGTTTCATGTTTCAGTGCATTAATCATAATGTACCGCAAACATAACAAATCCTATCTTATTTTGCAAAAACAAATTACTGTTTTACATTATAAAACCAATTAACAAAGAAAAGCCGAACACGCGACCTGCGCATCCGGCATGGATATCAGTCAAATACTATTGTAATCAGCAAGGGAATTTACTCAACGACTTTCCATTCTTCTATACGTCTGTCTGCAGTTGAGAAGCTTTCGCTGACTGAGATGTCGTCGTAGAGTCATCTTGCAGGATTCATATATCTTTTGAGCCATGAAGGCATGACCTGCCGGATTCGGATGTATCCTATCCTTATCAGTTGCACAAGCCGGAATCTCATCTCCCTGAAAGTTCACACAAGGCAGCCCATAATGCTCGGCCACCGCCAGAATGCTCTGCACATATCCTTCTGACAGCGAATTGCCTATGATCAGAATCAGCTGCGCTTCTGGATAATATTCCATGAGTTTCCTCACCATGGAGTCATAGGCACTTCGGAACTTGAACTCATCAAGGTCCCTTGTGGGGAGGTCCCACGAAAATGCACCAAGCTCGGATTGCAGAGTGCTGTCGTTTGTTCCACCATGTATGAAGATTATGTCCGGAGTATTGAAGTCATAGACTCTGTCCACCATTCCCGCATCCCACAGATGGTCGGTGGACACATAGCCTGAACGCGGTTGTGATATAACCTTGGAGCCGCCCATGGAACTGTTTGCATCGATTTCAGCATCTGTCATCAGTTCATAGACAAGCTTGCCCCACCAAGTCTGCCTTACTGATGTGACATCGTCGGCTGTTCCGGCATCCTGGGATCTCGGATAATGAGGACGGTATTCCTGATCAAACAATTCTCCTGCAAAAGTTGATATGGAATCTCCCATTATGCCGACCCTGATCTTCTTTCCCGCCGCCTGCGGAGCATCCGCATATATAAGTTCCATTCTGAACATTCTGAAATTGCCTGCCTCTGTGAGTTTGACGACATACGGCCAACCTTCCAGACTCTCCGCCAGTTCAACCGACATCTCAACCGGAGTTCCATACTCCTCTGCCTTGACGGCATCAGACAACACAACAAATTCCGGCCGGGAAGAAATATCGCTCTGGACCCGGAACCTGCGCTCGGCATAAGCCCCGTCATGCCATATGGTCACTTTCTTCAACCTCTTCCCTTTTATCGCAGGAAGTTTTATCCATGCACTGTCGGCTGAAAAGTTCAGTATCCTGCCCGTAATGTTAGACGGAGCGATAAAGGTATAATTCGAATTATTGCTGTTCCTGTACCTGCCTCTGCTAATCACAAAAGGAAGATTGACGGAGTGTTCTGTTCCATCTGCAGTCCACCTGTATTTATACGTATATTTCTCGCCTCCGGCACGCTGCACATCCTTTACGGCACATGATTCCTCAAAAGGCCACTGCTGAGCCTGATTGTTGAAATCCAGTTCAATAACCATATCTTCCGGAAAGGCGACCCCAGCTTCATCAGGATTCATCCCGGACGGTATATCTTCTGAGGAACAAGAGACGGTGAGTGAAAGAACGGCCGCAGTCAGAAGTGTAAAGATGTGCGAAAGTTTCATGGTGTCCTATTTAGGCTTTGTTTCAGTTCAAGACTCTTAAAGATTAAGGTATCTATCGCGCATATCCGTCTGCAAGAACAGAAGTGACAGCATCCGCATCCGTTATTTCATAGACTACAAGCAAACCGTCAGTCCGGGCTGATTCCAGCTCTGCTGCCAGTATATCACTATACGAACTGCTGCCGGTATTGTCATATCCCTTCCCGGCAATCGAGAAGCTCATCATCATATACGCATCATTAGGCTTGAAGGCGCAGCCGGGAGCAAACCAGTAATTGTTATTGCTCAGATTGTCCGCTGCATTTCCGTCCCGGGTCGACCACTGATAATACTTAGTGCGCGGGAGGGTCACATAGATAGGATTTTTTGACGGGATATTTACCGGTGTATTGAAACTCGACCTGTTGGTTCTCTGCTCGCCCAAACCGGTCTGTGTTATCTGATACTGTACAATTGTACCGAAACTGTCTGTAATATCTGTAGGAGCTGTCGTCAAAGCAGAAAAAGACACGGCTAATTTCACCTGCTCCGCTGTAAGGTCCTTTCCGCTCTTGCTTGAGAACACAAGACCCATGTACTTATAATCCTCCACCATGATTATCGGACCTTTAGGAGCTCCGTTGACGTAATAACCTTTGCTAGTCTTTATCGTCGGAACAGCGTAACTGTCTGTGTTGTATCCGGCTGTGGCAAGAGCAATATCGTCGACATCATTTCCGTAATACACATCGACCACAATATCGCTGTCGGTCGAAGAATATTTCAGGAACTTACCCTCAAGAGAGGTCTCTTCAAGATAAATCACGTCAGATGAAACATTCGCAGAATTTGTCTTCAAGCCTCCGAGGAGGAAATCATTCATATTGACATTGCTTGCAGGCGTCCTGTTCTGCACCGGCTCAAAAAGCTTTTCTTCGACGACAGGCTCACCGGTGGGCTTGGTCTTGGTGTAGACAACCTTGATCTTGGTTATATAGCCACCGGGATCCCGAACCTGGATTACGTATGACTTGCCCGCCTCTGATTCCAAAGATGTGGTTTCATCGATTACAACAGGCATGTTGAACACACATTCCTTTCCGGATGCGAAATAGCCTGAGAGTTTTCTGTTTCCTTCATTACCCTCACAACCTTCCTGTATCGCATACCGCACGCCTTTTGAATTCTTGTCATAATGCATCACAGAGACACTGCTCAGATACATGCCCGGTATGCCCGGCAGG